>NZ_WAJR01000003.1 GCF_008831035.1 Ellagibacter isourolithinifaciens | reverse complement strand
GTGATTCCTTTCCGTCTATCGCATCCCGGATTGGATGCTTGCGACGGATTCTATGGCGGTACCGCAATTGGTTGATTCGCAGTACCGGAATTTGCTGACTGTCAGTACCAAGAGGGCTTACTACTCAGTTACCCAATTTGACATCGCCGCCCGCGGTGTATTTGTCTTTTGCTGCGGCTTTATCGAATTGTTCCTGAGCGCTACCCTCGTCAATCTCGATATCTACGATTTTGTCGGGGTTCTCAATATTGCGGAACTCGACAATGTTGAGCGGGGAGCTGTTGCCGTTAGGGCCCGTTAGCCCGTAGCCTTCAGGCATCTCGCCCTTGAACATGTAGAAGTCTACGGCCTTGCTCTCTTCCTGCGCGGCTGGGGCCGTTTTCTCGCTTGAAGCTGAGTTGTTGCTTGAAGTGGAATTGTCAGAAGAGGCGGACTGGCCACCGCCGCAGGCAGCGAGGCCGAAGCAGAGGGCAACTGCCGAGGCGGCAATCACGATGGTCTTGGTGATGGATCTCATAAGCTCCACGCTCCTTCTCTATGAAAGGGTTCCTTGAAATTTCGCTACCTGACAACTTATGAGCAAATTCCGCGAAGAGGAACTCAGCGAAGTCTCATTTTAAAGGCCTATTTGATTCCTTATGGCTATTTTTGGAGAGAATGTCCAGGATGACTCAGCCTTAAAGGGGATACGAAGCTCAGTCCGAGGAAAGAAAAACAAATTGGACAACGAATGAATAAAGAAAAGGTCGCCAACCTCATGTCGGCGACCTTAGTTCAGTCGATTATAGAAAATGAACGAGCGAAGAATAGGCTGTTCTTGTTGCGATTAATGGGAGCCTTGCTTGTTCTTCAGCTGCCCGCAGGCGCCGGCGATATCGGAGCCGCGCGACGAGCGAAGCGTTGCCTCGATGTGATGTTTCTCGAGCGAATCGAGCCAGTGTTTGACCGTCTTCTGGGGTGTCGCCGCGAAATAGCTGCCCTCGATATCGTTCATGGGAAGGAGATTCACGTGGCAAAGCAGGCCTCTGCAATATTTGATGAGGGCGTCGAGATCTTCCTGAGTGTCGTTGACATCCTGAATGAGAAGATATTCAAAGGTCACGCGACGATTTGTTTTCTCGATATAGCGCTCGAGAGAGGAGCGCAGGCTTTTCAGGGATTGACGTGCAACATGCGGCATGATCTCGTTGCGAATCGGCTGAATTGCTGAATGAAGCGAAACAGCCAACGTGAATTGCTCAGGCTCGTTCGAGAACTGCTTAATGCCGTCGAGCATGCCGCACGTCGATACTGCAATGCGGCGTGCACCGATGTTCAGGCCCTTCTTGTCGTTCATGATGCGCAGCGCGGCAAGCACGTTGTCGTAGTTGAGGAAAGGTTCCCCTTGGCCCATGCCTACGACGTTTGATATGCGCCGTCCGAAGTCTTCTTCTACAAAATAGACTTGATCGACAATTTCGCCGATGGTGAGGTTGCGGGTGAACCCTTCGTGGCCCGTAGCGCAGAAGACGCACTCCATAGGGCAGCCGACTTGCGTTGAGAAGCACACGGTGAGCCGCTCGCGTGAGGCGTCGGCGGGAATTCCGACTGTCTCGACAAGAGCACCGTCGGAGAGCTCAAGCACGTACTTTCGCGTTCCGTCGGATGATTCCTGCTTGTCGATGAGCTTGGGTGTAAATAACGAAAATCGGCTTGCAAGCTCCTCTCGCAGCGCGAGCGAGAGGTTCGTCATCTTATCAAACGAGTCAACATGCTTGTACCAGAGCCACTCGTAGATTTGCTTTGCGCGGAATGCAGGTTGACCCAGCTCTTTCATAGCTTGCTGCAGACCCCGCATATCGTATGTTTTGATGTCTGTATTCATAAGTGGCATTATAAGTCATTGCTATACTGAAGCGAGAGATTAACGCGCGATGAAGGGGAGATATCATGCCGAGCGCTTTCGATACGTCAACATGCCGCGTTGCATTGCTTTCCGGCGGCACGAGCGGAGAACGGGAAATTTCGCTTGCGTCGGGAAAAGGTGCCCTTGCTGCATTGCAAGAGGCAGGTTTTACCGTCCAATGCTTCGATCCTGCAAAGAAAGAGGATTTGATCGCCCTGATTGATGGCAACTTCGACGTAGCGTTCCTATGCCTTCATGGTCGCAAAGGAGAAGACGGCGTGATTCAGGGCTTCCTGGAGACGATCGGCCTTCCTTATATCGGGCCGGGTGTATGGTCGAGCGCAACGGCTATCAACAAGGCTCGCTCTAAGGAGTTCTACCGTCTCGCGGGAGTTCCTACGGCTCCGTCGATGACGATTTCGTCCAACGATTCGCTCGATGTCGACTCCATCGTCGCGCAAATCGGTACCCATGTGGTGGTCAAGCCTGCAACCGAGGGTAGCTCAATCGGGATTTCGATTGTTGATACTCGCGAAGCTCTGGAGAAGGCTATCGCTGAAGCATTCGAGCATGACAGTGAAATTGTGGTCGAGAAGTTCGTGCAGGGGCGTGAGTTCACTGTCGCGGTTATTGGCAATGACGAGCCGCGCGCGCTTCCCATCATCGAGATTATTGCCCAAAAGGGCGAATTCTACGATTTCGAATCGAAGTATGCCGCTGGTGGTTCGAAGCATATCTGCCCCGCGGAGCTTTCGGAAGAGGATGCGGAGACGATTAAGAGGGAAGCCGTCGCTGCGCATAAGGCACTTTCGTGCGAGGGCGTTTCCCGCACCGACTTCATCCTCGATGATGAGGGCAAGCCGTGGGCGCTTGAGACCAACACGATCCCTGGTATGACGGAGACCTCGCTTCTTCCTGATGCGGCGGCAGCGGCGGGCATTCCCTTCCCCCAGCTGTGCACGATGTTGATTGAGTATGCGCTCGAGCGGAGCGGTCGATAAAGGGTTTCGGGGCTTCAGAGGGATCGTTGACCAAACATGAGGCAGCGCAGTGTGATTCCGTTCGCACTGCGCTGTTTGCGGTGAGGGGCTAGAAAAGCAACGTTTTGATGGCAAAGATAATTACCGCGATGACAACGATGATGAAGGCAATGCTGACGATGTAGCAGCCGATGTTTCCCGCACGGCCTTTCTCGATGAGCGATTCGCTCATTTTTCGCTGGCTTTTCATCACGACGGTGCCGTTTTCGCTTTTAGGCCTGCTGCTGCGCATGTCAGGCTTCCAGGTGCCGTTCGACTCGATGACCTTCGATATGGCTTGTTCGCCAAGGTTGATTTCAGGGCGGATTCCCTCGGCGAGCATTGACGAGATGTTCTTGGAGAATTCCTTGAATGAGGACTCATATTGGGGTTCGAGGCAGAGCACAGCCATTTCAGCCCAATAGGTGCCTGGTTCTGGCTCTTGTGTGAACGCGACGAGGGAGAGCAGCGCGATGAATTTCCACCCACGAGCGTTCAGGACGCGAAGCTGTCGGGAGAAATCGATGGTAAAATGGCCTACCCGTGCACCAAAGCGATTCTTGGCCCAGGCCAAGTCGCCGTCGAAAATGATTTCATAGGAATCGCCAATGATATTGTCGGCGCTGAGAAGGAGTGCGCCCTCTTTCTTTGATGAAGGCTCGATCTTCTGGTAAGAGCCGAAATAACGTTCCATGTGCGCTTCCTTCGCTGGGTGATGTTTCACGTGAAACATTATCTTATAATTGACGGGTGTTTCACGTGAAACAATTGAGAGGAATAACGAGAGAAGTTTTATGAATAGCAATCTCGATACATATATCAGCGACGGAACTCCTGAGCGAGTGCGCGAGCGTTACCGCCGCTTATCAGATCTGGCAAAAAAAGCGGATTTTGGTGCTCTTGACGAGAACATTGTGGTGATCGACACCGAAACCACGGGTTTCTCCTTTAATCATGATGAGCTTACTCAGATCGCTGCGGCGCGTATGGAGCACGGCGAAGTGGTCGATTGGTATGTGACGTTCGTCAATCCGGGAAAACCGATTCCCGATGATGTCGCTCATTTGACGAATATCCATGATGAAGATGTAGCGGACGCACCTTCGCCGGATGAGGCACTCGCGGGGCTTGTCGAGTTCGCACGCGATGCGAAGATGGTTGCCCACAATGCTGAGTTCGACCGCACGTTCACGACTCGCCATCCGAGCGGTTATCCGCTTTTGGATAACATTTGGATCGACTCGCTCGATCTGGCTCGCATAGCCCTTCCTCGTATGAGGTCGCATCGTCTTATCGATTTGGTGAAGGCTTTTGGAGCGCCGACGTCAACACACCGCGCAGATGATGACGTTGCAGCGACATGCGCGCTGTTTCGAATCTTGCTTGCGGCGGTGCATGAGATGCCGCCGGCCTTGGTGAAATGCATCGCGCTTCTCGCACCGGTGGAGCAATGGAACACAGCAGTGGTGTTCCAGCATTTTGCCCAGCCGGAGGCAAAGCCGTTTTCCCTTAAGGAACTCCGCCATGAAAGCATGACCTCGTATGAGCGGAGACCTCGTATCGATGCGAAGATGATTCAAACGATGGAATATCCGACTTCGGAGGATATTGCTCAAGCATTTTCTCCGACGGGGATTGTGGGAAAGCTTTATGACGATTTTGATCCCCGTGAAGAGCAGCTCACGATGGCTCAAGAAGTTCGTGCGGCCCTCGAAGCTTCCGAGAATCTCATAGTCGAGGCGGGCACCGGCGTCGGAAAGTCGATGGCGTATTTGGTCCCTGCAGTTCTCATGGCGAAGAAGAACAACATCGCCATTGGCGTTGCGACGAAGACGAATGCCCTGCTCGACCAGCTGGTCTATCATGAGCTTCCCGCACTTGCCCAGTCGCTTGGCGACATCACGTACGCCCCGCTGAAGGGCTTTTCCCACTACCCATGCCTGAGAAAGGTCAACCGCTTCGTAAAAGAAGGCGTCAATATGGTTGATGTTCAGGGCACGGAGCATTCCCAGGCTCCCTCTCTGGGTGCACTGCTGTCGTTTATCGATCAGACCGATTATGACGATATGGACAGTTTGAAAATGGATTATCGCGTGGTGCCTCGCCGAGCAGTGACGACCACGAGCCATGACTGTCTTCGCCGTAAATGTCCCTTCTATGGAACAACGTGTTTCGTGCATGGCGCTCGTCGCTTTGCCGAAACGGCGGATGTTGTGGTCACAAATCATACGCTGCTGTTCTGTGATGCGGCCGCAGATAATGGCCTTCTCCCACCTGTTCGCCATTGGATCCTCGATGAGGCTCACGGCGCCGAGGCGGAAGCTCGCCGCGCCTTCTCGTTGGAAATCGCAGCGGAGGATGTTATTCGCCTTGCTCAAAAAGTTGCCAGCGGAGAGAGTCGCAACGTCTACGCCCGCGCCGAAAAGAAGCTGAGTTCCTCGCTTAAAAACGATGGGGCGACGCTTTTCGAGGGATTGGTTGGTAAGGCGAAGTCTGCTGGCGACATGTTTGCTGCGGCGACTCACGAGTTCGTTCCCCATATTAAGGACTTGCTGTATTTTGACCCGAATAAGCGCAGCCGAAGCTACGACCGCACGGAGTTGTGGCTCAACGATGACATTCGGGCTTCGGAGACGTTCGGTTCGCTGCGAACGCTTGCAAAGGCTATGCAGGTAAGCGCGGAAAAGGCGACCACCTGCAGCCAGGAGCTTGTCGGCTACCTTGAGAACATCGAGGGAGCTGCGGAGCCCCAGCGTGAAATTGCTTCGGTTGCAATGGATCTGAAGGACCTCGTGGGATCAATTGAGGTGATTTTCGGCGAGAAGTCAGATAGCTACGCCTATGCTGCGGAGCTATGCCGAAAGAAGGACAAGCAAACCGATAAGCTGGAGGCTCTCGTCGTCAATGTGGGCAAGGCCCTTGAAGATAAGCTGTACTCTCAGACGAAGTCGGTTGTTTTCGCATCCGCTACCTTATCCATTGACGGGGACTTCACTTCTTTCGAGAATGCAATGGGGCTGAACGCGGGCGAGGGAACGCGCGCACATACCTGCCAGCTCAATTCGAGCTATGACTTCGATAAGAACATGACGATATACGTGGCAAGCGATATCCCGGAGCCATCCGACCCCCATTACCTTGACGCGCTCGAGCGGCTTTTGGTGGGTACTCATATTGCGCAGCAGGGGTCGATGTTGACGTTGTTCACCAACCGGCGCGAAATGGAAAAGTGCTTCGACGTCGTTCAACCCGTCCTCAAAGAAGAGGATCTGCGGCTCGTTTGTCAAAAATGGGGAGTGTCCGTTAAGGGACTTCGCGACGACTTTATCAAGGACAGGCATCTTTCGCTCTTTGCGTTGAAAAGCTTTTGGGAAGGTTTTGACGCGCCGGGCTCGACTCTTCGCGGCGTGATCATTCCCAAGCTGCCGTTTTCAAAGCCGACCGACCCGCTCTCGTGCGAAAGAGCCACGCGCGACGACCACGCATGGAGCCATTATTCGCTGCCTCAGGCGGTTCTCGAGACGAAGCAGGCGGCTGGAAGGCTCATCAGAAAAGCTTCCGATAAGGGCGTTCTCATCTTGGCTGACAAGCGCTTGATAACGAAAAGCTATGGGAAGGTGTTCCTCCGCTCGCTTCCGAGCAAAACGATAGAAGTGTGCACAACCGACGAAATCATCGCTCGACTTGCGGCAGCAAACGAGTAGATGTTTCACGTGAAACATTGCCATGGCTAAGCGGATCGACAAAGTCGCGAAAGCGGCGCACATCAAAAGAAACACGGAGGGAACTTCGAACGAGATTTCCTTCAGTGTTCTCGATGCGGCCAAAAATTCGCTCGATGGGGAAGGGGGCTCGAGCCCCTTCGGAACAATTTCCCTTTTCACGCTGCCTGGTAAGAAGAAACACATATCGACGCCATCGAAAGACGAGGGGCTTGCGCTGACGCAGCGAGAGGTGTCACCTTCCTCGGCGCGCTCCCAAAATCGATTCGAGCGCAGACAACGTCGTCTCGAGCAGAAAAGAGTAAGTGGAGCAGCTCGTGGGTCGCACAGCGCGCGTGAACCTCGATCGTTCGATGCTGAAGTTGCATCGCGCAAGCGTGCGCGCAAGCGCGGGCGGTTGATCGTATCGTTCGCGCTTACCGTAGCGCTGCTTGCGGTGGCTGGAGGGTTGACGTGGTGGGGTTTCGGCACCTATCAAGATCAGCAGACGTACAAAGGGGTCTTGAGTAGCGCCATCTCTGAGCTGTCCGGGACCGACGAGCTGTTGGCAGAAATCGATGCCGTCGTCGTCGATTTGGCGAACAGTGACGTCACCTCCCTTTCGGTAGGCGATACGCTTGATGTCCAGAAAAAGGTGCAGGATGGGAAGTCGACCTGCATCGATGAGCTTGATGCGGCAGAGGAAGCGGTAGGTCAAGTAGCGATAAGTAGCAGTTCCGATGCGAGTAGTACCCCCGATTCCAAGGTGGTCGACACGATAACGGCCCGTCGCCAGATGCTGACAAGCGGCGCTGCCATAATTGACGACACGGTGAGTGTTCTCCAGGCGAGGCAAGAGGCAACGAAAGGATGGCAGTTGGTTCTCGCTGCTGATGGGCTCGCTCGCGAGGCGGCAGATATAGCTTCTTCAGCAACATCGGCCGATATGCAGGCGTCAACTGAGAAGTCCCAACAGGCGATAGAATCCTTTTCGAAGGCGAAGACTGCACTGCAAAATGCCGAGCAGCTCTTCCCGCAGTTGGATTTGAGCGCCTATATGAGCTATATCGATAAGCGACTCGAGGCACAAGGCTATGCCATCGAGTCGAACGATGCGCTCATTAACCGCGACACGCAAGCGGCGACCGAACACAACGACGACTACAACAACGCGGAGAAACAGGCCGGTGAGCTTGCGGAGAAGCTTCCGGATGATCCAGACGAGCTTGTGCTGGCCGCATTCGAAAGCAAAACGGCGTCGAGCCAAGAAATGTATGAAAATGCCCGTTCACAAGCGCAGAGTGCAGATGCTTTTATCCGTGATTATTTGGGCACCTTCAATAAATAGCGTATAGTATGCAGCATATATGCCTTCATACAAAAGGAAAGTGAAAGGGCATCCTATGCCGGATATCATCGACCATGTGTCATATCTCTCCGAAGAAATCGGGCCGCGACCTGGCGGTACCGAAGAGGAGCAGCAGGCGGCGCTCTATATTGCCGACTATCTTCAGAAGGAAGCGGGCCTCGCAGCGGAAATCGAGGACTTCGCCATAGCCTCCAACACGGAGACGCCGTCGCTCATTTGTGCAGGCATCCTGCTTGTTGCGGTGGTTTTGGGCCTTGCGGTTCCCGCTATTGGGATTCTCGCGTTCGTCCTTGCTCTCATAAGCGGGGGTCTTATGCTCGCCGAGTCGCTCGGAAAGCCGGTCCTTTCCCGCATGCTCGGCAAAGGTGTGAGCCAGAACGTGGTGGCAAAGTACGAACCTGCCGCCGCCGACATGAAGTCTTCCCACCGGAAGGTCGTTATTGTTTCCCATTACGACAGCGGTAAGGTCCAGGCTGAGCTGAACGCGCCGCTTCTGGGCATCCTTCCGATAATCAAGCTTTGTGCACCTGTTGCTGCCGTGGTTACTGCGATTTTGCTTCTCATTCGCGGGTTGGCTCTCGGTAATGCGTCGGGTGCTCCCGTCGTCGTTATTTCGATTATCACGGTGATTGCCGCGATTATTGCGATTGCTCCGGGAATCTTCGCGCTCGCGCACCGTACAGCTGGATATAGCGCCGGCGCCAATTGCAATGCATCGGGCGTTGCTGTGCTCATGGAGACCGCCGCTCGTGTTGGCAGCCCTACGTCTGCTGTTGAGAACTATGAAGAAGACCCGGTAATCCACGGAGAGGAAGCGGCTCGCGTCGCTGGAGTGGTCCCCGACGGAGCCTCCGTGGTTTACGAGGCGCCTCAGGCACCTGCGGGTTCGGCAGAGGCTCGCCTTGCTCAGGCGAAGGCGGCAATCGCGGCGATTTCCGGAAAGCCCGTGCCAGGAGCCGCCCCTGTGTTCGACATTTCCGAGAATCTCGTACAAGTGAAAGACGAGCCGCTCGGCAAGCCGAGCGATGAGGAGATGCAGGCGCTTCGCGAGGACACCTCGGCCGCCTTCGCTCCGAAACCCGCCGAAGCTGCCGCTGCTCTTCAGGAGCAGATTGCGGCGCAAGCTGATGCCGCCGAGGCTGCGTTAGCGGCATCGCGTCCCGCCCCTGCGGCTCAAGGTTCTCCCATCGAGGGGTATCTCGACAAGGAAATGTCGCAGTTCGATTCCCCGTATGAGGCGACATATGCCGAAACTCCTCAACAAGAGGCTCCTGCAGCCGCCGAGATGGTGGTTGAAGATGACGGGTCGAGCGTTCCCGCGTGGTTTGCGCGCGCTCAGGAAAAGGCCAAGCGTCCCAAGAATGACGACAAGCCGGTCCATCGTTCTCGCTATGCCGATGCACTCGATGCTGCGGTGAGCGCGAGCAGAGTTCATTTCCAGGAAGCGAACGAGGCGGTTGTGTCCGAGACTGAGCAGCGATTGGCTGCTATGCGCGATTCCATAATGGAAGTGAAGGCGCCGGGCTTCGAGAGTGAGGGCGGAGATACTACCTTCGCGGTGATCGAACAGGAGCGCGTGTCCATCGCGGGGGAGAGAGATCAGACAATCCCCGATTGGTCTATGCCCGAATGGACGAAGCCTGTCGATACCACGGCGCCCCTCGCTGTCGAGCCGGTTTCCGCAGAGGCAACTCCGATTGCTAACAATGAAGTGTCGGCGCAGCCCGCTGATTCTCCTGCTGGCGAGCAGCGCGTTTCCGCAACGGCGATTCCTCCAGTTGTTCCCGTACAGGACGCAGCGTCGATGCCGAACGTTCAGGCTGGAGCTGCAGACTCGCCCGCGCCCGCCTCGACTGAGGAATACGCTACGTGCGCGATGACGCCGATCGACGTGACCGGCCTGCGCGAGGAGGCGGCTGCCCAGGCGGCGGCGGAAGCCCCTGCGCCGTTCGTGGCTCCTTTGGCCGCGGAAGCAAGCCGCACTGCACAGGCACCGACGCTCGAGGCGATAACGGCAGAAGATTTGAAGCCGGTCGCCGAGCTGAAGAAGCAGCGCGCGCCTCTTGCAGACGCCTCAAAGGGAAAAAAATCGCCTGCTGAGAGACTTCGTGCACAAATCCCGTCCATTGAGAGCTCTTCTCAGGGCCAAACGGAAGCCGCTCCGACTCATCCTTCGTCTATGTCGATATCGAGCCTGAGAGGGTCTCTCCCGTCGCTTTCCGGCTCAATCACGCTTGAAAAGCCGGCGGAGGCACCCCAAGAGAATGAAACTGCCGAGGAAACGTCCGATGACGCGACGGTCGCGATCAATCAGATCGGATCTTTTGCACCTGCGAGCGCGACAGGCTCTTTCGCCCCTGTCGATGAGGAGCTTTTCGAGAATGTCGCCGACGAAGACATCTATGTCGATGATGCGGATGATTCGGCGTACGACGGCACTGTCACCGAGACAGGCGCATTCGCGGGCCCTGGGTACGTTGAGATGCCGAAGTCTCGCGTTCGCAAGTTCTTCGACCGCTTTAGCCGCAAGAAGAAGCAAGAAGACACTCCCATGACGCCGCAGGAATGGCTCGACGTCGATGATTCCTTCGATGCTCGCACTGTGGGGGCCGACCGAGGTGGTTGGGAGAGCTTCCGCGACGAGTCTGCGTCTTACGAGGCTGATGCAGCTGCGCAGGCTGGCTACGGGGAATATTCACAGGACGAGTACGACGACGATTACTACGACGAGGACAACAGCTTCTACGAGGACAAGACGACCGCTTTTGAGCCGGCTTCTGACGATGGCGCGCGCCGTGGTGGCCGCAGCCGTTGGAACGGAGGCGCTTTCTCGCGCATCTCGATGGGCAATGCAAACGTTCGCTCCGAAGAGGAAATCGTGACGCCAGATATGATGCCGGAGCCTGTGGAGCTCGAAGAAGACGAGGAGCGCATCTATCACTTCCACAACCCCGAGATTACGACGGAAGTCTGGTTCGTCGCTCTTGGCTGCGAGCTTTCCGGCCATAACGGCATGAAGGCGTTTCTCGCCGACCACGCCGATGAGCTGCGTGGTGCGATCATCGTGGATCTCGAGGCGATGGGTGCAGGGTCGCTGTCGCTTATCGAGAGCGAGGGCACGCTGCGCAAGGTATCCGTCTCTTCTCGTATGAAGCGCTACGTGAAGAAGGCGGCTCAGGCAACGGGCGCGCACGTGGGCGGTGCGACTATCCCGTGGGGCGAGGGGTCTGGCGCATACGCCGCACAGCAAGGTTTTCAGGCTATGCATCTCGCTGGCATGGACGGGATTAAGCCTGCGTTCTTCGGTCAGAAAGATGATACGATTGACGTGGTGAAATCGGACAATCTTTCCAAGAATGTCGAGTTCGTTGTGGAAATGCTAAAGAATATCTAAGGGGAGTAGAATTTCTTAGAGATAGATTGTCTGCTTCCTGTATAATTTCGAACGTTTGAGGTGAAACGGGCTTTTGGTTCCACCCATATCGATTCGATAGAGAGGTTTATAGGAATGGCCATCGAAGCATATTGCGTCAAGTGCAAGGCGAAGAAGGAAATGCAGAACCCGGTTGAGGGTGTTACCAAAAACGGTAAGCCCATCATGAAGGGAACCTGCCCTGACTGCGGGGGCAAGATCTGCCGCATTGGCGCTGTTAAATAACCCGAACGCGCTCAGCTTGCGAGAGGCGATGTTTCACGTGAAACATCGCCTTATTTAGTGCTTGTAGGGGTGGACGAACGGATTGTCTCTCATGACGTTCTCGAGCATCGAAATGTAATCCTCGAGAAGCGGGCTGCGTTTCATCTGGCTATGGATAATGTATCCGACCTGCATCGTTCCGTTGCTGCCGGGAAGGCCACGGGTATCAAGTGGGATAGACACAATGCCCGTGTGCATCTCAGAGGAGAGGACGCCGGTAGATAAGGTGTAGCCGATATGATTGGTAAGGAGGTTCGTCAACGTTCCGCGGTCGGAGAAGCGGATTTCCTTCTTATGGGGAATCTGATTGAATGGCTCTTCGGCGTAATAGAAGGAGTTTTCCGTACCCTGCTCAAAGGAATAGCGCGGATAATCTTCCAGATCGTCAAGCGTGAGGATTTTTGCCTTCGCAAGCGGATGATGCTCGCCGACGAACACGTGGACCTGCGCATCAAAAAGCGGCGTGAAAACGACGTTTGCATCAGCAAAGGCTTTGTCGAGCACACGTGAGTTGAAGCTATCGCGGAACAGGATTCCGATTTCGCTGCGGAAGGTGCGCACGTCGTCGATAATCTCGCCAGTTCGGCATTCTCTCAAGGTGAATTCGTACTCGTCTCCTGTGTACATTTCGGCGACCTCGACAAAGGCCTGCACGCTAAAGGCATAGTGCTGCGTCGAAACAGTCAAACGTGCATGGCTCGAAGATCCTTTCGCATAGCGCTCGGAGAGCATGTCGGCCTGTTGGATTACCTGACGTGCGTAGCCGAGCAGCTCGGTTCCGTCATTGGTGAGGGTGACGCCACGATTGCTGCGGGTGAATATGGTGATTCCGAGTTCAGTCTCAAGCTCTTTGATCGCGGTAGAAAGATTGGACTGCGAGGCATAGAGATTTTGAGCAGCAGCATTGATGGAGCCGAATTCGGCAATAGCTATAAGGTAGCGAAGTTGTTGTAAAGTCATGGAACACCTTTCTTAAAGCAAACCGCCTCAAGTAGATGGCGGTATTGCAAATGCATTATATGCAACTATCGATTATAAAGATAACGAGTACTCAAAAGAAAGTCCAATCCAAATGCTTGCCTCAAGCAGGTTCGAGTGGTTTTATTATCAGGCATCCACGAATAGCAACGAGGAGTATTTGCATGGCGAAGAAGAACATACCCTACGATCAGAAATACTACGACCCCGAAATAGAATGCATGCCGCGTCCTGAGTTGGAGAAGCTCCAGCTCGAGCGTCTGCAGGCAATGGTGAAGTACGCATACGAAAACACGGTGTACTACAAGCGCTCCTTCGATGAGGCCGGTGTGAAGCCCGAGGACATCACGTCGCTCGCCGACATCGAGAAATTCCCCTTCATCGATAAGAAGACGGAGCGCGAGACGCAGCATGTCGGAAGCTTCTTCGGCGAGATGTGCTCCGTTCCCGAGGAAGACGTCGTGTTTATGGCGACCTCATCCGGCTCGACCGGCGTTCCTACGGTAAGCCCCTTCACGCAAGAAGACTTCGACCTGTGGCAATCGACCGAAGCGCGCCTCTTCTGGCAAGCGGGTATGCGCCCGAACGATCGCTACGTGCACGGGTTGAACTTCGCGCTCTACGTCGGCGGCCCCGACGTTATGGGCGCGCAGGAACTCGGCGCGCTCGCCATCTGGGTTGGCGCGGTGCCTTCCGATCGCCTGCTGTTCGTGCTGAAGCAGTATCAGCCGACCGTTATCTGGACGTCCCCTTCCTACGCTTGGGCGCTTGGCGAGAAAGCGAAGGAGAAGGGGTTTGACCCGCGCGAAGATTTCAGCATCCACACCATCATCGTCGCAGGCGAGCCTGGCGGTTCTATCTCGTCAACGCGTGAGGCGATCGAGGATTTGTGGGGCGCTAAGGTCGTCGATTTCTTCGGCCTGTCCGACATCTACGGCGCATGCGCAGCGATGTGCGAGGCGAAAGACGGCCTGCATATCGTCGAGGATCAGATTCTCGTGGAAACTGTCGACCCGACGACCGGTGAGGTGCTCGAGCCAGGCAGCGTCGGTGAGCTTACCTACACGACGCTCATGAAGAAGGCGCGCCCGATGATCCGCTTCCGCTCGGGCGACATCGGATATGTGAGCACCGACAAGTGCGAATGCGGGCGCACCCTTGCCCGCATCCACGTGACCGGTCGCAAGGACGAGATGTTCATCGTCGGCGCCGTGAACGTGTTCCCCTCCGACGTGGAGTACGTCGTTCGCGCGTCGAAGGGCCTTACCGGCGAGTACTCCATTCGCGTGTACGACGAGAACTACACGACCCGTTACGAGGTCTCGGTCGAGCGCGCGCTTGGCAGCGAAGAGCCGTATGCTGAGGTCGCGAAGCGTGTCGAGGCGGCATTGAAGGCCCATTGCGGCGTGCGACCTGCTAAGGTGATTGTGTACGACGCGGGCAAGCTGGGCACGTCATCCGCTCACAAAGCGAGCCGTTTCGTCGATGAGCGTACGCAGAAGTAAGGAGAAGGCTATGTCGAAAACGTTTTCGGTTTCAGGTCAGCACTACCTCTTCGATGTGCAGACGTTCGCGCACACCGTGCTTGCGGCAGGCGGCGATGAGTATTCCTACGCGTTGCGCGACCGCACGACGCAGGGCGTCATCGACGATGTCGCGCAAGGGGTGAGCGAACTGGGCATTCTGCTCAAGACGTCCGCTTCGGATGACGCTCTCGACGAGGCGTTCAAGACGGCGGGCGTGCAGTATACCGAGCTTGTGCAGTCGGCGCCGCGCGTGGCTCTGCCCTCGAGCCACCCGATGTCGAATGCGAAATCGCTTACGTTGGACGATCTTGCCGATTGGCCGTATATCTATTTTGACCAGGGAAAAGACGCTCCTGCTGAATTCGCGGAAGAAGCGGTGTGCGACCCTGCATGCGCAAAGAAGATAGCAACGACCGACCGTGCCTCGCTCTCCGAGCTCTGTGTCGCCCTCAATGGCTATACGGTGACAAGCGGCATCCTTGTGGGTATCGCCGACGGTCCGGCGCTGACGACCGTTCCGCTTGAGACGGACGTGACGATTCACCTTGGGTATATTACGAAGGATGATGCCGAGCTTTCCGCTATGGGCGAAAGCTTCCTCGGTCGACTGAAGAAGAACCTCGAGCGCTACGTCGCATCCCTCTAAGGGAAAACGGCGCGCATAACATCGAAGGCCTCAGGCGGAATGGTCCGTCTGAGGCCTTTTTCTTGGAGATGCGCGTTTGCTGCAGCGATTGCGTTTCACGAAAGGGGTGTTTCTCCCCCTGCTCGCTGGGCACGTGGCGTGGTGCGGCGCCGTTATCTCGCTAGATGCGCTGCGCTATCTTCCGGTTAACACGCGCTCGTCGCCCGAGCGGCGGGTGATGCCCTTGTCGTCGAAATACTCCAACAAGGGAATGGCGTATTTGCGCGTGGTGCCCATAGCGTCCCTCAGTTCTGCGGCGCTCGCAGAGGCCCCGTCGGCGAGACGAGTGCGAACGGCCTGTTCAAATTGGGCAAGTGCCTCAGTGGAGAAGGCGAGTTCTTTCGTGATGCGCACCGCTTCGCCTGCCTTCTCGAGGGAAGCTATGGCGCGTCGGCCGAGAGAAGGCTCGATTTTGCAGCTCGAAAAGATTTCATCGAGTGTCGCGGGGGAGCCATCAGCCTCGCGAAGTGCGGCAAGCAGGGCTTCCGCGGCCTGCTTCTCCAACGCCTGAGCTCCAGCGCCTGCCTGCGGATGGCAAACCTCACCGCCGTTGACAACAGCGTGCTTAGCAGCTTGCGCATCAGCGAGGAGGGCATCGAAGCAGTCGGGTGAAAGGCGGACGGCCGCTTTCTGGCGGAGCGCCTCCTTCGACATGCCGGTTGACGTCGGATTCTCGTTATGGAAGGCGAGCAGAGCGTTCTCGATCGTTGAGCGCATCTTCTGCACAAAACGCGGCGTGGTGAAGTAAACGCTTGAACCGGCCTGGTCGGATTTGAGACGGACGGCCTTGCGCGATTTCTCGAGCGACTCGAGGGCTCGCCTCGCCGCAGCTTGGCTGCATCCTGCTGCATGAACGATGCCCTCGCACGTTACCGGCGCCTTCTCAAGGTTGAACGCGCATTCCGCTGCGCGGTCGCCATCTCCGTCGCGCAAAGCATCGAGGAGCGCGATCTTCTCGGGGGTCGCCGTGGTCGAGCGCTTGGGGTGCGCGCGGAGCACGACGCCGCCGCCGATGACGTGCACGGGGGAATACGACCGCACGATGAAGTGGTCTTGCCAGGATACGGGAAGCTCTTCGTCGAGGCGGATTTGGGCATAGGCTCTCTCGCCCGGCTTGAAACCCTGCTCGTCCCCGATGCAAAGGATTCGCCCTGTGACCTCGCGCGTTCCGTGCGAAACATGGACGCGCGCCCCGCTTTCGAGGGGTTTGTCGGACGAGGAGAGGCCGAGGTAGGTGAAGTCGGCATCGAAGCGGTCGGTCGCGGTGACGGTGTGGGGCGCTGCGAGAAAATCGCCTGGCCGCACCTCTTCGGTGGAAAGCGCGTTCAGGTTGAGCGCGACGCGATGGCCGGCCTCGGCGCGATTGACGCTCTCTCCGTGGATTTGGATGCTCCTCACACGGGACATGCGTCCGCTCGGGAGCACTTCAAGTTCGTCACCTATCGAAACGGCGCCGCTCCAAAGCGTTCCCGTGATGACTGTGCCTGCGCCTTTGATTGTGAAAACGCGGTCGATCGGCAGGCGAGTGCTGTCGGAAGCTTTTTGGCGCTTCGTTGCTTTCGCTGCCCGGCCAAGCGCCGCCTTCAGGTCGTCGAGCCCCTCTCCCGTGCGGCTTGATACAGCAATGATCTCGGCATTCTCGTAAGGTCCACCCGCAAGGCGACCTTTCACCTCATCGATCATGAATTCGACCCATTCGTCGTCAACGAGGTCGGTCTTCGTGAGCGCGACGACGAGCGTGGGGATGCGCAGAAGCTCCAGCACGGCCAAGTGCTCGGTTGTTTGGGGCATGACGCCATCGTCAGCTGCGATGCACAGGAGTGCCATGTCTATGCCGGTCGAGCCCGAGATCATCTGGCGGACGAACTTCTCATGACCGGGAACGTCGACCACGCCTAAGGTGGTGCCGTCATCGAGAGAAAGGCGCGCGAAGCCGAGCTCGATGGTGATACCGCGCTGCTTCTCTTCCGAGAGACGATCGGGATCGGTTCCAGTCAACGCGAGGATGAGCGAGGACTTACCGTGGTCGATGTGCCCTGCGGTTCCCAGGACAAGGTCGTGGTTCTTCATCGGTTGATCCCTTCGAAATACTCGGTGCATGCGCACACGATTTCCTGCATTTCTCCCTCGTCGAGCACAGTGCGCCCATCGAAGAGCAGCATGTCTTTCTTCAGGCGTCCCACAACGGGAACGAGTCGCTCCGAAACGAGGTGGCGATCGCATGAGAGCGCGTCGCCTTGCAAGAACTTGACCTGCACGCAATAGGTGGGGATATCGCACATGGGCAGCGCCCCGCCACCAGCACGAGAAATCTCCTCGATGATGAAAACCTCGCAGGCATCTGCGGGAAGCGCTTTCTTCAGCATGCTCGCAAGCTTCTTGGTGCGGACGCGGACCTCATCGGCGGTTTCGGTGAGCATGCGCAGGGTGGGGATTTCGCGGCGCGCGTTCTCGGGGTTCAGGTAGAGGCGCAATGTGGCCTCGAGTGCGGCGAGCGTCATCTTGTCGAGACGCAGCGCGCGGGCGAGTGGATTTTTCTTCAGGCGCGCGATCAGCGGCTTCGCACCGACGATGATGCCCGCCTGGGGGCCGCCGAGCAGCTTATCGCCTGAGAACGACACGAGATCGGCTCCGGCTTGCAACGATTCGGAGACGGTGGGCTCGGCGTAGTCGCCGAAGCAAGTCAGGCGCATGAATGCACCCGACCCCTGGTCCTCGTAGACAAGGAGCTTGTCACCGCTCGTTCCGCCTGCCTGCTCACGCGCGGTGTTCTCGTCGTCGGCAAGTGAACGCAGCTCGGAGATGGCGACCGATTCCGTGAAACCGATCAGGCGGTAGTTCGAGGGATGCACTTTCAAGACCATGGCCGTGTCGGGCGTGACCGCTCGCACGTAGTCGGAAAGGTGCGTCTTGTTCGTGGCTCCGACTTCCACCATAGTGGCGTGCGATTGTGCCATGATGTCGGGGATGCGGAACGACCCGCCGATCTCGACGAGCTCGCCGCGCGAGACGATAGCTTCGTGACCTGCGGCGAATTCGGAGAGCACCATCATGACTGCCGCGGCGTTGTTGTTCACAGCAATTGCGGCCTCGGCGCCGGTGAGCGTGCAGATGAGCTGCTCGCAGTGGGAATGGCGTGAGCCGCGAGCCATCGCGTCGGTGTCGTACTCCAGCGTCGAGTACCCGCTTGCGACTTCGTTCACGGCCTGCACGGCGGCGGGCGCGAGAACGCTTCGTCCGAGGTTGGTGTGGATGATGACGCCGCTTGCGTTCACAACGCGCCGCAGTGAAGGACGGTTCAGCGCGAGAAGCCTCATGTGGGTCGTTCGCACGATGCTCGGGATGGACGTGTCGGCGTCGCTCCCTGCAAGGATAGCTTGCCGCGCTTCATCGATGCTCGCACGTACAGCGTTGCATACCAAGTCTCGGGGAACGCTATCGGTGAGGGCCTCGAGCGAGGCATCGTGGAGGACTTCCTCAACCTGAGGAAGCGAGCGGAGCTTATCGTGCGGGGACTGCGAAGCCATGAATGCGCCTTTCGTGCAAGAAACGGTGACTCAAATTGTAGCAGTGAGCGGCTTTTTCATCGCCCTCGGACGCGATTGTGGCCGTCGCGGCCGCCAGATGGGTACCTCGCGCGTTTCTGCGTTATACTCATCCCTTGACAGAGCGATTTTTCGCCGCGCGATTCTGCCGCCGCGCGACATTCTGCATTTTCGCCTGCTTAAAAGCTTGTTTCACGTGAAACAAGGGCAATTCACCGTGCCCGCACGCGCGGGTCTCAGCAAGGAAGGATCCCCCATGAAAATCCTCGACGGTTTCGGTAAGCAGTGCCCCATGCCTCTCGTCATGGCGAAAAAAGAGCTCGACACTGGCGCGACGGAGCTCGCTATCCAGGTTGACAACGAGACGGCCGTGAAGAACCTCACGCGTCTTGGCAAGAAGAAGAACATGGCCACGTCGGTTGACAAGATCGAGGGCGGCTGGCTCATCACCTTCGGTGAGGGCGACGGTGCCGAGGCAGAAGCTTCTGCCGTTGTCCCCGAGGCTGGGAGCGCGTGCTCGACTACGGGTGGTTGCGGGTACTCCGTGTTCGTCGGCAAGGACTTCGTGGGCGATGGCGATCTTGAGCTTGGCCACAACCTTATGAAAATGGCCCTCTACACGCTTTCCGAAGCGGGCGATCCGCCGACGTCGCTTCTGTTCATGAACGCCGGCGTGAAGCTGGTCGCACCGGGCGAGGAGCAGGTCATCGAGGCGGTGAAGAAGCTCGAAGAGCAGGGCACCGAGGTGCTCGTGTGCGGCACGTGCCTGAACTTCTTCGGCATTGCCGATGAGCTTTCCGTCGGCGAGGTTTCCAACATGTACGACATCCTCGAGCGTATGCGCGAGTCCGCAAAGACCATCACGCTGTAATGGGGGAAACTCAGGTGGCAAGCGCGCAACCATTCGTGCTCGCTTTCGACTCGACGCATGCCGCGATGGCGGCGCAGGCGACCTTCAAGGCGGCGGGCGCCTCTTTTGCTCTCATCCCGACTCCGCGCGAGATCAGCGCGGGATGCGGCATGTCGCTTAAGTTCAAGGCGGAAGGTGCGGCAGAGGCGCGAGCCTTCGTCGCTGATACCGTAACGGGCGATGCCGCGAAATGCGCAACGCTCTACGAGGCGACAGGGTACACGAAGCTCTCGTAGCCGAACAGCAAGAAGGGGCCGAAATCGTTCGGCCCCTTCTTTGCATGCTGAGGCAAGAAACCTCAGCATTTTTCGGTTCTTCCCGCTACGCTTTCTGGGCGATCTCCTCGTTCATCTTCGTGACGTCGGAGTCCTTAATCTTGAACAGCAGCAGGAACGGTATAAGTGACACAACGAGCAGCCCGATCGGCAGCAGGAAGTACATCTGCTCGATGCCTGCGATAGCGGCAGCGTCGAAGACGGTTGCTGTGGCGTCATAGGCGACAAGCGAGAGGAACGCCGGCAGGATAATCGCGCGCAGGGTGACGCCGAGCTTCACCGACACGGTCATGATCGACATCGTGGTGCCGAGCGTGTTCTCGCCAGTTTTCCAGTGACTCCAGGTCGCACACATGGAGTACAGGTTTGCGGACAGGCCATAGGAAAGGCCGAAGAACACCTGCGAAAGCACGAGCAGCACGTTCAGAAGCACATACCCTGGTTGCAGGACGTAGGCAATGACCCAGATCACGAGCCAGCCTGCGACGCCCACGATGGTGGTGTTCTTGGTGCCGAGCTTCTTAGCGACGCGCGCGGCGATAAACGAGCCCACGAAACAGCCCAGGTAGAACATCATGAGGATGGTTCCCGAAGCGGACGCATCACCCAGGACGACTTTCGCATAGTACGCTGTGCCTGCAGCGACCGTGTAGTAGGCGATGAGGCGCAGGATGTCGTGGAGTACGACGCCGATGAGATTCGGGTTGGTGACGATATTTTTGCCCATCGCCTTGAAAGAAATCTTCTTGCCTTCCGATTTGGTTTCGGTGTCGTATCCCTTCGTCGCGAAGAAGCAGATGGCCATCGCGATGATGTAGATGACTGACACAACAGCGGCGCAAATGGAGTAGGCAAGTACACCGCTGACGAGCGCGGCGAGGGAGGTCGTGATCAGCGGCACGAGCTTCGACGCAATCACGCGGCCGAGTGCGGCGCCGGCGCCCAGGCGGCCCGACAGGAACGCGCGCTCGGAAGGCTCGTCGGTGAGCACATTGGTCATGCTTCGAATGCCCGCGTACGTGATATTCCAGCAGAAGTGGCTCACGACATAACCGATGCTGATGACGATGCCTGCCACAACGTCGCCGCCCACCTTGGTGAAGCACATGATGAAGAACACCATGGCGATGATCGGAGCGATGATGAGCCAGGGGCGGTACTTACCCTTCTTGAAGTGGAACTTGTCGATGAACACGCCCGCCAAAAGGGCAGATACGGTGTCGACGGCCGACGCACTTGCGGCGATGACGCCCGAGATGGCAAGCGGAAGTTGTGCCACGTCGGTCAGGAAGAATAGGAAGAAGGCGGTCTCGAGAGTCGCGGCTATCGAGAAGCCTATCTCGGACACCCCCCAGACGGAACGTATAGCAGTGTTGATTCTTGGCATAGTTTCTCCTCCTTAGATTGGGCGCTATCCCCTTATGCGCCCGTTTTCAGCTGTGTATGTCAACCGCCTTTGCAGACGGGGTAAGCTTTTTGGAGGGGCGGGTTTTGGGATAAAGAGCACCCGCCCCAGCGATGCTGCCCCTTCGTTGAAATTCGAGGGAAGAAGGGGCTTTTAGAGAGCGGAGGGGATGGTCTCTCGCTCGGGCTTAGCTTATAGGCCTCGCGCACATGAGTCAGTGGGCATGGGGCATACGAAAGAAAGGGAAACTGTTGTGCTTCTTGCAAGACGTGCACGATGAGGGCGAAATCTTATTGTGCATTTTGCATAATAAGATTATCGAAAAGCCTGGCTTTCGACTAAAGCAATCGGACGGGAGATAGGCCATTATGGGATACGGCGCAATGGCTTTATCTGAGGGGAGTAGGTCATGGGTGTTTCGCTAAACATCATGAAGCGCGAACTTGAGGCTATGGGGAACGTCACAATCTCGTCTGACGGGAGTCTTGATTTCGAAAATGCCCGTCTTTATCTGGGGGAATCGTCGATTGCGGGGGACGATATCCTCTACGTTTGCTCGACGAGCGAAGACTGCGAAAGCGTCCGAGGCTACGGCCGCCACGCAGCTTTCGTGGACCATCACGCGACCAAGCCCGACCAGACCGCCGTGCTTTCCGTCACGGGGGGAGAGGGAACGCTCCAGGTATTCAACGCGTTGCTCGAAATCTTCTATCGATTCGGGATGTGGGAGCGCGATATGGACGCGGTGCTCGGCCGCGGCGGCGGGCTTCAAGAGCTTATGGATGTGAGCGAGAAGATGCTGCGCAACAACGTCGTCGTAGTGGATCCGGCTCTCAAGCTTTTGGCCTACACCAAGGGGACTCCCTGTGACGATCCGATTACGATGGAGCTGATCGGGCACGGCTACCATACCGAGGAGAACATCCGGAAATTCCAGCTGCACAAGCGCTTCAAGCCATGGGCGAAAGAGGACGGCTTCATCGTCAACGATACGCTCTCCATCTGCAAATACGTCACGGTCGTGAAGTCGTTCAAAACCAAGACGAGCTTCAGCCTCATCGTCGTCATGATGTGCAACAAGCTTTCCCCCTGCGACTATCTCTACGACACGTTCGACCTTTTCCTCTCGAGAGTCAAACGCATTGCCGCGCGCGAATACCCGGAAGACAAACCCTCGGGTAACGCGGTCGACACGTTCCTTCATGATCTGCTTTTGGGCCGCGAGGGCAACGAGGCTATCATTCGCGAGCGATGTAAGCTCGTAGGAATTCCACCAGAAGCGCGGTTTTGCCTGTTCACGATTCCCGTTACCGAGGATATGTCTCCCTCGCGGCTTCTTTCCGACCTGGTCACGATGGTGGCACCGGCGAAAGTTGTCCTTTTCGACGGCTGCGTCACGGTGCTGTGCTTCAACTGCCTCTCTCCGCAGTGCGCGCTGCATTGCGAGGTCGGTTCGTGCCCAAGGGGGCATAAATCCATCTCATCGCGCATCAACGAGCTCATGGAGAAAATGGACCTTATCTGCGGACGCAGCTCCAAGTTCACGAATCTCGCTAAGGCTTCCATTGCCTATCGACAGGCGCGCGAGGCTGCACGGCTTGGGGCGAAGGCCAAGCCGGGCGCTCATAAGCTGCCGATTTCGTTCAACTGGAACCGTATCTTCTCGTTCGATCGAGCCCAAATCGCCTTTATCGCCGACAAAATGGGAGATGACCTGCCACTTTTAAATTCAACCTACGCGAGCGTCGTCGTTCGTTCTATCGCGAAAGACGACGCCGAGCGGGGCACTGACAACTATCAGTTCCTCTACGAGTACCTCATGTGCGAACGCCGCGCGAACATCGTTGCCGAGAAGCTTCATATGCATCGCAACAACGTGAAGTACCGCATCGACCGTATCGAGGGTGCGTACGGTATCGACACGTCCGATCCTGCTCTTCGCTTCGCGCTGCTCTTTGCGTACCGTTTCGACGACATCGAGATTATGCAAAATGCACAATAGAATTTATCGAAGACGGTGATTTCAGCCCCATGATTTACGCTGCGGCGCGCCGTACTCTTCTCGATGTCAGCACGGCACGGGAGAGAGTGCCGCAGAACAGGGGAAAGGATAGTCATCATGGCCATCAAAAAACATGAGGAAATTCGTCTCAACGTGAAGCCGATTTTCTTGACGCTGTATCACGAGTACGTGTTCGAGGGACCGTGCCGCTTCGGTGAGGGCATCCAGCTTGAGAAGGAATTCGACCTCCACATGGCCGCCGAGAAGTTCAAGGGTTGGTATGCTCAGCTCCAGGCTGCTATGCCGGAGAACGTCGTCAACCTGCTCGAGCCCGTCAAAGTCGAGCGCGACGAGAACTTCCTCACCAAAGACGAGATGATCGACAAGCTCGCCGAGGGAAGCGAAGAAGTCGACCTGTACTTCATCGGATATGCGAGCCGCCCCTATGACCTGGCCCTCGAGTTTGCGCAGCGCGTCGGCAAGCCCTGCGCCATCACCCAGGCATGCTGCGCCTCCGCTATCACGTCCGCCGAGTTCCTTGCCCGTGGCCTTGAGTTCTACTCCTTCGAGGACTGGGAGGACGCCACCGAGTACATGACCGTCCTGCGTGCTCGCAAGGTCATGAAGGACTCGAAGATCCTCGCCGCGACCCGCATGACGAGCACCGTCTCGGTGAGCGCGCCCGACTCGATCATCGACCCCGAGAAGATCACCGAGCGCTTCGGCACTCGCATCCGTTACGTCTCCGCTCATGAGCTGCTCGACCAGATTTCCTACGACGACCCGATGGAGAACTACTGCACGCCGGGCCGCAAGGGCTTAAACCTCACCGCCGAGGACGAGAAGATCATCGACAAGGAAACCGACGAGCTCATCGCAGGCGCCGAAGAGTGCGAGATGACGCGCGAGATGGTCAAAAAGTCCGTCGAAGCCAACTACGGCATCCAGAAGTTCCTCGACGCCTACGAGTGCAACTGCTTCACTGCTCCGTGCCCCGATCTGTGCGCGACGCGCCGCCTGAACCAGAAGCAATTCACGATGTGCCTGAACCACTCGCTCAACAACGAGCAGGGCATCCCGTCCGCATGCGAGTACGATCTGGGCGCCGTCGTCTCCAAGCTGATGCTGCAGGCCATCGGCCGCCGTCCGTCCTACATGGGCAATTGCTTCACGAGCCCGGTGCGTCATGGCGTGCGCGCTCAGCTGCCCAAGGCATTGTTCTTCACGCCCGAGCATGTTGACCAGAAGATGGAAGAGCTCGGCGACATCCCCAACGTCGTTTTGACCTTCCACTCGGTGCCGAACCGCCGTTGGGAATCCTTCGACGAGGACTTCCGCCCCTACGCGATTCGCTCCTTCGCCCGCTCCGGCTTCGGCGCGACGCTGCGCTACAAGTTCGAAGAGGACGCCGGCCAGACGATCACGATGTGCCGTGTCGACCCGAACGTCGAGAAGCTTTTCGTTGCGAAGGGCAAGATCATCACCTCCATGGGCTACGATCAGACCAACTGCTCCATGGGCGTGTTCTTCCAGGTGAAGGATTCCAAGGACTTCTTCAAGAAGCAGGCCGCCATCGGCAACCACATGCCGCTTATCTACGGTGACTTCGAAGAGCAGGTCATCGAGCTCGGCGAGCTGCTCGGTCTGGAAATCGTCCAGGCGTAAATCGAGCCGACGAGAAGGCGTATCACGCGCCGAACGCCAAGCCCGCGGCGCCGCAATCGACGCCGCGGGCTTGTTCTTTCCCGAGTTTGGGGCTCGGGTCGGTGAGGAAGGGGATGGGGAACGTGAAGGCTCCTGACGAGATTCAGCAGGAATTCATCGACGGTTTCGTCGCCGCTGGTGACACGTTCGAGCAGTTCGACTACCTTTTGCAGCTATCGGCGCAGCTCGAGGAACTACCCGAGGAGCGCAAAGTGAAAGAAGTGCTCGTCGAGGGGTGTCAGTCGCAGGTTTGGCTTTATCCCTCGTGGGAGGGCGCGTCGTCGGGCGAGGGCTTCGCTCTTGAAGGTGACAGCGACACGCTCATGGTGCGCGGTGTGATCTACCTGTTCCAGCAAATGTTCTCGGGGCAAGATGCACGGGCGATTATCGAGTGCCCCGTGCGTTTCGTGGAAGAGACCGAGCTCGTCTATATTTTCGACGCGAAGCGGCAGGCGGGCGTTTCCGCAATCGCGTCGACTATCAAGGATTTTGCGCGCAAGGCGCTTTCCAATAAGGAGGAACCTCATCATGGCTAGCACGATGACGCTGAAAGATCGCCTCGATATCGCGGCGAAGGATGCTGAAGCTGCGCAGGAGAAGATCACGTCGGGCACGCTTGGCCGCGAGGCGTTTCGCCAGGAGGTGCGCAACTATACGCTCGCCAAGTTCTTCCTGACCGAAGACGAGGTGCGGGCTTTGGGCACGGAGGACATCTTGAAACTCGCCGACGAGAGCGTCGAGAAACTCCTGCGCCAAAACGACAAGAGCGTGAAGCTTGCGGAAGGCTCGACCACGTGTACCAACCAAAGCTCGACCGACATCAAGAAGGTGCTTTTGTCCTTGACGCTCCAGCGCGCTCTGAACGTTCGCTTCACGCCCGAGCAGTCTGCCAACCTTGAGACAATTACGCAGCTCGCAGACGCGCTTTTCGATGCGAAGGACGACCCGTCCATGCGCAGGGACTCCTGATGAGCTAGAATGCTCGGCATGCGATGATATGCTGGGGCGAAAGGGGTGGCGAACATGGATGCGGAACGCGTACGTGAGGATTTCCCGATTTTGGGACAGCAGGTTCACGGCCATCCTCTCGTGTATTTGGACAACTCGGCGACGACGCAAGTTCCCGAGCAGGTGCTCTCCACTGTTGCCGAGCACTATCGGACGAGCAACGCGAACGTGCATCGTGGGATGCATTATCTGGCGCATGCCTCGACCGACGCGCTTGAGCATGCTCGGGAGACGGTTGCCCGCTTTGTCGGCGCGGCCGATTCGTCGTGCGTGGTGTTTACACGCGGCACGACCGATGGCTTGAACATGGTGGCCCGCGGCTTGGCGCACGTGCTCGGGCCCGACGATGCCGTCGTGGTGAGCCTTATGGAGCACCACTCCAATTATGTTCCCTGGCAGCAGGCGTGTTTTGCCAAAGGCGCCGACTTCCGCGTCGCTGGGCTCACTGCCGAGGGCGATTTCGATGAGGCCCATTACGCGGAGCTGCTCGCCGATGGCAAGGTGAAGATCGTCGCGATGACGGGGTGCTCGAACGTGCTCGGCACCGTGACCCCCGTGAAGAGGCTTGCCAAGATGGCCCATGATGCGGGCGCCTTGTTCGTGCTCGACGGCGCGCAGATCATGCGCCATGGAGTGGTCGATATCGCGGATCTCGGTGTCGACTTCCTGTCCTTTTCGGGCCACAAGATGATGGCTGGCACGGGCATCGGCGCGCTTTGCGGCACGCGCGACGCGCTCGAGATGCTTGCCCCCCGCGATTTCGGCGGCGAGATGGTAGGGAAGGTGACGCAAGCGCTGACCACCTGGGAAGAGCTTCCCCTGCGCCTGGAGGCGGGCACACCGAACTACGTCGGTGCGATCGCGCTCGGCGCGGCATGCGACTACCTGTGCGCTTTGGGTCGCGAGGAGATTGCAGCGTACGAGTCCGAGCTAGTCAACCATGCGGTCGGCGTGCTTGGGAAAATCGAGGGGCTCCACATCGCAGGCTCGCCGAAGGAGCGTGCGGGCCTTGTGTCGTTCACGATCGACGATGTGCATCCGCTCGACTTGTGCACGCTCGTCGATGCGCGCGGAGTCGCCTTGCGCAGCGGCCACAACTGCGCGCAGCCCGTGCTCGATTGGCTCGGGACAAGCAGCGTGGCACGGCTGTCTCCGGCGTTCTACAACACATCCGCCGAGATTGACTACGCTGCGCAGCAGATAGACCGTGCAGCGCAGATGCTCCGGGCGGCACGGCCTCGCAAGTAAGACTATTGCGCTCCATCGCTGAACGAGATCGTACCCGCCTCGCCATCAACGATGCGGCCGATCCTCCACGGCGCGCGCTTCGCCCGCCGCTCGAATTCCCGCTCGAACACCTCTGCCTGGTCTGGGGGGATGGCCGCCAAGATGCCGCCCGAGGTCTGTGGATCGCAGATAACCCCCATGCGGTTGTCGAACTCGTCGTCGTCGAGCGTGCCCTGCCGCACGTATTCCTCCGCGAGGTCCATGATGGAAAACGCCCGGTTGGGGCGACAGTACGCACACGAGAGCTCCCATACGCGCTCGAAGGTGGGGATGGCGCCGAAGTCCAGCTCGGCCGCCACGTTCGACGCTTCGAGCATCTCGTGAAGGTGTCCTGCCAGGCCGAACCCCGTCACGTCTGTTGCTGCATGGACGCTCGCTGCGACCATAGCCTCGCCACCCGCGATGTTGAGTTCCATCATCGACTCGACGGCAGGTCGAAACTCCTGCTGGGTGACGAGCTCGTTTTTCACGGCCGCGCTCATGATCCCTGTGCCGATTCGCTTGGTGAGGTAGAGGATGTCTCCTGCAACCGCGCCGCCGTTGCGCACGATTTTGCCCGGGTCGACGGTGCCGAACACGCACAGGCCGTATTTCGGTTCCTCATCATCGATCGTGTGGCCGCCTGCCACGAACGCCCCCGCCGCATGCGCGGTATCGGCGCCGCCGCGCAGAATCTCGCCTGCGACCTCGGCGCCGAGCTCGCTGTCGAGCGCGAGCAGGTTTAAGGCCACGTGGGGACGGGCCCCCATCGCGAACACGTCCGAAAGCGCGTTCGCCGCCGCAACGCGTCCGAACTCGTAGGGGTCGTCGACGACAGGCGTGAAGAAATCGACCGTGAGCACGGCAGCCGTCGTCTTGTTGATTTCCCATACTGCCGCATCGTCGCTCGTTTCGAACCCGAGGAGGAGCTTGTCCTTGTCGGGCAAATCGATTGCCGGCGAGAGGCAGTGCAGCGCATCTTCGAGGTCGCCCGGACCCCACTTTGCCGCTCAACCGCCCTTGCTGGTGAGCTTCGTCAGCGCAACTTTCTCCTTGTCGCTCATGGCAATCTCCTTTCGAGTCGAATTCAGTATAGCAGCGACATGGGGGACAGCCCTTCCCCTCGATGCCCCGTGCCTCCTCTTTCGGCGTTGTTGCGCAAGACCGCTCGCCTTTCCAGGGGTCATGCCTTTTCGCAGCAGGGGGTTTGTTGCGGGGGATTCGCGCGCATCATTCCTCGAGGTTTATGGAAGAGGGAAAATCAACCCATTTCTGCGCCAGATTCAACCTGTCCATAAAGTGGGCTATTCTTGAATAGGATAATGCAGGTCAATTCAACAATATCTTACAAAACCTTCACATTGCAAAAAAATACTTTCTAAGCTTCCTTTGAAAATGTTGGAGAGAAAGATGCGTTACCCAGTTCAAGTATAAGTTTACAAGTAAAAGGCCGTTCCCCCGACAAATAGCCCTTTTGCGGTCTCATTTGTTGAATTTGTGTCGACAAGTCTCGTACCATGAGCAATCGACGAAAGGGCAGCGTATGCCCTGACGCGGTATAGACGAGGGAAGACGAGAATTTGGAAGGAGAGACGAGATTATGAACCTGACACGCAGGGGCTTCATGAAAGCCACCGGCGCAGCGTTCGCGACGAGCATGGCGTTCCAGTTGACGCAGCAGTCGCCTGCTTTGGCTGTTGAGTCGAACAGCGACTGGAAGCTCGTGAACACTGAAGAGTACACCAACATCTGCTGCTATTGCGCAGGCGGATGCGGTTCGCTTCTTTCGGTGCGCGACGGCGAGCTGATCAATCTCGAGGGTGACCCCGACCATCCCATCAACCAAGGTGGCTTGTGCCCGAAGGGCGCAGCCATGTTCCAGCTCCGCAACATTGTGGATCCGGAAACGCGCGAGGTCATTAAGAACCCCGATCGCGTTACCAAGCCGATGGTGCGCCGCCCCGGTGCTTCCGAGTGGGAAGACATCACCTGGGAGGACGCCGTCAAGGAAATCGCGCGCAAGGTCAAGGACACGCGCGACGCCACGTTTGAGGAAACCGATAAGAACGGCCTCACCGTGAACCGCACCCCGGCAATTGCCAGCCTGGGCGGTAGCCAAGAAAACTCCGAGGAGGAATACCTGATCCTCAAGATGATGCGATCGCTCGGCGTGATCGCCATCGACAATCAGGCGCGTGTTTGACACAGCCCCACCGTTGCCGGTCTGGCAGCATCATTCGGTCGCGGCTCCATGACGAGCCACTGGTGCGACTTCCAAAATACCGACGTCATCCTCCACTGCGGTTCCAACTCCGTTGAGAACCACCCGGTCAGCTCGCTGTGGCTTGGCAAGGCCCACGACCGCGGAGCGAAGTGGATCGTCGTCGATCCCCGCTATACCCGTACTGCCGAGCAGGCGGATATCTACTGCCCCATCCGTTCGGGCACGGACATCGCCTTCTACGGCGGCATGTATCACTGGATCATCGAGAACCTGATCGATCCGAATCTCGAGAAGTACCTCGCCACTGGTGAGATGGGCGACTACAACTACGAGTACCTGCTCAACTACACCAACGCGTCTTACCTGCTCGACCCCGAGTTCGACTTCGATCCCGAAACTGGCCTTTACTCCGGTTGGGACGAGAAGACCAAGACGTACTCCAACCATTCTTGGCATTATCAGACCGAGAAGGAAGAGAACTGGGACACCTCCGCTTCGGGCGACTACGCCTGGGTTAAGAAGGACGGCGTTCCCGAGTTCACCACGCCGACGCTCACCCTCCCCAAGCGCGACATGACGCTTCAGGACCCGATGTGCGTCTATCAGCAGGTGAAGAAGCATTACGAGCGCTACACCCTCGACGCCGTATGCGACATCTGCGGCATGGACAAGGAAACGCTCGAGCTGGTGTACTCCACCTACGGTTCCACCGCAAAGCCCGGCCGTGCTGGCATGGTGCTCTACGCACTGGGCCAGACGCAGCACTCCTATGGCGCCCAGAACACGCGTGCCATGTGCGTTATGCAGCTGCTCCTCGGCAACATCGGCATCCCCGGCGGCGGCGTGAACGCTCTGCGCGGCGAACCCAACGTTCAGGGTGCAACCGACATGGGCATGATGGTGAACGAGCATCCCGCTTACCTGAAGTGGGCAAACACCACCGATCGTTCCAGCTTGCGCAAGTGGCTGGAATCCCAGACGTATTCCGCCGGCTACTACACCAACAAGCCGAAGTTCATCGTGTCCTCCCTCAAGGAGTGGTTCGGCGACGCCGCAACCGTCGAGAACGACTACGGCTACGACTGGTGGCCGAAGGTTCCCTCCGAGAAGGGCGACCAGGACTACACGCATATCTCCACGTTCGAGCTCATGAAGCAGGGCGTCATCAAGGGCTACTTCAACTGGGGTATGAACCCCTGCCACTCGGCCCCGAACGCCGGCAATGTACGCCGCTCGATGGCGAACCTCGATTGGCTCGTCGTGGCCGACCAGGTCGAAACCGAGTCGGCGGCCTTCTGGAAGGCTCCGGACATGAACCCGGCCGAGATCCAGACGACCGTGTACTTCCTCCCCTGCGCGCTCATCTACGAGAAGCCCGGTACCATCCTGAACTCCGGTCGTTGGCTGCAGTGGCGCTACCAGGCAGTCGAGCCGTGGGACCAGGCGAAGCCTGACCTCGAGATGTGCGACCTCCTGTGGACGGAGATCTGCCGTCTGTACAAGGAGGAAGGTGGCGCGAACCCCGCCCCGATCCTCAACACGAAGTGGGATTATTACGTCAACGGCAAGATCGATTTCCGTCCGGTTTCCTGGGCGCTCAACGGCTACCGTACGGCCAACTCCGACTTCAAGGCGGGCAAGGTCGACCTGCTTAAGGGCTACTCCGAGCTCGGCGCCGACGGCTCCACCTCCTGCGCGATGTGGATCTACTCGGGCTTCTACAACAACAACGACGCGCCGCTCGATCCGGCCCAGCAGCCGATCGGCCGCCGCGACAACAACGACAAGTCGGGTCTTGGTCTGAACTCCAACTGGGCGTTCAGCTGGCCTTCCAACCGTCGTATCTTGTACAACCGCAACTCCTGCGACACCAAGGGCAAGCCGTGGAACCCCGACAAGAAGCTCATGGAGTGGGATGGCAGCAAGTGGGATCTGGTCGACCAGGGCGACTTCGTGTCCGCTAAGAACGGCCAGCAGGTTCCGCCGAACAACAACACGTTCTTCATGCTGTGGGAGCAGAACGCGCGTCTGGAATCCTACGGTATGGAAGACGGCCCGATGCCCGAGCACTACGAGCCGTTCGAAAGCCCGTTCGACAACGCGCTCAACGGTTCGCAGAACAACCCGATGATCAAGTTCACGGAATACGAGTCCACCGCACACGGCGGAACCGACGAGTACCCGATCATCGCGACCACGTACTCCGTCACCGAACATTGGCAGACTGGCGGCCAGAGCCGCTCCTGCCCGGCACTGGTGGAGGCTATGCCGTCGCAGTTCTGCGAGATGTCCGAAGAGTTCGCCGCTGAGAAGGGCATCAAGCCTGGCGACAAGGTCCGCGTGTGGAACAAGCGTGGCTCCGTCGTGGTCGACGCCTACGTCACCAAGCGTCTGAAGCCGTTTACGATCCACGGCAAGACGCAGCATCAGGTGGGCCTCACGCACCACTTCGGCTGGACGCACCTGTACGGCACGGGCGACACCGTAAACGACCTGACCCCGAACGTCGGCGACCCGAACACCATGGTGCCCGAGTATAAGGCGTTCCTCGTCAACATCGAGAAAGCATAAGGAGGGGGTAAGACATGACTGAAATGGCTATTCTTTACGACACCTCCCTGTGCACGAACTGCAAGGGCTGTCAGGTTGCCTGCAAGGTGTGGAATAACCTGCCGTCCCCGATCGGCACCAACGAGAACAAGTTCTCCGGTTCGCTTCAGAACCCGGCAGACCTGAACGGAAACACGCGCCTGATCCAGACGTTCCAGGAGCGCGACGCGGTTCGCGGGCAGAAGCCCGTCGACTGGATCTTCAACCGTCGTTCCTGCCAGCATTGCACCGAGGCTCCTTGTGCCACGGTGTGCCCTGCTGGTGCCATCACGAAGGACGAGGACACCGGATTCGTCCACGTCGACGACTCCAAGTGCGTCGGCTGCCATTACTGCGAAGGCGTGTGCCCGTTCGACGTGCCGCGCTACCGCACCGAGGGTATCCGCGACTACGTTAACAAGTGCACCGGCTGCCCGGATCGCGTGGCTCAGGGCATGGATCCGGCTTGCGTTTCCACTTGCCAGCCCAATGCGCTTCGCTTCGGGCCGCGCGACGAGATGCTCGAGCTTGCCCAGGAGCGCCTTGAGATCTTGAAGGGCCGCGGCTATGAGGATGCCGAGATCTACGGTGTCAACGAGATGGGCGGTCTGCATGTGATCTCCGTGCTGAAGTACGGGCGCGAGGCCACGGGTCTTCCGGCCAATCCGTCCGCTCCGGCAACGGTGGGTATGACCCGCGTCATGAAGCCCATCACGGGCGTCGTTACCGGCCTCACGGTTGTGGGCCTCGCGGCAATGTTCGCTCTGGGCGTGGGCTACAAGCGCGACAAGCTCGTGTACAACCCCGAGACCGAGGACACCGTCAGCCTGATCACCGGCGACGTTGTCAAACATGGCGACGCTCAGGACGAGAAGTCCATCAAGGAGCACATTCTCGAGAATCATCCATTCGGCATCGGGAAGGGAGGCAGCGATGAGTAACGAAGCAGTGAACGTTTCTCCTGAGCAGCTTGCCGCTGACAAGCAGTTCCTCAAAGATCGCGAAGCCGCTGGAACCGAGCGCTACATCAAGCGCCACTCGCTGCAGGCTCGTTGGACGCATGGCATCGCAGTTACCGCCTGCCTCCTTTTGTGCTTGAGCGGATGCTTTGTGTTCATTCCGCCTCTGGCTCAGATGGTGGGCTCCGACGTCGTGTTCGTCTTCCGCATGGTGCATCGTGTGTGCGGCGTCATCTTCGTCGTGGTTCCGCTGTTCAGCGCTATTGCATCGCCCAAGGGCGTCGGTCATATCGTGAAGAACCTCTTCGCGAAGTGGACCTCCGACGACAAGAAGTGGATGATGCTGTTCTTCCCCTACCTGTTCATGGCAAAGTGGATCCACATGCCGGACCAGGACGAGGTGAAGTCCGGCCAGCGCTTCGCCGACGGCATGCTGTGGCTGTTCGGCCTGCTCATGGCTGTCACTGGTGTTTTCCTGCTCATCGGCGAGCTGGGTCTGAACCTCGGCACGACGGCTCATGGCGTCCTGCTGTTCCTGCATGACTTCGGCTTCCTGATGATCGCCGTGTTCGGCTTGGCTCACATCTTCCTGGGTGCGGGCATCTTCCAGCCCTATCGCGGCACCTACAAGCTCATGTTCGGCAACGGCATGGTTTCCGAGTCCGACGCGATCTACCACTGGGGCCACTGGGCTCGCAAGGAGATCACTGAGGGCAAGAACGTGGTTGAGAAACCGGTTACCAAGTAATTGATTTTGCCGGCCATTGTGGCTGGTGGAAAGCTTTATTCGGCGGACCCATCCGACAATCTCGGGTGGGTCCCCGTTCTCTGTGGGGATAGATGGCTCGCTATTTGTCCGCCTCGCGTCAAACGCTTGGATTGGGGCGAGGCAGGCAAATACGATCGACGAGAAAGGCGTGGACATGAACAACAAGGCTGCCAAGCTTGCGGCGGAGCATTATGGGAAAACGCTCGATGAGGTCGAAGTTTCGCGCATCGATTTCTTCATGAGCCTGTGGGCGGCGCTCGATGGCGCCGATGCGGCGGGGCAGACTGCTGCGGGCTATGAGGTGCCTCCTGCGGAGCGCGTGGCCGCGCTTTCCGAGGCGGAGATCCCCGTGTTCTCGAACGCCCCTGTGAAAATCGATGCAGAGGCGCTTGCTCGCGGGATGTCTGCGGTGATCGCCCGCGCTGCCGAGCTGGGTGGGTTTGACGCCGAGATGGCCGCTGCGCTTACGGGTGTCAACTGGGATGACGCCATTGCTGCAAGCGATGTCGCACTGGCGGGAAAGAAGCCGATGGAGTATCTGGCCGCGTTCGCCGAGCAGCTGGTGGACGGCGGTATGACCGAGCTTCAGGCGCAGATGGGCCAGCTGTTCGCGTCGCTCGCGCTTCGTTGGCAGCTCGAGGGTCCGGCCGAAGCGGTGGCCCGTGCCCGAAAGAAGGCGAAGGTGTTCTACGACCACCAGATGCACTGCCCTGCATGCGGCGGCGATGCGGCGCTCGCGCGCGTGGGCGAAGGTGGTTCGGGCGACGGCCGCAACAAGACCCTGTGGTGCGCGCAGTGCGGGACGAGCTGGGAATTCGATCGCATCCGCTGCCCTCGCTGCGGCACGCGCAACCAAGGGAACTTGCACTACTTCAACATCGAGGGCGATGAGGGCCATCGCATCGGCACGTGCGACGAGTGCGGCAGCTACATCCGCGCGCGCTTCGCAGGTGAAGGCGACAACGCGCCATATTCTCCTGAGGTCGAAGACGTCGTGATGGCCCGCCTCGACGCCGTGGCGATGGACCCCTCTTTTGCGGGCGGGTCGGCCAAGCGCACAGGAGAATAGGCGAGCAAGCAGGTGAATAGTCGAGCGAACCGCGGGTAATGTGAGCTTTCTTCTCGCTGACGTGGGGTCTCATTCAAGGGCGTCGACGTTGTCGGCGCCCTTGCTTTCCCCAATAACGGTCCGCTAAAGAAGCCGCGGCATCAAAATGAAGACACCAATACCCACCTCGATTCTGCCTTGCTTGTATTGAATCGTCGAAACCACGAAGGCGCGGCCTGGTTCGCCTATACTGATGCTCATCTCACAAACTAACAAGAAGGCGAGTTTTACATGATCGAAGTGCTTTGGCACGGTCGCGGCGGGCAGGGGGCCTTCACAGCGGCACGGCTTTTGGGCGCGGCGTCCTCGTTCGCTGATGGCTCCTATGCGCTGGCGTTCCCCTCGTTCGGCCCTGAACGCCGCGGCGCCCCTATGCGCGCGTTCACTAAGATGTCGCGCGAGCCGATTGGCGACCGCAGTGCAGTGAGCAGGGCGAACTACGTTATCTACCTCGACGATACGCTGCTTGGCGAAGGTTGGGAGGACGAGCTGCTTCCTGATGGGAAAGTCATCGTGAACTCGGTGCGCTCGTTCGGCGATCCACGCATCGTTGCCATCGATGCGAATGGCATCTCTCAAGAGATTCTTGGCCGGCCGATTCCCAACACGGCGCTTCTCGGTGCGCTGTGCTCGGTGTGCGACTACGTGAGCGCCGACAACGTGAAGCGAGCCATCGAGGGCTATATGCCCGCGAAGCTGCACGAGAAGAACAAGCGCGTAGTCGATGCGGCGCTTGAGGCGGTGGGGAAAACTCGCGCAGCGGGAGTGGCCGTAAATACCGACGAGTCCCTCAAATCCCAGGTCATCGGCTCTGTTTCACGTGAAACGACCAAGGATGCGCATTTCGATGCGCCCGCTTCCCGTGGCGAGACGGTCATACCTACGCTGCAAACCGACGCGCTCGATCCCGCCGACTTCGCCCATACTACCTGCTACGACGGTGGTTACCTCGTGGCGAAGAACGCAGGCTGGCGCAATATGCGTCCGGTGCTCGATGCCGGGAAATGCACGGGCTGTCTGCAGTGCTACCTGTACTGTCCCGATGGCTGCCTCTTCCGTCCTGCGCGGCAGACGGCCGATGCGGCGGGCACGGCAGCCGTGGCTATCGATTACGATTTCTGCAAGGGGTGCGGCGTGTGTGTCGAGATGTGCCGCTTCGGTGCGCTTGCCATGGTCCCCGAAAGCGAGGGTGATGAGCGATGAAGCGTTTCCTTTCAGGCGACGAAGCCTTCGCCGAAGGTGTTCGTCTCGCGAAACCGCAGGTGATTTCCGCTTACCCCATCACGCCGCAGACCGTCGTGGTCGAGCGTCTTTCCGAGATGGTGGAAGAGGGCTCGCTCAAGGCGGAATACGTGCATGTGGAATCCGAGCATTCTGCCCTTTCCTGTGCGATGGGCGCATCAGCCACGGGCGCGCGCACGTTTACGGCGACCTCGAGCCAGGGCCTTCTCTACATGGCGGAGGTCCTCACCTACGCTGCGGGTGGGCGTTTTCCCATCGTGATGATGAACGCGAACCGCGCAACGGCGCTCCCGTGGAACATCTACGGCGATCAGCGCGATTCGCTGGCGCTGCTCGACCATGGGTGGATCCAAGCGTATGCGGAAAGCAATCAAGAGGCGCTTGACCTGGCGCTTATGGCATATGCGGTGGCCGAAGACCCTGCGGTGCTCACTCCGTTTATGGTGAACCTCGACGGGTTTGCGCTCACGCATACCTACGAGACGGTCGATGTGCCCGCCGAGGAAGACGCCGATGCGTTCTTGCCGCCATATCAGGCGACGAACTGCTTCGACTTCGAGCATCCGAAGAACATCGGATATTCCGCCGGCCCCGACTACAACCGCTACTTCAAATACTACGAGCACAGAGACATGCTCGGCGCGTTCGAGGCGATCGCTCGCGTGGAAGCGCATTTTGCGGAATGCTTCGGTCGAGCGTATACGGGTCCTGTTGAAGCGGTGAGCTGCGACGATGCTGAAGCTATTCTTGTGACGCTGGGCTCGATTGCGGGGCTTGCGCGCGAGTCGGTCGCAAGGCTGCGCGAGCAGGGCAAGCGCGTAGGCCTTCTGCGCATCCGCTACATGCGTCCCTTCCCGGCGAAGCTTATCGCCGAAGCGCTTGCGGGTGCGGCGGCGGTCGGCGTGCTGGAGAAGGACATCTCCTTCGGGGCTGAGGGCACGGTGTTCACGAACGTGAATTCCGCGCTCCAGCAAGCGGGGTGCACGACGCCGACGTTCAACTTCATCGGCGGCCTCGGCGGTGACGACATCACGAGTGCCCAGATGGACGCCATGTTCGACGCGCTGCTCGATAGCGTGGGCGAGCGAGGGCACGATGTTGCTGCCGCCGGGCGGAGCTGCGACGATGCCTCTACTGGCCAGGGAGCTGGGCTTGGCCGCGTGAGCTTCCTCGGGATAGACTTTTCCGTTGCAAGCCAGCCTGCATGCGGCGACGATTGCAAAGAAGGTGCGCGATAATGGCGATGAATGCGAAGAACATGCCTGCTGACGAGCTGTTTTTCGGGCACAAGGCATGCGCTGGTTGCGGCGGGTCGCTTGCGGTCCGCGCGGCACTGAAGGTGCTCGGACCGAACGCGGTGGCGGCGCTACCCGCAGGCTGCATGAGCGCCGTCGGCTTCAACTTCCCTCAGCTGTGCTTTGCGAACAACGCGATGATCACGCCTTTTGCGGCCACGGCGGCCGTGCTCACGGGCATCGAGGCCGGTTTGCGGGCTCAGGGGAAGAAGCCCGACGATTGTACGGTCGTCGGCTTTGCGGGCGACGGCGGCACGGCAGATATCGGCATCCAGGCGCTTTCGGGCGCGATCGATCGCAACGACGACGTCCTCTATATCTGCTACGACAACGAGGCGTACATGAACACGGGCATCCAGAAAAGCTCGCTCACCCCCTTCGGTGCTAAGACCACAACGACGCCCGTAGGGAAGAACTCCCACGGATGCCTCACGCAGAAGAAGAACGTGTTCGAGATCGTCGCAGCTCACGGGCTTCCCTATGCCGCAACGGCGAGCGTCGGGTATATGAGCGACTTCCTGAAAAAGCTCGAGCGCGCGAAGGGTATCCACGGTACGCGGTTCATTCACGTGATCGCGCCGTGCCCGACGGGGTGGGGTGCTCCCGAGTCGAAGATGGTCGATCTCGCTCGCGATGTGGTCGATTGCGGGCTGTGGTATCTCGCCGAATATGAGGGCGAACAGGTGAGCGGCGTCCCTGGTGGGACGTTCACGCTCAACTGCAAGCCCCGTGAGTTCGCGAGCGTGCGCGATTACCTGAAGGGCCAAGGCCGCTTCCGTGCTCTTAGCGACGAGGAGATTTCCCTGGTCGAGCGCTCGCGCGACGCAAAGTGGGAAATGATCGAGCGCGATTGGGCTTAACGCTAGCCGTCCACCCCGAGTTGGGCTTCGTGGCGCTCGCCCTTGTCGATGATGTCGACCGACTCGATGCTTGAGACGTCGCCGCCTTCGACTCGGTACTCGGTGAGGCGCAGGTCCATGGTCTCGATATCGCTCGCCGGCTTTTTCAGCTGCACAACGAGGGTCGATCCTTCCTGGGTGATTGATTCGATTTCTTTTCCGGGAATCGACCCTCCTGAAAGCTGCACCTGAATCCAGCCGTCTTGCGGTTTCCAGCCGCTGCCCGGCATGGCCACGATGGCGCCGCCGGAAACCTGCATACACAATACGGGCAGGTCGTCGTCTTGCGTCCATGTCCATGTGGCTTTGGCGTCGTCCGAGGCGCTGCAGCCGAGTGCTGTTGCGGCAACGGCTGTGCATGCTGTCGTCACAAATGCCCTTCTTGTCATATGCTTTGCCATTGTCGCCTCCGTTCCGAGCGGCTTTCATTGGTTGCCATTGTCCCATATTTGGCACTGGGCCGTCGAGGTGGCGGGCTCTCGAGGCTCCGAGGAGGGTGGAAAGCGGGGCGCAACGAGGGCTTTGCCGGCACTCATGATGTCCTCGTCGAGGCGAGAAAGCCGTGTGCAGACTATGCGCGCGAAATTGCCGCGTCGTCGTTTAAATGACTCTCTTCTTGCAGTTCCCGTAGAAAGCGAATGGTCCCTGCGCGTTTGGGGCGCAAAAGCGCTACCATGTGGCGTTGATTTCGAGAAAGTCACGAAGGGGACCCATGTTATCCGAACGAGTGCTCACTAACCTGGTCAAAGGCATTGCCAAGCAACACCTTGACCTGCATCCGACCGACGAGAAGTTCTTCCCCGGCCCGAAGCCCGGCGAGAAGTACATGCTGTATATGCACGTGCCGTTTTGCCAGGTGCTTTGCCCATACTGCAGCTTCAATCGCTATCCGTTCCGCGAGTCCGTTGCGCGTCCGTATTTCGAGAACATGCGCAAGGAAATGATGATGCTCAAGGATTTGGGATACGACTTTGAAAGCCTCTACATCGGCGGCGGCACGCCGACCATCATGCTCGACGAGCTGTGCAAGACGATCGACCTTGCGCGCGATAACTTCAACATCAAGGAAGTGTCGTCGGAGACCAACCCCAACCACCTCGTGCAGCCATGGCTCAATGAGCTGAAGGGACGCGTTCAGCGTCTGTCCGTCGGCGTGCAGAGCTTCAACAACGACCTGCTCAAGCAGATGGACCGCTACCACAAGTACGGTTCGGGCGAGGAAATCTTCGAGCGCATCGGCGAGGCGGTTCCGTATTTTGACTCGCTCAACGTGGACATGATCTTCAACTTCCCCTCGCAAACCGAGGACATCCTCTTCGACGACCTTGAGAAGATCGTCGAATGCGGCGCGCGTCAGACCACGTTCTCGCCGCTCTACATCTCGTCTGCAACCACACGCAAGATGGTTGAGACGCTCGGGCGCATGGACTACAACCGCGAGTACCGCTACTACCAGATTCTCGACGGTGTGCTTGCCGGCGGCGATCACCCGTTCTTCGAGCGTGACACCATCTGGACGTTCACGCGCTTGAATGACCAGGGGAAGAAGGATGTTGAGCTGCCGTTCGAGGAGCTGCAGGTGTCATACAACGAGTACCCGGCAATCGGTTCGGGCTCGATCACGCACTTGAACGGCTGCCTGTATGTGAACTCGTTCAGCCTGCAGGAATACAACGATGCCATCCAGGCGGGCCATATGTCCATCATGGGCAAGTCGGTCATGGCGAAGCGCGACCTGGAGCGCTACTACTTCCTTCTGCATCTCTACCAGCTGCACCTCGACAAGCATGCGTTCGAGCGCGAGTTCGGCGAGCCGCTTGAGCTGGCGCTGCCGATCGAGCTCGCATTCATGCGCGCGAACAGGTCGTTCGCGATCGACAACGACGACGAGCTCATGCTGACGACGAAGGGCCGCTACCTGACCCTCGTCATGTACCGTCAGTTCCTTTCGGGCATGAACAACCTGCGCGATCAGGCACGCGCGGCGCTTTCCGGTCCCGAGCGCGAGCTACTCTTCGGGGATGGAGAGCCGGAAATTCAGATGGCGTGCTAGGGGGCTTTCCTTCCTAGCAGAACAACCTTATAGCTGGAAGCGAAGCGGGCGATCGGGATGGTCGCTCGCTTTTGGTTTCGGGCTTGATTCGATCTCTGTCGTCGATGCAGGGGCTTGGCCTTGCGGCGCTTGTGTCGTTTCAAGCCCAGCCCGTAGCAGGTGAGCCCGTTATTGCCTTCTAGCGGTTTTGCAGGTAGCGCATGAGGATGGTTGCCGCCTCCGCGCGCGTCGCGTTGTCGATCGGGTTGAGCCATGCTTTGTTGCTCGCGTCGATCTTGCCGGAGATGATTCCCTTGTCGACAGTCCAGCTCAGAGCCGTTTTCGCCCATGAGTCGACCGCATTGGCGTCGGGGAACTGCCCAAGCTTCACGCCGTCGCTCGTGGGATTCTTCCCGTCCATCCGCTTGGCGAAGTTCGCCAGCATAACGGCGATCTCCTCGCGCGTGATGGACGCGTCGGGGCAGAAGTCGTTGCTGTCGCCGTAACCCTTCACAATCTCGGTCGCGCGCGCCCATCGGATAGCGTCCCCGTAATAGCTGTCGTAGTCGACGTCGGCGAACGCGGTCGTGGACATGTCCGCCTGCGGGGAACCCTGAAGGCGCCACAGCATAGTGATGAGCTGCCCGCGCGAAAGCGTGTCGTTGGGTCCGAACGTGCCGTTATCGTAGCCTTTCATGATGCCGCGGCTCGACACGTACTCGACTGCCTGCAGATACCAGGCGCCGTCTTCCAGATCGCTGAACGCCTTGTTGGGCTCGGGCGTCGGTGTCGGATTGCTGGGATCGGGTTTGCTGTCGAGGTAGGCGAGGCAATCGGCGAGCTCGTTTCGGTAGCGATTTTGATAGCTGGGCACGTACTGGCTGTTCACATAAGGTAGCTCCGCCACGTGGTCGACGATGTAGTTGCACAGCGTGGTGACGAACTCGCGGTCGCTCATCGTGCCGGAGAGACCTGCGCCGTCGTAGTGCTTCCCGTAGAGCGTGCCGCCGACGAAGAACTGCATGCCGCCTGAGCCGAACAGGTTACAAATGCCACTGACCAGGCCTTTTATGCAATCGCTTCGGCTGTCCATATTGAAGTTGTGCGCGCTGTTGTTGCACAGGCGCAGCGCGTACTCGACGTATTCCTGGTAGAACCAGCCGTCCTGCAGGCGCGAGAATTCCTTGGGGTTCGCCTGGTACGCGGCGGACCACGAATCGTTCAGCCTCTTCCCCGTGTCGGTTAAGGCCTTCTTGCTCGAGTCGTAGAGCTTCATGTTCGAGATATCCACGCTTGCGTCCTTCAGCCACGCGAACATGGAATAGCGCGTCGGGCTGTAGTTGTAACAGGCGACGAGGAAATCCTGCAGGCCGTAGCGGTTGTCGAACTGGTAGCAGCCCATGGCGTGGTAGTTGTCGCCCGCGGAGAGGAGCATGTCGTAGCCCTCGCCGCTCGTGAGCCTGTTGCCGCTCTCGTATTTCGTGAAGTAGAGGAATTCGTCGGAGAACGCGTCGTGCGGTGCGACGGTCGCGTTGAGGTTGACGCTTTGCAGGGTGATGCCTTCCTCTTCTGCCTGGGCAAATGCCTGCTTGTCAATGGGGATGCGGGTGGGCGCGGGGGACGGGGCGTCCTCGCTTTCTTCCTGCGCGAAGGCCACAGCGGGCATACACCCGGCAACAAGTGCGAGCGCGCACGCGATGGAGATGATCTTCATCCGTAGGTCGGTCATGGGGTCCTCGTTTCGTTTTGGCTGCGTTTGTGGTTAGCGTGACGTGACCGTGTTTCCCCTGATTGTAACGTAGGCTCTCTCCGCGTGCGCTCTTATCGCCGTCATTTTTCGAAATCATGGGCAAAAATGCAAGCGATGTTGCCATATATTGCGGATCACCATATATGGTGAAGGGGGAATGTGAAGAAAAGACGACAGCTTTCCATGTGGGGGTTTCACCTGGAAAGCTGCTTTTGAGTATTCGATTACGCGGTCGGCAGGGTTGCTGTGAAGGTGGTGCCCTCTTCGTCGCTGCTCTTCGCGGTTATCGTGCCGCCATGCTCTTCTGCGACTTCCTTCGCGATGGAAAGTCCCAGGCCGAAGCCGCCTGCACCGCTTGTGCGTGCCTTGTCGGCACGGTAGAAGCGGTCGAACACGTGCTGTAGGTCCTCCGCTGGGATGAGCGACCCCGTGTTGTGCACGACGAGGCATGCGTTGCCATTCTGCGCATGCAGCTCGACGCGCGCTTTCCCGTTGTCGCCGGCGTACTTGCACGCGTTGTCGAGAAGCGTCGTGACCAGGCGGCGCAGGCGCTCGATCGATCCCTGCACGGCGATGCCCTCGCCTACGTTGCTTTCCAGCTCGATGGCGCGCTCGAATGCCACTGACTCGAACTGCAGAAGCTCGCCTTCCACCAGGTTCGACAGATCGATGCGCTCCTTCGGCTTCGATTTCACGATGTCGGTCTCCTCGGCGTCGAGGCGCGCCAGGAGAAGAAGGTCGGCCACGAGCCCCTGCATGCGCTCGCCTTCCGCCTGCGTGCTTTCGACCCACTGGATTTGGCTTGCGATGGTGCGCTCGGGGTGTGACATGAGAATCGACGTGTTCGCGAGGATGACGGTGAGCGGGGTCTTCAGCTCATGCGAGGCATCAGCTACGAACTGCCGCTGCTGCTCCCACGCGCGCTTCACCGGGCGCAGGGCCCAGCGCGAGAAGAACACGCTGATCACGAAGAAGATGGCGAGTGCGACCACGCCGACGCCCGCGAGGGTGAGCGCGAGGGTCTGCCATCCGTTTGCGGAGCTGACATCGGCAAACGCGACGCGCGCGATGCTGGTGTCGGAAGTGCGCTTCTCGTAGAACAATCCAAGGTCGGCAAGCTCTCCCGAACCATCGGGGGCATCCGCGAGCTGGGATATCGCTTTTTCGAGCACGTCGTCTGCAATCGATGCGGAAGCCGCCGACCCTGCGAGCTCGTAGCTGCCGCTCTTGAGGATGCGATACACGGCCACAGGGACATGCGGGCCGCTTCCCGCAGGTCCGCCGCCGATTTGCGGAGGGGTGCCATGCCGCGTGCCATCGTCTTTCCAGTCCCCGTCCGCCTGCTCGTCGGGGTCGCCCGCGTCTTGCCCCTGGCCTTGTCCGGGGTCGCCCGCGTCTTGTTCCCGTGCGCCTTCCTGCCCCTGGGTGTCGCCGTCGGTCAGTGCGCGACTCTTCGACTCCGTGAACGCGATGGCGTTGCTCATCGCTTCGTGCACGGAAGCCACGCTTTGCTGGTAGTTGATGACGCAGATGGCGGAGAAAATCACGGCGAGTACCACGGCCACGGTGGCCATGTTGAGCGCGATGAACTTGATGCGGAGCTTTTTCAGCATAGGAATCTTTTCGTGGAATGCGGCGCAGTCTTACGCGCTCGCGCGATTGTCGGTTGCGGCGCCTTCCGCGGCGAAGCGATACCCAGCGCCGCGCAGTGTCTCGATGCGCGATGCCGAGCCGAGAAACTTCAGCTTTTTGCGCAGGAACGATACGTAGGCTTCTACGTTATTCTCGTCGGCGGCTGCCTCCAGGCCCCACACTTTCTCGATCAGCGTGGCCTTCGACGCCGCAGCGCCCGCGTTCGCCATAAGGACGCGGGCGAGTGAGAACTCCTTGTAGCTGAGGTGAATCGACTGGTCGCCGCAGGTCAAGTCGTGGCTTTCCAGGTTCAACGAAACGTCCCCCGACGTGATCGTCTCGAAGAGCACCTCGCCTTGGCGGCGCGTGAGTGCGCGCAGGTGCGCCATGAGCTCGGCTGGTGAAAACGGCTTGGTCATGTAATCGTCGGCGCCCGAGTCGAGCCCGCAGATCTTGTCGGGCACGGCGTCGCGCGCGGTCAGGAGCAGCACGGGCGTGTTCACGCCGGCGCGCCGTAGGTTCGACACGACGGTGAACCCGTCCATCTTCGGCAGCATAACGTCGAGGATGACGACGTCGTAGATGCCGCTTTCCGCATAATCGAGTCCCGACTGCCCGTCGTGCACGGCGTCGGTTTTGTAGCCGCTTTCCTCGAGGATGCGGCAAAGTGCCTGGGCAAGGCGTACATCATCTTCGACTATGAGAATCTGCACAGCGCTCCTCTTTCACGTTCGGTGCTTTCTTGATTGGAATACTAGCACGGTTTTGCTAAGGAAACGCCTCGACGCGGGTCCTTGCGGGCGCTTCGCCGAGACGCGAACGGCCGCCACCGCCTCCGCGCTGGGGATCGTGGATGGGGCGGTTGCGGCCGTGAGGCTATTGTCGGGGACGACCCTGAAAACAACCTGAAAGAAACTGCCCGATTTTTAGATTTGAGCGTTTCTTTCAGGGTTCTTTCAGGGGTGCTCCGTAGCATTCGGGGTGTCGGCAGGCGGGGCCATCCTCTTCCCCTCCTCCCTTTCCTGTATCGATGATCGGCCCCGCGCCGCCGACGACACGACCGTCAAAGGGGCGGCCTTCCGTCCCTCTTCAAAAGGAGGTATTTTCTATGACGAGCTATCAAGAGGTTTTCGAGCGCAAGGAAGTCAAGTACCGCCTCGATGCAGCTCGGCGCCATGCGATGCTTACGGCACTCGAAGGGCGCATGGCCGTCGACGACTACGGGACGACGAGCATAGTCAGCCGCTATTTCGACACGCCCGACCGGGCGCTTATCGAGCGATCGCTGGACAAGCCCCTCTATAAGGAGAAGCTCCGTGTGCGCAGCTACGGCATTCCCGGCGAGGACGACCAGGTGTTCGTCGAGCTCAAGAAGAAGTACCAGGGCATCGTGTACAAGCGTCGTGTCGGCTGCTCGTACGCGGCGGCGCGGGTGTATATGGGTGGCATGCCTTATGAGCAGGCGTGTCGCGAGCTCCCGCTGCCCGACTCGATTCTCGCCGAGGCATCGCTTTCGCCGCGGAGTTTGCAGATTGCGCGTGAAATAGACGCCTTCAAGGAGCGCTATACTCCGCTGCGTGCGTCGATGGTGACGATTTGCGACCGCACGGCGTATGCGCCTCTCGCGATTGGCGGGGAAGGCGAGGCGGCGGATGTTCCCTCGACGCTGCGCATCACCTTCGACGAGAACGTGGCATATCGCGACCTGTTCGAGGAAGCGCTCATCGCGCGGGCTTCGCATAGGCGCCCGCCCGTCGGGTTCGGCATGCCGCGCCCGCTTCTGCCTGCTGACGAGGCGATTATGGAAGTGAAGTGCGCCGGTCCCTTCCCGCTGTGGCTCGTCGACGCGCTCGACGGTTGCGAGGCGTACCCCTCGTCGTTTTCCAAATACGGTGCGGCCTATCAGGCGAGCATGCGCAAGGCGTCGTAGGGAGCGAGGCGCCGCAGGGAAAGGCGACGGTTGAGGAAGGCGGTGTCGCCATTTTTCGACCTTCGCCCTGTTCTGCCTCGATAGTTCCTCCTGAAGAAAGGATTTTCCATGTCGGATCTTATGTTCTCGTCGGTGTTCGGAACCGCCGACTCGCTTGTCTCGTCGGTTTCGGCGTCGAGCTTTCTTTTGTGTTCCGTCGTGTCTATCGTCCTCGGCCTTGCGATTGCCGGGGTCTACATGTTCCGTCATCGGTACTCGAAGAACTTCGTGGTTACGCTGGCGCTTCTGCCGCTCATCGTGCAGATGGTGATTACCCTGGTCAACGGCAATCTTGGCGCGGGTATCGCCGTTATGGGCGTGTTCAACCTGGTGCGTTTTCGCTCCATTCCCGGCAGCGCGAAGGACATCGGCAGCGTATTTCTGGCGATGGCGGTGGGCCTTGCTACGGGCATGGGCTTTCTCGGCCTGGCGGTGCTGTTCACCGCAATCATCGCGGTCGTGAACGTGGTGTATGTGCTCTCGCCCCTCGGTCGTCCGCACGAAGCGGAGAAGACGCTCAAGATCGTCGTTCCTGAGGACCTGGAATTCGACGGCATCTTCGACGACGTGCTCAATCGTTTCGCCGCCGAGCACGAGCTCACCGAAGTGACCACGTCGAACATGGGGAGCCTCTACACGCTGGAGTACACGCTGCGCCTTCGCGAGCCCGGCATGGAGAAACGTCTGATCGACGAGGTGCGCTGCCTTAATGGGAACTTGAAGGTGACGCTTGGGAAATGCGAGCTCAAGCCGCAGGGGGTGTTGTAGAGATGGGAAAGCGTACGGTAGAGAAGGCGAGCTGCGAGAAGGGGCTCTTCGCCGACGCCCAGTCGCTCAAACAGTCCTCGCTTCGCTGCGGAACTCGCTTTGTGGGCGCCGCCGAAGAGCCCCGCCAGGTCGCGGGCTCCAGCCCCTCCGGCAACGCCCGGTCGCTCAAACAGTCCTCGCTTCGCTGCGGAACTCGCTTTGTGGGCGTCGCCGAAGGGGCCCGGTCGGGTCGCATGAGGCGTCTTGCCGCACTTTGTATCGCCGCTGTGCTCGTTTTCTCGCTTTCGGGGTTGGGCGGCTGCGCGGGCGAGCAGTCTTCTTCCGCGGCGTCAAGCGATGCTGCTGCAGCGGTTGGCTCGGAGTCTTCCGCCTTTGAAGACGTTGCCGCAGCTTTCGACGTTTCGGCTCTTGATCTGGACTATTCGAAGCGCGACTTGGATGCAAGCTACGATGAGGCGTCCGCCACGCGCATCGCGCTTTCGGGGTCGTCCGCAAGTGTTGACGGCTCGGGTGCCACAGTCGATGGTTCGACGGTGGTCATCTCATCAGAAGGAACCTACATTATTTCAGGTGAGCTTTCATCGGGGCAGATTGTGGTCGACGCGTCCGATGACGCGAAGGTTCAGCTGGTACTTGCGGGGGCGACTATCCACAACGAGAACGGTCCCGCAATCTATGCGAAGAACGTCGATAAATGCTTCGTGACCTTGGCCGATGGCACGCAAAACTCGCTTTCCGACGGCACCGACTACACGCTTGAAGATGACTCTGACGAGCCGTACGCGACGCTCTTTTGCCGCTGCGACCTCACCATCAACGGCACGGGGGTCCTCAACGTGACGGCGAATTATCGTCATGGCATCTGCTCGAAGGACGACTTGGTCGTCACAGGCGGCACCCTGAACGTGACGGCGGTGGAGGACTGCCTGCGCGGCCGCGATTGCGTGAAGATTGCTGACGGCTCGTTCAGCCTGGTGGCGGGAGGTGACGGCATCAAGTCGAACAAGGACACCGAGGCGACGCAGGGCTTCGTGAGCATTACGGGCGGCGCCTTCTCAATCAATGCGGGCGACGACGCGGTGCAGGCGAAAACTTGTATCGGCATCACGGGAGGAACGTTCAGCGTGGCCTCGGCCGACGATGCGTTCCATTCCGACTTGCAGATGGCGATTGCGGGCGGTGACTTCACGGTGAGCGCGGGCGGTATTGCTGTCGATGGAAAAACGCCAGGCGAAGGCGGGCCCGCAGCGGGTGGAAGTCCTGTGGATAGCGGTAGCTTCCCTGGTGGTAGCAAGGGTGGCGGCAATCGGGGTGGAGCCCCCGGTGCAGGTTCTTCCGACTGCCTCATTCAGGTCAACGGCGGAACGCTTGTGCTCGACTCGGCGGGCGATGCCATCGACAGCAACGGCAGCGTGGAGATTACGGGTGGCACGGTGCTCGTGAACGGCCCGTCGAGCGATGGCGATGGCGCGTTTGACTACGATAGCGAGGCGACCATTTCGGGCGGTACGGTGCTCGTGGTCGGCTCGTCGCGCATGGCGCAGAGTTTCTCGAGCGGCACGCAGCCGTTTCTCTACACCGCGAACGTGAGCGGCAGTGCGGGCGATACGGTCGCGATCGTGGACGCAAGCGGCAGCGTGATTGCGTCGATAACAGCCACCAAGCAATTCGGCATGGTGCTGGCAAGCAGCCTGAAGTTTACCGAAGGCGGGGAATATACCCTGGTGATAGGCGGAGTGCTGACGAACGCGGATACGCACGGCTATACCGATTCCGGGACCGTCTCGGGCGGTAGCTCGACTTCTGCAACCGCGAGCACCACGCCTTCATCGAGCGTAGGAGGCATGGGATCGGGGCCTGGCGCAGTCGGCGTCGCGAGGTAACCATTCCATAACACCTCCCTTCCCGAATTTCTGGCAGTTTGGGGCGCTCGCGGGGTCGGCCGATTTTGGCTTCGCAGCGCGCTACCCATGCTTTCCGTGGTATGCCGGACCCGGCATCTCGCCGCGAAGATACGCGGCGAGACGGTTTAGCCCTCTAGTTGTCGTAGTCGTCAGACATGAGCAACTTGAGGGCTTCTTTTATCTCGTCGTACGGCGCCGCCGCGAGAGTCTTATTCAGGGGCGATGCATGCCAAACGGACGGTATTCGCGCCTGTACTATGGTGGGGACATACGGCCGCTTCGGGCTGAGTATAGTGAACCCAGCAAAGGGCGCGGCGAAGAGGTGGCGAGTCATTTAAGCGCTCCCCGCGCGCGGCAATCTCAACGCGCGGGTCTCGGGGCCAACGCCTTCCGCAGGTGCCTCCCCGAGCGTGCGGGACAGCCCCGACTTCGCCGTTTTTCTAGGGAGGGTTTGCGATGCCGGAACCGAAGAAGCGCGCCGCGAAGCGTACTGATGCGCAGCGCGCGGCGGAAAACAAGTACAAGAAGGCGAAGCAGAAGAAAATCCAGTGCAATTTCTTTCCGCCCGATTACGATTTGTACGAATTCGCGAGGAATCGGGAGGAAAGTATGTCGTCATACCTGAAACGCCTCATTCGCGAGGACAGGGAAAGAAGTGAGAACGGTTCGCAATGAAGCTGGTGCTCGATTTCCTGATTTTCGTCTCGGAGCTCGTGATGCGAAAGGGATTCTCGTGAAGATCGTCAACCTTACCTGCCCAGGCTGCGGCGCTCGGCTTGAAGTCGACATGGATAGGAAAATGGCTTTCTGCAGCTATTGCGGTGCCGCTCTGCCAGTAGATGACGAGATTCAGAAAGTCCAGCTCGACGGAGCAGAGAAGGCCGGCTACGAATTCGAGAAGGGGCGCCAGAGGGCTCAAGCGGAAGCGGCGCAGGCATCTTTTCCGCCTCAGCAAGCCTGCTATCAACCAGCCTCCCAGCCAACTTTCCAGCCTCAAGTTTCTCCCCAACCCCAGCAGGCTCCTCAAGAGCCCCCGAAGAGGCGCAAAACGTGGCTGTGGGTTCTGGGGTGGATCTGCATTTTCCCCGTTCCGCTCACGATTATCATGCTGAACAAGGAAGACATGAGCAAAAAGGCTAGGTACGGCATCATTGCCGCAGGTTGGATTCTCTATCTGCTCATCGGGCTTGGTGGCGGTGGGTCGAAGTAAGCGTCGGGTGGTTGCCCTCTGCGCTCGAGCCTCTATTTCGTCGGGGCTCGACTTTCGCTTGGACGGACTGTTCGCGTACTCGAAAGCTGCAGGTTCCCGTGCATTCGATGACTGCTAGCTCCCTAATGATGTATCCCTTGGAGTTGCACTTCGTACTTGACGGCGGAACCTTCTCCGAAAAGCGCTCTCCCGCTCTAGTCTGTTGGAGTAGAATAGCCCGTGGACGAACGGCTATTCAATCGGCGTTTCCATTGGAGAGAGACGGGGTTTGACTCAGCACATCTTCACATACGACTGCACATTGCGCGACGGCGAGCAGTGCGAGGGCATCTCGCTTTCACTCGACGACAAGCTGCGCATCGTGGAGCGGCTCGACGCATTCGGTATCGATTTCATCGAAGGCGGCTTCCCCGCGTCAAACCCGAAGGACATTGAGTTCTTCCGCCGCGTGAAGGAGATGCCGCTTGACCATGCGCGCATCGCCGCGTTCGGGTCCACCTGCAAGAAGGGCACGCCGGCCGACCAAGATCAAGGGCTTGCCGACCTCGTCGAGTGTGGCGCTCCCGTGGTAACTATCGTAGGGAAAACGTGGGATGCCCAGGTCACGCGCGCATTGCAGACCACGCTCAAGGAAAACCTTCGCATGATCGCCGACTCGGTCGCGTATCTGAAGGCCCACGGGCTCACCGTCGTGTTCGACGCCGAGCACTTCTTCGATGGCTACAAGGCCAATCCCGACTACGCGCTCGCGTGCATTCGCGCGGCAAGTGAGGCCGGCGCCGACTCCATCGATCTTTGCGAGACGAACGGCGGCGCGCTTCCCTTCGAGGTGGAAGAGATAGTCGGCGTCGTTGCACGTGCGCTTCCCGACCAGCAGCTGGGCATTCACTGTCACGACGATTCCGGCTGTGCGGTGGCCAATGCGCTTTCCGCTGTCCGTGCGGGTGCGCTGCAGGTGCAGGGCACCGTCGGCGGCATCGGCGAGCGCGTGGGCAACACCGACCTGCTTACCGCCATTGCCGACATGGAGCTCAAGATGGGGCTCCACTGCGTCGGCCCCGACAACCTGCGCGACCTCACGCGGACCGCCCAGTTCGTAGCCGAAACATGCAACCTGTCCGTTCCCGCGCACCATCCCTATACGGGCGCTTCGGCGTTCGCGCACAAGGGCGGCCTGCACGCGAGCGCCATCGCGCGTTTTCCGGAAGCCTACGAGCACACGAATCCTCGAAACGTTGGCAACGCAACGCGAATGCTCGTGAGCGAACTTGCGGGTAAGGCGTCGCTTGCTGCGAAGGCAAAGAGCCTGGGAATCGACCTTTCGGGTGATGCGCGGACGCTCCAGGCAATCTTGGACGATGTGAAGACGCGCGAAGCGCACGGCTACTCCTACGAGGTGGCTGACGGATCGCTCGCGGTGCTGATCAGGCGGCACCTCGGCCTATATGAGCCCCATTTCAGGCTGGAGAGTTTCCGCGTCATCGTGGACGATCGGGAAGACACGGGCGCTCTCGCGAAGGACGCGGCGAGCGAGGCCACGGTCAAAATCCATGTGGGCAATCGCCGAATCGTCGCCACGGGTGAGGGCACGGGCCCCGTCGGCGCGCTCGACGCGGCGCTTCGCATGGCGATCACTGAGTACTTGCCCCAGGTGGCGAACATGGAACTCACCGACTACAAGGTGCGCATCTTGGATGAGGAAGGCGCTGGCACGAGCGCTACGACGCGCGTTATCATCACGACGAGCGATAAGCGCGGCAGCTGGGGTACGGTCGGTGTGAGCGAGAACATCATCGAGGCATCGTGGAACGCGCTTGTCGATTCCATCGAGTACGGCCTCATACGAGCAGAAGGGTAGTGAAATGAGCGAGCTGAGAACCCCCGAAGTCGAGAACCTGCTGTCCGTCTTCGCCAAGCTAAACGACAACGACACAGTATTTGCCCTGCTCGAGGACTTGTTCACGATTCGCGAGATTCGCGAAACCTCGCAGCGTTTGGCTGTGGCCCGTCTGCTCTCTTCGGGTAAGCCCTATTCTGCGATCGAAGAGGCTACGGGCGCCTCGGCGACGACCATCGCCCGCGTGTCGAAGTGCCTCTCCTACGGGTCGGGCGGTTACGCCGCCGCGCTCGAGGCGCTCGGTGACAAGAAAGAATAGCCCGCAAACCTCCTAGCGTTCGCCGCGCGCGGCGAAGACTTCCAGGATGAGCTGGGCACGTGTCCCGATGAGCGTCGTGTTTTCATCGAGGAAACGGCGTACATCGCCGAGGGACAGTTGGAAGGGCCTTATGAGCTCGCTTTCCTCGGGTTGCGCATCGCCCGCCTTTTCCACCTGGGCGAATACGATCTGAATCGCCTCGTCGGTCAGCCCTGTCGACGAGAATCCCGCCTGGGGCAAAAGTCGAACAGGCTCATCGACGTCGGTGCGCAGGCGGTATCCTGTCTCTTCGCGCAGCTCGCGGTCGACGCATTCCCGAATACCCTCGTTAGGTTCCTTCAATCCTGCGGGGAACGCGATGCACCAGGAGTTCAAGGGATAGCGGAACTCGCGAATCATGAGCAGCGTGCCTTCGCGCGTTTCGCCCACGATGCAAACGGCGTCAACGCGCGGCGCCTCGCCGCGGGCGTTCGCCAAAAGGCCCGTACGGTACGCTTCGAGCTTCTTGCGCGATGTGCTCTCGTACACGTAGTCGGTGCCGTCGGGCAGCTCGTAAGTGAGGATATACTTGTTGATCCATCCCTCGCTGACCTGCTCGATGTTCTTCAGTTGCGGAATGCCGCGGGTTGTTGCTGCGTCCATCTGCCCATCCTTTGCCTCGCTGTTGTTCGGCGCCATGATACACCAGGCACAAGGCGAGAAAAAGAAAGCCCGCAAGGGGAGGTTCCTTGCGGGCTTTCGCACTGGGCTTATCGGACGCGCCCGGCGCCGATTGGAGAAAAGAGAGGGAAAGGAAAATCGAGAGGGGAAAGGCTACGCGATGGCGATGGTCTTCTTCTCCTCAAGCTTCGGCTGCGGCTGCGGCTTGGGAACGTCGATTACGAGTGTGCCGTTCTCAAAGCGGGCCTTGATGTCCTCTTCCTTGACATCCTCGCCCACGTAGAACGTACGGCTGCACTTGCCCTCGAAGCGCTCCTTGCGTACCCAGGTGCCCTTCTTCTCGTCGCCTTCGGAAGTCTCGGTCTTGGTCTCGGCGTTTACGGTGAGGTAGCCGTCCTTAAGCTCCGCCTGAACATCTTCCTTCTTGAATCCGGGCAGGTCGATGGTCATTTCGAAGCCGTCATCATGCTCCTTGATGTCGGTGCGCATCAGCGTGGAAGAAGACTTCGGAGCCGGGGTGAACGGGGTGTTGAAGAACGCGTCGAACGGATCGGCCATCAGGTCATTGAAGAAATTCCTACGAGTCGGCATAAGCATGGTCATCATTGTCATCTCCTAATAACGGGGGGCGCTCTGTTTTGGGAATCGGCGGAAGCCTGCTGCCGCGGTTGTTCGCTCGCTTTTGAGGTGGGCGGCAACCTTGTCGTGCCCGCCTGCAGTGGGCTAAAGCCTTACGGCGCCTTGCCTTCGCTTCTTCTCGGCGTCCCTTCTTGGTTCGACTATCGTTATAAACTCCTCATTAGCACTCGTCAATGGAGAGTGCTAGTTCGTCACAAACCTGACACATTTGCTAGAAGGAAACTTTAGTGAAAGACGCTTAGATAATTGAAGTCTGCGAATTTCGATTGGCCCTACGTGGCGACGGGTATTTTCGGACGCTCATCAAACGAGTATGCTTTGGGGAGTAAGGGGCGAAAGGAAGCGTGGTGTGACATGGCCCGAATCGGCGTGATTTCCGATACGCATGGCGTTTTGCCTGTTGAGGCGTTTAATGCGCTCGCCGATTGCGAGCATATCATCCATGCGGGCGACATCTGCAGCCCCGAGATTATTTGCGATCTGCAGACGCTCGCACCTGTGACGGCAGTGCTCGGCAACAACGATTTCAACGAGTACGGCTCTTCGGTGCGCCGTTTCGCCCGGCCCGTCGTCGACGGTGTGCGCTTTCTTGTTGCGCATTATCCGCGGGATGTGCGCATCGTGTTCGCGGGCTCGGGCGCGCTCGCGCCGGGCGACCCGCTGCCGAACGTGTGCATTCACGGGCATACCCATATTCCCGAAATCGTGGTAGGGAAGGAAGCGCGCCCGGCTGACCTGCTGCTTTGCCCCGGTTCGCCCACCAACCCCCGCGGGGGATTCCCACAATGCGTGGCGAAGATCGACGTGTGGGAGGGCCGCATTCTGCGCGCCTGGGTAGAGCGGACCACGCGCGGCCCGCATTGCGGCGAGGTCGTGCTGCGCCACGACTTCGCGTAAGGTCGGCCGAATTCTCGTTCGCGGGGCTTTGCTGCGAACGCGCGTGGGCGCGGTCCACCGGGGTCCACGAACGGGACAGGGGTCGGGTGATTTGTCTCAGTCGTGGAACGGGGGGCGGTAGGGTAAAAATCGACTCGTGGGACTAGGGGCGCGAGTCGCAGAGACTGGGCGATCGACCCTACCTGTGTTATGCAAAGCCCTGGCTGAAAACATTGCGAAATACCGAATGAAAAAGTTGCAAAAGCGCGGTTGAAATCATTGCAAAAAGCCGAATGGAGCTATCGCCGAAAGAGAAACGGGCTGCTCGACCTGAACCGAGCAGCCCGTTTTATTCCGCGGCCTACTGGTGGGCTGGCTTTCCCTGCAGGCGTGTTCGCTTCGCCGGCAAGTTTGTCAGTCACCCCTCACTTCGCGGACGTGGGGCACCTGGCGGCAAGACCATCGCTTCACGCCCGCGGCTTGCCTGGCCCCTCTCTTCGCGGGCGCTAGCTGTCGGCGGCTTTCTCGCCTTTACGCGTTTTTCAAAAACGCCAGGTAACCCTTGTAGGCCTCGTAGATGTCGGCCTTGCTCGTCACTTCCCAGGGCGCGTGCATGGAAAGCACGGCCACGCCCGAGTCGATGACGTCCATGCCGTACTTTGCGGGCAGATACGCAATCGTCCCGCCGCCGCCTGCATCGACTTTGCCCAGCTCAGCGGTTTGGAACGATACGCCCGCGTCATCCATCACGCGACGCACGCGCGCCACGTATTCCGCACTCGCATCGTTGCTGCCGCTCTTCCCGCGTGCGCCCGTGTACTTGTTGAACACGAGCCCGCGCCCGAGAAACGCGGCGTTTTTCGGCTCGAAGACGCTCGCGTAGGCGGGGTCGAAGCCGGCCGACACGTCAGAGGAGAGCATGCTCGACGCGGAAAGCGCCCGTCGCAGCGGGAGCATACCGCCCTCGCCGGCAAGCTCCATGATCTCGGCGATGGTGTTCTCGAAGAAGTTCGATGCCATGCCGGTCGCGCCGACGCTTCCGATTTCCTCCTTGTCGACGAGCACGGTGACGGCCGTCTTCGCCAAATCCGCCGGCACCTCGAGCTGCGCGATGAGCGAGGTGTAGGCGCATACGCGGTCGTCTTGTCCGTAGCCGATGACCATGCTGCGGTCGAAGCCCAGCTCGCGGGCGCGCCCTGCCGGCACCATCTCGATTTCCGCGGAAAGGAAGTCCGCCTCCTCGATGCCGTACTTGTCGGCCAGAAGCTTCAGCGCGAACGCTTTCACCGGTTCCTTCGCGGCGTCCTTGTTCTTCGCGCCCTCGCCGCCGGTGGCTTCGCGCTCAGCATCCTCGCCGTCGATGGACAGCGGGCGGTTGCCGATGAGGATATCTAAGTCCTCGCCCTCGACGATCTTGTTGCCCTTCTTGTCCATCTGCTGGCTTGCGAGGTGAATAAGCAGGTCTGACACGCAGAAAACGGGGTCGCCCTCATCGTCGCCCACGTTTATGTCCACAACCGTGCCGTCCTTCTTGGCGATGACGCCGTGCATGGCGAGCGGGAGCGTAACCCATTGGTAGTTCTTGATACCGCCGTAGTAGTGCGTGTCGAGAAGCGCGAAGCCGTTGCTCTCGTAGAGCGGGTTCTGCTTCAGGTCGAGGCGGGGGCTGTCGATGTGCGCGCCCAGGATGTTCATGCCCTCGCTCAGCGGGTTGCTCCCCAGCTGCACCAGGATGAGCGCCTTGCCGTGGGAATGCGCCCACACCTTGTCGCCTGCGGAAAGCGCGCGCCCCTCGCGGACGGCGTCGGCGAGCGAGACGTAGCCCGCTTTCTCGGCCATGCGGATGGCGGTTGCGGCGCAGCGGCGCTCGGTCTTGTTCTCCGAAATGAAGTCGATGTAGTTGCTGGCCAGGCCTTCGAGGGCCTCGAGGTCAACCTCGTCGTACTTCTTCCAAGCTACTTCGTGTTCCATGTCCTTCGACCTTTCGTGTTGCCCAAGGCGTATCGTGATGCGGCCAATTATAGTGCACGACGCCTACGCCTCGGCGGATGTGAACGTTCTGCGAATTGCGGCGGGGAATGCGAGGGGGCGACTTGCATAAGGTTCGGCAACTCGCTATAGTTTCTTATTGAGATAAATTCTCAATAAGATGAGGTTAACAAAACAGTTAACAAGAACCATTGAGAGGGGCACGTTATGAACCTTCGTACCGAACTTCCCACCGCTGAGAACTCCAGCAACTTCAATGCTGTCGCCGATGCCGTCACCAAGGCAGGCACCACGCTCGAGAACCTGAAGGCCGCCGTTGCAGGCGAGACTGGCGCTTCCGCCAAGTACGCCGCCTTCGCCAAGGCCGCCAAGGAGCAGGGCTTCGACCAGCTCGCACGTCTGTGGGAGGCCACTTCTGCCGCCGAGCAGATCCACATCAACCTCGAAGCTTCCCTCGTGGAGGCCGAAGATCCTTCCTACACCCGCCCGACCGCCGAGGCTCCGGCCCCCGAAGCCATCGACCTCAACCTGATCGCCTCCGCAAACGGCGAGATCTTCGAGACCTCTGACATGTATCCCACCTTCATCAAGAAGGCGCAGGAAGAGGGCCACGCCAAGGCTGTTAAGGTGTTCACCAGGGCAAAGCTTGCCGAGGCTGTTCATGCCGAGAAGTATCTCGAGGCGTACAACAACATCGATGCCGCCGATGACGACGCATACTACCTCTGCCCGGGCTGCGGCTACATCCACAAGGGCGAGGACTTCGAGAAGTGCCCGATCTGCGGCGTTCCGAAGGCGAAATTCCAGCGCTTCTAGCTCTTTGCGGTGATGCGTGCGGCTTGCGGCGAGCAATCCCCGCGCATTGCGAAGGCGGGCGTCTTCCGCGCGGTTGCGGAATGCGAGCTAACCGCCGCAGCGTCATGCGAGTGCGCTTCGTCGCGCTCCGCGTGAAACATGCGAAGCCGAGTCCTCCGGGGCTCGGCTTCTTCACTTTCTGTGCAAATTGGCAACCCGTCGGAAGAGCGACTCTATAATCCTTGGATGAGACACGACACGAAGGGACAGCACGCGCGATTCCATGGCATTCGACCCGAATAAATTCTTCCTTACACGCGCCGTCAACGGGTGGTGCAATCGCCTCCTGGGCGCGGTGACGGAAGGCGAGCTCGCCGACCAGCCGGCCGAGTACGCTTCGCACCGCACGACGCGCGACTATATTTGCAACACGCTTGGCACGAGCGCGTGGGGCATGGTGTTCCCCGTCCTCACCATCGTGGTGACGCAGCTCGCGGGCGTGGAGCTCGCTGGCATGTTCTCGCTCGCCTTCGTCACGGGGTCGCTGCTCATGATCCTCGCGAATTACGGTGTGCGCACCTACCAAATTTCCGACCTCGACGAGGCGCACTCGTTCTCGGATTACCAGCTCAATCGCTGGCTCACGTGTGCGGCGATGCTCATCGTCGGGTGGATATACTGCTCCATCAGGGGTTACGCGGGCGAGATGTTCACAATCAGCATGGGCGTGTACGTCTACAAGATGGTCGATGGCTTAGCCGACGTCTACGAGGGCCGCCTTCAGCAGAAGGACAAGCTCTATCTCGCGGGCATCTCCCAGGCGTTCCGCTCGGTGCTCGTGCTCGTGGTGTTCTCCGTCGCGCTGTTTATCACGCGCAGCGTCAGCGTCTCTTGTATCGCGATGGCCATTGCTGCGGGCGTTTCGTTCATCGTGCTCACCTTGCCGCTCGCGATTTGGGAAACGCCCACGTCGACGCGCGCGAGCTCCGACAGCGTCGTTGCGCTCTTCAAGCAGTGCGCCCCGCTGTTCGTCGCGCTGTTCCTCTACTCGCTCATCGACAACATGCCCAAGTTCGTCATGGAGGGTGTGCTTTCCTACGACAACCAGCTCTACTACAACGTGCTTTACTTCCCGGCCATGGGCATCCTGCTCACCGCGCAGCTCATCTACAAGCCGATGCTCGTGAAGATGGCCGCCGTGTGGGCCGACCCTGAGAAGCGCAAGCGCTTCGACATGATCATCGTGGTGATTGTGGCGGTGATCGTGGGCATCACCGTCGTGATGGCGCTCATCATGGGCTGGATTGGCATTACGGTCATGAGCTTCCTCTACGGCGTAGATTTCGAGCAGTTCCGCGGACTTGTATTCATCATGCTCGCCGCCGGCGGCGTCACTGCTTGCATCGATTTCCTCTATCAGGTGGTCACGGTGTTGCGCCAGCAGCGTACGGTGACGAAGCTTTACCTGATCACGTTCGGGTTCTCGCTGTTCGTCCCGATTCTGTTGGTGAACTTCACGGGACTGCCGGGCGCCGTCATCGGGTATCTCATTGTGATGTGCATCCTGCTCGTGCTTCTGGTTTGGGAATATGGGAAGGTTCGCATGGCTTTGGCCGAGCGTGACAAGCAGGCGGCCGCCGCGCACGCAACGCGCGTGGTCGGGCGCGTCGTGCCGACGGAGGATGCTTCCGCCGAGCGCGAGGGTCGCTCCCGCGACGCCTCCGCCGAGTTGCGCACATCTCGCACGCTGCGCACGCCGCGCCGGTAAGTTTGAGCCGCGGGCGCCCTCCTTTCGCCGGCAGGCCGGCCGCACGCCCCCAACTCCCGCCTCAAAGTTCTCCTCGCACTCCGCGTCGCCTTCTCCTGCTGACGCGTTAAGGGCTGGGGAATTTCTCCGAAAACGCAGGTATTTCGCCGCTGCGACCCGTGCAACCCGCGACGGGGTGTCTATAATGTCGAACAACACTATAGTCGTCCCCGTTCGCGAAGGAGCATATTCCCCATGGCTTACTACTATGACGAGCCGTCACGCACGTTCAACGAGTATCTTTTGGTGCCTGGCCACACGCCTGCTACGTGCATTCCGGCGTCGGTCAGCCTGAAAACGCCGCTCGTCAAGTATCGCAAGGGCGAAGAGGAGTGCCCGCTTTCGCTGAACATTCCGATGGTGTCCGCTATCATGGCCGCCGTTTCCGACGACAACATGGCCGTGGCCCTTGCCACCGAGGGCGGCCTTTCCTTCATCTACGGCAACCAGACCATCGAGCAGGAAGCCGCCATGGTCAAGCGCGTGAAGGATTACAAGGCTGGGTTCGTCGAGTCCGACGCCAACCTTTCCCCCGACATGACGCTCAACGAGGTCGTCGCCCTGAAGGAGGCCACCGACCACTCCACGATGCCTGTTACCGACGACGGCACGGCGCACGGCAAGCTGCTCGGCGTGGTCACCGAGCGCGATTATCGTCTTTCCCGCATGAGCGGCGACGAGAAGGTTTCCGAGTTCATGACCCCGCGCGAGAAGCTGATTGTGGCGCCGGCGGACACCTCCCTCAAGGTTGCCAACGATATCATCTGGGATCACAAGCTGAACTCGCTGCCGCTCGTGAACGACGACGATACGCTCGCCTATATGGTGTTCCGCAAGGACTACGATTCCCACAAATCGAACCCCAACGAGATGCTCGATGCCCACAAGCGCTACATGGTGGGCGCAGGCATCAACTCCCGCGACTACGCCGAGCGCGTTCCTGCGCTGGTCGAGGCGGGCGCCGACGTGCTGTGCATCGACTCGTCCGAGGGCTATTCCGATTGGCAGAAGATGACGATTGAGTGGGTGCGCGAGCACTACGGCGACTCCGTGAAGATCGGTGCCGGCAACGTCGTCGACGGCGAGGGCTTCCGCTTCTTGGCCGAGGCGGGCGCGGACTTCGTGAAGATCGGCATCGGCGGCGGCTCCATCTGCATCACGCGCGAGACCAAGGGCATCGGCCGCGGCCAGGCTACGGCTACCATCGAGGTTGCAAAGGCTCGCGACGAGTACTTCAAGGAGACTGGCATCTACGTGCCCATCTGCTCCGACGGCGGCATCGTCTACGACCACCACATCTCGCTGGCCCTGGCGATGGGCGCAGACTTCGTTATGCTCGGCCGCTACTTCGCGCGCTTCGACGAGTCCCCGTCGGCCAAGGTCATGGTGAATGGCACCTACATGAAGGAGTACTGGGGCGAGGGTTCCGCTCGCGCCCGCAACTGGGGCCGATACGACTTGGGCGGCAAGAAGAGCCTGTCGTTCGAAGAGGGCGTCGATTCGTATGTGCCCTACGCTGGCCCGCTTAAGGACAACATCGCGGTCACGTTGCTCAAGATCAAGTCGACCATGTGCAACTGCGGTGCGCTCACCATCCCCGAGTTCCAGGATAAGGCCAAGCTTACGGTGATCAGCTCCACGTCCATCGTCGAGGGCGGCGCGCACGACGTCCTTCTGAAGGACAAGGCTCCCTACGCTTCCAACATGAGGTAAGCGAGCTTCGCCGTATCTCAACCTGCTGATCAGGTTGCTGACGCGACCGCGTCGGACGTCCTCCTGCAAGCTTTCGCTGCGTGTTTACGATGCGCTGCGAGGGTTCCGCGGGAGATTGGACGCCCGGCGCGGTCTCGTTGTTTTTAGGAAGCTTCGCTATGCTGGCCGTAAACTAGCAAATGGGATATCTCGGTTTTTGTGCCAGAATCTTGTCGATTGCTTTCACTTTGGGCCTTTCCTGCGCTCGCGGTTCACCTGCTTGGACTCCCCTGGGCTGCTTCTGCTCGCAGGTCGTGCTGCCTGGCATTTTGAGAAAACGTTATGCAATCAGCTTCTCGGCAAGTCCCGCCCAGGTCACGCGCTCGATGCCGGCGAAATTGGCGGCACTCGGTGCGGGCGCCGCCGCGGCGGTGTCGAGCGCTTTCGCCAAACGTTGCTCGAAAGCGGGCAGGTCGTCCGCTACGGGTTCGTCGACGCTCTCCATGCGCGGGGGCTCGATGAACCACACGGGCGCCGCGGGGATGTTCGTGGAAATCCACGGACGGATGCCGGGCAGGTCGGTCACCACGGCTTTGCATCCGCAGGCGAGCGCTTCGATTACCACGAGCGGCAGGCCCTCGAAAAACGACGGCAGCACGAACGCATCGGAGTCGCGATATATTCTGGCAAGCTGGTTTTGGTCGACCTTTCCCGGGAAGTCGAACCGATAGGGAGAAGCGTCGGCAAGGGTGCGCAATTCGGCAAACTCGCGTTCATCGTTATAGCCTCCGACTAGGTTGAACGTAATGTCGGACGGCGCGGTTTCCAACAGTTGCGCGCATCGAATCAGGCTTTCCACGCCTTTCTTCCGCCAAATCTTGCCGACGTAGAGGAAGTGGGCGGGCGCGCCTTCAACGTGGGGCGTGCGACCTGTCGGGTTGAAGAGCTCGTCGTTGTATCCCGAACCCACAACGCACACGCGCTTCTCGGGTACGCCGTACAGTTCCACAATCTCGCGCTTCTGCGGTTCGTGTAGCGCGAAGATGCAGTCGAGCGCGCGCACGCCTTCGACGATGAACTCGCGTTCGAGTGAGTGCTTTCCCATCTGGCGCAAATCGGTGCTGTGGCAGATGCCGCGCACGCTCGGGCGCGCGAATCCCCTCGCCTCGGCAACCTCGCGCACGCAGCGCACGGTGACGCTGCACGCCAGATACAGGTGGTGGCAGAGCACCACGTCGGGGAACCTTTCCTCGCATGCTTCGCGAATTGCCTGGTCGAAAGCGTGTTTGAACCGCTCGCACATCTCGGGCGTCATGTCGCGATAACGTGTTGCCTCGTACGGCATCTGGTCGCTCATGCCGCACACGGGAAAGGGCAGCTCGGGCGTGCGGAAGCGCACGGGGTGGAAGGCGACGCCCTCGGGGAGGGTCGCCTCGTCGGCGACGTCGATGCCGGCAACGAGCGTCACATCGTGTCCTGCCGACGAAAATGCGCGCACCGTTTCGGCGGCGTAGACGCCGCTTCCGGTGCTGTCGGGCTTTTGCGCAGTGATGACCAGGATGTTCATGCGGCGTTTCCTCCCAAAAGCGCGGCAACCCTCCGCGGTCGTCCGCTCACGTAGTCTTTGTTGCGTCCTCGGTGACTAGGCTTCGGCGACGTAGGAATCGATCAGGCGGCGCAGCTCATTGACGCCCGTGCCATTCGAAGAGGACGTTACCACGAAGGGGATGTCTTTCGGCAAATCGAGTTTCTTGCGAATGGCAGACGCCTGTTTTCCTGCCGCTTGCTTCGAGAGCTTGTCGGCTTTCGTGAGGGCGATCGCGAAGGGGAAGTCGTTTTCCCAGAGGAACTTCGCCATGTGCATGTCGAGCGCCGAGGGGTCGTGGCGGATGTCGACAAGTGACACCACCAAGGCGAAGCGTCGGTCTTGGTTGAAGTAGCCCTCGATCAGCTCCGACCAGCGGCCTTTCTCCGACTTCGCTACCTTTGCGTAGCCGTAACCGGGCAGGTCGACGAAATCGGTGCCGTCGACATCGTAGAAGTTGATCGTGGCGGTCTTGCCCGGCGTTTGGGACACCTTGGCCAGGCCCTTTCGGTACATGAGTTTGTTCAAAAGGGATGATTTCCCCACGTTCGAGCGCCCGGCGAACGATACTTCGGGGCGGGTCGACTCGGGAAGCTGCGACGAGGTGCCGTAAGCTGCCTTGAACGATGCGATGTGGTAATTCATGGGGATGCCTCTCTTTACGCGTGTGCGCTCATGGTATCAGAAAGCGGCCGCGCCCTGCTCGTTCAATCAGGTGGCGGCTCGCCTTCGGGGGCTTCGGCTGCCCAGCTCGCTTTGCATCCGCCAAGGCGCTTCGACGATGCCTGCAAGGCGGGTTTCGCAGCGTGGAGTGCTCGCTGAAGGTTCCCGCCGAAGTGTCGATTTCCAACTCCGAGCTATGCGCCCTCGTGTCGAACATGCTCGACAATGCGCTCAACGCCTGCGAAGACGTCGACCCTGGCAAACGGTTCGTGGTTTTCAAGGCTTCCGTAAAAGGTTCGTATCTCGTGCTCGATATGTGCAACAGCAAGTCAACGTCGGAAGGGGACGAGGGCCGCGAAACGACGCGCCGCGGAATTCTCGACAGAATCCGGTTCGCCGAGGAGCAGACGAGCGGTGGTTCCCTCGCTGAGCACGGTTGGGGGCTGTCTGTCGTCGACACGATCGCGCAGCGCTACGACGGGGCGGTTGCCCTTGAGCGTTCCAAGGCCGGGTTCCGCATGTCGGTAATGGTCGACCTAGCGGCGCAAACGTAGCCGTTGAGCGTCCTAGATGCGCTACAATATATAGTCGCGTTTTTACCCAGCGAGAATGAAAACGAGAAGGCAGCAACCATGAAAGCTTATAACCCGCATGAGATCGAACCGCGTTGGCAGAAGGCGTGGGACGAATCAGGTCTGAATACCGTTCGAGAAGACGAATCGAAGCCCAAGAAGTACGTGCTCGAGATGTTCCCCTATCCTTCGGGCGACATCCACATGGGGCACGTGCGCAACTACACGATCGGCGACGTGATCGCCCGTTACTCGAAGATGCGCGGCTTCGATGTGCTTCACCCCATGGGGTGGGATGCTTTCGGTCTGCCGGCCGAGAACGCCGCCATCAAGCACCACAGCCACCCTGCGAAGTGGACGTACGCGAACATCGAGACGCAGAAGGCGTCCTTCAAGCGCATGGGCCTGTCCTACGATTGGGACCGCACGGTCGTTGCATGCGACCCCGAGTACTATCGTTGGGGCCAGTGGATCTTCTTGCAGTTCTGGAAGCGCGGGCTTGTCGAGCGCCGCGAGTCTCCGGTTAACTGGTGCCCCAACTGCAAGACCGTTCTCGCAAACGAGCAGGTCACGGAAGGCGAATGCTGGCGCTGCCACGGCGCTGTCGAGAAGCGCGACCTCACGCAGTGGTACTTCAAGATCACCGACTACGCGCAGGAGCTGCTCGATGACCTCGACCAGCTCGACGGCTGGCCCGAGCGCGTGAAGCAGATGCAGGCGAACTGGATCGGCCGTTCGGAAGGCGCCGAAGTCGACTTCGAGCTCCTTCCCGCCGAGGGCAAAGACGACGGCCAGACGATCACCGTGTTCACGACGCGCCCCGACACGCTCTTCGGATGCAGCTTCTTCCTGCTCGCTCCCGAAAGCAAGCTCGTGCCCGAGCTCGTCGCCGGCACCGAATACGAGGCCGAAGTCATGGCTCTCGTGGAGGCCGCTTCCAAGGTGAGCGCCGTCGAGCGCGCCCAGGGCGACCGCGAGAAGCACGGTGCGTTTACCGGCCGCTACGTCGTAAACCCCGTGAACGGCGAGAAGGTCCCCGTGTGGGTTGCCGACTACATCGTGGCCGACTACGGCACCGGCGCGGTTATGGCCGTCCCGTGCGGCGACCAGCGCGACTTCGAGTTCGCCCGCAAGTACGACCTGCCCATCATCCCCATCATCTTGGGTGAGGACGATGCGCTCTATCCGCAGCTCAAAGACGAGCAGAATCGCGTCGTCACCACGGTCGACTGGGAGAAATCCTACGAGGCCGAGGGCAAGCTCGTGCAGTCCGGCAAGTACACCGGCATGGTCGGTGGCAAGCATTCGCCCGCCGTTGACGCGATCATCGGCGACTTGGAGGCCGCGGGCAAGGGTAAGAAGTCGGTGCAGTTCCGTCTGCGCGACTGGCTCATCTCCCGCCAGCGCTACTGGGGAAACCCCATTCCCGCCATCTACTGCGACAAGTGCGGACTCGTGCCGGTTCCCGAAGAGGACCTGCCCGTCACGCTTCCGAAGGATATCGATCTTTCCGCAGGCGAAACGCTCGCCACACATGAGGAGTTCGCGAAGTGCACGTGCCCGAAATGCGGTGGCCCCGCACGTCGCGAGACGGACACGATGGACACGTTCACGTGCTCGAGCTGGTATTACCTGCGCTACACCGACCCTCACAACACCGAGCTGCCTTTCGCTCCCGAGAAGGCGAATCGCTGGATGCCCGTCGACCAGTACATCGGCGGCATCGAGCACGCGATCCTGCATCTCCTCTACAGCCGCTTCTTCACGAAGGTGCTGCGTGATATGGGTATGGTCGACTTCGACGAGCCTTTCAAGAACCTGTTGTGCCAGGGCATGGTGCTTGACGAGCATGGCGACGTCATGAGCAAGTCGAAGGGCAACGTGATCTCGCCCGAGGACATGATCGCAGGTTACGGCGCCGATGCCGTGCGTGCGTACATCCTGTTCATGGCCCCGCCCGACAAGGAGCTGCAGTGGAACGAGGACGGCCTTGCGGGCATGTACAAGTTCCTGAACCGCGTGTGGCGCATGGTTGGCGACTTGGCCGGCGTCGCGGGGGAGGACACGCTTTGCCAGGAAGGCGGCAAGCTTTCTGCCGCTGAGGCCGCGAAGGTGCTCGTGCGCGAACGCCATCGCGTGTGCGGCAAGGTAGTCGAGGACTTCGACCGCAACAACTTCAACACCGCCATCGCCGCCATCATGGAGCTCGCGAACGCGACGGGCGATTTCCTGCATGCGGCATCCGCCGAGGAGCGCGCGGCAAACGCCGATCTCAAGGCACTTTCGGCCGATATCGCCGAGGTGCTCGTGAAGCTGCTTTCGCCGATCTGCCCGCATTGGTCCGAGGAGCTGTGGCACACGGTGCTCGGCCACGAGGGCAGCGTGCACGTCGAGCCGTGGCCGGAGTTCGACCCCGAGAAGGCGAAGGCTGACGAGGTGGAGCTCGCGGTGCAGGTGAACGGCAAGGTGAAGGCGAAGATCACGGTTGCCGCCGACGCCGCGGAGGAAGACGTGAAGGCCCAGGCGCTTGAAGCCGTCTCCCAGGCCATCGAGGGCAAGGACGTGAAGAAGGTCGTCGTCGTCAAGGGACGTTTGGTGAACATCGTCGCGAAATAAACCTCAAAAGAGGATTGTCGCGTTACAATCGTTTCGTTGACAAGATTCGCCGATCACTTGCTAGGCGGCGGATTGAATGGAAAATCGGGGGTCGGCAGTTTCCGCTGCCGACCCTTCTTTGTCCTCTCGCAGTTTGGAAGGCATCGAAGTGATAGCTGCATGATTAAGGCGTTGTTGAAAATACTGTGCACCTGCATTGCCGTCGTGGCGATTGTCGTCGGCGCGACGAACGCGCTGGTGGTTCTCACGACGGAGGACGATATCGTGAGCGTTGACGAGGCCTCGGGCTATCAAGCCGACGCAATCGTCGTGCTCGGCGCGTCGGTGTTCGCCGATGGCACGCCGTCGACGATTCTGCAGGATCGCCTTGATTGCGGCATCGCGCTCTACAAGGCGGGGGCCGCGCCCAAGATCATCATGTCGGGCGACAATAGCACCGAGCACTACAACGAGTGCGCGGCGATGAAGCGCTACGCGATTGCGCAGGGCGTGCCTTCCGAGGATATCTTCTGCGACCATGCGGGCTTTTCCACCTACGAGAGCATGTATCGCGCGAAAAACGTGTTCGGCTGCTCGCGCGTCGTGATCGCCACGCAGACCTACCATCTCTACCGCGCGCTTTACTCGGCGCACGCCTTGGGGGTCGATGCAATCGGCGTAGCGAGCGACTATCGCAGCTACGGCAAGCAGACCTGGTACGATGTGCGCGAGATTCCCGCCCGCACGAAGGACTTTTTCAAGGCGCTCTTCGATGTGCCCTCGACGTATGTGGGCGATCCGATCTCGCTCGACCAATCGGGCGATGTGACAGGCTAGCTGTGGGAAAACGTTCGCCCCGCGGAATGCGCGAGCCTACAGCTCGACGGCCTTGAGCATGTCGATGAGCTCTTGCTTTTTGTGCACGTCGAGTTTCGCGTAGATGCGCTTGCTGTGCGTGCGGATGGTGCTCTCCGACACGATGAGCTCCTCGGCGGTGCGCGCGACGGTGTACCCGCGCGCGATATATTCCATGACCTCCGTCTCGCGGGCGCTCAGGCGGTATTGCTCGCGAAGGACTTGTGCCTGCTTGGAGAGGCGGTCGGTCAGCTCGAAGCCGCTTTCGAAATTGCGCCTGCCGCGCCCGCGTGGGACGTCTGCCTGCGAAGCGGGGTTGCCGCCACGACTTCCCGCGCTGCGTCCGCTCCCATCAGGCTGGCCGCTGTCGCGCCTGTCAACTTCCCCTTCGCTGCGCGTGGACTCGGCCGCAATCGCGGGTTTCTTCGGGAAGGCGGTCGGGGGCTCGGCGGGAAAGTCGCCCTCAGGTGCGCTCGCAGCGCGGTCCTTGCGCTCGTCGTCTGCGGTTAGGTGGCTGGCGGTGCTCTTCGCTATGCGCGCGGGAGGATGGCCATCGAGCATGATAAGCTCGATGTTCTCAGCGGACGGGTCGTGTCGAAGGACTCGCTTGAAGCCGCCTTGGCCGATGAAGATATACCGATCGCGAGTGCGTCGTGTTCGGAGAGACGACGCTTGCGCTGCGCGCGTGGATGCGCGAGCACGGCGTCGCGCGGACAACTGACGATAAGACCCCCGAGGACCACATCGGTCTCATGCTGGCTCTCATGTCCCATCTTTGTCGCACGCAGCCCGAGTCCCTCGACGACTACCTGTGCGGCCATCTGCTCACTTGGGCGCCGCATTACCTGGAGGAGCTCGCCGTGGCAGCTCGTCATCCCTTCTACCGCGGTCTTGCCGAACTCACGCGTTCGACGCTGCTTGGAATCCAAGACTTTCGCGGGCTTTCCGTGAAGCTTCCGCGCTTCTATAAGTAAGGAATCGCCATGTCGACGGGATTCGCCACCGCGTTCAACGAGATCACGCTTGTGCTATTCACGACGCTTGCACCCTCGGGTGCGGTGGCGTATGCGCTTATGTCTTTCCCTATCATTCGTGGGATGCTCTCCGACGATGCCCATCACCGCATTGACAAGGCGCTTTGCATCCCGCTGATCGTGTCGCTGGTGGGGCTTGTCGCGTCGGCTACGCATCTGGGGAACCCGGCGAACGCGCTATACGTGTTCATGGGGGTGGGGAGAAGCCCGCTTTCCAACGAGGTGTTCAGCGCCGTCATATTTCTCGCGTTTTCGGGCGTGTACTGGCTCTACTCGTTCGCCGTGAAGCCCCGCCGGCTGCTCCAGCGCCTGCTCGCCGTCGGGGCGTGCGTGAGCGCCATCGCGTGCATCACCGCTATCGCCTTCGCGTACTCCGCGGACACCATCGTCACATGGAACACCCCCTTTTCCCCGTTAAGCCTTTGGGCAAATGCGCTGCTCGGTGGGCCGGTCCTCGCTATCGTGGGTTTAAGGGCTGCGCGGTGGAAATCGCGGGGGAACCGCTTTGGGCGGTTCATGCTCGTGTTTGCGATCGTCGTGCTGGCGGCATGCCTTGTCGTGTATGCCCTTCAGGGGGCGATTGTGTTGCCGGTTGAGAACGCCGTCGCGTCCGCTGGCGATTTGGTGCCACATTACGCGCTGCTCGTCTGTTTCTTCGCCGTTTTCGCTGCGGCGGGAATCGCTGTTGACGCGTTGTTGCTGTTCAGGACCTCAGTGTCGCAGGAAGGGAAGGCGTCTCCCGATGAGATGACCATCTCGGTCGTGCGCGCCTCGGTTGCGGCGCTACTCGTGCTCGCGGGCATCTTTGTGATGCGTTTTTCCTCCTACATGATGCATATGACGGTCGGCATCAGCTTCTAGCGCGCTCGCAGCTGCGGGCCTACAGGCGCCAGAACCCTCGCCCATGCGATCCCAAGCTGCTAGCGGCTGCTGGAGCTTTCGCCCGCTACTGCCGCCAACTGCTCATTTCCCGCTTTCGTTGGCCAGCGCGTCTTTTCGAGCACCACTTTAGCCGCCTGCAGTATTTCCCCCTCGCATTGTGCCGCCGCCGCGTTATCCTGTGCGGTAAACCTACCAATAGAAAGGGGATTCCATGTACAAAGTGCACTGCTTGAACAACATCTCGCAAAAAGGGCTGGCGCTCCTGTCGTCTGACTATGAGCTGACCGACGACGTGTCGGAGGCCGACGTCATCCTCGTGCGCAGTGCGAACATGCACGAGATGGAATTCTCCGACAACTTGAAGGCGGTCGCGCGCGCGGGCGCGGGCGTGAACAACATCCCGCTCGACGCGCTTGCCGAGCGCGAGATTCCCGTGTTCAACACGCCGGGCGCGAACGCAAACGCCGTGAAGGAACTCGTGCTGTGCGCTCTGCTTCTGGCCGCGCGTGATATCGTGGGAGGCGCTGCATGGTGCCGTCACAACGCGGACGATGAGAACATCGCGAAGAGCGCCGAGAAGGCGAAGAAACAGTTCGCTGGCACCGAAATCATGGGGAAGACGCTCGGGGTAATCGGCCTTGGAGCCATCGGGCGCCTCGTCATCCCCGCTGCTGAGGCGCTGGGGATGAAGACGGTCGGCTACGACCCGTTCCTCGATGCCGAGCGCGCAGCTACCATCTCCCCGAACCTCCGCTTCACTGACGACCTGCTCGACCTGTGCGCAAGCTGCGACTACATCACGATCCATGTCCCGGCGACGCCGAAGACGAAGGGCATGATCGGTGCGGACGAAATTGCGGCCATGAAGGAGGGCGCGGCGTTTCTGAACTTCTCGCGCGACACTCTGGTCGACAATGATGCCATGCGCGCGGGGCTTACGTCGGGCAAGGTTCGCCGTTACGTGACGGACTTCGCAACGCCCGAGGTCATGACGATGGAGGGCGCGCTTGTCCTTCCTCACCTGGGTGCATCGACCGCAGAGGCTGAGGAAAACTGTGCGGAAATGGCCGTGCGCGAAGTCATGGATTACCTGGAAACGGGCAAGAAGGTCCACTGCGTCAACTAGTTTTGCGCATCAACGGCCTGTGAAAACGAGCCGGCGCCAAGACCGCGCCCAGCGCCCGCCTTCTCGTCTTACGCCCCCGCGTACCTCGCGTGCGCTTTCGCGGGCCGTTCGTGGAAGGCTGGGGTTTGCTGGGCGCGGTTCTTTTTTGGGCCCTATCTTTCCCTCTTCGCCCGCTGGGCGGCCTCCACGGCGAGACGGATGCGATTCTCCCTGTTCAGCGCCGATGATTCGGGGTCATAGTCGATAACGGTGATCGGCATATCGGGGTAGCGCCGCGCGTATTCGTGGGCGAAGCCGCGGGCGTGCACATGCGCTTTCATGCAGCCGAAGCTCTGCAGGTAGATCACGCAATCGACCCCTTTGCGTGAGAACTCGTCCAGCTGGTCGAGATAGCGGACGTCCTCGCAGAAGAGCTTGTCGGGGTCGGGCATCGCAACGTCGCACCCCAGGCGTTCCAGCAGCTTCAAGATGGAATCGTTCATGAAGGCATCGAAGCAGAGAAGCGGATTGCCGACAATGCCGACGAGAACTCGCTCGGCGTCTTTTTCCTTGGGCGTGGCGGGTTTTTCGATGGGTTGCGGCCAGCGTTCTTCCCATATGATCTCCGGGCAGCTGCCGTTGAGCCGCCAAACGGTATGGGCGAGCCCGTCGAGCAGACAGCGATTACAGACCAGCGGAATTCGCAATGCTTTGAACTGGGGGTTCTCCTCAACTATTCGCAGAGTGCGTGCGATGAGAGCTGCTGCGGTAAAGCAGACGTCGCCTGGTACTTGGCGTTGCGCCACCTGCGCATCGACGGCGGATATACCCTCGCTCATGACGTTCGGCACATGTTCGGGCGAGCAACCCGCAGGTTCAGGAGTCCCCACACTGCCAGTGACGCTTCCGGCTGCGGTAGACACCTTCTCGATATGCGCTGCTGCGGTCGCCTTGCTGGTGACCGGACGATCGATCGTGCATTCGCCCGCCTCGCTCGAGCTGGTTGCCGACGATTCTTGCGCGTTTCCTCCGCGGCGGCTCATCGACTCGATTCCCTCGGCCAGTGTGCGAAGTCGGATATTGAGGTGCGCCTTGTCCGAAAGGTCGTCGATTTTCAGCGCGGTGAAGGGTTTGCCTGCCGCTTCGAGGATGTCGCGCGCGTCTTCGAGGCTCAGCGCGTCGTAGCCGCAGCCGAACGATTGCAGGCACACAAGATCGACCTGCGGATTCTCGGCAGCGAAGCGAGCGAGGCGTGCAAGGTGCTTGCCCGGTTTCCATGGTGGGCAATTCGGGTCGTGCGGTCGGCGCGTCGCCCACGTGTCTGAGCTTGTGGGGCACAAGATGGCGAACCCCAACTTCGTAAGCATCGTGTCGATTCCCCTCATAAGGCGAGGGTCGGTGTGATAGGGGCGCCCGGCAACCACGATAGCGTGCCGCTGTGCGTCCTCGGCAAGCCAGTCGATTACTTTCCCGTTCGCCCGGGCGATCGCATCGAAGAATTCCCTTTGCGACGCGAGCGCCTTTTCGAGGGCGCGGTCGAACTCTTCGCGGGAAAGCGGCGCGCCGTCAGGACAGAAGCTGGCTACCTCGGAAAAGAGCGTCGAGAGGTCGTCCTCGTCCTTTGCAATGCGCGCCACCTTGAATGATGAGAGGTGGGGTCGCGAAAGCCGCACTTTCCCTTGCTCAAACGCGGGTACGGCATCTGCGAGCGCATCGGCGTATTCGCACGACACCGCGCAGCGTCCGATGCGGTTGAAGCGGGGCATGAAAATGACGTCCGCACCTGCGTCCATCAGGTCAAATGCCCTCATATGCGCAATCTTTGCGGGAAAGCACGCACCTTCGGCGGGGACGGTTGCGAGCGCCGCCTGTTCGAGCGAGGCTCCACGAGCATCGTCGGGCATGACGACGCTGAAACCAAGATCTGCAAACAACGTCCGCCAAAACGGCGTATATTCGTAGGTTTCGAAGCAGTTCATGATGCCGATCGCGCGTGCCCCTCGAAGCCCGGCTTGCACTACGCTCTCAACCGACTGCAGCAGATGCTGCTCGACGGCGATTGCGTTCGGGGCCTGGTGGGGGCGGGGGGCCGGCTCGCGACCTTCAATCGCGGCCGCCTCCGCGGCGCGGGCTTTGGGCTCCTCGTTGCGCGAAAACTCGAAATCATTCGCGTTGCTGCACTTGTTTCCGCTGATGAAACGCCTGTCATTCCCGAAATCGGCAATAGCGAGAAGGCACGCGTTCGAGCACCCTGGGCATCGGGACGAGAAACGCTCGACGGACAGCGACTCAAGCTCGCGCGCGGAAATCATCGTGCTTCGCGACGCTGCGTCCAAATCGCCGTCGGTGTTCCTCGCTGCATCATGGGCTCGCTCGCGCGCGATCAGCGCCGCACCGATCGCTCCCATGAGATGGGCGCTTTCGGGGCGAATGGCCTCCACGCCACAAACCTTCTCGAATGCGCGCAGCGCGGCGTCGGACTTGAAGGTTCCGCCCTGCACGACAATCTTGGAACCCAGCGTGTTGACCCTCTCGGCGCCGATGATGCGGAACAGGGCGTTCTTCACTACCGAATACGCGATGCCCGCTGCCAAATCGTTGACGCTCGCCCCGATCTTCTGGGCGTGTTTGACGCGGGATGACATGAACACCGTGCACTTCGTCCCCAGGTCAACAGGGTGCTCCGAGGTAAGTGCGGCATCGTTGAACGCATGGGGGCTCAAGCGCAGCGAATGCGCGGTTCCCTCGATGAACGATCCGCATCCGCTCGAGCATGCTTCGTTGAGAATAGCGTTCGACACCATGCCGTTCTTGATCCAGAGCGCCTTCATGTCCTGCCCGCCGATGTCGAGCACGAACGTCGCGTCGGGCACGAGCTCCATTGCCGCGCGAGCGTGCGCCGTCGTCTCCACGATGCCTGAATCAATACCGAGCGCCGCACGCAGCAGGTCCTCACCATATCCCGTCGCCGTGGCGTGTGCGACCCAGGCGGTCGTTTCGTCCGTGCCGTAGACGTGGGGGAGCGATCTGTCGAAATCGAGCAGCTCTTCGGTCGCGGTGGCGAGTGCGTCGCCCTGCACCGGCGTATAACAGGAATAAACAAGGTTGCCCGCATCATCGATAACGGCCATCTTCACCGTGGTCGAACCCGCGTCTATCCCTAAGTAAAGCGGACCCTTGCAATCGAAGAGCCTCTTTCGAGGGAAATCAACCCGTGCATGGCGCTTCTTGAACGCCTTGCGCTCCTCGTCGGTTGCGAACAGAGGGTCAAGCCGAGCCAAGTCATCCTCCGGCGCATCCGCTTGTCGTATGCGCTCCTCGAGTTGCCCAAGCGATGTGGGCTTGCTTTCTGGCAGCTCCCCTGCATACAGTGCGGCTCCATGGGCGGTGAAGATGTGGGCCCAGCGCGGCCTAATGCCCTCTCCGCGTTTCAGTCCAAGGCCAATTTGAAAGCGTCTGACCAGGTCAGGAATGAATTGCAGTGGCCCTCCGAGGAAAATGACCTTCCCTTTGATGGGCCGTCCGCACGCGAGCCCGGTAATCGTTTGGCGTACGACGGCCTCAAGGGCGCTTGCCGCGATGTCGCTCTTCTTGGCGCCGGCATTCAAAAGGGGTCGCACGTCGGTTTGCGCGAACACGGCGCATCGCGATGCGATCGGGTAGATACGCGACGCCCCGCCCGCAAGTCGGCTCATGTCGCTTGTGCGCACGCCGAGCATGAAGGCAATCGAGTCGATGAATCCGCCCGTTCCGCCAGCGCAGGTCGCGTTCATCCGCTGTTCGGGAGAGCCCGAGAGATACATCACCTTCGCATCCTCACCGCCAAGCTCGATGACGGCATCGGCGTCGGGGTAGAGTTCCCGCACGGCACGCTCGGTTGCCAGAACTTCCTGCACAAACGGGAGCTTGAGCATCTCGGCGAGTGCGATGCCCGCCGAGCCGGTGACGGTTGCCTTGCCGGGAAGGTCGCCGTAACGCCAGACCAAGTTGTGCAGAATATCGACAAGCGTCTCGCGGATGTTCGAAAGATGGCGGCGGTAAATCGAGTTCACCACGGTGCCATCTTCGTCGACGATCACCACTTTCACGGTCTTCGACCCTGCGTCGATTCCGAAGCGATACGTTTTAGCGGGTTTCTCTGCCGTCATCTTTCGAGCGCCAACTTACGCGCTAGCGGCGTGGAGGATTATTCTCCGAGTCGTATGCCTCGCGTTTGGCGGCCTCGACCATGCTGAGAAGCTCCTGCTGCGTGTGGATATCGAGCTTGCGATAGATGTGGTTGATGTGCGTCTTCGCCGTGCTCTTAGAGATGCAGAGCTGGTCTTGAATGAACGCCGCGTTATGACCCTTCGCAAGAAGGAACATAACCTCGGTCTCGCGCCGCGAGAGAAGATAACGATCGGCAATTGCCTCGCATTGGGCATGGAAGCGGCCCTTCGCGCGGCGACCCTCCTCGGCATCCTGCGGTGTCTCCTGAGGTTCTTCGGATTCGGGAGCGGGCACCTTCTCTGCAGTGGCATCTTTCTCGTCCAGCGCGGCGATGTGCTTTTTCAGGGCTTCCGTTCCCTGATCCACGTTTACTCCTTCAGTTGGGGCGGCGACAATCGCCTTCACTTCGCGCTGGCGAGGGGACAGCACGTATCCGAGGATGAGCGCAAACAGAACGAGTAGAGCCCCAGAGCCGTAATCGGCTCCCGTGATCATGGAGCTGGCGTCGCTGATCGGTGTCATGGCGAAGAGTGTCCCGAAAAGAGAGGCAAGCGCAAGCGTGCCTCGTCCCGTGCCGAATACGAAAATGGGCGAAAGGCGGAACTCCTGCGCCAGATCGGCGAAGAATATCCACATGAGCGCTTCAAAACACATGTATCCCACGATGAGCGCGAGGCACGCGAGAAGCGAGCTCGGGGAGTTGAGGAACGGCAGGGAAATCGCTGCGAGGGCGATGAACGGCAAAAGCGTTCGGAAGATGAGGTCCCAATGCCCCTCGTTCTTCGAAATGAAAATCGTTGCGATGGTGATGAACATGCCCAAACAGGCTGCGGCGCCCATGACGAGAAGCATCGTTAAGTCGGCGGCAGGGAGCACGATGTTGCTCGCAACGGTGCGCAGGACGCCGAGCGCGAAACCGAAGATCGCTGTCGGGATAAGCATGCGGACAAGGAACTGCGCGGGCTTGACCGTCAACGGATGGAAAATCGGAATCTCGCGACGACGATAGTAGGGAATCGGCGTCAGACGCCAGAGGATGAAGACTTCGGCAATGGGGAAGATGCCGGTGATGACGCCCGAGCAGAAGGGCGGCACCAAGTGAGTGAGAACCATGTAGAGGCCGATGCCGATGGCGACTGAAACCGCCGTGTTCAGGATGATAGTGCTGAACTCATAGCGTGCGAACGCCGTGCCCCACAGCACGACCATAAGACTCGATCCGATGCCCGTTGCCAAGCCGGCGAAGAGCAGGGCGAGGGTGCCGAGGGGTCCGCCGACAGGAACGAGGAACGAGGCGTAGGTGCCCAAACAGATGAGCGATGCGGAAAGCCCGAGCGCTCGCTTCGACACGTAGAAGCGCAAGAACATCTGATTGGTAACGCCAAGGGCAAGAAGTGCGATGCCGAAGAAAATCATCGAGATTACGAGCACAATGAGTGAGCAGGAATATGCCCCGTCGAAGAGCATGGTGAAGGGCGTGTCGGTCCCGAAAAACACGCCAGCACTGAACATGGCAGAGTAAATCCATGCTTGATGGAAGCCGTACCCGAGTGAAAGCGTATTAAGTTCACCCGAGGCGTCAGAGCCGTTTTCCTTGCCTGCGACCGTGATAGTGACATGCGGAAAAGTCGAAGCCATAAGTTGTTCCCCTAAATAATGCGTTTGCGAGCTTCGTGATTATCTTCTTTTGCGCGGTAAATCTCAACCTAAGCGTTCGATACTGCGTACGCAGCTATATTACCCTACTGAAGCTAGGTAATGCTATCGAATGCGCGCAATCTTTGCTCAATTTCGTGCGCAGAATGCAGCAAAAACAACACAGTGCCTATTTTGGGGAAGGGACAGGCAATTGCGATTTGATGAGGGCAAAAGTGGGCAGATTTACGCGTGGATGTCGAAATATCAACCCGTGAGGTTGATGCGATATCCACAAAAATAACCTCATGGTTTGACGCTCATACCGTTTGCCTTACGTAAAGTACCGCTTGTCTGTTCGCCGGCGTTTTTATACCGCTGGCCGCAGGGGATAGATTGGCAATTTGAAAGAGAAGTCAGAAAGGGGGATGCGCACACGCGGTTTCTCGCAGTGGATGCGAGGGGGCACCGAAGCTTCTGCAATGGCCGGTATTGAAGAGTCACTACCCGTAGTTGCGGAATCTGAATTCTGGGGTACGTCCTTCGCACCATGTTCTTACCGTTAGTGCAAATGGGGAGTAATTGCATGGCGGTTCGCCTAAGGGATATAGGCAAAGCCGCTCCGCTTGAGTCGGGATACTCAAGCTTCTCACTTAAAGGAGGGACTAATGAACGGTAAGGAATTCACCGTTTCAGAGGTTGTAGACCATTTGGGAGTTAACGGCCACACGTGGCTTATGTTCTTCCTCATGATCTTCGCTATGATTTTCGATGGTTACGACTTCATGGTCGTTAACACCACCAACCTGTTCGTTGCACATACGTTCTGGCCCGACAATCCGAACCCGGGTGCTCTCATGGGCTCGCTCACCACGTGGGGCCTGCTCGGCATGGTTCTCGGCGGCGCAGTCGGCGGCATCCTGTCCGACAAGATCGGCCGTAAGAAGATGCTGACCATCGCAGTTATCTTCTATGGTCTGTTCACCCTGCCCCAGGCTTTCGCGAACGACCTCGTGTTCTTCGCAGCATTCCGCCTGATCGCCGGCTTCGGCGTCGGCTCCTGCATCCCCATCGTCACCACCGTGTTCTCTGAGACGATTCCGTCCAAGCAGCGCGGCGTCTTCGTGACGATCGGCATGGCGGGCATGGTTGCTGGCTGGGTTCTCGCTGGCGTTATCGGCAACCCGATCTGCAACACCGCAACCCCGATTTTCGGCGGCTTCACCAACGAGGTCACCTACCTCAACGCTGATGGTTCCTCTGCCACCATGTACGCCAACTGGCGCCTCTGCTACCTGATCGGCGCTCTGCCCATCATCTACGGAATCGTGCTTCACTTCTTCATGCATGAGACCCCGCACTGGTTCGCCAATGCCGGCCGCATGGAAGAGGCTTGCAAGGCTCTCAACCATCTGCAGCGCTCCGCTGGCCAGGAAGAGACCCACTTCGACCCGAAGCTCCTCGTCGTTCCGCCGAAGCCTGCCAAGACCTCCCCGAACATCCTGTTCTCCAAGAAGTTCATCGTCCCGACCGCTGCTATCTGGACCGCTTACTTCGTTGGCCAGTTCTGCGTGTACGGCATGAACGCATGGCTGCCCACCTGGTTCAAGGGCATTGGCTACACCCCGACTGAGGCTGTTGCTCTCCAGACCTGGAACAACGTTGCTGCTATCGCCTCCAACTGCTGCGTCGGCTTCGTCGCTGACCGCATCGGCCGTAAGCGCAACCTGGCGTTCTCCTGGATCTTCTGCATCGTCGCAATCGTCATCTGCTCCGTGTTCGTTGTCCCGAACAACTTCGGTCTGTCGATTGCCCTCATGCTTCTCTTCGGCTTCGCTCTGAACTACGCCATCACCGCTGTTCAGCCGCTGATGCCTGAGTCTTACCCGACCGCAATCCGCAACACCGGCGTTTCGTGGTGCCAGGCGTTCGCCCGCTTCGGCGGCTCCGCCTCCTCGATCGTCCTCGGCGGCATCGCTGGTATGGCTATGTTCCAGACCGCTGAAGGCGCCACGAACTGGTCGTCGGTCGTTCTCGTCCTCATCGTTCCGTTCGTTCTCGGCTTCATCTGCTGCCTCCTGTTCGTTAAGGAAACCGGCGGCAAGTCCATGGACGAGCTCGCTGGCGACGGCAGGACCGACGCTTCCGACACCGGCATGACGAACTTCATCATCATGCTCGTCGTGATCGCGTTCCTGTTCATCACCTGCATCGTGTGCCCGCTGGCCATCACCGATTGGTCGAAGCTCCCGATTGCTCTGCCCCTCATGGCAGTCGGCGTTCTGCTTCCGTTCGTCTACTTCTTCATCTTCGCTACCCCGCATCGCAAGGCTTACTTCGCGGAATAGCGCAAGCTGGAAAAGTAACCCATTCGGTTGCATCGAGAACCCCCGCTTCGGCGGGGGTTCTTTTGTTGTGCGGGCAGGGCAGGGGCGACATTAACCGCCTCCGGGCGCTAGAGTGTTGCTGTCAGGTGCCACCTGCTCCTGAAGAAGCGCTTGGAGGATATAAGGAAGGCCTCGGGTCGCGATGCCCGAGGCCTTCCTTATATCTCTAGTTTTGGGTTGTTGGTTGGCGTTTGCCCAGCTAAAGCAGCAGTTACTAGCCGAGAGGATTACCCTCCTCATCGTAGAGCTTCTCGTAGGGAACGCCCTTGGGCTGGATGAAGTCGAAGAACTTGCCGAAGGTACCGCGTTTCTTTCCGCCGCGCTCGTCTTCATCGGGGTCGCTCAAGCCCTTATACTCCTCTTTGATGCACATGGCCACCGTGGCCTCAACGGCAATACGCAGCGTCGCCGTGTCGCGAGCAGTTACCTCGAAGCACTCGCCGTGGTCCTTGAACAGCGTCTTGCGAACGTGGACTTCGTTTTTCTTCTTTTTGATCTGGAAGAAGTCGACCGGTGGTTTGCTCACGCTGCCGTGGATGTCCCACAGCATGCCCTCGATATAATAGTGCTCCTTGATGACGCGGGTTTGGAACTCGTATTCGAAGCGATCGTGGCGCAGATAATAGTTGAGTGCCTTGTTGTCGGGTCTGATTTGGCCGATTTGGCCGCCCATGCGCCCGATCATCGCGATGCGGTCGGACTCTTTCTCCCAAGGGCCCTCGAAGCGCAAAGCTCGTTCTCCGTCGCTATACCAAACATCGAAATCCTCGTGTTTCGCGATAGCGTCGACGGGGAAGTACATCTTGTTGAACTTGGGCATAGAGCTCCTTCGGTAGTGCCGAAAACGTTACTAAAAGTATAGTGCAAGACGTGATTTCGCCGCTTTAGGGGTCGGCAATCTCATAGATTTAGCTTTAAAAGCTACCGTTATTCTTGCTTCTCGATTTTATCATAGGAACGCCCCATATAGTGGATTATGTCTTATACGTTTTCCCTGATAAGACGAGGAAATTCAACCCCAAAGAATGATGGTGAAAATATAAAGACATCCCATTGTGATGATGCATTTCCCTGCTCGAGCTATAAACTAAAGAAGCTTTGATAACAGAGCTTAGATATCGATTGCTCAATTAACGGATTGGGAAGGTCCAGAGCAGCCGATGGCTACGTTCGGACAAAGCGGAAGGTAAATCGAAGCGTCAATCCGGCGGGGATGGCGTTTTGAAAAAAGGATGCCCGAAGTTTTTGGTATGAAGCCGAATCTTCGGGAAGCTACAAAGGAGGATTGTTATGTGTTTTCGTCCTGCAGACGCATCGGCTGGCCCGAACAAGTGCCCGCACTGCGGCAAGACCATCCAGGCTATGGGCGGCATGGTTCTCAAGAACTGCCCCTTCTGCAAAGGTGATCTGACGGCTGCTGCTCCTGGCGCTCCGGCTGCCCCCGGTGCCCCCGGTGCTCCGGCTGCTCCTGGTGCCCCTGCGGCTCCCGGTGCCCCCAAGGCTCCTGGCATGTAAGAAGCCACTCGTTCCGCAACGTAATAGTTGTAGTACGATTTTTCAAAGACTGGTCCAGAAAGCTTCTGGACCAGTCTTTTTTATTCCCTGAAATGCCCTCTAAGGTACAATGAACTGCATGAACAGCGTAAATTCAGCAACGCAGAAATCATTGCCGGCATAAAGGAGGAGCTGTGCAGGTTAAAGACAGAGTTCGCGAGGACGATGGGGACAAGCAGGAGTTGGTTCTGACCCTGGTCGCGTCCGCCGACGAAGTGAAGGAAGCGGCAGACAAGTTCTTCGCCGAAATCGCTCAGCGCGATATTCCTGGGTTCCGCAAGGGCAAGGCGCCTCGCGCGGTTCTCGAACAGAACGTTGGCGGCCACAAGAACGCCATGGGCGGCGTCGCCGAGATGCTCATCAACGAAAAGGCCTTCAAGGCGCTTGACGATGCGGACGTGATCTTCGTAGGGGAACCGGATTTCAACGTTGATAACGATGTCGTCGAGGGCCAGCCGTTCACGTTCACTGTCTCCGGCGCCGTGGTGCCGCAGATGAAGCTTTCGAGCTACGACGGTGTTTCCATCGAAATGCCGCCTGACGAGGCTACCGATGCGGAGGTCGAGCGCCAGCTCAAACATCTCCAGGATGTCTACCATTCCTTTGAAAAGATCGACGACCCCGAACATGTTGCAGAAATGGGCGATGTTGTCTCGGCGGCCGTGACGGTTACGCAAGACGGCAACGCCGTGAACGGCCTTCGCTATGCGACGCGCATGATCGAGTTGGGTTCTGGTTCCATGCCCGCGTCCTTTGACGAGCATCTTGTCGGCAGCAAGCTCGGCGATACTCTCGAATTCGATTTCGAGGCGAAAGACGAGGAGGGCAACACGCAGTTTGGTGATGGCCAGCTGCACGCCAACGTCGAGATTCAGGAATTCCGCCGCAAGATTGTTCCCGAGATTGGCGACGAGCTCGCGGCCAAGGTGGGCTGCATGGACGCCGAGGATATGCGCAAGCAGATGCGCCACCAGATCAATCAACACAAAGAAGCTGAGCTCCCGGGCCTTATGGTGCAGCGTGCGGTTGACGCGCTCGCTGATCGCCTTGTGGGCGACGTTCCGCAATACTACGTGGACTTCATTCGTCAGGACGTCGGCCGCGAGATGATGCAGAGCTTCGAGAAGCAAGGCACCTCTCTACAGGAGTGGCTCCTCAACAACAACGGCAAGGCCGATGAGATCAAGGAGAACGTGACGCAGGAGGCGATCCGCCGCGCCCGTATCGATTGCGCCCTCGAGGCCCTCGTTGCCGAGAAGGGCTTCGATGTAACCGAGGAGGACATCGAGAAGGAGCTTGCCCAGGAAGACGATGCCATCGCAACGCGCGAGAAGTGGGAGAAGGCGAACCGCATGGCAGAGCTTCGCAAGGTCTGCCGCCACTCGAAGGCTTCTCGTTGGCTTGTACAGACCGCAGAAGTGACCGTAGTCGACGAAGAGGCTTAAACCAGCATAGAAACGCTCAGGCGCGCTGCGGCACCTTGGCCGGGCGCCGGAAAAGGGAGATGAACATGGATCTTGGATCTACCGTAACGCTCGTGTACACGGGTAAATTGGAAGATGGTACCGTTTTCGGCTATGCAACCGAGGAAAACCCCATGGTTTTCCAAACGGGCATGGACATGGCGATCGACGGCTTTGAAAAGGAAATCCTCGCCATGGAAGGTATCGAGGGCGAGAAGAAGACCTTTACCGTCGGTCAGTACGATGCGTACGGCGAGTACCTCGATGATTACGTCGCCGTCATCCCAACGCACCAGATTCCCAAGCGCGATATCAAGGTTGGTTCTCGTCTGTGGATGGCCAACGACGAGGGCGAACCGACGCTTGGTACCGTCATCGAGATTGAGGGCGGCAACGCCAAGTTCGACTTGAACCACCCGCTCGCAGGCAAGGACCTCACCTTCGAGGTAGAGATCAAGAGCGTCGAGGCGGCTCCTGAGAACTTCGTCTCGGAGCACGAGAAGCGCCAGCACATGAAGGAGCAGTCGAAGCTCCTCGGCGGCGACCAGGGCGAATCCTACCGATAGCGCATCGCCGAAGCCGCGCATTCATACCCAAGTGAAGCCAGAGGTCCTTGCAGTTCAATGCGGGGGCCTCCTCACGTCTTAGAAGAGCTGAGGCGAGCCTCGCTCAGGCGAAAGAAAAGCCGCTGCAGTTAATGCAGCGGCTTTCGCATGCTGGGGGAGTGCAGAGGCGCTTACAGCGTGACGAAGTTCTCGGGGAACTGCTTGTTCGCGTTCAGCACGTCCTTGCTCGTGTCGCCGTAGCGCAGCCATTCGGTGTCGGTTGCCTTGCGCTTGATCATGGCGTTTTCCATAATCTCTTTCAGCGCCTTGGTCTTGCGGGCGTATTCTTCCATTTGGGGAAGTCGCCCATCGAGCTCGATCTGACGGCGCTTGTAAGCCTTGTCCTGAATGGAGTCGCCCGGAATGATGGCGTAGAAGTCCTCGGCCTCGAGCGTGTAATTGGCATGGTCGGCGTATGCAGCCAGAGCGGAATCCTCCTTCAGGCTTTGGATGGTGCGCTCGCGAACGTCGGCGTCGAGTTGCTCGGGCGTGATGCCGCGCTGCTCACAGAACTCTTCCTTCGTCATGCCCTGGCGACTGATCATCTCTTCCATGCGCATCGTCGATGCATAGAGGGAGTTCTCTACGAGATCGGCGGGGAGTTCCTCGACAAGGCGCTTGGACAGTTCCTTGCAAATGGCGTCCTGGTCGGCAAGCTCCTGGACCTCGCGATTGTCGCGATACATGTTGTAGCGGATGAAAATCAAAAGCTCGTCGACCGACTTGAAATCCTTGCAGTGGGCGTTGACCCAGCCGTCGGTCAGCTTCGCCTTCTCGCCTTCCTTGCAGATGTTGATCTCAAGCCAGCGGACAGCGGTCTCGCGGATCGTGTCTTCGGGAATGCGGACTTCCTCGGCGATCGCGTAGACGGGATCATAAGAAGTAAGGGTGAATTGCTGAGTGGTCATAGTGCGTTCCTCCCCAAAAAACCGGGCCGTGAATCAGGCCCGGGACGTGACGTGGATATCTTCATACGTAATTGGTATCAGACAGCATGAATACCGCTTCTTATTGTACCAATGGATGGTGTCATGCAGCGTGTGATTCCGCGCCTTTTCATACCTGATTTCAGGGGAGCGAAGCGAAATGCCAAAAAGTTGAAAAATGGACATGCCGTTCGCGGAATATTTCATGACCAGGGGAAATAGAGGGTCATATCGAGAAAATCAACCTGAAAGGATGAGGTTGAACTACCCAAAAACAACCCGCTGATTCGATTCCAAACCCCGTAATGTCTCTAATATGAAACGTGCCTTGAGGCGGTGACGCGAGGAAGCAAGACAGCGGCTTCCAAGCAACCCCGCTCGGTAAATGTGGAGAAAGAAATTGGCGAGGGAAAAGGAAGGAAGAAGACTATGGCATATGGTAAGCAGTGGCGTACCGAGCTTGAAGACGGTACCGTAGTCACTCGTAGCAACACTTGGTCTCCTCCGGGATCTCACCCGGTTGGATACGGTGTCAAGGTCGTTACGAAGGGCGATCAGCTCATCCGTATCGAAGGCGACGACGATAACCCGATCACCACTGGTCGTGTTAACGCCATGAACCTTGCTCTTCGCGAGTACACCCATTCTCCGAATCGCGTCATCTACCCGATGAAGCGCGCATTCGAAGATCGCGGCAAGGACAAGTGGGAGCGCACCACTTGGGACGAGGCAATGGACACGATCTGCGAGAAGGTCCGTTACTTCCAGAACACCTACGGCCCCGAGTCCATCGTTTGCTTCGGTGGTACCGGCCGTGAGGCTTGCATTTACTACTACGCGCTGACGTTCTCCGTTCTGCAGTCCCCCAACTGCTGCTACACGCAGTCTGGCTGGTCCTGCTACGGTCCTCGTTGCTCCATCTCTGACTACGTGCTCGGCGCAGGCTATCCTGAGCTCGACTACGCTGGTCATCTGCCCGGTTCTTATCATGACCCGCGTTACACGCTGTCCAAGTGGGTTGTGGTTTGGGGCAAGGAGCCGCTGCCCTCCAACGGTGACGGTTTCTTCGGCCACTGCCTCGTCGACATGATGAAGCTTGGCACGCACATCATCTCCATCGATCCCCGCATCACCTGGGTCGGCGCTCATGATGGCAACATCAACCTGCAGGTTCGTCCGCAGACCGACACGGCTCTCGCACTCGGCCTCATCAACCTCCTCTTCGAGAACGATGAGTACGATCACGAGTTCGTCGAGAAATGGATTTATGGCGTTGACGAGCTGAAGGCTCGCGCCGCTGAGTATCCCGTGGACAAGGTCGCCGAGATCACCACGGTCGACGCTGAGGATATCAAGCGCGTCGCCCACATCATCGGCACCGAGCGTCCTATCGGTTGGGCTTGGGGTCTGGCATTCGACCAGAACAAGAACGGCGTTCAGCTGTCCCAGTCCTTCATCATCCTGGCTGCTATGTGCGGTTCTATCGACCGTCCTGGCGGACTTACCCTTGGTCCTCCGTCGGCACTTCTCGGCAAGTGGCGCATGGAGCAGCGCGGCGCTATGACCGACGAAGTTTGGTCGAAGCGTATCGGTGCTGCGCAGTGGCCTGGCCTGTCCACCGGCATGGCTACCACCCAGCCTGACGAGACCCTGAACACCATGGAGACGGATCAGCCGTACGCTCTGAAGATGGGCTGGTTCAACAGCTCCAACTTCCTGACGCCGACCTGCTCTGCTCAGCCGAAGCGTTGGCACAAGGCTCTCCAGAAGCTCGAGTTCGTCGTCATCCAGGACCTCACCCAGACGCCGACTTCCATGGCTCTCGGTGACTACTTCCTGCCCATGTCCACCTGGGCTGAGCATGACGGCATCGTCCTCACCCACTATGGCCGCAACACTGTGTTCATGGGCCCCATGAACAAGGCTCTCACGGTTGGCGAGTGCAAGTCCGACATCGAGATCTGCCTCATGTTCGGTCAGCGCCTCAACCCCGAGTGGTGGCCGTGGTACAAGCCTGCAGACGGCAAGTCGCTTGACCTCCCTGCTCTGCAGCAGGCAGTCGAAGACTTCTTCAGCGATCAGCTCAAGGAACTCGGCTTCGACTGGAAGACCTTCCAGGAGCTCGGCCTTTATCAGCCTGGTGCTCATGGCTTCGAGTACGAGAAGTATGAGAAGGGCATGCTCCGCTTCGATGGCGCTCCCGGCTTCAACACCATTACCGGCCAGATCGAAGCCTACTCGATTCTTTACGAATCCTGGGGCGAGGATCCGCTGCCGTACTACGAGGAGCCGAACTACAGCCCGATCAGCAAGCCCGACTTGGCTGGTCAGTATCCTCTGATCACCACCTCTGGTTCTCGTCGCTACAGCTCCTTCCATTCTGAGCATCGTCAGGTTCCGTCCCTGCGCCAGATCGATCCGTGGCCGTGGTGCCAGATCAATCCGGAGACCGCTGCAGAGTACGATGTGACCGACGGTGACTGGATTGAGGTCTACAACATGTTCGGCGAGGCTCGCTTCAAGGCAGAGATCACGCCGGTCATGAAGCCTGGTATCCTCAACTGCGCTCACGGCTGGTGGTTCCCTGAGCAGGACGGCGAAGAGCCCAACCTGTTCGGCGTTTGGAAGTCCAACTTCAACAGCCTCGTGCCGCATCAGAACATTGGTAAGCTTGGCTTTGGCGCTCCGTACAAGGGTGTTATGTGCAACATCCGCCGCGTCCATAGCCTGAACTCCGACGACTAAGAAAGGAAGTGGCATAAATGGCAGATCAGAAGTACGCACTGCTCGTAGACTACACGTACTACTCCGGTAACCATGCCGCCGAGATCGGCTGCAAAGAAGAGCTTGGCCTTCCTCTCGAACAGTTCGGTATCAAGGAAGTTCAGGTTGGTCCCTTCAAGAAGGGCGAAGGTAATGACGGCGACGCTTGGGAGTGGTTCTACATTCCTTGCCCGACGTCCATCTTCTCCGAGCATTGGGGAACCAATGGCGACAAGGCCGGCCAGCGTCCGCTCGCGGTGCAGGTCGACGAGTCCGCTTCGATGTACTACGGTACCGTCGAAGAGATGGTCGCTAAGATGGCAGAGTTCGATCGACCGATGGTTCTCTTCCAGCTGTAACTCTTTAGTGTGTTAAGATGTCCGTGGTCGCTAGGCGACTGGCGACCACGGCATCGTGCGATAGACCAATAAGGAGGGAAAACATGACCCGCGATGAATTTTTTGAGCTCGACGCTGCAGCAGCAGCTGCTGAGCTGAACGCAGGCCTCGAGGCTGGCAAGAGCAAGGACGAAGTCCTCGCCGATCATGGCATTGCTCAGGCTGACCTTATGAAGGCTCAGATCTTCTTCGTGAAGGACAAGTTCATTGCTCGCGCTTGGGGTGGATACACCTCTACGAAGCGTACCGGCAATGAAGCTGGCGACACCGCTAATGGCGTTGGCGACTCCGATCCTTCGAAGGGCTACAACGGCATCTAGTTCCCTCCAGGGGATGTTTTTCTAGGGGCCTGAATTAAGCTCGCTTAAGAACCTCTTCGTAAGAAGGGGTTCTTTTTTTTGTCCCGAAAATGCGGATGAAACGATTTCAGCCATACTGTTCCACTAGCTTCGACCTGCTCAAATGGCGATTTTCCAATGATAAGATACTTTCATCAGAAGAGTTATGCGTTTTCGCGCTACCTACTCAAGGAGGATTGCTTTCGATATGGCTATGACGAATGAAGAGGAAATTCGCGCTGAGGTTGAAGAGCTCGGGCGTCTTACGGAAGCTCAAGAAGATATTCTGTACAACATTGCTTTGAAGCAGGACGAGCTTGGCCGCGAGGCGACGAATATGTTGCTTGAGAAGGTTGTCGATAGTGAAATTTATCAGCCGATGATTGATCGCGAGATGCTGACCTACGAGGTCTTCAACAAGGGCGGGAAACATGAGATTGCCTGCTTGTATGTAACGCTCAAGGGCATGCGCTATTGCATCATGTTTGGCGATGAGATTTCTTCTCGTCGCCCGGTCGACCCCGCAGGCGTTCCTCGCAAGTAATCGCATTTTCCGAAAATGGCCCGGCACCCTCGCGTCGGGCCATTTTGCTATTTAATGGAGCGATGCGCTCAAACTGCTCAAACCGGGTAATTATGTATTATTTCGATTGGCATATCAGTCACGTATGTTGTTCGTAGTTGCTTTGAGGTGCGGGAATGGCAGACGGTCTTTTGGGAATTCCTCATATCGCCTACGCTAAGGCTCAGGTGAATCGTAACAAGTCGCTCGATGTTAGCAAGCTCGATGTGAGCTTTGGAGGTTTTACCTCTATGCCGCTCAATGACGGAATGGCGACAAGGGAGCAGGTCCTCTCGACTGAGGCGCGAATTCGTGAGCGCCGTGAGGCTGCTCTGCGAGCGCAGGCCTTGCAAGATGCCTGTACCTCAGACTCTCGTCATTTCGTCGACGATGCTGGTACGGACTGGGAATACGTCGTGTTGTCGGGGTCTTCGATCCGCATCGAGCGTTGCTCGCATGCGGAAGGCGAGGTTGCAATCCCCGATTCAATTGAGGGTTTGCCGGTTCACTCGCTAGCGCCCGATGCCTGCTCGAGCTTAGAAGATGTGACGTCGATCGTCGTACCAGAGGAAGTGCAGTTTATCGGGGGCTGCGCTTTCCGCTTCTGCAAGCGTTTGGAATGCGTTGTGCTGCCGCGCAACCTTGCCACTTTCGAGTCTGACTGGTTTCGTGGATGCCCTTCGCTTTCGAGGCTGCATATGCCGGGGCTTTTGGAAGAGGTTGGACCGAGCTTGTTCGACATTCCCCATCTCGAATACGTTGAGTTCGGCGCGGCGCTTTCCCGTGTTGAGCCAGGAACGTTCCAGAAGAGTCGGCTGATTGGAATATCAATCGATCCTGAAAATCCTTGGCTGCAGACCGATGGTGCTGCGATCTACTCGAAAGACGCCAAAACGCTCGTGGCGCTTGCGTGCCCCTTGCCTTCGTATGCCGTTGCGCCTTCGTGCACCACGATCGCGCGGAAGGCATTCAGTTCTTTCTGCAATCTCGTGCAGGTGGAGTTGCCGAGCAGCGTTGAGGTAATAGGCCCCTACGCTTTCGCCCGTACTGCGGTGCGGATATTCGAGGCGCCTTCCGCTTTGAGGGAAATAGGAGAGCGCGCGTTCTTCGCCTGTGCCTCCCTTGAAAGTGTCTCGCTCAACGAGAAGCTGCAGGTCATTGAGGCGGATGCGTTTAGTAATTCGGATATTTCAACCTTAAGGATTCCGAACAGCATTGTCGAAATCGGCTATCCCGTTGCTGCGCGAACAAAACTGGTTTACGCAGGCGAGGGTGCAACGTTTACACTGGAGCCCGGTTCGGAGCGGCTCATGCTCGACGAATCTGGCGCCCTCTATGAGCTTCAGGGCGATGGCATGAAACTGCTGTGTCTGTTCGATAGCGAGGCGAAGCGATTCGAGACGGCGGAAGGAACGACGGAGGTGGCCCCGGGGGCGCTGCTCAACCATGCCGAGCTCGAAGAGGTAGTGCTGCCCGAAGGCGTTCGCATTATCGGTGCCGCTGCATGCAAGGGCTGCCGGGCGCTGCGCCGTATTGCCATTCCCGAGGGAGTTGTCGAAATGGGCTCTGAGGCGCTCATGGACACGGCTCTTGAATCGCTTCATATCCCTGCTTCGCTTGAGAAGATCGGGGAGAACGCGCTTGTCACTTACAACGCGCACAACGGGAAGCGCCAGCCGACGCTTCGCGAGGTCACGGTGGCGCAGGGCAATGCTCGCTACGAGGAAAAGAACGGCATGCTGCTCGAGAAATGGAGCAACGGCAAAGCCCGCGTCGTGGTAAACACCGATTCTCGGGAATGCGTGAGAATCCCTGAGGAAGTCGTCGCCATTGCGCCGTACGCTTTCAACGGCGATAGGAGCATTCGCGAGCTCTACCTGTCCAATCGAATCAAGCTGGTGGGAATGCGCGGCCTTGCCTTCCAGTGCTTCATCGAGCTGATTCATATCGACCTTGAAGAGCCAATTGAAGATCATACCAGCTTTGACGTGCGCTTTCCCGAAATCGACCGGAGCGTCAAGCAAATCGAGCTTGCGTTCAGCGTCCCCGACCATGTGAGCGTTGAGGCTATTCTCGACCATTACGACGGATCGATTGTGAGCGGCTCGAGCTACGATGCGATGGTTGACGGCGGCATCGGTCTCTACGACCAGAGCAAGATGATCATCGCGCGGCTGAAAGACCCCGTTCTCATGACGCCTTCAAACAGGAGCATGTGCGATCGCGTGATGAGGAGCAATCTCGTCGACATCATCGTGCAGGCGGCGCGCCATGATGATCGGCAGGTCGTGGATGACATGCTTGATTTGGGCTATCTCACAAAAGATAATATCGATATCGTGGTAGAGCGCGCGGGTGATGTGCAGGATGCCGCGATGACGGGATACCTTCTTGAAGTGAAGCGCCGATTCTTCGGCAGCCAATTGATGGACTTCGATCTGTAAGGGGGCGGCATGTCGGAGCATGAGACGATAGCTGACGCGAAACTTGCGCGACGCGCGCGCGAAGACGAGCTCGCCCGGGACATCCTCGACGAATGTCGCGTTCAGCTCATGCTGAAGTTCCGTTTCCTGGACATGGCCCTTTGGCGGATGGAGAACGTACCGATTCGTGCGGGGGCGCGGTATCCGCTGACCACTGATGCGCGCCGTGTGGCGTTCGATCCGCCGCGTGTGATTGCGCGGTTCGAGGAGGGCTTCGACGAGCTCATCCGCGACTATCTGCATATGGTGATGCACTGCATCTTCCGCCACCCGTTCGATAAGGACCACCGAAATCGACAAGCTTGGAACCTGACGTGCGATATCATCGCCGAAAGCGTGGCGCTCGATATGTGCGCGGGGCGATTTTCCTCCCCGCAGGACGCCGAGCGGATTGAAGCGCTCGACAGGATAAAGATGCTGACGGGAAGCCTTCTTCCCAATAAAGTATATGCGCTGGTGAAGGGTATGGTTCTCACGCCTTCCGGACAGCAGCACCTCGGGATGGGCCGCTCGACGCTCAACGATTGGGTCGCACTGTTCGAGAGGGACGATCATTCGGCATGGCCGTCGAATGCCGATGAGGATTCGCCCGCTGAGCGTCGTGAGGCTCAGAAGCCGGAAGAGGTGAGCGAGCGCGATTCCGGCGAAGCACCCGAGTCCGATGACATGGAGCTTGAATCTGCTGGCGGTGCCGATGAGCCAACCGACACGGACGATAAAAGGGATGATTCGCAAACCGAACAGGCGGAAGATGCGGCGGACGATATCGACGATGCCGAGGATGGAGAAGGCGACAGCGCCGAGCCCGTTCCGCTGACCAGCGATGATGAGGAACGTGAGCATTCCGAGGACGACGAGGCTGAGCGGGAATGGGAGGAAATCTCGAAGGAGATCGAGATGAACCTCGAGACGTTCTCGAAGGAATGGGGCCGCGAATCGGACAGCCTGATGCAGCATCTGTCGGTGGCGAACCGCAAGGTGTACGACTACACGGAGTTTCTGCGCAAGTTCATGACGATGAACGAGGAGATGCTGCTCAACCAGGACGAATTCGACTACATCTACTACACCTACGGCATGGAGCTCTACGGGAACATGCCGCTTGTCGAGCCGCTCGAGTACAAGGAGACCGATCGGGTGCGCGAGTTTGTCATTGCTATCGATACGTCGGGATCGGTGCGGGGTGACTTGGTCCGTCGATTCATCCAGCACACGTTCGACATCCTGAAGGAGTCGGAAACCTATACGACTGAGGTCAACGTGCATATCGTGCAGTGCGACGCGCGCGTGCAGTCCGATACGCGGATCACCGATATCGGCGAGATCGACAAGCTCATGGAGGACTTCGTCATCAGGGGGTTCGGCGGGACCGACTTCCGTCCGGTGTTCGACTACGTCGAGACGCTGCGCGATCGCGGTGAGCTGGCCGAGATGAAGGGTCTTATCTATTTTACGGACGGCCTGGGGAGCTTTCCCGAAAAGCCGCCCGATTACGACACGGCGTTCGTATTCATGGACGAAGAGGGGCGTGACCTTCCGCCAGTGCCGCCCTGGGCGATGAAGGTCGTCATCGACGAGGCGGGCATCAATCGGTTCAAAAGCCAAGGCATCCGCTAGCTGCGGGCGCGTGAAAGGACGGGCACTATGAATATCGTCTCGGCGAAACAGCAGGTGAAAGACACCGTTGAGGCATACTTGAAGAGGGATGACGCGGGGCTGCTCTCGATTGCCTCTGTGCACCAGCGACCGATTTTCTTGGTGGGCGCGCCGGGAATCGGCAAGACCGCCATCATGGAGCAGGTCGCCCGCGAGCTGGGCATCGGCATCGTGTCGTACTCCATGACGCATCATACGCGCCAGAGCGCGCTCGGCCTTCCCCATATCGAGCATCGGGAATTCGAGGGGAAGGAATTCGATACATCCGAGTACACGATGTCGGAGATCATCGCGGCGATTTACGATTACATGGAGCGCACGGGGTTGCGTGAGGGCATCCTGTTCCTCGACGAGATCAACTGCGTTTCGGAGACGCTGTATCCCTCGATGCTCCAGTTCTTGCAGTTCAAGACGTTCGGCAAACACAAGGTGCCTGAAGGATGGGTCATCGTGTGCGCGGGCAACCCGCCCGAGTACAACCGCTCGGTGCACGAGTTCGACATCGTGACGCTTGACCGTTTGCGCGAAATCGATGTCGAGCCCGACTACGGCGCGTGGAAGACCTACGCTTCCGAAGCGGGTCTTCACCCTGCCGTGACCACGTTCCTCGAGGCGAAGAAGGACTGCTTCTACAAGGTCGAATCGCGGCCGGGCGGCGGTAAATCGTTCGTGACGGCCCGCGGTTGGGAGGATTTGGCGAAGGTCATCTCGCTGTATGAGCAGATGGGAAAGCCGGTGAACCGCGATTTGTTCGTGCAGTTCCTGCGCGACGACGACATTGCCGACCAGTTCACCGTGTACTACTCGCTGTTTGAGAAGTATCGCTCCGATTATCAGGTGGGGTCGATTCTTTCCGGCACTGCGACGCCGTCCATTAAAGATCGCGCGAAGGCAGCGCCCTTCGACGAGCGCATTGCGCTTCTTGGCCTGATGATCGATACGCTGTCGGCGGACTGCTCGAAGGCGCTCGATCAGGAGGGCATAGTTGTGACGCTTCGCGACTTGCTGCGCGAGACGAAGCCTGAGTTCCTCGCAGGTGCGAGCGTCGACGAGGCGCTTGCCCCTCGCGTGTCCGAACGCGAACGCAAGCTGGCGAGAAAGATAGAATCTGGCACCGCCTCGCGGAAGTTCATTCGAGAGGAGCGCTTGGTCATCGATTTGCTGAAAGGCTTTGCAGCGCAGTGCATGCTCGAGAAGGCGACCGAGGGCGATGTTGCGTTTCACGCTATCGAGCGCGCGTACAAAGCTGAGGTCTCGAAGATTTCGCCTTTGGTTGATGCCGCGGGCGAACGTATGAGCAACGCGTTCGACTTCATCGACGAGACGCTCAGCAGCCGCGAGATGCTCGTGTTTCTAGCCGAGCTCACCACGCGCAAGCCGACTACGCGCTTCATCTCCCATTATGGAAACGAGAAGTACTACGAGTACAACCAGGAGCTTCAGGTCGATGCGGCTCGCATGGGGCTCACCGAGCGGGTGAGCAAGCTTGCCGAGATCGATGCCTCGCTGGCAGAAGAGCGCGAGGTGGGCGAGCCCGGCGCGGTCGGGATGCGCGTCGGTTCGAAGCCAAAGGGCGAGCCGGGTGCGACGGCGGGCTCGCGCGGTGCGGCGCCTTCCTCGACATCTGCGGGCGGCGTGGCCGATAGCGGCGCGGCGATTTCCGCCCCTGCCGCTGTGGCCTCCGCGAGCGCACAGGGCTCGCAAAACGTGCCGGCGGAGATTCCTGCGGGCGCGCTTGCAAAGCACTATGGCGGGAAGCAGTTCGAGTACGGCTTCGCGAGCGTGTGCAAGATGCTCTTGCCGTGTGAGGAGCTCAAAGGCAAGAAGGTGCTCGACGTATGCTGCAGGCGCGGGCGCGGCGTATACAAGCTCAGCTCCCTGGTCGGCGATAGCGGCGAGGTGATGGGCGTCGATTGGAGCCCGTCGTATGTCGAAGAGGCGAAAGACGGCATGAGCCGCGCGTGGCACGAGAGCGGGCTTTCGCGCAACAACATGGAGTTCCGCGTCGCCTTCCCTGAAGACCTGATTGGCGCAGGCATCGGGTCGTCTGTCTACGATGCAATCTACGTGAATAACGTGATCACGCTTTTCTACGACCAGGAGCAGGCAATACGGGAATTTGGCCGTGTCTTGAAACCGGGCGGACTGCTGATTTTGGAGACCATCTTCGCGGACCGGCCGCGCACCGACTCGGTCGTGGACGAGGCACGCTCCATCGGAAACAGCGTGCAGGCCGCGCGAACCGAGCAGGAGAACTTCGCGTGGCTTGAGGCTGCGGGCTTTGAGGCGCCCTCTGTCAAAGAGTCCTTCGAGGTCGAGGCCGATCGCGGTTACAAGGCGGGGCATGTCGTGCCGAAGGTGGCAGGAGACGAAAACGTGAAGTTCACGGCTGTGTCGCTCTACGTTCGCAAGAAGCGCTAAACTTTGCGGCTAGGCGTCGTGCCTTGCAAAGGGAATGAGGCGCCTGCCAGGCTGCTGCGGCTTGGCAGGCGCCTTTCGCATAAAAAAGGGGGAAACAATGGCTGAAGTGCCTGTTGACAAGCGGTTTCGCGGGTCGGTTCGGCTGGTGACGCTGCTGTTGTGGCGCATCGCGAAGTCGACCAACGTGGAAGATGGCTTTCGTGCTGCGCGCGAGCTCAAGATGTTCGATGCCGAAAACGAAGCGTTCACGAGGCGCTGCTTTGCGCTCGACGCTCAGCTGGAGGCGGGCGAAGAGCTTGCGGAGCCTCTTACGATGGAGCTGGTCGACGAGCTCCAGGCGTGCGCCATCAGGCTGAACTCCGCCGATCCGGCGTAGCGCAGGCGGGGGTTCTCGGCAAGGCGGCCAGCAACGGGCGAGGCTTTTGCTTGTGGGTGTTTTGCCACCCGCAAGCTGGCGCGATCATTCCCCGAAGAGGCTTCGATCGACGGGCAACCCTTTTGTTCTTCCACCGATTCCCCAGGTCGTGTGCATATCGGCGGTTCGCGCTCCCTTCGACTGGGAACGGGCGCGGAACGTTTCGCAAAAGCCTTTGAATCCGCGCAGCAACGATTCGGTATCTGAGTGGTTCTCGGTTTGCAAGAACGCCTTGAGCGCGTCATAGACGTCATCGCTCGCCCTGCTGCGCAGGCGTGGCGCCTTCACGGCGAGCCATCCTCGCAAGGCGGCGTTCATGCTCGTGGCGTCATCGTCATCGTCCGCGAACAGGTTCTCGATGGGCTTCCAATACTGGTCATAGAGCCGCTCCTGCTCCTCGTATTCGACGTCGGAGAACAAGAGGTTCCTCGCAAGGTCCGCTGTGGTGAGCGGCATTCCTTTCGAGTTCAGGCTCTCGAACACCGTTTGGGGACAGTCGCTTTCCTCGACCTCGGCGGCGATGATGGTCAGCTGCTTGAGGCCTCGCCATATCGTTTCCGCATCAGATTCGGCTTGCAGGTAGCTTTTGAAACGCTGGTAGTTGGAGACGACGTTTTTCGACAGGTCGTCCTCCTCAGGAGGGTCGGTATGGTTGAGCACCGCGGTCATGGTCGCCCTGTCGAGCCGCGAGAGAGTCAGCTTCTCCTTGCGCGAAGCTTCCTCGGGATTGCGACCGTCCGCGAGGAGGAACCGCGCGCGAAGCTCGGCTGCGTCGGTTCCGTCTTCGAGGACCATTCCTTGCTCTTCCAGATAGTCGGCCAAAGCGGCGATGAGCAGCGAGATCGTTGCCGTGCGCTGCTGCCCGTCGATAATGTCGATCGCCTGTGTCTGCGCGCTTGCGAGCTCCGGGTCGGGCGAATAGAGCACCGTCCCAATGAAGTGCTCGCTTTGCGTCTCGCCCGCATGAGCGCAGTCGCGCCAAAGCGTCGCGCATTGCTTGTCGCTCCAGGTGTAGACGCGCTGGTAGACGGGAATGATGAAGTGCGTGTGCGGTGCCCCGAGGTAATCGAGGAAGGTGCGCTGCGTCGTTTTCATGCCATCTCTCCTAAAGTGTCGCGTCCGTGTTGCGCATCTCGGCACGTACCCGTTGCGCATATGCTTCGTCGTGGGCTTTCTGACGGGTGAACCCGCTGGTCAATGTGGGGGCGCCGTTAACGGCCCAATCCATGGTGCGGAACTTCTTTACCGCATGGTAGCGGTAGTTTTCCGCCCAGACGAAGCAGAAGTTGCGCAGCTCCCGCAACAGGTCCTCAGTCGTGCCGGTGTAGTCGTCCTCGACGTAGCGCTTGAAGATGCTGTACACCTCACTGGGCCCGTGCGCACGAACCTTTCGGAACCTTACCGAAAGCCATCCTTGGATTGCGTTGTCGAGTCGGAGGGAGCCAGGGTCGGGCACGAACAGGCTCTCGATGATGCTCCAGTACGTGTCGTAGAGATAGGTTTGCTGCGTGTGCGTTTCGGCGAGTAGAAGATAGTTTCTCACCAGGTCAGCGGTAGTAAGAGGTGCACCTTTGGAGTTCAAGCTCTCGAAGATCGGCTGCGCGCTCTCCGTTTTCTCGACTTCGGCGAAGATGACGGAAAGGAGGTTGAGCCCCTGCCAGAGCGTCTCGGCGTCGAAGTCGGGCTCGGCCATCTTCTCAGTGAAGAACGCGAGGTTGTGCGCGATGTTCTCGGAGGCGATATCGTCGGGCTTGGCGCCGAGCAGCGCGTCGAAGTAGGAGGCGCGGTCTCCTCGGGAGAGCACGAGCTTGCCGGGAAGACTCGAATTGCCGTCGAGCAAAAGGTAGCGCGCCTCGATTTCGTCTGCCGTGGTATGGGTGAGGGTGATGCCCGTGTTCTTCAGGTGGCGAACGAGCGCGACCAGGATAAGCGAAACGGTCGTCGTGCGCTGCTGGCCGTCCACGATGGAGAAACGGGCGTTGCCATTCTCGTCGTTGCGCTCGGGGGCGTAGAGGAGCGTTCCGACGAAGTGCTGCGAGGCGGACCGTGCGGCACGGAAAATGTCGAGCCAGAGCTCCTCGCATTGGCGGTGCTTCCACGAATATGCTCGCTGGTAAGGTGGAATGACGAATCGAGTTCGGGATGCGCCCACGATATCGAGCAAAAGCGCATTACTGGTTTGCATACGAACTCCTCAGATACGGTGGTGTGTCCTTTTGTTTAAGTATGCGGTGCGCGGGGGGTCCGCTTGGACGGTGCGGGAATTATGGGACGAATCGCACGGCTTTGTTATGGAACGGGCGTAAGCCTTCGCGCGGGCAGGCTGCCTTCCTTGGCGCCGGCGGCAAGCCTGCTTCCTGCCGAGGCGGCGCAGCTTGTTCGAAATGAGAGTGCAGCCGATATATGGGCGCTCGGGTATCATGGAACCGACGGGAGATGCGACGATTTGCAAGGAGGCCCTCTATGGCGATGGAGATGCTCAATGACGTTATGACTTCGACATACTTGGCAAGAATCGGATGGGAAGGCGACGCCCCGGTGACGAGGAAGACGCTCGACGGCTTGGTGTACGCGCATCAGTGCAGCATCCCGTTTGAGACTGCGGATTTGGTTGCGCTTGGGAAGACGCCCTCCCTTGAGATGAGCGACCTTTATCAAAAGATCGTTGTCGATCGTCATGGTGGATTTTGCTTCGAGCTGAACAAGATGTTCGAGCTGCTGCTCCGCTCGGTGGGATTTGAGGTGCGTCCCTGCCTCAGTCGAGCTGTACGCGGCAGGGAGGGGCGCATGCCGATCAACCATCGGGGCACGCTTGTTTTCCTCGATGGGGAGCTGCTTTCGGTCGACGTCGGGTTCGGCGGACCGCTTCCTGCAGGCTCCCTTGTCATCTGCGACGAGCGCGAGCAGACGGTTCGCGGTGAAGTCTACATTCCGCGCCGTATCGACGAGCACTGGTGGGCCATCGACCGGATTTCGCAGGCGAAGCGCGACTTATACGGCGACGAGGGCCCGTCGAGGCGTCAGACCGAGCTTGAGTTCTGTCTTGCCTCTGTTGAGGACATTGATTTTGCATCGCTGAGTTTGGCCTGCTCGCAGCCGGGGACCGTGTTCCGTGATACCGTGATGGCGAATATCCGCACGGCTTCCGGCTTCAAGAGCATCGGCCGCGGGGTGTTGAACGTGCGCGAGTCCGGCGCAAGTGAGAAGACGCCGCTCGAGGACGATTTTGCGGTTTCCGCGGCGCTTCGGGAACACTTCGGCTTCACGCCATATTGCGCTCGCTAGGAAGGTGTGGGACAATACCAAGGCGCATTCGCGCAATAACGGTCGCTTGGCGCAGCGGGAGCGCAAGTGCCTTACAAGCACTGGGTCGGGGGTTCAAATCCCTCAGCGACCACCAGACATTCGACGGGTCACGGGTTTTCCGTGGCCCGTTTTGCTTTTGGCAGTGATTTCCGCGCTTTGCCGGACCGTCGGGCCTGCCTGTTTTCTGCCGACGTCGTGCCGGGTTCCTGCCAGGTTTCTGCAAGGTTTTTTCGATTTCGCGCCTCGTTCCTGCAAGAAAATGACGCGTTTTTAGAGGTTTGCTGCCAGGTTTTTGCGCGCATTATCGGAAAAGCTGACTAATCCCTGCGGATAAGGCGTGGGTTTTTGAGAAGCTATTTGGGCGAGCTGTGCCTGAATCGCTCGCTAGCATGTCCTTCACTTGGATGAGCGGAGGACTCATGAGGCAAACGAAATCGTGGATCGTCGGTATCGCATGCGGCGCGTTATGCGCTGTCTGCGTGTTTATGTACCTGCAGGATGCGGGTGCGCAGGTCGATGCGGCGCGCGCCGAGGCGCTCGAGCGTTTTGGCGGCGAACAGGTCGAGGTGTGCGTGGCGAAAAGGGACATCGCAGCTGGTGAGGTAGTCGATGCCTCCTCTTTCGAGAAACGGATGTGGGTCACGGCGCTTCTGCCCGATGACCCTCTTACGCAGGATAGCGATGTTCTCGGCAAGCAGGTGACCTCAACGGTGCTGAAAGGCGAGGTGCTGACTTCGAGGCGATTCGAGGAGTCGTCATCTTCCATCGATGTTCCCGGCGAGCTGACCGCCGTCAGCGTTCCCGCGCGCGATGTGCAAACGGTCGGGGGCGCGCTTCGCCCAGGTATGTTCGTCGACGTGTACGCGACGGGCTCGGCGGGAACGACGCTCATCGCCCATAGCGTTTTGGTGCTTGCAACGAATGCGAGCTCTTCGTCGAAATCAGGGGCCGATTCCGTTTCATGGGTAACGCTTGCGCTCGACCCTGCGAATGTTCAGGAAATCGTTTCGGTCGCGCAGGGATCGGAGCTGTATTTCACCCTTCCCGGCGAAGACGTTCCCGAGCCAACGGTGTCGAAGTCGCTCGATGCGAACGAGGGTCAGAAGGGATCGAGTGTCCAGCAGAGGTCGGACGCGGCATCTGATTCGGGTTCGTCTCAAGTTTCGCAACCTGATGGTCGCTTCGCGGCTACTGACGCATCGCAGGCTGAGGGCGCCTTGCCGGCGCCTGCTTCCGACCTCGGCTCTGGAGAAGGGGCTTCCCATGAACGCTAAGGTTTTGCTGTGCGCCGACGAGGAAAGCGCGCGTCACCCCGAGCTTATCGGCCTTCGGGAAGAGAATCTGCTCGAGCAGCCATGGCTTGCGGTTCGTACGACGGCTCGGGAAGCGCGGGACTTGGCCGCGAAAAGCGCCTCGATTGAGGAAATATGGGTGGTCTCTTGCCCCGACGTCGAGCCGATTAACTTGGCTGCGGCGGTGAAGCGCGACAATCCAAGGCGTCGCGTGTCGATGCTCTGTTCGCAGCCGTCCGGCTCGCTTCATAGTCGGACGAAGGCGGCGGGGATAGATGAGACGATGACTCACCAGGTGCTTGTTGAACGCTATGCGGCGCGCAAACGGCAGGTCCGTGCGCTAGCTTCGGGATCGCGCGATTCCAAAAGGGAGACTGGCCCTTGCGCGGCCCCCCACACGGGCTCGGTTTCGCCAAAACCTGTCGTTTCACCAGGTGAAAAGCGAGCTACTCTGATTACCGTCGTCAGTGGAAGCGGCGGCGCGGGCAAGAGTGCGGTATCTGCGGTTGCAGCGGCGACGTTAGCTTCGGCGGGAATTAAGACGTTGCTTCTCGATTGCGACTTCCAATTCGGGGATATGCGCGAACTGCTCGGGGCCAAGCGTGCTTACGGGGTTGACGAGGTGCTCTCCGGTGCTGTTCCCCTGTCCGATTTGCCGCGCGACGAGCAAGGGCTCTGCCTTATCGCTGCACCGAGAAGGCTTGAGCAATCCGAAACGATAGTGCACGAATTGCCCGCGCTGCTCGATTCGGCAATGGCTCACTTCGACGCGATCGTTGCAAACACGGGCGCAAACTGGGGAGAGCAGCATGCGGTGCTTCTCGAGCGATCTTCTCGGGCGCTGTTCCTCGTCGATCAGAGGGCATCGTCTCTTCGGGCATGCAAGCATGCGGTCGAGCTGTGCGCTCGTTGCGGGATTGCGGCAAGCCCCTTCCTGTTCGTCGCGAATCGCTGCTCGAAGCGCTCGCTGTTCTCGTCAATCGATGTGTCGTGCGCGATGCAGGGTGCGCATGCTGCCGAACTTAAAGATGGCGGAGTGGAAGTCGAGCAGGCGCTCGGCACAGGGCTTGCTTACGATTTGCTTTCCTCGCGCAATGCCTTCGCGCAAAGCGTGAGAGAGCTTATGGGCGAGGTGGTCGGGGAGGCTGCGGGCTCATTGGCTTCGTCCGAAGAGTCCGAGGCGCCTTCGCGCGGGCTTTTCTCCTTCAGGCGCGCTCGCCGGGAGGGGGTGCTCCCATGACGCTTCTCGATCGTGTGAGGGCGGCGGGAAATGAAACTCCTGCCGCTTCTCGGGCGACTCGCGATGAAATGCTCGAGTGGTTGAAGGGGCGGGTTCGCGAGCAGCTTCCCGCCGACGATATAGCGTCGCTTGCCAAAGGCAATCCCGAACGGGCGCGCAATGAGATCCGAGCGGTTTGCCGGGCAGCGTTCGAGGGAAGCGGCCGCTTCGATACCGGCCTTGCGGAGCAGGAAGCGCTTGCCGACACCCTGATTGATTCCATGCTGGGCTTCGGGCCTCTCGAACCCTTTCTCGCGGATGAGTCGATCACCGAGATCATGGTGAACGGATCGCGCTCGTTGTTTTACGAGCGCGACGGTGTTTTGCATCAAAGCGAGTTTTGTTTCGCGAGCGATGACGAGGTGAGGATGCTCATCGACCGCATCATCGGCCCGCTCGGCCGGCGAATCGACGAGTCGTCGCCTATGGTGAACGCCCGCCTTGCGCAGGGGCATCGCGTGAACGCCATCGTGCCTCCTCTTACGCTCGACGGCCCGATGCTCACGATCCGGACGTTCTCCTCGAGGGTCATCACCTTGCAGGACATGGTGGAGAGCGGCTCGATTGAAGAATGCGTGCAGCGCTTGCTCATCTGGGCTGTTCGCGCTCGCAAGAGCATCGCTGTTTCCGGTGGAACGGGGAGCGGCAAAACAACGCTTCTCAACGCCCTTTCTTGCCACGTTCCCCCTGATGAGAGAATCATCACGATAGAGGACTCCGCTGAGCTGCGCTTTTCGGAGCATCCTCACGTCGTGCGCCTTGAGGCTCGTCCGCGCAATGCGGAAGGGGTGGGGGAAGTCACCATTCGCGATTTGGTCGCGAACGCGCTTCGCATGCGACCCGACCGCATCATCGTGGGCGAATGCCGCGGCGGCGAGGCGCTCGACATGCTCTCCGCCATGAACACGGGGCATGAGGGGTCGCTTACTACGCTTCATGCGAACTCTCCCAAGGAGGCGATTTCTCGCTTGGTGACCATGGTGCGCTTCGTTGCCGATTTGCCCGTGGATGTCATCGAATCGCAGATTGCGAGCGCTTTCGACCTTATCGTCCAGACGGCCCGCGGCGCCGATGGCTCGCGGATGGTTTCTCAGATTGCAGTGATTTCTCCAGGTGAAAGTATAAGGGAGTGCATCGTTGCGCCGATTTACCAGCGGGATATCTGCGGCGGCGCGGGCGTGTGGCTCTCTGCTCCGGAATGGGTGGGCGACTTGGTGAAGCTGGGGATTGCGACCGATAAGGAGGTGCAATCGTGGAAGGAAATGTCGCTTTGTGTGTCGTAGCGGTCCTGTTGGCGTTCGGTGGCGCCGCCGTTTTGGGGAGCGCTGTTGCGAGGCGGCTGGCAAAAAGATCTCGCTCTGCTGCGTACTCAATCGGCGGCGAAAAGAACAGGGCGGGTTGGGTTTCGTGGCTTGTGCGCAATGGGGTGGGGCTCATGCGCCCTGTTGCCCGGGCAGTCCTTCGCAATGCGCGGGTTCGTGCGTCGGTTACAAACCTGCTCACAGCCGTGGAAGGGATTGGATTCATAGCGACCGAAGAGTCGTTGCTGTCGCTCGTCCTCGCCGCGATGCTCATCGTAGGAGTGGGCGGATCTGCGCTCACTGCGGCTCCGATATGCGGTGTGGCCCTCGCCTTGTGCGTGGCCGCAGCGTGCGCAATTTACGCGAAGGGCTCGGAAGACAAGCGGCGCGAGCGTATGCGCGAGGCCGTTCCCGACGCGCTGCGCTCGATGGCGGTGTGCTTTCGGTCGGGGCAGTCGCTTCTCCAGACGATGCAGCAGGTTGGGGCTGCTACGAAAGGTCCTGTTGGGGTACTGTTCCAGCGCGCAGCTCACCTTCTCGAGACGGGCGGCAGCACACGCGAGGCACTCTCGGTTTTCCAAGGGAGGAACTCGGTTCCCGAGCTCGCCTTCGTTTCCGTTGCGCTTGACGTGCAGCATCAAACGGGGGGAAGCATGGAGCGCGTGCTCGACGCCGCGCGGGAGACCGTCGAAGGTGAGCTCGAGCTCACGCGCTCGCTTCGCGTCCAGACCGCTCAGGCGAAGCTTTCGGCCCGCATCGTCAGCGTGATGCCGATTGTCCTTGTCGCCCTGTTTTCGCTGGTGAGCGAAGATTTTCTCGGTCCCTTCTTCTCGAGCTTCGCGGGGATGGCGCTTCTGTGCATCGCCGTTGCCATGCAGGTCGCGGGCATCGTGTCCGTGCGCCATATGTTGAAGGTCGAGGTGGAGTGATGGTTGCGGAAAGCGGCGTTGTCGCGGTGATTGCGAGCGTCGGAGCATTCGGCATGGGATTCGTCGCGTCTGCCGAAGCCGTTCGCGCGCGCGAGAAAAGCCGTGCCGCGGCGAGGCGCCGGGCTTCTCTCTCGGGGGAAGGTCTGGCTGGCCCTCGTGGGGGCAAGGGCATCTCGGACGGGGTGATCTCATTTGTCGAGGCGCGAAGCCGCGTTGCGAAGAAGCGGTCTGCCCGCCCGGTTCCCCCACGACGGGAAGAGGCCCTTGCCCAGGTAATTCGACAGGCGGGCTTGGCCTCGTCGGCATCGATCGCAGGGTTCCTCGACGCGCGGCTTCGTTTGGCGCTCTTCGCAGCCGCCGCAGGTGCTCTTCTCGGGTGCGCGCTTTCCTCGGAACTCGCCGTTCTGCTTGCGGCGGCGGGTGGGCTGTGGGGCTTCTCGGCTCCGAAAAGGGCGCTTGAGAAAAGAAAGAAGGATCGGGCGGAAGAACTCGAACGGCATCTTCCCGAAATGCTCGAGGTGGTCTCACTTGGTTTGAGGAGCGGCCTGTCGTTTGATAGGAGCCTTGACGTGTACATCGGTCATTTCGACACGCTGCTCTCACGTTCCTTAGCGTCAGCTCGTCAGCAATGGGCCTTAGGGCTCGCTCGTCGGGACGATGCGCTTCGCAGTGTCGCCGAAACCTACGATTCGGCGCTTTTCTCGCGGGCAATCGAGTCCGTGATCCGGTCTTTGCGATACGGCTCCTCGCTTGCGGAGGGGCTCGAGGCGACGGCGCGCGAAGCGAGGGCGTCGTATCGTGCGCTCAAGCAGGAACAGGTCGCGAAGGCGCCGGTGAAGATGATGGTCCCGACGGGGACGCTTATGCTCCCCGCGATGCTCATCTTGGTGTTAGGGCCGATGCTGCTTGAACTGGTCGGCGGTTTTTAGAAAGGAAAGGTGGATGCAGGATGATGTTCATGAGAAGGGTGCGTGCCGAAATCGGTCAACGCACAATAGGCGCATGGTGTGCAGCAAAGGCGAAGCTCGCTTGCGAGAAGGGGCAGGGGACGACCGAGTACGCGATTCTCGTCGGCGTGCTCGTCGTGATCGCGATAGTCGCCATAACCTTGTTCCGGCCGAAAATCCAGGAGCTTTGGGATGCGATTGCAAACGGTATCAACGGGCTGTGACGGTCCCGAGGGCAAAGGCCGCCCTCGCGCCCCTCGCCGACAAGATGCGATCGGAGCGAGGGCAGGGTACGGTGGAATACGCCGTCGTGCTCGCCGGTGTGCTGTGTATGGTCGTAGCGCTGGGCGTGCTTGCCAAGGCGATGGGGGAAGGGCTGTTCGTGGAGCATGCGCTCATGTCGGCCTCCCATCACCTGCAGCTTGCTGCCTTGGGGTCGGTGGCGGACGTGTTCGCGTTCTAGTTTGCAAGATGTTTCGCGAAGATGCTGGTCAAGCGACCGTGGAGGCGGCGTTTGCGCTTCCTATCGCGCTTGCGTTGGTGATACTGCTCGTACAGCCGGGCATCTTGCTCTATGACCGCATCGTCATGCAGCAAGCTGCCGCGGAGACGTGCCGTCTGCTCGCGACAACTCCCGAGGGGGACCCTTCGGGGGTGTGCAGGGCGTTCGCTCTCAGGCGGCTGGGTGCGGTGCCCGAGCAGGATTGCTTCCATGTTCACCAAGGAGGCTGCACGTGGGAGGTGGAGCTTGAGGGCGGGGAGTCGAGCGATGTTGTTCGCGTGCGCATTGCGACGAAGGCGAAGCCGCTGCCGCTTATCGGGGTGGGCGCCCGCCTTTTAGGGGCAGTCAACGATGGCGAGGACTTCGAGGTTTCCGTCGAGGCCTCGGCGCCTGTGCAGCCGGCATGGGTTGCCGAGGCCGCGGCGGGTAGGTCTCCCTCTGAATGGATTGGAGCGTGGGCCGATGAGGCTTAAACGCAAGAGCGGGCGCGGTGCCTTCTGGGACGACGATGGGGGATTCTCGACGCTCGGCATGGCGGTCGCCCTCTTGGTCACGTTGTCCCTCGTGTTCTCAGCGGCCCAGGTGTATCGGGTCTCTTCGGCCTCCGCGGACATACAAGACGTTGCCGACGCATGCGTTCTCGCGGCGGAGGGCGAGGTCGCCGAGTTCATGATTGCCGTGCGCGTGTGCGATGCCGTGGTGCTTTCCCTTTCGCTGACGAGCGCCGCGATGTTCGGCTTGGGCGTCGTCGCGCTCTGCGCTCCTCCTGCAGCAGAGCTGGGAATCGAGCTGGTGAACCTGGGGACGAAGGTACTTCAGGCGAGGAACACCTTCGCCGAGCGTGCCGCATCGGGGCTCAATGCCCTCCAGGAGGCCCTGCCGTTTCTTGCGGCGGCGAGCGCGTATGCGACGGCGAGCTCAAACTCGGGCGGTGCCATGGCTGCGAGCTATCTCGGTATAGCGATGCTCGTCCCCGCAGAGGGGGAGCGGATTGAGGTGGCGGCATCGAAGGCGCTCTCCGATGCCGCCGACGCTGTATCCGAGGACGCCGAGTCGCTCAAACAAGCCTCTGAAGAGGCCGAAGAGGCTGCAAAAGAGGCCTTCTCGGCAAGGGAGGAAGGATTCAAGCGCGATTGCGGCGATGCGCCTGCGTACTGCATGTACGAGCGCGCCGAAGCCCTTTCGAGCATTTCCTCGACATCGAACCCGCTGTTCCACACGGTCGATGCGTGGTCGTTCTCCGTTGCCCTCGATCGCACGAAAGCCTATTACTCGGCGCGCTTCGAAGACGAGGCTCCTCAGTCCTCGGCGATAGAGGAGCAAGCCGAGTCCGCCCTTCGCAAGGTGTTCTACCGTTTTGCGCTTGCCGAGGTGTCGCGCGGGTTCGTGCTCGACACGGGAGATTCCTTCGACGCCTTCTTCCCTTTGCTCCCTAAGAACACGGCGGAGATGAAGGCGACGAGGCTCTATACGGATTCGGTGTTCCCGCTTGGGAAGGACTCATCGGGCGCGACGACGCTCCATGCGTGGGGAGGTTGCCCGAATGCGTCTCCCAGCATGGGCACAGCTTCCATTGCCCAGATGGAGGCGGGAAACTACCCCGTGTGCGATGTCTGCCGCTTCACCGCCTCGAGTCTCGGGAAGGTGGCCGCCGCATCAAGCTCTATCTCGAACGGCTTCGAGTACCACTACAGCGCTGTGGCGCGAGCTGCGGCGGATTACACGGCTGCCCGCGCAAAGCAGGACGAGGCGGCGAGGGAGGTGAAGGGCAAGGCTGGCGGGCTGCTTGAAAAGTGCAAGGAGGCGCTCTCCGAAATCGGCGGCATGCGCATCGATGCGAAGCCTCCTGGATACAAGGGGGCCGTCTCGATGGTCGTGAACCTCGTTGCGGCGCCTGCGGATACCGGGTTCGCGAGCTCGTTCGTGGAAGGATCGTCCTCGCTCGGGGCGAGAGCCGCCGTTTCGGGTGCAACGCTGCTCGAGGAGGAAAGCGAAGAGGGCCGCACGGTCGTCTCCTCGCTCCTCGACGGCTTGGCCGAAGACGGAGGAGCGGCTGTTGGCGCTGCGAGGTTTGCGCTCGACGTGTGGTCGCTCGCCCTCCGCGCTTACTGCGACGGGCAAGAGGCGATCGACAACGCGATTCGCCGTTCGCTCGATTCGCTGCCGCTCGCAAGTGCAAGCGGGTTGGGCGTATGGGCGGCAGGCAGGCTTGCGAACATCGTCGAAGCAGCGGGGTTTGCGCCTGCGAAACTGGATGCTCTCAAGCCCGTACTGGTGAGCACGGGGTACGTCGCCGCGTCTGACTCGGGTACATTTTCTAGCCGCTATCAGGTGATTCGCAATGGAGTGCTCTCGACTTCGGGCTCGTCGGCAAGCTTGTTCGACTCCCTTGTCGGGAAGGTCGAAGACGAGGCGCTTCGGGCCCTTGAGGGTGCGGACGGCGCAATCGAGGTCGTGTGTATCGAGTTTCCGTTTGGCGGTGGTTCGATTCCCATAACCATCACGCTACCCGATTCGGTGAGGCGGGCGACGGGAGAGTTGGTGAGCGCGGCGGCGGATGCGCTCCGCGGGGTTGTTGCGAGCGTCACCGGCACGAGGGTGTGGCACTGATGAGCGGGCTGCTGAAGGAAAGGTTCGGCTGCGCGCGCGACGAGCGCGGGCAGATGACCGTCGAACTCGCCGTGATGATCCCGGTGCTCGTCGCTATTGCGGTGATTGCGATGAACGCGATGCTCTTCTTCTCGGAGTGCGCCGCATTCGACAGGCTTGCCCGCAATGCGGTGCGCGTGTTTGCGACGTCTCCGGCTTATGGCGAGGACACGAGCCAAAGCTGCGCCGCTGCGCTTGATGCAATCGAAGAGGGAATGGGTATCGCGGACAAGAACTACTTAGAGGCAAGCGTTTCGGTGGCAAGCGAGTCGTTCGGGCAGAAGCGTTTCAGAGCGACTCTCCGCTTCACTCCGACGCTTTTCGGCATGGGTTTGAAGTCCTCCGTTTTCGGCGTGTCGCTTCCGCAGTTGGAGCATTCGACGGAGTTGGTGGTGGATGTCTACAAGCCGGGGGTGCTGTTCTGATGGGGCAGGGGCGTCGGGCGCTTGCCGCCTTGCTTTCGGTCGCGGTCGCCGTCGTGCTTGCGGTGGCGATCGACGATGGGCTTGGAGTTGCGGGTGCGGCGACGAAGATGGGCCGCGCGCTCTGGGCTGAAGATGCGGGAGACCAGGTGAAGTTCGCGCTCGAGGGCGGCTCTGGTTCGGGCGACGGTGATGCTGCGGTGTCGCTTGCGGGCGAGCAAACGGGAATCGAGGCGGTGCCCCCATGGTTCGAGGAAGAGCTCTTCGCACTCGGTGGGGCTAAGTCGGTGCGGGTTTCGGGCGAGGGCGGGGTCGTCGGGTTCTCGTGCGCACATTCGGCGGAAAGCGAGTTCTCGCAGATAGAGGGCGAGCTTACGCGTAAGGGATGGGTCGAGTCGGAAACGGGCATCGAGGGATGCTCGGTCTTCGTGAAGGAAGGGGGCGTGTGCCTGTGGGCGATGGTGTCGTGCGTGCCTGTGGGGGAGGGCGCAAGCGTGGTCGTGCAGTGCGCGATAAGCGAGGATTGAGGTCGAGCGATCGCGCCTGGTCGCAGCTCATGGTGGCGACGGACGGCCCGTCGAGGGCGCGCGGGCTGCTTTTGCGGCGCAGGTGCAGCGAGCCTTTGATTCTCATGCCGTGCAACGACGTGCATACCGTCGGCATGGTTCGAAAACTTGACATCGCGTTCGTCGACCGCTGCGGCGTGGTGCTCGAATCGTATCGCGCGGTGGGCCCGATGAGGCGTCTGCGATGCCCTCGTGCGGTGGCGACTATCGAGCGCTTTGCCGAATGCGGGACTTGGTTTTCAGAAGGGGATCGCGTGGGGCTTGTTGCCTACGCGGCGCAAAGGGAGCGGAAAGGACCAGCAAGATGAAAATGTGCCCTGCGTGCAAGGCGCGGGTGTTCGACGATATGGACACTTGCTACGGATGCCTGCATCGATTTGATTCCTCCGATGTCGAAAAGGCGCATGGGGGCGGGTTTGAACCAGAGGAGCCGCCAGGTTATTCGGGAAAAGCCCGCAATTTGGCTGAAGCCGAGGAGAAAAAGAAAGGCGCACGCCCTGCGGACGTGCGCCAAGAAGGCAAAGCGGATGCGAAACCAGCTAAACGGGACCTCGTACTTCATATCGCGGTGCCGGAAGGCGCCGCAGGCGTGCGGGTTGCCGTCGATTTTGCGGGATGCGCCCCAGCTGGGCAGACGAGAGCCGTCGATGCCTAGTCGACAAGACGGTGGAATTCCTTCTCGGCTGCTTCCTGAACGCGCTTGGCGATTTCAAGATAGGAGTCGAGGAGCTTGTTTCCCTCGTCGGTAAGGCTGCTTCCGTGGGCGCCGTCGCGATTGAGCAGCTGGATTTCCAGGGCTGCTTCGGTTTCTTTGATGATGCGCCAGGCCTTGCTGTACGCCATGCCGATGCTCTTCGCGGCGGCGTTCAGCGAGCCCTTCTCGCGAACGCCGAGGCACAAATCGGCGATGCCGCGGCCGAACACCGATCCGCTTTCGGAGTTCGGGTTCTTGATAGAAAGCCTGATGGACGGAGTGAGGTTGGTGAGCTTGCTCATGGGTTCCCCTTTTTCGACGGTTTCTGCTTGCCTGTGGTTTTCTGATTGCTAGTTCGTTTTGCCGAGGAAAGCCGCTGCTGCGTGCTCGATGTCCTCGGTCGAGTTATCGATAACCTCTTCGAAGCGCACGTGCGCCGCGTCGAGGGTTGCCAGGTTGGCGGGCACGTTGTGCTGCCCGGTCTCGTCGGCGATCAGCTCGTTGAGCTGGCATCCCGAAAGCGCAGCAGCCTCTTCGGGAAGCGGCTCGCCGGGCGCCATGCCGTGAAGCGCGCGATACACGTTGTCGCCGAACTTCGCCCAATGGGCCGTGCTTGCAATGAGCACGGGATTTTCGCCGCGCAGCTGCTCGGCGACCTTGTAGGCGACCGCGGTGTGCGGGTCGATGAGATAGCCGTTGGCATCGAAGACCTCCTTGATGGTGGAAAGGCAGGTCTCGTTGTCGACGGAGTCGGCCGCAAACTCGGCGCGCACCGCAGCAAAAGTGTCGGCGTCCACGCGGAAGCACTTCTTCTCGCGCAGGTCGGACATCCAGCCGCGAACCGCCTCAGCGTTGCGCCCGGAAAGCTCGAACAGCTGGCGCTCCAGATTGGAGGACACCAGGATGTCCATCGACGGCGACGGCGTCAGTGCGAAGTCGCGCTCGGAGATGTCGTAGGTGCCGGTGTTGATGAAGTCGGTGAGCACGCGGTTCTCGTTGCTCGCGCAGAAGAGCATCTCGATCGGGGTTCCCATGCGCTTGGCGTACCATGCGGCGAGGATGTTTCCGAAATTGCCCGTGGGGACGCAGACGTCGATCGGCTTGCCGGCTTCGACCTTGCCCTTCGCAACCAGCTCGGCGTAGCTCGAGATGTAATACACGATCTGGGGCATAAGCCGTCCCCAGTTGATGGAGTTCGCGCTCGATAAGGTCACGTTGTGCTCGGAGAGCAGCTTCTCGGCGTACGCCTCGTTGCCGAAGACGTTCTTCACGCCGGTCTGGCAGTCGTCAAAGTTGCCGTGCACGCCCCAGACCTGCACGTTGTCGCCGGTGGTCGTGACCATCTGCTTGCGCTGGATGTCGCTCACGCCGCCATCGGGGAACAGCACGCCGATGCGCACGTGCTCGGCGTTCTTGAAGCCTTCGAGCGCGGCCTTGCCCGTGTCGCCCGAAGTTGCCACCAGGATAAGGAAGTCGTGGTCGAGCTCTCCGCGCTCGCGGAGCGCTTCGGCGCTTGCAGAGAAGAAGCGGGGCAGGCACTGCAGCGCCATGTCCTTGAACGCGCTCGTGGGGCCATGCCACAGCTCGAGCACGTGGGTGTTCTCGTCGAGCGAGGTGATCGGGCAGATGCGCTCGTCGTCGAACTGGTCGCCGTAAGCGCTCTCCATGAGCGCCTCGATGCGCTCGGTCGGCAGGTCGACGCCGAAGGCGCGGTAAACCGTGGCGGCGCGCTTGGAGTAGGGCATCTCCGCCAAGCTGCAAATCTCGTCGATCAAAAGTGCCGGCACGTGAGCAGGGACGTAGAGGCCGCCTCCGTGTGCCAGGCCGTCAATGACCGCCTTCGTGAAGGGGACGGGGTCGCTCACGAGGCCGCGCGTGTCGGAATAGAAGTTCTCGTTTACGCCTGCAGCCGGGGCGAAGCTGTCTTTCATGTTGCAACCTTCCGCGTTCAGATAAGTCATGCTTACTATACTATCTGCGAAAACATCTTAAAGGGAAATTATCCGCAATTTTTGCAATTCAACCATTATCGCAACCTTTGCTTCGGCGCCTGGTTGCAAGGCGTTTCGTAATGAAAAATTAACCATGGCGAATTATGGAGATTAGCCGCAGGAAACAAAAAAGTTCACCAAGGCTTCCAAATCGAGCCAGCAATGGCATATGATAGCTAGATGTTAACCACGGTTAGCAAAGAAAGACGAGGTAGCTATGATGCAGGAAGCAATGGCGATGGACAAAGGCATGAGCACCGCAACCGTTGCGGGACCTTCCATGGCGCAGATGCCGCTCACCTTCATGAAAACGGGCGAGACGGGCACCGTCGTCAAGGTTCGCGAAAAGGGCGATGTGCTCCATCATCTCGAGAATCTCGGCTTTGTCGCCGGCGCTGAAGTGAAGGTCGTCTCGGAACAGGCGGGCAACTTCATCGTCGAGGTCAAAGGTGCGCAGGTCGCGCTGAATAAGCAGGTCGCACAACGAATCATCACCCGTTAGTTTTCGTGGACGGCTGCACTTTCCGCAAAGGGGAGTGCGCCCGCCCCGTGAAAAGCTAAAGCTGCAGCAAGGGGCGCATTGCGCCTGTTTCCGCAACTGCGCGGAAAGCTGCGGCAATAAGACGACTTTTGAGGCAGGAAGGAAAAGGAGGAGAAGCTATGGCAGAAGCAGGCCAGGACAAGACGCTGCGCGATGTCGCCATCGGCGAGACCGCCACGGTGCGCCGCCTTGTGGGCGAAGGTGCCCTCAAGCGCCACATTATGGACATGGGCATCACCAAGGGCGTCGAGGTTTTCGTTCGCAAGGTGGCTCCGCTCGGCGACCCTATCGAGGTCACCGTTCGCGGCTATGAGCTTTCGCTGCGCAAGAGCGAAGCCGAAAGCGTGCTCGTTCTCTAGTTCGAGCAGGGCCTTTGCAGGCCTTTTTCTTTGCTTGGCGGTTAGTGCTATCTAACTTATCGAAGCGACCGCACCAACTCTTCAGGGTGCCGCCGTTTCGGCGAAGCAGCAAAGGTAAGCATCGTTGATTTTGGAAAGGTAGATCATGGGAATTCGCATTGCGCTTGCCGGCAACCCGAACTGCGGCAAGACGACCATGTTCAACGACCTGACCGGAGCCAACCAATACGTTGGCAACTGGCCTGGCGTTACTGTTGAAAAGAAGGAAGGCAAGTACACCAAGGACAAGGATGTCACGGTTACCGACCTCCCCGGCATCTATTCGCTCTCGCCGTATTCGCCTGAGGAAATCGTCGCGCGCGACTATCTTCTCGATGGCGACCCGGACGTCGTCATCAACCTGATCGACGCGACCAACCTGGAGCGCAACCTGTATTTGACCACGCAGATTCTTGAACTGGGCCTGCCTGTGGTCATCGCCCTCAACATGATGGACCTCGTCGAGAAGAACGGCGACAAGATCGACGTCGACAAGCTTTCCCGCGAACTCGGCTGCCCGATTGTTCCCACCTCGGCGCTCAAGGGCCGCGGTATGGACGAGCTTGTGAAGACCGCGATCGAGCTCGGCAAGAAGGGCGTTCCCGCCGCGCCGCAGATCCGCTTCTCCGACGAGATCGAAACGGCGCTCGCGAAGATCATCGACGCCCTCGGCTCGAGAGTTTCCCCTGCGACCGCCCGCTGGTTCGCCATCAAGGTGCTCGAGGGCGAGGAGCGCACGATTTCCCAGCTCAAGTTGACGGACGCCGACAAGAAAACGGTCGACGCCATCCGTGACGCGCTCGAGACCGAGCTCGACGATGACGCGGAGTCCATCGTCACCTCCGCCCGCTACGACGAGATCGCTGGTGTTGTCGACGACACGGTGAAGAAGTCGACCAAGGGCATGTCCACCACCCAGAAAATCGACCGCGTCGTCACGAACCGATTCCTCGGCCTGCCGATCTTCATCGTCATCATGTTCTTCGTGTACTGGCTTGCCGTCTCTGTTGGCGGCGGCGTTGTGACCGACTGGGCCAACGACGGCATCTCCGGCGACGGTTGGCTCTACACCGGCGGCGAGGCGTTCGACGAGGCCACGGCCGAGTACGAAGACGCCCAGGCGCAGATTACCGCCTACGTTGAGAACATCCTCGGCGAGGACGAGGTGTCTGGCCTTCCCTCCGATGACTCCCAGGAAGTGCTCGACGCACTGGCCTTGGCCGAGCCTGAGGCTCCCGAAGACGCCACCGACGCCGATGCTATGGCCGAGTACCAGGATGCCGTTGCCGAGTACGACGATGCCCAGGCCACGATTGCGGCGTTCGACGAGGAGGCCCAGGCCAAGCACGCTGTTGCCACGATGGAAGTCGAAGGCGACGACGGCGAGGTCGAGGAGCAGGCGATCACCTTCGCTGATTACCAGGCTGCCCTCGAAGTCGAAGAGCCCGACCCCTCCGATGGCTCTTGGGGCCTGTGGATCCCGGGTCTTGGCGCTATCATCGGCAACGCCCTTGAGGCCGCCGACGTCGCCCCGTGGCTGCAGTCGCTCGTCATGGACGGCATCGTCGCAGGTGTTGGCGCCGTTATCGGCTTCATCCCGCAGATGGTGATCCTCTTCTTGCTCCTTGGCTTCCTGGAGCTGTGCGGTTACATGTCCCGCGTTGCGTTCATCATGGACCGCATCTTCCGCAAGTTCGGCCTGTCCGGCAAATCCTTCATCCCGATGCTCATCGCCTCCGGCTGCGGCGTGCCCGCCGTCATGGCAACTAAGACCATCGAGAACGAGAAGGATCGCCGCATGACGATCATGACCACCACCATGATTCCCTGCGGTGCGAAGATGCCGATCATCGCCCTCGTGTTCGGCGCGATTGCCTCTGGCAACTCCGACGCCACCTGGTATGTCGCCCCGATGTTCTACTTCATGGGCGTCATCGCGATCATCATCTCCGGCATCATGCTGAAAAAGACCAAGCTCTTCGCCGGCGAGACCACGCCGTTTATCATGGAGCTTCCGCAGTACCATATGCCGGGCGTGAAGAACATCCTGCTCTCGATGTGGGAGCGCGTGAAGGGCTACATCATCAAAGCAGGTACCATCATCTTCCTGTCCACGATCGTCATCTGGTTCCTCATGAACTTCGGCGACGCGGGCGAAGGCTTCGGCCTGCTTGACTCCGAGGCGCCCGACTACATGGAGTACAGCCTCATGGCTGGCCTCGGTAACCTGCTGGCCTGGATCTTCGCGCCGCTTGGCTTCGCGAACTGGCAAGCCACCGCAACCGCCGTCACCGGCCTCGTTGCGAAGGAGAACGTCGTCGCGACCGTCGGCATCATCACCCAGCTCGGCGACTTCGGCGAGGCGGACCCGCAGCTGTGGTACGGCTTTGCCCAGATGCTCGGTGGGTCGACCGCCGCGATCGTCGCCTTCTGCGCCTTCAACCTGCTGTGCGCGCCGTGCTTCGCGGCAATGGGCACCATTCGCCAGCAGCAGCGTTCGGCTAAGTGGTTCTGGATCACCATCGGCTACATGTGCGGCTTTGCGTGGTGCGTGGGTTGCATGCTCTACCAGTTCGTTGGTCTGGCTTTGGGCGAAGTGAGCTTCGGCATCTGGACCGTGATCGCCATCATCATTGCGGCGCTCATGCTCTTCCAAATCTTCCGCCCGATGCCGAATTACGACAAGAAGGACGAAAAGGTCGCTCGCAAGCTTGAAACCGAGAACGAGGCAGCGTAAAGTATACTAAGAGTAACTTTTGGGGATGCGCTTTCGGGCGCTTCCCCGATATAGAGCCGCAAGAAAGGAGGCGCACCTATGATAGGTTTGGTCTGGACGCCATCGACGATCGTCGTCGCACTCGTCATCGCCGTGCTTGCTGTGCTGGCGGTGCGCCGCATCGCGACGCGCGGCCTGTGCGATTGCCACGACCACTGCGGGGATAGCGATAGCCCTCGAAGCGGATGTGGAAGCTGCCATGGCTGTTCCGGCTGCGGATCGGTCGAGTGCATGGTAGCCGACATGGACAAGGCGCTCAGATAGCGTGTTTTCTTACGAGCCAATGGGGAAGGCCGGGTGCGAAAGTGCCCGGCTTTCCTGCGTCTAGGGAGAGGGTCTTCATGCGAGCATCTTCCTAGCAGGATCGCCCTCGGGGATAAGGCCGCTCTTAGGGATGGCTATTTTTCCTACCAACTTACAAGATATTTGTGGAGGAATTGTAAACCATGGCTAACCCCGTTGACGCGCCAGCAAGGTTAACCTAAGATAACAAATGTCAGCAGCGAGGGTTCGAATCCCCCCCTCTCTCTCAAGAAAACGAACCCGCTGACCAGCACACTTCTTAATGCTGACCCGGTGGTGGAGGCTCCTCTCGTCTGGCCATCCATCACAAGCCGGTGAGGGCCTACCCCCCCTCGCCCTCACCGGCCTCCTCTCCTCGAAAAGAAAAGCGCCTTCGGGCGTTTTTTATTGCCCTACGTACAGCGGTTCCGCCTGTCGTCTCGCACAACACAAGCCGAGTTCCCGCAAAAAACAGCGCCCGACCGCTTTGAAGCCCTTGCGGACTTAGAAGCAGTCGGGCGCTGTTTCCAGAACGTAGCAGCGGGTCGCGCGGGTTCTGCGCTAGGCGAGGCGCTTGCCGAGCTCGGCCGCGGCCGCGGCCTTGTCGAAGTTTCCGCCGGTCGCCTTCGTGAGCGCTCCCATTACCTTCCCCATCTCCTTCTTCGAGGCGGCGCCGGTCTCGGTGAGCGTCTTCTCGATGAGCGCGATAAGCTCGTCGCCCGAAACCTGCTTGGGAAGATACGACTCGAGAATTTCCACCTGCGCGGCGAGAAGGTCGGTGCGCTCTTGGTTGTTCCCCGCCTTGATGGAACCCTCGAGCGTCTCCTTCGTCTGCTTGATCACGCGCTTGAGCATGGCGTCGACGTCGGCGTCCGTAATCTCGCGGCGCTCGTTCACCTCGATGTTCTTCACTTCGCCGTGCACCTGGCGCAGGATGGACACGCGCGGTTTGTCGTGCGCCTTCAACGCGGCCTTCACTTCGTCTTGCAGCTCCTGGTATTTCATGATTCCCTCTTTCCTGCTGCGCAATCGATTCAGCCTTTCCATCGTACACAATTTGGCTGGCCCATGCGGCCTTCTGCAAAAAGGCGACAAATGCCATCGATGCCGTGAGCAGGTTCGATGGCTGCATTACCCCTTGGCGTCGCAGGGCTTTCCCATTCGCTTTACGAAAAGTTTGCCGACACTTGTTATCATGGGGAAAGCGCTCGCATCGCGGGCGCGCTCGAGAAAGGCTTTCCTTATGAACGGAACCCCTCAAAGCAAGCTCGATCCTCGGGTGAAGAACGTGTGGCGGGTAAACGACGCCATCTGGATCGTGCTCGGCTACCTCTGCTGCGCTGTCCCCTTCGCCATTTGCGCCGCCATCGAACCGGCGCCTTGGGCGTTCGCCCTTGTCGCCGTGCTCTCGGCCATTGCTGCGGTGCTGCTCGTGGTGTTCCTCGTTGTGCTGCCGCCCATTCGCTATGTTCGCTGGCGCTATGAGCTTCACGATGACTACCTCGACATCGCCAAGGGAATCATCTGGCGCAAGCGCTGCATCATCCCCTTCATTCGCGTCCAGAACACCGACACGCGCCAGGGGCCTATTCTGCGCGCCTTCGGGCTCTCGAGCGTCACCGTCGCCACGGCCGCTGGCGAGCACGTCATCCCCGGGCTTGCGAACGACGTCGCCGACCAGGTGCGTGACCGCGCGGCCGAGCTTGCCCGGATCGCGCGCGAGGACATGTGATGGACGGGGTCCAAAACCGCGAGAATCGCGAGAGGCACGGGAATCGCGAGAGGCGCGAGAATCGCGAGAGGCACGCGGTCCATTCCAGCTACATCTGGCTTGGCGGTCTTCAGGGTGCCGCTGCGGTGTTCGCGGCGCTTCTCGTCGGCGTGCTTCCCCAGATCATCCCCGAGTTGTTCAACCCCGACAGCCTCGGGCAGTTCGTGAACGGCGGGCTTGCGGCTATTATCATCGCCCTGCTTTTCCTGGGCACGGTCATCGTCTCGCTCGCTGCGAGCCTCATCTACCGACTCGTGTCCTACAAGCACATCTGGTACGAGTTCGGCGACGAGGAATTCAGCTTCTATTCGGGCATCTTCAACAAAAAGCGCGTGCATGTGCCCTACCGGCGCATCCAGTCGGTCGACCAGACAGCCTCGCTTCTCCAGCGCGTGTTCGGCGTGTGCACGGTGCAGATCGACACGGCGGGCGGCGCGTCGAACAAGGCCGTGTCGGTGCCGTTTTTGCGCAAGGCCGACGCGGAGGCGCTGCGGGCCGACCTGTTCGCTCGCAAGTCTGCGGCCGTCGGGGCGCCCTTTCGGGAAGCCGACGCCCCGAGCAGCTTCGGCAACGTGCTCGATGCGCCTGCTGAGGTGTGGGACGACGTGCGCGGCGTATTCGCCGGGAGCGAGGTCGACACGGGGCGCATCTCCTTCCAGTACGGCATAACCAACAGCGAACTCATTCTCACCGGGCTTTCGAACAACACGACGCTGGTTCTCGTCGTCGTCGGCATCATCGGCGTGTTCTCGCAGATCGCCGACTTCGTCTCGCAAATGGCGGGCGAGGCTGGCGGAGCCGTTGCAGAAGTGCTCGCCGACGCGGGCCTCGCGCTTTTCGGCAACAGCCTCATCGCCCTTATCGTTGTCGGGCTCATCGCGCTGTCCCTGTTCGTGTGGGTGATGTCGGCGCTCGGCACCTGCATCTCCTTCGGAGGCTTCAAGGCGCGCCGTCGCGGCGACCGCATCGAGGTCGAGCGCGGCCTTCTCCAACACAGGTTCCACGGCGTGTCGGTCGATCGCGTGCAGTCGGTTGTCGTGAAGCAGACTTTCGTCAGGCGTATCTTCGGCTTCTGCGAGCTGTCGCTCGGGAAGGTGGATGCGTCGAGTGGGTCGGGTGGCATGGATGATTCCCTTTCCGAAGGCGCGCTCGTCGTGCATCCCTTCGTGAAGGTCGACCGCGTGCCCGAGATCGTCGCGGGTCTCGTTCCCGAGTTCGCCGACATGCCGACCGAGCGTCGCCGTGTTCCCAAGGTGGCCCTTCGCCGTGCGCTGGTCAGGCGCACGGTCATCCAAGGATGGGGGCTTTGGTGCGCTGTGGCGCTTGCGCTTCTCCACGTGGGCGTGATATTTGGCATCGGCGCTTATGGCGACGACTTCATGTCGGCGGGGGAGCTCTTCTGGTTCGATCGGATCGCGCTTGTGGGCTACGTCGCGTGCGCGGTTGCTGAGGTGCTCGCCGCCATGGGTGCGGTTCTCTGGGCCCGCTCGTCGTGGTTTTCGTTCAACAGGCGCTTTATGCAAGTGGAAAACGGCGGCCTCGGCTCGGTCTCGGTTTGCTTGCCTCGCGAGAAGATCCAGTTCGGCTTCTCGAAGTCGAACCCCCTCCAACGCCGTGCGAAGGTGGCGACCATCACCGCGCGGACAGCTGCGGGTTTGCAAGGCACCTCGACCAGGCTGATCGACGCATGTGAAGAAGATGCCGCCGCATGGCTGGCGTGGCTTGTCCCTGGGGGAAATGTGATAGAGTGATACGCATGGACACACATGCGACATCCGATTCGAAAGGCGGCCGAAGTTCGGCGTCTGACCCTTCGGCGCCTGGGCCTGCCGCCCGCAAAGACGCCCCTCTGCCCGCTGCGTCGCCTTCGCGTGCGCAAGAGCATCCTCCCACGCCTCGGGCGTGGACTCCTTCTCAGTTCAAGCCGCGCACCCTCTCTGAGGCGCGCGAACATAGAAACGAGCCCGCCAACACGTCTGCGAACGCCGATCGCGCACGTCGCAACGTTCGTGAGTACACGCTCGGCGAGGAGATCGCCAACTCTGTGACGCACGGTATCGGTGCGCTGCTCGCCATCGCGGCGATTCCCATTCTCGTGGTGATCGCGGTGCGCGCAGGCGGCGGCGTGAAGCTGGCGGCGGCGCTCGTCTACACCATCACCATGCTGGTGGAATACCTCATGTCGACGCTGTACCACGCTATCGCGGTGGATCGCGCCAAGCGTGTGTTCAAGGTGCTCGACCACAGCGGGATCTATCTGTTCATCGCGGGAACGTATACGCCGTTTTGCCTGGTCACGCTTGGAAACGACGGGGGGATCTACCTGGCTGCGTTCGTGTGGATCGTAGCGCTTGCGGGCATTGCCTGCGAGGCGTTCTGGGTATTCCGCCCGCGCTGGATTTCGGCGGTGCTCTACCTTCTTTTAGGGTGGTGCGTCGTTGCGTATCTGCCGGCTCTTGTGGCGAACCTTCCCATGGAGGGTCTTGCGCTCTTGGTCGCGGGCGGCCTGGTCTATACGGTTGGCTGCATATTCTACGTGTTGAAGAAGATTCCCTACATGCATTCGGTATTCCACGTGATGGTCGTTGCGGCGAGCGTGCTGCAGTTTCTGGCCGTGGCGCTGTATGTGATGTAGCGGCGAGGTGAGCGTCCGCACCGTCACGGGCGCAGCGGATGGATTTTCGGGGATGACGTCCCTTGAGAGTACGAGGAGTGGATGATTACGATGAGCGACGAGGAGCAGAAGGGTCTGACCGGCTTCTTCTCACGTTTCGGGTCGGCGAAGAAGCAGACGGTCTCCGAGGAGGAAATCAAAGACATCGTCGCCGACAACGATGAGCTCGCCGACGACGAGAAGCGCATGATCCACGACATCATCGACCTGGGTGACATGTCGGTGCATGAAATCATGCAGCCGCGCGTTGACATGATCATGGTCGAGGACACCGAGACGGTGCGCACGGCGGTCGAGCGCATGCACGGCACGGGCTACTCGCGCCTTCCCATCTTTCACGAGGACGCTGACCACATCATCGGCATCGTGCATTACAAGAACCTTGTCGGGCCGCTCATCGACGGCCGCGAGGACGACCTTGCTGCGAAGTACGCTTTCGAGCCTTTGTTCGTCCCCGAGACCAAGGACATCTTCCCGCTGCTCAAGGAAATGCAAACGAATCGGCAACAGATGGCCATCGTGGTGGACGAATACGGTGGGACCGATGGTTTAATTACCGTTGAGGATATCATCGAGGAAATCGTAGGCGAAATCGTCGACGAGTACGACATGGAGGGCAAGGAAATCACCAAGCTCTCCGACGGCGTATGGCGCGTCGATGGACGCTTCCCGGTCGAGGACGCGGCGGCGCTCGGCTGGCCGGTCTCCGAGTCGGAGGACTACGAGACCATCGCCGGCTGGCTGATCGACACGCTCGATTTCGTGCCGGAGATGGGCGATGAGTTCACGGTGGGCGGTTATTCGTTCAAAATCGAGCGTATGCGCCGCTCGCGCATTTCCACCATTCGCGTGGAACGTTTGGCCGGTGGGGCCGACGTCGCCGAAGAGGGGGAAGGCCAGCAGGAAAAGACGCACTAGGGCGAAAGGGACGGCACCGTGGTCGGAAGGAAGCTCACGCGAGATGCGAACGCGCGGCTCGGAGGCGTGTGCGCGGGCGTTGCACGCTACTTCGGCATCGACCCGATCGTCGCGCGCATCCTCGTTGTCGCGGGCACGCTGCTCACGGGCGGCCTTCTCGTCGTTGCCTATGTGGCGCTCATCTTCGTCTTGCCGAAATCGTCGGTTTCCGGGGACGTGTTCGACGTCCGTCCGGAGTCGGCGTCCTCCGAGAAATACGGGCCCATCGATTGCAGCGCGCCGTCCTCCGAAAGCGAGCGGCAAACCTATGTGGGGGTCGGCCATTTGCCTCCGAAACCGCCGCGCTCGTTCCGCTGAGTGTGAAATTCGTTCTTGTTCAATCCAAAATTAAGAACAACAACTACCAGGTACGATAAAAATTTCACTACTTAATATCGAACAAACCGTGGAGCGTTCTCCACAAGATTTTGCGTTGAAACCCCCGCATAAGGTAAAATTATGCCTTGCAAACAACAGCATAAGCTCTTCTCTTGGCAGCAATCCCACCCACAATTCAATACGCTGTCACCGCTTCGGCGGTTAGGTCTCGTGCTGTTCGAGAAAGGTTGACACTGCGTGGTAACACGTCGAAATAATATGAAGAAGACGGGCTTGGTCGCGAAAATCGCCGCGATCGGGTGCGCCTCCGTCGTGGCAGTCGGCTGCTTCGGCTATGGCCTTGCCGCGGCAGGCGGCTCGTCGTCTCCGTTCGGCGGCACTGCCTTTTCGGCGCCGGCTGCCGAGGTACTTGTCTCCAACGTGTCCGACACATCGGTCGGCAGCGTTTTGTCGCAGCCCGCATCGCGCGACATCACCCAAGGCGTTCAGGCCGTCGAGGCCGAGAAGGAAGCCGAGCGCATCGCCGCCGAGCAAGCCGCCCTCGCCGAGGAGCAGGCTCGCATCCAGGCTGCCGAGCAGGCGCTCTCCAAGGCGCGCACCACTGATGCCTCTTCTGCGATGTCTCAGCTCGCCGAAGTGGATTGGAGCTGCGGCAAGGACGCCTTCATCTCCGAGTGGGCGAATCGCATCAACAACTATCTCGCGGGGTCCCCGCTTGCCGGTCAAGGGGAGACTTTCGCCACCGCTGCATGGGAAAACGGCGTCGATCCTCGCTGGTCGCCGGCTATTTCCAATACCGAGTCCACCAAGGGTGCAAACTGCTTCCTGCCGCACAATGCGTGGGGCTGGGGCTCTACCGGTTGGAGCTCGTGGGAAGAAGCCATCAACGCCCATGTCGCAGGCCTTGCGAAGGGGTATGGCTATACCATCAGCTACTCGAACGCTCAGAAGTACTGTCCGCCGAACTACGACAACTGGTTCCGCGACACGCTTCGGGAAATGTCGAAAATCTAACGTAAGGTTGAAGGCCGGGCGCGAGTCCGGCCTTTTCTTTTCCGCATGCGCTATGCTAAGCACTTAAACGGCGTCGCGGCGAAAGGCGATTTATGAGCAATGTCATCGTGGTAGGGTGCGGGCGCGTGGGCTCGCAGCTCGCCAACATGCTTTCCGACAACGGGAGCAACGTCTGTGTGATCGACAGGAGCGCCGACGCGTTCGCGAACCTCGGTCGCAACTTCAACGGCTCCACGCTGCAGGGCGTCGGCTTCGACGAGGACACCCTCGTGAAGGCGGGTGTGGACGACTGTGATGTCGTTGCGGCCGTCACGCAGCTCGACAACACGAATCTCATGGTCGCGGAGGTCGCAAGTCGCCTGTTCGGCGTTCCCCACGTGATCGCGCGCCTGTACAACCCCGACCACGAGCGAGCCTACATGCAGCTCGGCATCGACTACGTGTGCGGCACATCGCTCGTCGCCGAGGATGTGTTCTCGAAGGTGGTATCGGGCCACGGCGCGCATATCGACACCTTCGGGGAATTCGAGGTGCTGCGATTCTCCCTCGACCTGAGCTCTCGCGAGGGGAAGCGCACGATCCGAGTGGGCGAGCTCGAGCGCGATCATGACATCCGCATCATCGCCTTCGAGCGCGGTGATGGGTCGGCGAGTTCCATTCCCAACAAGGAAAGCGTTCTCTACCAGGGGGATTCGGTGCTCGCGTGCGTGCGCCACGAGCTTATTCCCATGTTCAGCAAATACATCCAGGAGTAGGGGCTCGTCTGTCCGCATCGCGCACCGAGCCTTGCGGACGTCGCGCCCCTTTTGTGAAAGGGCATTCATGTATGTAGTGATCAACGGCGGCGGAAAGATCGGCGCCTATCTTGCGAACGTGCTTCTGAAGAGCGGCAACGAGGTTGCTGTCATCGAGCAGAACCGACGCACCGCCGACCGTTTGTCGGTGGAGCTCACGGGTCGCTACCTCATCATCCACGGCGACGGCTGCGACTCGAAGTTCCAAGAGGACGCAGGTATCCGCCACGCCGACGTGTTCGTCGCCACGACCGGCCAGGACGACAGCAACCTCGTGTCGTGCGAGATCGCGCAGCGCGTGTTCAGCGTGCCCCGATGCATTGCGCGCGTGAACAGCCCGAAGAACATGCGCATCTTCCATGAGGTCGGCATCGAGAGCGTCTCTTCCACCACGCTCATCGCGAACATGATCGAAGAGGAAGCGCTTATGGGATCGGTGAGCGTCGTGTCCTCGCTCACGCACGGCAACGTTGCGCTCTCCGAGGTCACGGTGCCGCGCATGCGCTACCATTCGAACGCTGACGGCGTGCTCGCGCGCGACATCCCCATGCCCGACGGTAGCCTGATCGTCGCCGTCGACACCGCCGACGACGTCGAGGTGGTGCGCCATGACACCGTGTTGCATCCCGGGGACAAGGCGGTCGTCGTCGCCGACACCGAAGCGCTCGACCGCGTGCGCGCTTTGTTCAAGGGGCTTTAGCCAGTGCGCGCGGGCGTATAGTATGCTAGCGACAAGCAAAACGGGAACGATCGACACGGGAAAGGCAAGCAAGCGCAATGATCAACCGCTACACGCGTCCTGAGATGGGCGCAATCTGGGAGCTTCAAAACAAGTTCTCCATCTGGAAGGAAATCGAGATTCTGGCGTGCGAGGCGCAGGCTGAGCTGGGGAAAGCCGGCATCACGAAGGAAGAGGCGAAGTGGATTCGTGACCACGCCGACTTCACCGTCGAGCGCATCGACGAGATCGAGAAGGTCACCAACCACGACGTCATCGCCTTCACCACCAACATGGCTGAGTACATCGATGCCGACGTGCCGGAGGGCGAGGAGAAGCCCTCGCGCTGGGTGCACTACGGCATGACCAGCAGCGACTTGGGAGACACGGCGCTTTCCTACCAGATCACCCAGGCAATCGACATCATCTTGGCAGATGTGAAGCAGCTTGGAGAGACGTGCAAGCGCCGCGCCTTCGAGTTCCAGAACACGCTGTGCGTGGGCCGCACCCACGGCATCCATGCCGAGCCGATGACCTTCGGCATGAAGTTCGGCAGCTGGGCATGGGCTCTGAAGCGCGCTCAGACGCGTCTCGAACAGGCACGCGAGGTTGCCGCGACGGGCGCCATCTCGGGCGCGGTCGGCACGTATTCCTCCATCGACCCGTTCGTCGAGCAGTACGTATGCGAGAAGCTGGGCCTTACGCCTGACCCGCTTTCGACCCAGGTGCTCGCGCGCGACCGCCATGCGCAGGTCATGTGCGCGCTCGCATGCGCCGCAGCGACGCTCGAGTCGATCGCCATGCAGGTGCGCCTGCTTCAGCAGTCCGACGTGATCGAGGCGGAGGAGCCGTTCAAGAAAGGCCAGAAGGGCTCGTCGGCGATGCCCCACAAGCGCAACCCCATCACCGCCGAGCGCGTTTGCGGCCTTGCCCGTGTGGTGAAGGCGAACGCCCAGGTGGCGCTTGACAATGTGGCGCTTTGGTACGAGCGCGATATTTCCCACTCCGGCACCGAGCGTGTCGCACTTGCCGACTCCTTCACGGCGCTCGATTACATGTTCGGCAAGATGCAGTGGATCTTGGACGGCCTGCAGACGTACCCCGACAAGATGGAGCACAACCTGTGGCGCACCCGCGGGCTTATCTTCTCCTCGAAGGTGCTGCTCGCGCTCGTGCAGACGGGCATCACGCGCGAAGAGGCATACGTCATCGTGCAGCGCAACGCCATGAAGGTATGGGCGGATATCCAGAACGCCGTCGAGGGACCGACGTATCGCGAGCGCCTGGAGGCCGACCCCGAGGCGAAGCTTACGAAGGAAACGCTCGACGAGATCTTCGATCCGTGGGATTTCCTCACGCGCAAAGACGAGGTCTTCAAGCGTCTCGAGAGCCTGGAGTTCTAGCCGCTTGCAGGCTGGAGATTCAGCTTGCTTGAATCTCTACTTTGGGATCGTTTGCAGCGAATTGCCTCGTTGGCTGCTTTTCGAGGCCCTGAAACCTGCTCGGGTTCCAGGGCCTTTCTTGCATCTATTGCTCTCGATGGGGCTACCCCTGTACAAAAATGACGATATCTTGTGTAGGAATTATGTGCTGAACCCCATAATAAAAGAAAGTGGGGAATAACTAGCTTTGAAAGTGTACCGATTGGGACGTTTTCAGGACATGCATAGCTCGAAGTTGCTTGTCTTCATATTTTCTTCACAACTTACCGTCATTTTTGTACAGTGAAATTCCTAACTTTGTCTTTCTTGAGTGCCCGCGCCCTGATTGCCCCTCGCCCGGCACTCGCATTCCCGGCCCGACGTTCGTCCCATGACGCATGCCGTACTTTCTACTTGACGATTTCCGCGCCGGCAATCTCGATTGCGTGCGTCTCTTTGAGGATCTCCTCGTTGCCGGCGACGGCCGCGGACCCGTCTCGCCTGATGAAGAGGGCGGCGGCGTCGGTCTGCTCACGGATAAACGCCGCAGCACGATCGCACCCCATGATAATAAGTGCCGTGGACAGGCCGTCTCCCTCTGTCGACGTGCGCGAAAGAACCGTTGCGCTCGCGAGGTCGCTTTCACAGGGGCGTCCCGTTTTCGGGTCAAGGATGTGGTGGTGGACCGTCCCGGTCGCCTTATTGAGAAAGCAGCGCTCGTAGATTCCGCTCGTCACTACGGACAGATTGGAACAGGTGAGAACGCATGCAGGCTTCTCGGGCCTTCTCCCCAAATCGCGAAGTGCGCGCTTGTCGATCCCGTGCGGCGATCGTGCGATGGCCTCGTTCTCGATTCGCTCTCTCTCCTGGTCGCGATGGAAATCGGGCGATCGCACCCCGATGTTCCACGGCCTGCCGTGAGGGGAGCGCCCCATGGCTACAACGTTCCCGCCAAGGCTTATGAACGCGTCGCGCACACCTTGGTCAACCAGTAAATCGCGCACGCGATCGGCGATGTAGCCCTTCGCGATGCCCCCGAGCGTTATCTCGGCCTCGGGGTCGGTGACGATGACGGTGTCCTCGGTTGCATCGACTCGCTGCCATCCCACATGGCGAAGCGCTCGGGCGATATCGCCCTCCGAAGGGGCGTGCGCCGCGTGGAAGTTCCAAAGGCGGGCGAGCGGCGCGAGCGTGATGTCGAAAAGGCCGCTCGACTTCGAGCAGTATCGAAGCGCCTCGCGAACGAGTGCTGCCGTTTCGGGATCGACCTTCGTGCGCCTGCCCTCTGCGTGGTTCACGGCCCAGATATCGCTTCCGGGCAACGTGTGGCTGAGGAGCCGTTCGTATCGCGCACAGAGAGAAACAACCTGGTCGAGATCGTGTTCGGTTGCGCGCGCTTTCACGAAGCACTCGGTGTCGAATGCGTGGAACCATCGTTCGCGCCACTGAGTTTCCTCGGGGTGGGGCACGTCTGTCGAAGAAGGTTGGAGCGCCCGCATCGAGGAAGGGGAGGGTGCGTCCGCCGAGAAAGGGCGGGGCACGCGGTGGCTTTCGTTCGAGTCGGTATTCGAGCTGCTTGCGTAATCGTTCACAGGTGTTCCTTGCAATGAGGCGTGAAATGTATCAAAAAAAGTTATACATGGCTTACCTATATAAGTCAACTATGGTAAACTCACGCGTCGACACGGGGAAAAGTGATTGTCCCGAAATGAGCCCACAGAAAGGCTGGGAAACATATGGAGAAACAAAAGGCGCAGACGATTAAACCGTGGGAAGCCGCGGCGCGAGCCGGTGTCGCGACGGTGCTCGCGGCGGGTATGGCAGGCACGCCCGTGGTGGCGCTCGCCGACGGGGAAGCGCAAGACGATGGCGGAATTCAGTCGCTGAGCACAAACGACGGATATTATTACATCGACGACAGCTCTTACGGGCTGTCGTATTATCTCGGTCAGGCCGCGTCGAACGGGTACACAAAAGTCCACGTCGGAACCAGCTTTTCGGATTCGGGGACGGTTACCATCCCCTCGTCGCTCGCTGAAATCGCCGGCTATTCCGAGGGCTTTTTCAGCCAGGGGCCGAAGGTTGTTAGCATCGGGTATGCGGGCGCGCTCTCCTTCGTCATCCCCTCAGGCAGCGACGTTTCGATTGACCGCGTGAACTTCTATGCGAAATCCGATGACGGTGGCGCGACGGTTACCGTTGATGCGGGCGCGAAGGTGAAGTTCTCCAACTGTTCGTTTTCCAAAACACCCGTGGTGAACGGCGAGGCGATCTTCGAGGACTGCACGTTCGCAACCGGCAAGATCGAGAACAACGGTACGGCAACCTACACCGGGTCGACCCAAGAGCCCGAAAACGTTAGCAAGCCTGCTGACACGTACCAGTCGCTTTCGTTTGTTTTCGCAGGCGACAAGGCATTTGCCCCTGCAGTCGAGGGAAGCTCGGTCGACCAGAATCTCGCGTTTAGCGTGGCGGGAACGAAGGCGGCGGACGCAAAGTTCTCGGCTGCCGTCGTCGATGCCGAGGGCAAAGATGTGGCGGGCCTTTCCGCGACGGTCGAAAGCGGCCAAGTGTCGCTTTCGGGCACGGCTCCTGCGGCGGGCAGCTATCAGGTGAAGCTCACCGCCGAGGCGACGAAGGACGACGGCTCGACCGATTCCATTGCTGAAATGCTCTCCTTCGAGGTCCAGCAGCAGATCCAGGTTCGCCTTTCCGGCAAGCTGCAGTGCTTCGTCGTCGATGGTACGAGCATGATGAGCCTCGACCACGACGGCATCGCCCTCGCGTCGGCTGGTGGCGGTGCGAGCGGCGGCAGCAGCTCGTCCGAGAACAACCGGCTCGATGTCGAGGTGAAGGAAGGCGAAGGCGAGTGGACGGCCTGGAACGACTGGGCGAAGAACGATGGCGAGCGCCAGGACAAGGTCAGCGTCTCCTTTTCTCCTGAAGGCAGCGGTATGGCGGCGAAGGTGACAATGGGCTCGGTTTTCATCACGGGTACCCCCGCAAAATCAGGCACCTATCAGGTCGTTGCCACGGTGACATCCGGCGCCCGCACGGAGCAGAGCAACGCGGTCGAGATGCGCATCTACGACAACGACAAGACGCTCGCCGAGCGCATCGCTGACCTTCCCGAGGGCACGACATCGTGGGACATGGAGCCCTATACCATTGCCGAGACGGGCAACGCGACCGTCCCCACCACGCTGGCCGACATCTACGGCTCGCACGAGTCCGGCACGTACGGCACCATCGGCAAGGGCGAGAACGGGAACTTCGGCACCGAAACGCTCACCATCCCTGCCGGCGCCGATGTCACGCTGCACAACATGAAGGTGCTTTCCAGCGTGAAGATCGTCGTCGAGAAGGGTGCGAAGCTCACTCTTGACGATTCCGTGGCGTACGGAACGGTCGAAGTGAACGGCGGCACGGTTTCCGCGAAGAACTCCTCGTCGTTTGTGGGTCAGATCGTGCTCAATGATGGGTCGACGCTCAAAGACGCCACGATTGTCTCGCACGCTAACTTCCTCTCCGATGGAAATTACCAGGTCAAAGCTCCCGAGGCGCCTGTCTTGGTAAATGGGAACGTCACGTTCGAGGGCGCGAACGCGATCACCGGTTGCGGTATCACATCGGGCAGTGATGCCCAGTCCGCCCTCGTGGTTGGCAAGGGTGCGACGGTGACTATCCCGGCGGGCTCTTCGCTTGTCGCCAAGGGCGGCTCGGTCGACACGACCGGCGGCAACGGCGGCGCGGGCGTGAAGCTCGACGGAGGCTCCATCGTCGGCGAGGGCTCGTTGACTGCCACGGGCGGATCGGTCGGCCTGGGGCTCGGCAACGGCGGCGCGGGCATCGGCGGCCAGGGCAAGGTCGGCGTTGCGACCGTCGTGGCCACGGGCGGCAACATCCCCGCGGCGGGCGAGGGCTCGATAGGCGGCCCCTCCAAGTATAAGGCGGGCGACGGCGTGGCCGCCGACGTTGCGGTGTCCCAGAAGTCGGACATCACCGTCGCGGGCGGCCAGGGTGCGACTCCCGGCAGCTCGGAGGTCGCGAAAACCTACGACCCCGATGCGGAGGGTTCCGATCCTGCCCCCTCTATCGAGAAGCGCTTCAGGGATGTTGACCCGAATGCGTGGTATGCGCCCGGCGTGAAGAAGGTCGCGGATGCCGGCCTCATGCGCGGATACAGCGAGGCGTCGCTGTTCGGCGTCGGCGCGTCGCTTACGCGCTCTGAGCTCGCGATGGTGCTCTGGCGCTATTCCGACCCGGCAGCCGAGGGCTCCTATGACGCAAGCGCTGCCAAAAACGAGACCTCGCTTCCCGATGTTCGCGACGGCGTGTGGTACACGGGCGCGGTGAACTGGGCGGTTGCGAACGGCGTCATGAACGGCTATGCCGACGAGACGGGCGCGCGCACGGCGTTCGGGCCGGATGACGCGGTGACGATGGAGCAGCTTCTCCAGATTCTCGCTAACCTGAAGGGCGCGTCCAATGCTGACGAGGCGGCGCTTTCGTTCCTCATCGATGCCGAGAGCATTTCCCCTTGGGCGAGATCCGCTGCGGCGTGGGCGATTCAGCAGGGCGTGGTCAGCGGGTATGAGCTGCCCGACGGCACGCATCAGCTCGTACCGGGCGAACGCATCGCGCGCGAACGCGTTGCCGTGGTGCTCTCAAATGCGCTCGAGAGGGGCATTCTATAGGAACCTACGGTAAGAAGAGCGTGCGTGGCTGGAGGGCTGCTAAACCGGTTCCCAGACGCGCACGCAGCAGTACTGCTGCGATTCGCCCTGAAGCGTGGTGTTGTCGATGTTCGAGTACGTGACGACGCGCTTGACCGAGCCGGTCGACGCCAGGTAGTCGCCGAAGCTCGGCGCGCCCGACTTCACCTCCAGCAGGAAATACTGCTTGCTCTCGGGGCTGAACCCGCACACGTTGTACGAGTCCTTCGCGATGATCCACCCACCGCACCATGCGGGCGGGGCGGTGGGGGTCACGCCATGACGGAACCACGGGACCAGGCTGTACGAGGCGTTGCCCTCCGCGTTGGTGTCGGGCTGCACGGTGCTTGCGGGAATGTACGTTCCCAGGTTGGCGATGCCTTCGCCGAAATTGTAGATCGCTTCGAACGAGAACATGAACCCCGTGTCGCCGTAACCCGCCTCGAGTGGCTTCATCGAAGAGGGAAGCACGAGGGAGTCGACCACGCTCGCGGATTGCGCGTCGATGCGCGTGAGCTGATAGCGCGATGAGGATGCCGCGGCGCGCGGGGTGATGACGACGGAGTCGCCCGTCGCATAGGGCGGTGTGCACATGCGGCCTTTCGAGGTGTAGGCCTCCTCGGTATCGCTCGAGCCAAAACGTGCTCTCATCAGGCGTGACGCTTCCTTGCTCGCCGATCCGTCCTTCTTGGGGAGAACCTGCCAGAAGGCGTATCCGCTCGATGCGGCGAGCGTCGGGGTCTCCCAATCGGCGTCGCCCTCTTCGGCCAGTGCCGCCGTCCCGAGTTCCCCGTTCGAAAGCGCGGCGCTGTAGATGCGCCAGGTACCGTCGAGGATGTTCGCCTCGGTCCACACGACGCCGGTCGCGCACGCGCGCACATCGTAGATCTCGAAACCTTCTTCTTGGCCTTTCGCCTGGGAAATCGCCGTGGTCTGGTTGCCTGACGAAAGGGAGAGCAACACCACCTTCGTAAGCGGCTTCGAGCCGTCGGTAGGAACGAGGCACGCCGCAAGGGAATCGTCGCTTGCCCAGACGAGCGTTCCGTAGGGAAGCTCGTAGGTTCCTGAAAGCCCGAGCACGGTGCTCGAATCTTCGATTTCGGTGAAGTTGCCCGGCGTCGCGGCAGAACACGACGTGACGGCGTCCTTAGAGACGGCCAGCGTGTTGAAGGTGGGCTCGTTCGCCTTCGAGGCGGCGTTCACTCCCACGCCGATGCCCCCGCCGACAACGGCAAGGGCTCCGATGCCGATTGCGCCGTAAAGGAAGTGCCGTCGGGTGAGAAGGACCTGCCCACCGCCTGGGGCGGGCACCTTGATGCCCTGCTCCGAGCGCCCTTCGGCGACGCGGACCGTCGGTGCGTGCGTTGCATGCGCCGCACGCGGGCGATAGCTCGCAGAAGTGCCCCGCCTCGTGCTTTGGCGAGGGCTTCTTTGCGCGTGCGCGCTGTTTTTTCCTGGAGTGGGTCTTTTCGTTGGCATGGTGGTAATTGTGTCATTTCGCCTACGCCTCGCGCGAGAATACGCCCAATTGCTACAATAAACCCAAAGACGAATCTGACGGTCCGCCGTAGGCTTTAAGCCTTGCGCGCTCCGCCGGCCTCGCGCATGGTCCATGCGCGCAGGAAAATCCCATGTTAGGAGACGTCAATGAACAACGAAACCCGACGCATTCTTCTTGTAGAAGACGAAAAGGCGATTCGCGATGCGGTCGCTGCTTATCTCGAGCGTGAAAACTACTGGGTAACCGCCGTGGGCGACGGCCAGGAGGCGCTTGAGGAATTCCAGAAGCATCATTTCGACCTGGTCGTTCTCGACCTTATGCTCCCGCGCGTTCCCGGCGAGCGCGTCTGCCGCGCCATCCGCGACAACTCCGATGTGCCCATCATCATGCTTACCGCGAAGGGCGAGGTGGAAGACCGCATCATCGGGCTTGAGCTGGGCGCCGACGATTACCTGGTGAAACCCTTCAGCCCCCGCGAGCTTGTCGCGCGCGTGCGCGCCCTGCTCCGCCGCGTGCATGCCGACTCCGAGCCGCAGCGCGAAGTGCTCGAGTTCGGCGACCTCACGATCGACGTTTCCGGCCACAAGGTTCTTGTGAAGGGCGAGGAAGTCGACCTCACGGCTTCCGAGTTCAAGCTGCTCACCACGCTTTCCCGCTATCCGGGCCGCGTGTACTCTCGTATGGAGCTGGTGGAGAAGGTGCTCGGCTACGACTTCGAGGGCTACGAGCGCACCATCGACTCGCACGTGAAGAACCTGCGCGCGAAGATCGGCGACAATCCGCGCAACCCGAAGTGGTTGCATACCGTCCACGGCGTGGGGTATCGCTTCGAAGACCCCACGAAATCCGGCAAATAGCCTGCGGGTGACCCGTGAGCGAAACGAACCGAGCACATAACGGCTCGACGCCCGAAGAGGCGTCGAGCCCCTCTGCGAATGCGGGCGGCGGGGCTGCCCGCATTCGCGTCATGCCCGACTCTTCCGAGGAGCGGGCTTCAACGGGCGAGCCCCATCAGGGAAAGCTTGCGCGAAAGGAGCGCCGCCGCAAGTTCGGCTGGACGAGCCTTTCCTACACTGCGCGCGTCACCTTGGCGTTCGCGCTCATCGCCGCGATGACCGGCCTTGTCGCCATCGGCGTCATCTCGTTTGTGTGGGAGCAGCATTTCCAAACCTATACCGCGTCTAACATGGAGACCCTTGCGGAGACGACCGCCAGCCGCATCGAGGAGCGCATGGAGGCCGACAGCACGCTCACCATCAAGAGCTCTGCGGCGCTTATGCCCGTCGAGGCCGCGCTCGAGGTCACGCCGGGTATCGCTATCAAGGTTGTCGACGAGAACGACGTCACCGTTTTCGATTCCTCGAACCGCATCAACGGCATCCCGAACGCCACGAGCTCCCTCGAACCGAAGGACGCCTCGAAGGTCGCGCTCGCCAAGATCGTGGTCGACGACAAGGTTGTCGGCTCCGTACGCATTTGGGTCTACGGGTCGGATACGCTTATGCGCGGCCCTGACCAGGAGTTCCGCGAGAATTCCTACCAAGCTATGCTCTTCGCGTCGCTCGTGGCCATCGTGCTTGCATCGTGCATCGGCTTTTTGTTCGCGCGCAATCTGGTGGCCCCCATCAACCGCATGACGAAGACGGCCCGCGCCATCAAGGAAGGCGACCTCTCGGCGCGCACCGATCTTCACGGCGAGGACGAGATCGCCCGCCTGGGCGAAACCTTCGACGAGATGGCGGAGTCGGTCGAGAAGGACCGCGAGCTGGAGCGCCGTCTCACAACCGACGTCGCTCACGAGCTGCGCACGCCGCTTATGGCCATCCAATCCACCGTCGAGGCGATGGTCGACGGCGTGTTCGAGGCCGATGCCGAACGCCTCGAGACTGTGAATTCCGAGGTGCAGCGCTTGAGTCGCCTGGTTGACGCGCTCTTGAAGCTCTCCCGCCTGGAAAACCGCGCCACCCCCATGAAAGAGGAAGTGGTCGACGTGGGCGAGCTCATCCAGAGCATCGTCTCCACGCACGAGGCGTTCGTTGCCGACTCGGGGCTCACGTTCGAGTACCGCGCCGAGAAAGGCGTGCTCGTCGTGGGGGATCCCGACATGATTCGCCAGGCCACGGCCAACCTCATCTCGAACGCGGTGCGCTACACCCCCGAAGGCGGGCATGTGTCGGTTACCGTGTCGAAGGGCGACATCATGGCCTCGATCGCTGTGAGAGACACCGGCATCGGGCTTTCCCCCGAGGAGGCGAAGATGGTCTTCTCGCGCTTCTGGAGGGCGGACGCCGGGCGCAACCGCGCGAGCGGCGGCTTAGGCATCGGGCTTGCGGTCGTGAAGGAAATCGTCGATCGCCATGGCGGCTGGGTGCAGGTCGAGGGCGAGAAGGGCAAAGGCGCCTGCTTCACGCTCCATTTCCCCCTCTACGACGAGCAGCGCACGCGCACCAACGATAAGCGCGAGCAACAAAGGCAGCGCCAGCAGCAAAAGCAGCAGCACCGCCAGCAGTTGCTCTCGGGCGCCCGCCAGCAACGCTCGGCCGAAGGAAAATCCGCTTCCAATCGCAAAAAGTAAGGCAGTGCGCGATAATGGGTCGCGACTCATTATCGCTTGTCGGCGTGCGGGGCACTTGCTCGCGCGCCGCATATTCGCAACGAGGTTTTGAAAGGACCTGAAATCATGAGCGTGATCGACATCGAACCCGATGCGCAAGGCAAAGTTCGCGACCTCTACGATCTGGGCGACCGTCTTCTGGTCGTCGCTTCCGATCGCATCTCCGCGTTTGACTACATTCTCGAGGACGAGATTCCCCATAAGGGCCAGGTGCTCACGCAGCTTTCGTGCTTCTGGTTCAAACTGCTCGACGGCGTGATCGAGAACCATCTCATCTCCGCCGACGTCGCCGACCTGCCGGAGCGCTTCAAGCCCTATGCTGATGCGCTGGAAGGGCGGTTCATGCTGGTCAAGAAGGCCGACATGTATCCCGTCGAGTGCATCGTGCGCGGGTATCTCGCGGGCAGCAGCCTTAAGGAGTACCAGGCGCAGGGCACGGTCTGCGGCATCGAGCTGCCAGGCGGCCTCGTGAACTCCTCCAAGCTCGAGACGCCCATCTTCACGCCTTCCACCAAGGCCGAAATCGGCGACCATGACGAGAACATCAGCTTCGAGCGCTGCGCCGAGATCATTGGCGACGAGGCGGCGGCCGAGCTGCGCGATGCGGCCATCAAGGTGTACACCGCCGCGCGCGACCACGCAGCCGACCACGGCATCATCATCGCCGACACCAAGTTCGAGTTCGGACGCGTCGGCGGCCGCCTCATCTTGGCTGATGAAGTTCTCACTCCCGACTCTTCGCGCTTCTGGCCCGGCGATGAGTACGAGCCCGGCAAAAGCCAGTCGAGCTTCGACAAGCAGTACGTCCGCGATTGGCTTACCGCCCATTGGGACAAGGAGTCCGGCACCAAGCCGCCCCGCCTTCCCGAGGACGTCATCAAGCGCACGAGCGAGAAGTACATCGAGGCCTACGAGAAGATCACGGGCGAGAAGTTCCCGTTCGCATAGGGAGCTTCGGTCCGTGCCGGCAGGCGGGCATTCCCGGCCGAGCGCGCTGCCTTAAAGGGCCTTCCCGCTTTTGAAGTAAGTGTCCACGAGAAAGAACCATTGCATGTCACAACGTAACTACATGAACGACCGCTACCAGGACGAGGGCCCTAAGGGTACGACGCGCAAGAGCGCGGCCTCGGCGAAGCCGAAGTCGAAAGCTGCCGCCTCGGTGCATATCCAGTCCTCGACGAAGACCCCTCAGGAGAGAAAAGCGGAGCAGAAGGCTCGCCGCAAGGCCGAGCGCGCCAAGCAAAACGAGCTCGACCGCAAGTACTACAATCCGCCCACAGCGGAATACAAGCGCTTGCGCCGCCTTTGGTGGGTCGTCCTGATCGCCGCGGTGCTTATGGTCGCGCTGTCGTGGTTCGCCCGCTCGTGGGAGCCCGCGTGGATCAGCTACGTTACGCTCGGCTCGTCCTACGTGCTCATCATCCTTGCGTTCTACCTCGACTTCTCGAAGATCCGCAAGTGCCGCCGCAAGTATCAGATGGAAATGGAATCCCAGAACACCAAGGAAAGCCGCCGCGCCGAGAAGGCAAAGCGCGCAGCCGAGCGCGAGGCGGAAAAGCAGAAGGAAGACGCTGCTGCGGAGGTTGCCGAGGAGCAGATCAAGCCCAAGCGCGGCCTGTTCAGCCGCAAGAAGGTCGACGCCGTCGATGCCGCGAAGCCGGCCGATGCCGCTTCTGCTGCAAAGCCTGCCGACAAGTAATCGCCTGCCACCCTGGAAAGGATCATCATGGTTTCGCGCGTATACGTGGAGAAGAAGCCCGGCTTCGATGTCGAAGCGCAACAGCTGCTCGCCGAGCTGCACACCGCCGTTCCCGAGGGACTTGCGAAGACGGCTCGCCTGCGCCTGATCAACTGCTACGACGTCGAGGGCATCGACGAGGAACTTTTCGAGCATTGCATCCCCACGGTGTTCTCCGAGCCGCAGGTCGACGATGCCTCGCGTGAGTTTCCCGTTACGGGCGTCGAGTTCTCGGGCAAGACTGCCAAGCAGCTTGCCGCGGAGGGGGCGGACATTTCCGGAATCGCCGCGGCTCCCGCCAACGTGCACGTGTTCGCCGTCGAAGCGCTACCCGGCCAGTTCGACCAACGCGCCGACTCCGCGTCGCAGTGCATCCAGTTCATCAGCCAGGGCGATCGCCCCGACGTCGCCTTCACGCAGGTCTACGTCATCGAGGGCGAGTGCACTGACGATGCGCTCGCTGCGGTGAAGCACTACGTCATCAACCCGGTCGAGACGCGCGAGGCGTGCCTCGTTGCGCGCGAAACGCTCCAGATCGCCCATCCGACGCCCAAGCCCGTCGAGGTCATCGAGGGTTTCCTCGATTTGGACGAGGCAGGTCTTTCCCAGTTCATCGAGGAGCGCGGTCTGGCGATGGACCTTGCCGACATCGCGTTTTGCCAGCAGTATTTCGCGGGCGAGAAGCGCTGCCCGACCATCACCGAGATCAAGATGATCGACACCTACTGGTCGGACCACTGCCGCCATACCACGTTCGGCACCGAGCTCACCAACGTCGTGATCGACGACGAGCAGGTGCGCGAGACCTACGAGCGCTACCTTAAGCTGCGCCATGAGCTCGGCCGCGACGAGAAGCCCATCTGCCTTATGGACATGGGCACCATCGGTGCGAAGTGGCTAAAATCCCAAGGCATCCTGACCGGCCTCGACGAGTCCGAGGAAATCAACGCCTGCACGGTGAAGTGCACGGTCGACGTCGACGGCAAGGACGAGGACTGGCTCTACCTCTTCAAGAACGAGACGCACAACCATCCTACCGAGATCGAGCCGTTCGGCGGCGCGGCAACGTGCTTGGGGGGCGCTATCCGCGACCCGCTTTCGGGGCGCAGCTACGTGTACCAGGCGATGCGCGTAACCGGTGCGGGTGACCCCACGGTCCCCGTGTCGGAAACGCTTGAAGGCAAGCTTCCTCAGCGCAAGCTCGTGACGACGGCTGCCGCCGGCTACTCGTCCTACGGCAACCAGATCGGCCTGGCCACAGGCTCTGTCCACGAGCTGTATCATCCAGGCTATGTCGCCAAGCGCATGGAGATCGGTGCCGTCGTCGCGGCAACCCCGGCCGATCACGTGCGTCGCGAGAAGCCCGAGCCGGGCGACGTCATCGTTCTTTTGGGCGGGCGCACCGGCCGCGATGGCATCGGCGGCGCGACCGGGTCGTCGAAGGCGCACAACCTGGAGAGCCTTGAGCATTGCGGTGCCGAGGTGCAGAAGGGCAACGCCCCTGTCGAGCGCAAGCTTCAAAGGCTGTTCCGCCGCGGTGAGGCCTGCCGTCTCATCAAGCGCTGTAACGACTTCGGCGCGGGCGGCGTGTCGGTTGCCTTGGGCGAGATCGCTGACGGCCTGCGTATCAACCTCAATAAGGTCCCGAAGAAATACGACGGACTTGATGGCACTGAGCTCGCCATCTCGGAGAGCCAGGAGCGTATGGCTTGCGCCATAGCCGCCGCCGATGTGGAAGAGTTTCTCGGGTATGCCAAGGAGGAGAACCTCGAAGCCACGGTGATCGCCGAGGTCGTTGCCGAGCCGCGCGTGCGCATCTTCTGGAACGACGAGGCCATCGTCGACGTGAGCCGCGAGTTTTTGGCATCGAACGGTGCCCCGAAGCATCAGGACGTTCATATCGAGGCAGGCAGCTCCTATGAGCGCACTTGGGCGGGCGACACGTTCGCCGAGCGCATGGAATCGCTCGTGAGCGATTTGAATGTCTGCTCCAACAAGGGTCTCTCCGAGCGCTTCGATTCCACGATCGGCGCGGCTACCGTGCTCATGCCGTTCGGTGGAAAATACCAGCTCACGCCCGCGCTCGCCATGGTGGCGAAGCTGCCGGTCGACGGCGAGACCACGACGTGCTCCGGCATGGCGTGGGGCTTCAACCCCTATCTCACCGAGAAGAATCAGTTCGTCGGATCCTACATCGCCGTCGTCGAGAGCGTTTCGCGCCTGGTGGCCACGGGTTTCAAGCGCGAGGACATGTACCTTACGTTCCAGGAATACTTCGAGCGCCTGCGCAATGAGCCTGCTCGCTGGGGCAAGCCCGCGGCTGCCGTTCTCGGTGCGCTTCAGGCGCAGCTCGATCTGGGGCTGGGCTCGATCGGAGGAAAAGACTCCATGTCGGGCTCGTTCGAGGACCTCGACGTTCCCCCGACGCTCGTGTCCTTCGCCACTGCGGTCGGCAAGGTCGATCGCGTGACGAGCCCTGAGTTCAAGGGCGCTGGCCACAGGGTCGCGCTCATCGCTCCGCGCTGCTACGACGCCGACGATGTGGCGCCCGCTGCCGAGGACGAGCTTGCGGCGATCGCCGCGGTCGAGGGCCTTATCGGCGAAGGTGCAGCCCTTGCCGTGTCGACGCCTGGTTACGGTTGCGCGGCGGAGTCGCTGTTCAAGATGTGCGTCGGCAACGGAATCGGCGTGGCGCTCGATGACGCCGACGCCGATGCGCTCTTCACCCCCTCATACGGCAGCTTCATCGTCGAGCTGGCCGACGGCGCGGTGCTTCCCGAGGCGACCGAGTGCCTCGATGTCGCCCTTCTCGGTACGACGACCGAGGACTACGTGCTCTCGGTTGCGGGCGAGGCGGTCGATTTGGCTCGCTTGCAGGATGCGTGGGAAGGCGCGATCGAGTCGGTGTTCCCGTATCGCAGCACCGCGGCGCAGTCCGACTCCGACATCGCCGACGTTGCGCCCATCACGTGCGACGACAAGCTGCCGCTCACGTATAGCGGTTCGATCGCGAAGCCGCGCGTCATCATCCCCGTGTTCCCGGGGACGAACTGCGAGTACGACACGGCGCACGCGTTCGAGCGCGCCGGCGCCCTGCCGACCACGCTCATCGTGAACAACTTGACGCCCGATGCGGTCGCCGAGAGCATCGCCGCCCTCGCTGCCGCTATCCGCGAAAGCCAGATCGTCATGATCCCCGGCGGTTTCTCCGGCGGCGATGAGCCTGACGGCTCGGCGAAGTTCATCACGGCGTTCTTCCGCGCCCCTGAGGTGACCGAAGCGGTGCGCGATCTTCTTCAGAACCGCGACGGCCTCATGCTCGGCATCTGCAATGGCTTCCAGGCGCTCGTCAAGCTCGGCCTTGTGCCTTATGGCGACATCGTTCCCATGACCGATGAATGCCCGACGCTTACCTTCAACACGATCGGCCGCCATCAAAGCCGCCTCGTCCGCACGCGCGTGGCGTCGTCGCTTTCCCCGTGGCTTTCCGAGTGCAAGGTGGGGGACACTCACACCGTTGCTATCAGCCATGGTGAGGGCCGCTTTGTGGCAAGCCCCGAACTGATCGAGAAGCTCATCGCAAACGGCCAGGTGGCGACGCAGTACGTCGATGCGGAGGGCAAGCCGTCGATGGACCTTTCGGTCAATCCCAACGGCAGCGTGCTGTCCATCGAGGGCATCACGAGTCCCGATGGCCGTGTGCTCGGCAAGATGGGCCACACCGAGCGTTCGGGCGCTGGGCTCTATCGCAATATCCCGGACTTCACGTATCAACCGCTCATCGAAGGCGGTGTGGAGTACTTCAAGTAAGTGGCGGGCGGCGGCTGATTCCAGCATGGTCGCCACTCTCCGATGGAATATGTTGAAGCGCGGGCAATCGGAGCCCGCGCTTCATTTACGTTACAATGCAAATCGCAATCAAGCTAAACGAAGGAAAAGGTGGGCGCAATGGCAATGCAGGCTGCTGAAGGCACGAGGGACTTTCTACCTGACGAGGCGGCGTTTTGGCTGCATTTTAAGGAGACGGCGTTCTCCGTTTTCGCCCGTTACGGGTATGTGCCCATCGAGACACCGATATTCGAGCAGACCGACCTGTTCGTCCGCGGCATCGGCGAAGCGACCGACGTTGTGTCCAAGGAGATGTTCACCGCCGTGTCGGGCGAGAACCTGAAACGCCTCATCGACGGCGGTACCATCAAGAGCAAAAGCCGCCTGTCGCTTCGTCCCGAGGGCACTGCCGGCGTCGTGCGCGCGGTGGCCCAGCATGACCTCGTTCCCCAGGGTGGCGCGCCCGCGAAATTGATGTACGCGGGCCCCATGTTCCGCGCGGAGCGTCCGCAAAAGGGACGTCAGCGCCAGTTTAACCAGGTGGGCGTGGAGTGCCTGGGCGCCGAGGAGCCGACGATCGACGCTGAGGCCATCATCATGCTCATGCGCTTCTACGAGACAATCGGCATCCCGCGCGAATCGATGCGCCTGCTCATCAACTCGATGGGGTGTGAAAAGTGCCGTCCCGCCTATCGAGAGCTCGTCCGCTCCTATATGAACGAGCATGCCGATGAGCTGTGTGAGACGTGCATGACGCGCGCCGAAATCAACCCGCTGCGCGCGTTCGACTGCAAGAACGAGGGCTGCGCTCACGTAATGGAGAGCGCTCCGAAGATCTCCGACCATCTCTGCCCGGACTGTCGTGAGCATTACGAAGCGGTGAAGACCTATCTTGATGCTGCCGGCGTCGCCTACGAGGAGGACTATAAGCTCGTGCGCGGCTTGGACTATTACACGCGCACCGTGTTCGAGGTCCAGGTGGACAACGGCATGGGAAGTCAGAACGCGATCGGCGGTGGCGGTCGCTACGACAAGCTCGTCGAGGAAGTGGGCGGACGCCCGACGCCGGGTCTTGGGTTCGCGCTTGGATATGAGCGCTGCGCGCTTGCGCTGCAGGCAGCGGGTGTTGAATTTCCCCGTGCTCAGCGGTGCGACCTGTTTGTCGCCTGCGTCGACGATTCGGTGCACGCTGAGGCGTTTTCCCTTGTGCAGGCGTTTCGCGATGCGGGACAATCTGCTGACATGGATCATCAGAAGCGCAGCCTGAAAAGTCAGTTCAAGCTTGCCGACAAGCTGAACGCATCGATGGTCGCCATTCTTGGTCCCGATGAGCTCTCCGAGGGCAAGGTGAAGGTGCGCAATATGACGTCGCACGCGGAGCGTCTGGTCGACCTTGCTGCAGTGAAGGCAATCCTTGCGAAATTCTCCAGCGAGGGCGCCGTCCTCACGCCGGAGCAGATGCGTGAAGTTCTCACTGAGGTTGAGTAGCGCTAAGAGAGAAGAGAACTGTGGGGCGAATGCCGTAGGCGATTGTCTCATCCATTCAAGAGGCCGGGTGCTCGAGAAACACTCGGCCTCTTTCTATAGCAAGGGTGCCACTATGAAGCGGGAAATATCTCTGCGTGGCAGAAAGCTACTATATATAGTGATGCGCCGACCCCTTTGGCGGATTTCGCTTCGAATGATTCTGCCCGACAGTTGTCCGAAGCGCCCAGGGACCGGGCTCTCTTAGTTAGTCGGGCTCGGGAACATTTGGTGGGTTCCCGCCCTCGCATATTGAGATGCCCCACACCGCCTCCCAGCGCCCTTCCTGGGCTTATGGAGGGAATGTGTGCGGGGCCCGAAAGGCAATAGAAGCGCGTCATCCCAGGTCGTATGGCGAAAACGGCCCTTGAGGCGCCCCTTCCCGGGAAAAAGGCGCGATTCCCCCTTGACCGCGGGAGGGGGTGCGCGTAATATATCTCCTTGCGCCGCGGACGGAAGGAAGCGGCGGGGCGGGGCGCTAGACGCCCCGGGAACCTTGAAAACCGGATACCGAGGAAAACGGATAGGAACGCGTGCGGGGCCCCCGCCGGCGAGGATGCCGGCGGAGATCTCCGACGAGAGACCAATTCCATGAGGAACCCGATCCCGGGTTCCGACCATCATTCCGATGGCTTTTTCTTTATTTTGATTCGAGCTTAGGCGCCCCTCAAGGGGGCGCCCGAACGAAGAGTTTGATCCTGGCTCAGGATGAACGCTGGCGGCGTGCCTAACACATGCAAGTCGAACGGTTAAGGCGGCTTCGGCCGCGGATAAAGTGGCGAACGGGTGAGTAACGCGTGACCGACCTTCCCCCCGCACCGGGACAACCGCGGGAAACCGCGGCTGATACCGGGTACTCCGGGGCCTTCGCATGGGGGCCCCGGGAAAGCTCCGGCGGCGGGGGATGGGGTCGCGTCCCATCAGGTAGTAGGCGGGGCAACGGCCCACCTAGCCGACGACGGGTAGCCGGGTTGAGAGACCGACCGGCCACATTGGGACTGAGATACGGCCCAGACTCCTACGGGAGGCAGCAGTGGGGAATTTTGCGCAATGGGGGCAACCCTGACGCAGCAACGCCGCGTGCGGGACGACGGCCTTCGGGTTGTAAACCGCTTTCAGCAGGGAAGAACCTCTGACGGTACCTGCAGAAGAAGCCCCGGCTAACTACGTGCCAGCAGCCGCGGTAATACGTAGGGGGCGAGCGTTATCCGGAATGATTGGGCGTAAAGCGCGCGCAGGCGGCCGCTCAAGCGGGACCTC
>NZ_WAJR01000002.1 GCF_008831035.1 Ellagibacter isourolithinifaciens | reverse complement strand
CGCCGAAAGATTCTTCTTGTTAGAAGGTGCGCGCATCCAGCCGTAGCAACGAAATGCGAAGCCAGGGCGGCCGACATAGACGGGCGATGACGCGGCGGACCCGCGTGCGGTCCGCGCCAGCCCGAGGCCGTCAACCCGCGAATATTAAACTGCGAATACGAGCGTCGGTTTGATGACACAACCTGTCGGAAGAAATCATCGGGTGATGATAGAAAGGCCCAAGTCGGGAAAGATTTTCCTGGCTTGGGCCTTCATTGCCTCTTGACAATGTTCTACTCATATTAAATAGGGCAGAGTCGCTTGCGCAAGTCCGCCCCTAAAACCGTGAAGGTTTTGCTATCTGCAGGCTATTCTACCAACCCGAGCGATTCTGTCAACCTGCGAAGGAACTCGAGCGCGGAGCGAGCTGCGGCGTCGGGCCCCTTGTCGGGCAGCGCCTCGGTTTCGCCGTCGGCCCTGGCGAACATTGACCTGTGTCAAGATTTCGGACATGGAAGCTCGAGGATTTACGCGGCCATGGGAAGCTCCCCTGCGGTCGGCCTGGTACGCTCGAAGAAGGCCTCCATGGCCTTCGCGGGTATCTGGTAGCCGATGGTCGAGTGCGGCCTCTTGCGGTTGTACTCGGCCTCGATGAACCTGATCACCGCGTGCTTGGTGTCGGCCCTGGTGGCGAAGCTCCCGCGGTAGTACATCTCGTTCTTCAGCGTCGCGAAGAACGACTCGGCCACGGCGTTGTCGTGGCAGCTGCCGGTGCGGCCGCACGACAGGCGCACGTCGTTGTCGCGCGCCCACTCCGCGAGGAGCCGGCTGGTGTACTGTCGCTGTGGAATATGGCGTTTCCCGCCACGTAGCCGCGGGACTTGGCCGACTCCAGCGCCGCCACGGCGATGTCGGCGGTCATGCGCTCGGACAGCGACCAGCCGACCACCATGCGCGTGCACAGGTCGATCACGGTGGCCAGGTACAGCCACCCCTGCCCGGTGCGCAGGTAGGTGATGTCGCCCACCAGCTTGTAGGTGGGCACGGGGCTCGTGAAGTCGCGGCGCACCAGGTCGGGGCGCGGGCGGGCCTTGGGGTCCGGGACCGTGGTGCGCTTTTTGGCGTTGGGCGGACAGCAGCGTATGCCCAGCTCGCGCATGAGCCTGAGCACGCGGTAGCGCGTCAGGTGCGACAGCTCCGGCGGCAGCATCGCGTGCACGAACCGGAAGCCGAAGCGGCGGTCGGACTCGAGCCACACGCGCATCACGGCGTCGCGCTCCGCGGCCCACCCGTCTTGCGGGCGTCCGGCGGCCAGCCACGAGTAGAAGCCCGAGCGGCTCACCTCCAGCACGCGGGCCATCAGCTTCACCGGGAACTCCGCCCTCTCCGCCAGCATGAGCCGGTAGCGCGCGGCTACCCCTGCTCCCTGGCGAAGAAGGTCTCACGCCTGAACTCGTCGGTGTACTTGGCGGCTGGATTCGGCATGGCATCGTCCTTTCTCGTCGTCTCGTTGCATTCTAAGGGATTCGGATTCCTCTAGCATGCGTGTCCGAGAAAACGATACAGGTCAGCATGGAGAGGCAGACGAGGGACGGCGCTGCGAAGCTGTTCTCGGAGCTCGGCATAAGCACCACCCAGGCGATCAACATGTTCCTCAAGCAGGCCGTGAGGGAACAGGGAATCCCCTTCGAGGTCACCGCCAGGCCGGCAATCGAGCACGGCGGCGAGAGCATGGAAAAGCAAGCGCCCTGCCCATCGCGTCGGCCGCCGCAGCGCCCTTGCAGCTAGGCCAGCCGCCATCTCAGGTTTTCTATGCTTTTGATAGGTCAAAAGTATAGTAAATACGCTATACTTTCGGCATGGCAAAAATCGACGACATATACGAGGCGGTAGACGACTTCGGCCTGATCACCTCTGCCGAGGCGGCCGAGCTCGGCATGTCCAGGGCGGAGATGGTCCAGCAGGAGAAGCTGGGGAAGCTCGTGCGCGTCGCGCGCGGCGTGTACCGCATGCCCATCTGGCCGTCGCAGCCGCAAGCGCCCTATGCCGTCGCGGTGAAGGCGGCGGGCGAAGGGGCCTTCCTCTGCGGAGAGTCGGTCGTGGCGCTGCTGGGGCTGGCGCCGACGGACCCTACCAAAATGCGCCTCGCGTCGCCGAGGCGCTGCCGGCGCAATCTGGGCCCCGGGGTCACCTTGGAGCGAATGGGCGGGACGATCCCCGTCTACCTAGAGGGCATCGCCTGCCAGCCCTTGCCGGCCGCCATCGCGGCAGCCTCGAAGACCATGGGGGCCGACCGGGCCGTCGAGGCCGCGAGCGAGGCGCTCGCGCGCGGCTACATAACCAAAGAGGAGGAAGAGCGGATCAAGGAGGAGATAACCCGATGAAGAGGCCCAACAGCATGCGCCATCTCGACGACGCGATACGCAGGCTCTGCGGGGGCGCGCCCCAGGACTTCATGAGGGCGCGCACCGTGATGGCGAACGCGATCGTGGCGAGCATGCTCCCCGACGGGGTCGTCAAGGGCGGCAGCGCGCTCAAGATGCGCTTCGGCGAGGAGAACACGCGGTTCACCACGGACCTAGACACCGCCACGGCGACCGATCCCGCAGCCTACGCCGCCCAGCTCGACTCGAGGCTCCGCTCCGGCTGGGAGGGGTTCTCCGGCCGCGTGGTAGAAAAGAACCCGGCCTCGCCCGATGGGATTCCCGAACAGTACGTCATGCAGCCGTACGACGTCAAGCTGGACTACCTCGGGAAACCCTGGTGCACGGTGCCGCTCGAGGTCGGCCACAACGAGATAGGCGACGCCGACGCGCCAGACTGGGCCGAGCTGGCGGACGCCGGCGAGCTCTTCGAGGCGATGGGGTTCCCCGCGCCCGGCAGGGCTCCACTCATGCCGCTCGACCACCAGATCGCCCAGAAGCTCCACGCCGTCTCCGGCCCGGGCGATCGGGCCCGCGATCTCATCGACCTGCAGCTGATCGACGCCAGAGCCGAGGTTGACCTTACGGCTGCGAGGGCCGCCTGCCGGAGGCTTTTCTCCTACAGGCGGGCGCAGGCCTGGCCGCCAGCCATTGCCAAGCAAAAGGGATGGGATGAGATGTACGCCGCCCTCGCAGAGGGCCTGCCCGTACTCCAGGATGTTGACGAGGCGATTCGGTGGGCCAATGAATTCGTCGCCAGGATCGAAGACGCCCGGTAGACTCGGGCGGAAGCGGACGGGCGATGCCGGCCTGGGGAAAGCGCGCAGCAGGAACGGGGCCTGCCTGCTGCTTCTCTCTTGCCATGCAATCAAAACACCTTGAGAGCCCACTCGCCAGCTTTCGTGACCCACTGTGGCCCACGAAAGCGCCCTGCCCCGTCCCGAAACCCGTGACCCAGATTTGACCCCATGGATTCGCGGCATTTTTTGAGACTGGATGCAAGTGGGACAAACTGAGGCAAACTGGAGAGAGATTTTAACGATCGAGCGGGAGTAAGCTGAATCACTTTTTTGTAAGCCACCTGCAACCATTCAAAACGCTCGAGTTTGCTTCAGAGCGTTTCGGGGCCTACCAAGCCACCTGCAACTATTATTTCAAGTCTTTAATCCAAAATACGGCGCGTAGCCCAATTCCTTTGGAGCACGCGCTATCTTTGCTATGAAGTAAAGGTATTCGTATATATGCCCGTTACAAACGTGCCCTGCATCTGCGATGATCCAATTGGAATGCCCCTTATTGCATGGCAAAAGTGGGTTGAGTGGTACGCGAATATCCCTTGATGTTGCAAACTCGGAAGCATAAGAACATTTATTAGCAAACGAAAGCAGGATTGGGGATCGAAGATGAAACGAATTCGCCCATTACTGGCAATGGTCTTAGCGCTTGCTCTTATGTGCCTGGGGAGTAGCTTCGCCTTTGCAGACGATGGGACAACGGCCATTCTTCCGCAACAGCTGACACAGCAATTACCATAAGTAGCGACACCGCTACAGAGCGCGGCGATTCAGCGTTCATAACGGCGCTTTCAACGCCTTCGCCCACTTCGAATGCGAAATCAACCTCAACCACGCCGCTCGACATCGTGCTGGTGCTGGATGCTTCCGGCTCGATGGACAATCCCATGAGCGAAAGCGACACGACCAAGCGCATCGACGCGCTGAAGAATGCAGCCTATAGCTTCATCGATAGGATCGCCCTGCAAAACGAGGAGATTTATGTGTCGCCATTTGCAAAACCCTTCACGTCGCACTAAACGACCTTTTCTGGGACGAAGAGCGCTAACCCGATTTCACCATTCCCAACCCAGCACGTTGCCCAAACCCGAATTATTCCTTTAGGAGAGAATTATGAAGCGGCAAAATATAAGACTTGCCAAAAAAATGGCGCGCATACGCAGGCCCGAAGGATGAGCGCCTCGAGGCCGAGAATGCGAAAATTACAAACTTGGGTTCATGCTGCTATCGTTCGGCATGCTCATGCTGCTTGTGTATCAGATCATAGCGCAGCAGGTTGCGTGGGTGCACGATGACGCCAATGAAGCGTTTCGCCTCTTCGCAAATCCCGTTGACACCGTCATGTACGCATGGCTTTTCATCGTGATGATCGTCTGCGCTGTGTCGCAAACGCGTAAGGGCTATGTCGATACCAACCGCTTTGGGCAGACCGAGCACATTCCCATGGGCTACTTCCTGCTTATCTCAGGTATCACCGGCATCGCAAGCACACTTGCCATCGCCGCCATGCGTTTCATCGCCGAAATTCAGCTTGTACCAATCGATGGCGTCTTATGGGGTTCTAGCTTGGCAATGGACGCGGTATTCGGCGTGGTCATCTTCGCTGCCGTTTTCGGTGCGCTTTGCTTGGCATTCTTCGAGGTAAAGCGAGGTCGTGCGAAAATTGAAGCAAAGCTCGATTTCGAAAGGAGCTTCGTCGTTCGCCATGAAGGTGTTGGTCCAAGACCCGTCCTCAGGGCCCATCTCTTGCACAACCTTGAAGCCAAGCGCCTCTTCGTAGAACTTGATGCTCGCTTCCTTGTCCAGCACATGGGTGCAGCGATGCACGAACTTTGCTTTCATGTTGTATCTCCTCCTGATTCTGATGTCAGTTTTGAGTATTGTCCTATTATCCGAATGCACATCGACAGCTCTGCACGACAGGTAAGACAGAGGTCGAGACTGAGGTCGGGTGATTTGTCTCACTCGCAAATCAATATGCGACGAAAAACTTCAGGCAACACCTAAGGAATACCAGCGCACCAACCCTCACTTTTACGGGTAAAATCAAGCCAATTGACCGCCCAGCCACCAAAAGGACACCATATGGAAATCCCTAGCACCCTGTGCAGCAACCTGTACGACTTCGCATTCTGCCCCGAGCCCTGCTACGACCGCCTGGTCGATCTGGCCGATCCCGAGGACTGGGGCCTCAACAACCGCATTCTCAAAAACTACCTGTCGTTCTCGTTTAGCCGCGCGATGGTCCTAACCGAGCGAGACGCGGAGCGAGCGAGACGCGGAGCAAGAATCGCCGTCCAACCTGCCATTAGTCTTCGACGACGGCCGCTGCCTGTTCAACACAGGCCTGTACACACGCCGCTACGAGAACATCTACGGCCTGTTCGAGCCCAACACCAAGCCCGACGCGCGCCAGCACTGGTTTTTGAAGGGCTTCTTCAAAGAGAGCGATCCGGCGCTGGTCGCCTTCGAGTACCTTCCCTGCCGTGTGCACTTTGCCGAGGACCCCTCCGAGCTCGTCTTCGACTACCGCCTGCCCATCCGATCCAACATCGACCACATCTTAGGCGATGAGGAGAATCTGACGCGCATTCCCACGAGTCTCGTGGGGGAAGACAACTCGCTGCTGCTGCGCCGCGCCTTCGAGGGCGCCGTCGCCGAAGCAGCCCGCCGCGCCGCGGCCAACTATACGCTCGCCGTGCCGCAGTTCTATGGCGGCCGGATCCAGTTGCTGCTGCCGCTGTGCCTGACCAGCGACAAGCCCGAACTGGCGCTGACCATCCAGCGCGAAGACGGGTTCTACGCCGCACGCACCTGCCTCACGATTGAGATGGCCTACAACAACGCGCGTCTTATCTGCCGTCCCGAGACCTCCTGGATTAAGCGATAGCGACTGGCTCATCTGCAAGGTCGCGCTTCATTTGGCGCGCGGGGCAAGCCTTGCGCCAGCAGATTGGCTGATGAGCACATAGAACCCGCTATGTCAGACAGACCACCCGCAAGCATAGGAGCAGCATGAAGCCGATAGCGCACATCCGCACCGACCTTCCGCAGAAGTTCGGGATCCCCCGCAACAGCTTCCTTGCGCCCCATCTGCGAGGATGCATCGTATTCGAACCCGGATGCGCCCTCGAATCGGCAGTTGCGGGCATCGAGAGCTTTTCACACCTCTGGCTAATCTGGCAGTTCGAGAACGGCGTGCCTGGCGGCACCGCCGAGGACATCGCAGCCGATTCCGCGGCGCCTTACAGGAACGGGGCAGACGCCAGATGGACTCCGACCGTGCGGCCTCCGCGACTGGGCGGCACCGAGCGGGTGGGCGTTTTCGCATCGCGCAGCCCCTTTCGCCCGAACCCGCTAGGCTTAAGCTGCGTGAAGCTCGATCGGGTAGAGCGCACCGACGCCGGGCCCGTGCTCCACGTCCTCGGGGCCGATTTGCGAGACGGCACGCCGATTCTCGACATCAAGCCCTATATCCCCTTCGCCGACTGCCATCCCGATGCCCGCGGCGGATGGATCGAAGACGCGCCGTGGCACGAGCTTACGGTCGACTTCCCTGACCAGCTTCGCGAATCAATCGAGCAAGACAAGCTCGCCGGCCTCATCGAGGTGCTGAGGCAAGACCCGCGGCGCGCGGGAAGCAAGCACAACCCCTCGCGCGTGTACCACCTTGCCTACTCCTCGCACGACGTCGCCTTCACCGTAGACGGAAACGTGCTGCACGTCGTCTGCGTGAGCTAGATTCCGCCCTCCCGTACGTCTTTCCAGCGGAGAGCACGTCGCACAACTCCCCGAATGACCACGAACTCGGGGTTTTGAACGTGCGTCTCGCCCTGGCCAAACCAAGGGCGGCGATTGCGCGCCCTGCGCAGTTGGGGCGGCCGCAGTGCGCTCCCTGCGTATCACGCGGTCGTAACAGCCTCCCCAACGGGGAGCTCCACGCGCATGATGGTGCCGTCCTCGGAGCTCGCCTCGACCTCCACCGTACCGCCGTGAAGTGCGGCGATTTCCCACACGAGCGAAAGCCCCAACCCAACGCCGCCGTATTCCCTGCTGCGGGACGAATCGACGCGGAAGAACGGCTGGAAAATGCTCTCCTTGAACTGCTCGGGAATCCCAGGGCCGCTATCCTCGACCCGCAGGATAACGCGCCCGCCCTCCTCGCAGGTGGAGACGCGAACCGCCGTGTCGGGTCGACTGTAACGAATTGCGTTCTCGACCAGGTTGAACACGAGCCGATATACCAACGTGTCGCTGCCAATCAACTGGGCATCCCCGTTACGCTCAAGGGCGATCTTGCGCGCCTCGGCGAGGGGTGCAAGATCGGCGAGAACCTCCTCGACCATCGGCGCTAACTCAATCCGGTCGTTGCAGGGCACGCTGCGAAGCTCGCTCATCTCGAGCAGCGTCTTCGTCATCTGCGACATCTTCTCGGTCTGCTCCTGCAGAAGCTCGAGAAAGGCAGCCTCCTCAGACCCCACGTCGGGGTGTTCGACGGAGAACAGCTCGACCTGCGCCTGCATGAGTGCAAGCGGCGTCCGCAGCTCGTGCGCGGCGTTCCCCGTGAACTGCCGCTGTGCGCTAAAGCCTTCGTCGAGGCGGTCAATCATGCTGTTGAACGACTTGCTGAACTGCTTGAACTCAGGCAGCACGTCCTCGCTAATCTTCATGTCCGCGAGGTTGCTCGGTTGCACGTTCTCAACCTGCGACGCAAAAGCCCGCAGCGGCCTGAGCGCACGGCCGCTGACGAAGTACGCCAGCACACCACCGAGCAGCGTCACCGCAATTGTGATAAGCCAATTGGTCGTGCTGAAGGATTCCTGCGCGTTGCTCACAACAATCGTGAGCTCTTCGTCGAGCTCACGATTGTCGGGGTCGAACGACGCAGCGGCACCATCGCCGATGTCGCCGCATGCCGATATGCCGCTGCCGATCGAGTCCATATATCGCATCCCCGAATACCCGATCAGGCAGTTCATCAGCACGCACATTACGCACACGAGAAGGGCCGTCATCAACGTGATGCGCCACTGCAGCGAGAGCCTTCTCATTCGGCCTCCTCCATCACGTAGCCCTCCCCAATGCGATTGCGTATGGGGTCGTGCCCCAAGGCAGCGCGCAGCTTCTTCCTCAGAGCGGAGATGTGCACCCTGATCGAGTTGCTGAAGTTGTTCACGCTGCTGTCCCACACGTGTTCGAGCAGCTCCTCCTGGCTGACCGGCCGCCCCTGGTTGAGCATCATGTATTCGAGTATCCCGGTCTCCTTCCGCGTGAGAGACAAAGCCTCATCGCCTGCAAAAGCCCGACGAGCCTTTGTGTCAAATGTCAGATTTCCGCAGGTCAGCAGCACATCATTTTGCGTAAAGCGCCTCAGTGTGAGGCTGCGGATCCTCGCCGCGAGCTCTTCGAGGTGAAACGGCTTCGTCAGGTAATCGTTCGCTCCCGCATCAAGCCCGGCTACCTTCTCGGCGACCTCGCTGCGAGCCGACAAGATGAGCACCTTGGTCTCGCAGTCAACTTCCCTCAGCGTCCTAAGCACCGTCATGCCATCAGCTCCGGGAAGGTTCAAATCGAGCACGACGAGATCGAAGCGCTCGACGGCGAGAAAATCCATAGCATCTCGCCCGTCGTGGCAGCAGTCAACGCTGTAGGCAAGGCGCCTCAAGCTGCGCGCAATCGCATCGCAAAGCGACCGCTCGTCTTCAACAACCAAAATGCGCATACGGGCCTCCTTGCGCAGACGTCGCCTCTCTTAACACGGATTTTATAGGCGATATGTTCCAATGGACCCCGAAGCGGAAGGAATAGCCTGATTTCTCCCGAAAGGGGGACAAAACCATGCGTCGAAAAGCACTGCCGCTTCTGCTCGCAGCGACATTGGCGCTGGGCGGATACGCCGCCTTTCAGCGGGTCGCCTCCAAGGAGAACGGAGCGAGAAAAACTGATTCAATCGAGGGGCCCGCACATATGGAAGGTGAGAAAAGCATGTACAAGGAAACCACGGAAAACGTCATCTACCTGACAGGTGGTTGTTTCTGGGGCATGGAGCAACTGATGCAGTCAATCCCCGGCGGCTACTGCCACATCCCGAAAGCGAAGATGGAGCTGTTCTCCAAACTGCGCATCGACCCTGGCGATTCCCATCTCGGCCACGTGTTCACCAATGACCCAGAGTCCCCCAACGGCGTGCGTTACTGCATCAACAGTGTGCCTTTGCGCTTTGTACCGTACGCGAAGATGCGATCCGAGGGCTACGGGCATCTCCTCGACCTGTTCGATGAGTAGGTTTTCGCAGGTCACATATTAGAAAGCGAGTGAAAGGAGCGATTGGATTGTTCAAAGCGATAAAGCCTGTAGCGCAAGTTGCCTTGGTGGCAGCCGGAGTGGCCATGGTATGCCTCGGCGCAATGAGGGGCGAAGCAGATGCCGTGCTGGCCAAGGCAATTCGACTGTGCTTGGAGTGCATTGGAATTGGATAAGAGAAGAAACCCCATATCGCAGTTTTTGAGCCGCTTCCGTAGCTGGATCCAAGCGGGCGCGACGCTGCTCACCAATATCCACCTGCCGAACTTCTTCAAGGGCACTATCTATCAGGGGCAGGGCAAAGCGGTCTGCGTACCCGGCCTGAACTGCTATTCCTGCCCCGCGGCCACAGGCGCCTGCCCCATCGGGTCGTTTCAGGCAATCGTGGGCTCGTCGAAGTTCAGCTTCTCGTACTACGTGACCGGGTTTTTGATTCTCATCGGCGTGCTGTTGGGGCGTTTCGTGTGTGGATTCCTCTGCCCCTTCGGCTGGCTGCAGGAGCTGCTGAATAAAATCCCTGGCAAGAAGCTGTCCACAAGGAAACTCAAACCGCTTAGGTACCTGAAGTACGTCGTACTGCTGCTCACCGTGATCTTGCTGCCCGCACTGCTTGTCAACGACGTCGGGATGGGCGACCCATACTTCTGCAAGTACCTCTGCCCGCAAGGAGTGCTCGAAGGCGCGATTCCGCTCGCCATCGTCGATAGTGGCATACGCTCCGCATTGGGAGCGTTGTTCACCTGGAAGCTCGTCGTTCTGATCGCAGTGGTCGTCTTGAGCGTGCTCATCTATCGCCCATTTTGCAAATGGGTCTGCCCGCTCGGCGCTCTCTATGCGCTCATGAACAAGGTATCCCTGCTTGGAATAAAGGTTGACCAGCACCGATGCATCTCGTGCGGCACGTGCGCGAAGACGTGCAAGATGGACGTCAAGGTCACGGAGTCGCCCAATCACACCGAGTGCATCCGCTGCGGCAAGTGTATAAGGGCCTGCCCGACCGACGCCATCGGCTTCAGCTACGGCCTGAGCTTACCGGAAAAGCAACCGAATCAGCAATGCGAAGAGAACTGACGAATTGAGAAAACGACAAGCAAAGCAAACGATTGCAAATGGAGGAATGATTATGAAACTAACGAAAATTGCGGTAGTGCTGGTAGTCTCCCTTTTGGCGTTCAGCCTTGCATCCTGTTCGTCTCCTAAGGATAGCGAGGCAACCTCGACAAGCAGCAACACCGATATCGCGACTTTGCTGGCAACGCAGCCGAAGAACGCCGAGGAGGCAGCCGAGCTGCACCAAAAGCTCATGCAGAAGGAAAACGAGATCCTCTCCAGCAACTCGAAGCTGTGGGAAAAAGTGTTTCTGTCAGCCAACAAGGACATGCCGATGATCGAGGACGGCAAGAATTACGGCGACTTCCTCCTCGACACGATCGAGGGCGCCAAAGACCAGTTCTCGGCCGAGGAATTGAAGACGCTCAAGACCGGAGCGCAGCAGGTGAAGGAAATCGAGGACAAGCTCGCGGCCCTCGAGAAGGACTTCCCCGGATGCGGTAGCTCCCCGAGCTCGGGGGAGAGCGTCGACGCGTCGAGCGCCGGCATGCCGAATGGCGCAGGCGCCGCTGCCAGTGCGAGCAAGTTCCCGAGTTTCCAGGGGAAAGACCTCGACGGCAACGAAGTGACCAGCGACAAGCTCTTCTCGGAGAGCAAGGTGACCGTGGTCAACTTCTGGTTCACCACCTGCAAGCCGTGCGTGGGCGAGCTGGGCGACTTGGAAGCGCTCAACAAGGAGCTTGCCAGCAAGGGCGGCCAAGTCGTGGGCGTGAATTCCTTCACGCTCGACGGTGACGCGACCGCGATCTCCGAGGCAAAGGACATCCTCGCGAAGAAGGGCGTCACGTACAAGAACGTCTGGTTCGCGTCGAGCAGCGAGGCCGGGAAATTCACCTCCGAGCTGTTCTCGTACCCGACCACCTACGTCGTCGATAAGAACGGCAACATCGTGGGCGACCCGATCGTCGGCGCGATCACGTCCCCCGAGCAGCAGAAAACGCTCAGCAAGCTCATCGACCAGGCAATCGCGAACAGCGAGGGATAAGCCCGCAAGCGAGCGCTGAGCGCTATGGGAAGGCCCCGGCAGTTCAAGAAACTGTCGGGGCCTTCCTGCGTCTTGCGAGGCATACGATACGGGCCAATCTGTGAAATTCTTACGTATGGGTAAGTATTTCGTGCAATTGAGAAAAACGTACTTATAGGTAAGAAATCCGCTAAAGCACCAGGTAGCGGCCGGTGATGCTTTCCGGGTTCGCAGCAATTTCCGCGGGCGTGCCGCACGCCACGATGCGCCCGCCGTCTTTCCCGCCATGAGGTCCCATGTCGATCACGTAATCGGCATTGGCGATGAAATCGAGGTCGTGCTCGACCACCACCACGGTGGCGCCCTGCTCCACAAGCCGCTCGAACACGCCGAGCAGCGTCTCGACGTCGCGCGGGTGCAGGCCGATGGTCGGCTCATCGAACACGAACACGGCGTCTTCCTGCCCCCGGCCCATCTCGCTTGCAAGCTTCAGGCGCTGGGCCTCCCCGCCAGAAAGCGCGGGCGTCGCCTCGCCGAGCGTGAGGTATCCCAGCCCCAGGTCATGCAGGGTTTGCAGCTTCTCGTGCGCCTTCTTGACGTCGGTGACATGCGCAAGCGCCTCATCGACCGAGAGCGCGAGCAGCTCAGGCAGGCCGAGCGCCTGGCCACAGGGCGCGCCCTTCTCGGGGCGGCAAATACCCTCGGCCGCGGCGCTATAGCGAGAACCGCGGCAATCGGGACAGGCGATGTCGACGTCGGGCAAGAACTGCACGTCGAGCGAAATCTGCCCCGTGCCGTCACAGGTGGCGCAACGCAGGCTTCCCGTATTGTACGAGAAGTCGCCCGCCTTAAGACCCGCCGCCTTCGCCGCCTCGGTGCGAGCATAGGCGCGACGCAAGTCGTCGAGCGCACCGCAATACGTCGCCACGGTCGAGCGAACGTTCACCCCGATAGGGGTCGCGTCGATCAGGTTCGCACGCTTGATGCCGTCTGCAGCAAGCGCCGTCACATGCTCGGGAAGCTTCTCGCCAGCCGCTGCTTGCGCGAGCGCGGGAATGAGCGTCTCCAGCACGAGCGTCGTCTTCCCCGAACCCGACACGCCCGTCACGGCAATGAGGCGGCCCCGCGGGATGTCGATGACAAACGGCTTCACCGTATGCAGCCCGCTCGATTCCAGGTGAATCCGCCCCAAGTCGAACATTTCCCCAGCTTGTGCCTGCGAGCGAGCCGTCACGCGCTTCGCGCCAGAAAGGAAGGGGCCTATGATCGAGGCATCGTTGCGGGCGACCTCGTCAACCGAGCCTTGAGAAACCACCGTGCCGCCGTCCGCACCCGCAGCAGGGCCCATTTCCACCAGATAATCGGCGGCGCGCAGGATGCGCGTGTCGTGGTCGACCATCACCACGGAATTCCCGTCGGCAATCAAATCGCGCATCACGCCCAGAAGGCCGTCGATATTGGCGGGATGCAAGCCGATGGAGGGCTCGTCCATCACGTAGAGCACGCCAGTAGTTCGGTTCCTCACCGAGCGTGCGAGCTGCACGCGCTGGCGCTCCCCCGTGGAAAGCGTGGCGCCCGCGCGGTCGAGCGAGAGATATCCCAGTCCCAGCTCCAGCAGGCGCTGAGCGGTGCCCGCAAACGAGTCGCAGATGGATCTCGCCATGGGGCGCATCTTATCAGGAAGACTCCCTGGCACGCCTTCCACCCATGAAACCGCCTCGTCAAGCGTCATTTCCGTCGCCTGTGCCAGGTTGATGCCGCGCACAAGCGGCCCGCGCGCGGCATCCGAGAGACGTGTGCCGCCGCAATCAGGACAAGGCCCCTCGATCAAGTACTTCGCGACGCGGCGCAGCCCCTTCTCGTCCTTCGCCTTCGCAAGCGAGTTTTCCACGGTGCGCACGGCGTTGTAGTAGGTGAAATCGAGCTCGGCGAAGTTCTCGCCCTTCTTCGCCTTGTACAGGATGTGCCTCTTCTCGGCTGGACCGTTAAACACGATGTCGCGCTCGGCCGGCGAAAGCTCGCAAAACGGCACGTCCGTGCGCACGCCCATGGCGCCGCACACCTGCTTCATGAGGTCCCACATAAGCGAGCCCCACACCACCACAGCGCCCTCGTCGATGGTCTTGCTCTCGTCGGGCACGAGCGCCGCGCGGTTCACGGTGCGCGCGATACCGGTGCCGCCACAGGTAGGACAAGCGCCCTCGCTGTTGAAGGCGAGCTGCTCAGCACCGGGGCCGAAGAACTCGCCGCCGCAGTGGGGGCACGAAATCGCCAGTTCAGCAGCGACATTCAAGCTTGGCGGCACATGCTTGCCGCAATGTGGGCACACGTGGCTGCCGACGCGCGAGAAGAGAAGCCGCAGGCTGTTCAATAGCTCGCTCGAGGTGCCGAACGTGGAGCGCACGCCGGGCACCGCCGGGCGCTGGTGCAGCGCGAGGGCGGCGGGAACGAAACGCACGTCATCAACCGAGGCCTTGCCCGCCTGAGCGATGCGCCGACGCGTGTAGGTGGAAAGCGCCTCCAAATAACGGCGCGACCCTTCGGCATAGAGCACGCCGAGTGCGAGCGAGCTTTTGCCCGAACCCGACACGCCCGCGATGCCCACAAGCTGGCCGAGCGGAATGTCCACGTTCACGTTCTTCAAATTGTGCACGCGCGCGCCGCGCACCTCGATATGGTCGATTTTCTGCATGATTTCCTTAATCCAGCGTTGTACCAGCAAGAAGGGGCGCACCCGATGCGGCTACCCGTATCCACTCGCGGCTTCATGCCGATTGCCGATGCCCGCTTGCGGCTTCAAAACAACGGCCAGCACCTGCTCGCTGGCAGACTCCTACGAATGACCCAGGTCGTAGAGCTTCCTGATATCCTTCGGCAACCCGTCGGGAATCATTTCCCAGAGACGCTCTTCCCCGCCGTCTTTTTGAGCCGTCTCATAGTACCAGCACTTGAACTTCACCATGGCGAGCGCCTTCTGCATGCGCTCGATCTCCTCCTCGGCCTGGACCTTGCGCGCCTCGAACAGCTCCTTTCGCGCAGCGTACGTCGACGGCCCCTCCTGCACCATGTCGACGAAACGCTTGATGTCCCTGATTTCGAGTCCCGTCTTCTTCAGGCAGTCAATGACGCGGAGCAGTTCAAGTTCGCCTTCGCCGAAGCGGCGCGTACTGCCCGATCGCTCCAAGTTGGGAAATAATCCCTCTTTGTCATAGTAGCGCAGCGTCGACACGGGGATGCCAAACATTTCCGAAACCTGCCCGATTGAATACATGGTAAATTTCCTCCAAAGTATCTTGACTTGAAGTTAGGTTTAAGTATTAGAGTGCCAACATCATACCAAATGCAACCCGAGAAGCGAAAGGGAAACCATGCTCGGCAACTTCGCCTACCACAACCCCACCAAGCTCATCTTCGGCAAGGACGCTCTGGCCTCGCTTGCGGCGGAACTCGCTCCTTACAGCACCATCCAACTCGTCTATGGCAGCGGCTCTATCAGGAGATTCGGTATTTACAACCAAGTCGTCGAAGCGCTACGCGCAGCAGGTAAAACCATCGTCGAAGACAGCGGCGTCATGCCGAACCCCACCATCGAGAAGCTTCGCGAGGGCGCACAAATCGCCCGCGACAACGATGTCGATTTCATCCTCGCCGTGGGTGGCGGCTCGTGCGTGGACTACGCGAAGGCAGTTGCGGTCTCTAAGGACCTGACCGCAGGCGAAGACCCCTGGGACGTGTACTTCGACCGCTTCGAAGAGCCCGCGGCGGATAGAGAGGTCGTGCCCGTGGGGTCGGTTCTCACTATGATGGGCACTGGCTCTGAGATGAATCGCGGCTCGGTCATCACCAACCGAGAGCTCGGCAGGAAGATCGGCCACGTCTTCACCGACGAACGCGTCTCACCACGCTTTGCCGTGCTGAACCCCGAGTTCACCTACACGGTGCCGCGCTATCAGATGGTCGCAGGCATCTTCGACATCATGAACCACATTACCGAGCAATACTTCAGCAACACCGACGACAACACGAGCGATTATCTGGCCGAGGGTCTCATGCGCAGCCTCGTTACCGCAAGCCGCACCGCCGTGGCCAATCCGACGGACTACGAGGCGCGCTCGAACATCATGTGGACGGCAACCTGGGCGCTCAACACCCTTGTGGGCTGCGGCAAAACGCAGGACTGGGAGGTTCACATGATTGGCCAGGCCGTAGGCGCCGTCACTGACGCCACGCACGGCATGACGCTTTCTGCTGTGGCGCTTCCCTATTACCGCCTGATCATGCCGTATGGCCTGGAGAAATTCGTGCGCTTTGCCACGAACGTGTGGGGCATCGACACCGCAGGCAAAACCAACGAGGAGCTCGCAGCGGCCGGCCTTAACGCCATGGAGAACTGGATGCGCGAAATCGGCTGCGTGATGAGCATCCGTGAGCTGGGCGCCGACGAGTCGAGCCTCGACGCCATCGCCGACGCGACCCTCACAATGACGGGCGGCTACCGCACGCTCACCCGCGCCGAAGTCCTCGACGTTCTGCGCAAGAGCCTCGCAGCAAAGTAGCGGCTGGCCCAAAGCGTAATCGCGAATGGCGCTGCCGTTCACCCCTAACCGTCACTCGCCATGTGTAAAGAAAACAGGAAGGAAGTCCACAATGGCTATCAAACAAACCGCAGGACACGATGCGCTCGGCAAGTTCGCGCCCGAGTTCGCTCATCTCAACGACGACATTCTCTTCGGGGAAGTGTGGAGCCGCGAGGACAAGCTACCGCCCAAGCTGCGCAGCATCGTCACCGTAAGCGCCCTCATCGGGAAAGGCATCGTCGACAGTTCGCTGAAATATCACCTGGCCAGCGCCAAGAAGAACGGCGTCACGCAAGAAGAGATGGCCGAGATTCTCACCCATATCGCCTTCTACGCCGGCTGGCCCAACGCGTGGGCGGCATTCAACATGGCGAAGGAAGTTTATGTGGGAGACGGGACGGATGGCACGATTGGCGAGGGCAGCGCGGGCGACACCGCGGGCAGCGGCAACCCCGAATCGCACGGCGGCTTCTTCGGCCTGGGCAAGCCCAACGACGCCTTCGCACAGTACTTCATCGGCCAAAGCTATCTCAACGCGCTCACCGGGCCCGATGACTACCTAGCAATTTTCAACGTGACCTTCGAGCCGGGCTGTCGCAACAATTGGCATATCCATCATGCGAGCAAAGGCGGCGGGCAAGTGCTCGTCTGCGTGGATGGCGAAGGCTGGTACCAAGAGGAGGGCAAGCCCGCCGAGCGCCTGCGCCCCGGCGACGTGGTGGAGATTCCCGCGAACGTCAAGCATTGGCATGGCGCCGCTTCCGATAGCTGGTTCAGCCACCTCGCCTTCGAGTACCCCGGCGAGGACGCGAGCAACGAATGGCTCGAACCTGTGGACGACGGCGCTTACTACGCGCTTTCGTAACGCGGGGGCGCTTTCCTAACCTGGAGACGCTTTCCCAACGCGGGGGAGCTTTCCTGGCCCGGTCTAGAACCGGGGCCCTTCAGCCAACTCCTCGGAATCGCCCAGGCAACGCGAGTGCTGTCCAGGCGATTCGCGCTGCCCAAACGGCCCCGCATTCCCGCATCTGTACGAAAGAATGGACGAGGCCCAGACAACCCCACGCCCCTGCCTCTGTACAGAATTGACGATAAACACAAGGCCTTGATGCGGCCTTTTCAGAAGCGCTCTGCGATTAACCGTTCCCTAAAGAACAATGACCAAAAAGACATCCCCTAAGATGCGCTTGTGCGGAGCACGATTGCCCCGTCGGACGAAGTATACAGCCGAGCACGGTCGAACAGCAACTGGTCGCAGGCAGCGCAAGCAAGAATACAGCTAGAGCCCAACCGAGTAATCGCAGCGTCGCAAACGGGATTATCCTGCGATAATGAAATCATCAGCCCGTTCAAGAGACGCCATCACCAGAAGAATGCCAGATGAAGAAGGAGGCGGAATGCTGCTATCGCTTGCCCCCATGGAGGGAATCACCGGATATGCGTTTCGCCGCGCGCACGCGGAAGTCTTCGGCGCGCTCGACCGCTACTACACACCGTTCATCTCGCCGCTCCCCAAGGTGGGAACGCCATTCAGCAAGCGCAACAGCCGCGAGCTCGACCCCGCGAACAACCAGGGCCTCGATGTCGTGCCCCAACTCCTGACCAACGATGCCGACCGGTTCGTCTGGGCAGCTGGGCTACTTGCCGACATGGGCTACAAGGAAGTCAACCTCAACCTCGGCTGCCCCTCGGGAACAGTGGTTGCCAAGGAGAAGGGCTCCGGCCTTTTGCGCAACCCGAACAGGCTCGAAGCGTTTCTGGCCAACGTGTGCGAACGCTCGCCTTTGCCTGTCTCGGTCAAGACGCGCGTCGGAATCGCGAGCGACGACGAGTACGGCGAGCTCCTTGCGCTGTTCTGCCGCTGCGGAATCGCCGAGCTCATCGTGCATCCCCGCGTGCAGAAGGATTTCTACAGCGGCAGCCCGCGCCAGGAGCTTTACGGCAAGACGCTCGAACTCGCGCCGTTCCCCGTGGCCTATAACGGGGACATCTTCACGCTGGGCGACTACGATGCGTTGCTCGCAGCTTACCCGCAGACGCGCCACGTCATGATCGGTCGCGGAATCGTTGCCAACCCCGCCCTCGCGCGCGAGATTCGCGGCGGTGAAGGTTTGGCGCGCGAGGAACTCAAGCGCTTCCACGACAAGCTTTACGAGTCCTACACCGACGACATGGGCGGCAACGCGGTATTCCGCATGAAGGAATGGTGGTCCTACGCCGAGCACGCATTCGCCGACCCGCCCTCGGTCCACCGCATCATGAGAAAGACCCGCCGCGCCGACGAGTACGAAGCCGCCGCGCGCAAAATCTTCTCCACCGAAAGTCTCGCCGACTCTCCGCGATTCAGCTGACGCCCCGTGGCAGTGATCGACCGTAAGACGAACAGAAAAGCCACACGTCATCCCCGATGGCCGCAAAGCTACTCGATCAGCACGAGCGTGCGGTTCTTCTTAACGTAGCGCAAAAGACTCCGCGCAGCCCGGCCAATCCCTGGCGTGTTCCCCAAACCATTCAACTCCTTCGCCTGGTCACCTGGACCAATACTGAAGACTAACGACATGGAAAGGGGTAAACGGCCCCAGCCTCTCTACCCCTTGCACGCCCCTAAGACAAGGCGCCCTTCTAGCCTTGCTCGCAGGCGAGCTCGGCTTCCTCGGCTTCTTGCGTCCCCTTGCTGAGCAGCGCGATGCCGGCAACGACCGCGATCATCCCGATGCCGACGACGATGGAGAACGGGTCGTTCCAGAAAATGATGCCGATGAGCGTCGTCAAAAACGTGCCCACGCCGCCCCAGATGCCGTAAGCCATCCCCAGGCTCAGGTCCTTGAGCGCGAACGTCAGCATCATGAACGACAAGATGTAGCACGCCGCGGTCGCGATGCCGAACACGGGCTGGGTGAAACCCTCCGACAGCTTCATGAACGTGGTGCCGAGCACCTCGGACACAATAGCGACCGACAAAATCAGAATCGGGTTCCTCTTCATCTACATCGCCCCCAAGCACAGGCACGCTACACCGAAAATGATGAGCGCGATGCCCGCGATCTTCTTTGCGTTGAACTTCTCTTTCCAGATGATGCGGCTCACCACGGCGGTCAGCGCCACGGCCGCGCTCGTCCAGATCGCATACGCCAAGCCCAGCGGCAGGTCAGCAAAGACATGGGAAAGCGCATAGAACGACACGGCGTAGCCCACCACGATACCGATGATGGGGACCTTGCGTTTGAAGCCCTCGGAGAGCTTCATGCATGTGTCGCCGAACACCTCGAAGAGCACCGACAGTCCCAAAAGCGCATAAGGGCTCATCGCTGCACCTCTTCTTGGAAGGTCTTCGCATACTGCTCGACTACCTTGATGAAGACCCCGATTTCTTCGGCGGTTATCGACTCGGCGGCCTTCACCTCGAGTTCGCGCATTCGCTCGACCGGCTGGCTCCACCACTCGCGGCCCTCGTCCGTGAGTGCCATGATTCTCTCGCGCTTATCGGCCTCGCTCGGATGCGCGGTCACAAAGTCGCGAGCCCCGAGGCGTTTGCAGATGGCGCTGACTGTCTGCTTGCCCATGTCGCACCGCTCGCAAATCGTTCTTTGGGAAAGCCCTTCGTCCTCATCCCACAAGGCATCGACGACGTAGAGCTCGCTCGTGTCCACGCCCATCTTCCTCGCAAACGAGCTGTAGGCGAACGAAATATCGCGCCAGCAGTTCCACATCTCCTTCGAGAACTCTTCCGGTCTCATTTCTCGTCTCCATTCAAATTAGTCCAACTGTTGACCAGTATAGTCCATCTTCGGACTTTTTCCAAGCCCGAGCGGAAATGCGACGAGACCTCACCCGTCCTTCGCCGTTATACTGTTTGAGCCTTTGGCTGTATCCAGCATACGCCTCCGCTTCGGGCAAATATCCCAAGGAAAGCAACATCGACGGCGGCGACCTCGAATCCGATAGAGCGGGAATCCTCGAGGGGATGCACGCCATAATGATCTTAAGCCCGCAAGCCGCAGGCATCGCCCCCGGTGACGCCATCACGCTCCGCTCTTAGCGCAAGCGAAACAGCAAGGCTTTTCCTGCCAGATGGGACGAGGCGAGGTGGGGGTCGGGCGGTTCGTCTCACTGCCTAACGGGAATCAGCCGAGGCGTGGTCGGACGAGTAACGCGAAAGTGAGACAAATCACCCAACCCCTGTCTCACTGTCTCAGGAGGGGACGGGCTGGGAGCCTACCTCGGCGCCCCAACCCCTGTCCCAAACCCCGTCGCGCTAGCTCGCCTCCGGTTTCGCGAGCAGGACATGCTCCGGCAGAATCGGCAGCTCGCGATGCCACACGCCCGTCGCCCGGTAGATCGCATGCGCTATCGCGGGAGCCGGCGTGTTGATGACGATCTCGCCGATGGATTTCGCGCCGAAGGGGCCCGTGGGCTCATAGGAATGCTCGAACTCCACGTCGATCTGCCCCACATCCAGGCGCGTGGGCAAACGGTAGGTGAACAGGCTCGACTCGCGAATAGCGCCCTTGGACGTGCGGGTGACGTCCTCCATGAGCGTGTGCCCGATGCCCTGCACGATGCCGCCCTCGACCTGGATGCGCGCGAGTGCCGGGTTGATGGGAATGCCGCAGTCGACCACGGCATCGAAATTGAGCACCTCGACTGTGCCGGTCTCGCGATCGAGCTCGATTTCCGCCATGCCCACCATGAACGGCGGCGGAGACACCGGGGAGGAATGCATCGCGGTGGCCTCCGCCAGCTGGCAGCTGTTGCATTGGCTTTTCTCGGCGATAGCGGGAAGGGAAACCGTCTCGCCCGTGCTTTCACGAACCACGCAGCCGCCTTCGAAGGCGAGTTCGTCCGCCGCGCACCCAAGGACCTCCGCCGCGATGGCGCACAACCGCTCCTTCAGCTGCGCACACGCCTTCTCAACGGCCATGCCAGTGACATACGTCGTCGAAGACGCGTAGGAACCCGAGTCGTAGGGCGAAGCGTCCGTATCGGCGCCGAACACCGAAACATCGTCCACCGAGCATTCCATATGCTCGGCGACCATCTGCGCCAGAATGGTGTCGCAGCCTGTTCCCATGTCGGCCGCGCCGATGACCAGCATATAGGTCCCGTCGTCGTTCAGCCTGACGGTGACCGACCCCGAGTCAATACCAGCGATGCCCGAGCCCTGCATGGACATGCCCACACCCGCAGCGCGAACCTTGCCGTTGCCCATGTCGCGCACGGGATACTTCGCTTCCCAGTCGAACATCTGGCGGCAACGGTCCAGGCAGCGATCGAGAGCGCAGGCGTTGGCCACCTCGTTGAAGTAGGCGGGCATGGTCATTCCCTCGCGCAGCATGTTCTGCTCGCGCAGCCCGATCGGGTCGCGGCGCAGCATCTCGGCGAGCTCGTTCACCGCGGTTTCCACGGCGAACTGGCCCTGCGTCGCCCCGAAACCACGGTACGCGCCCGAGGGCTGCATGTTCGTGTAAACCACGTCGGCCGTGAACTTGAACGCTTCCAAAGAACCCGTGTACAGAGGGATGGACTTGTGCCCGGTGAGACCCACCGTCGCCCAGCCGTGCTCGCCGTATGCGCCCGAGTTCGACAGCGTCGTCACGTCGAGCGCACGGATGCGCCCATCGTCGTTCGCACCAAGGCGAACCTTGATTTCCATCTCGTGACGCGGAGAGCCGCAGGTTTGGGCCTCTTTTCGCGTGAACACGCACATCGCGGGGCGGCCCGTCTTCATCGTGACGAACGCGGGATACACCTCACATACCGCGGTCTGCTTCGCGCCGAAACCGCCGCCGATGCGCGGCTTCTCCACGCGAATGCGGCTTTTCGGGATGCCCAGCGCATGGGACAAGATGCGGCGGACGTGGAACACGATCTGCGTGGACGAGATCACATGCAGGCGCCCGTAGCAATCCATCTCGGCGTACGTGCGGAAGGTCTCCATCATGGCCTGGTTGAAGGCCTTCGTGTGATAGGTGCGCTCCAAAACGATATCGCAGCCGGCGAGCACCGCCTCCACGTCACCGTCGGCGTCGGCAGTCGTACCCACGAGGTTGCGTTTGTTGTCTCCGCCCAAGTCGCAGAGCATATGCCAGTTGTCCTCGGGGTGCACAAGCGTGGGATTGTCCTTGGCGGCGCGGAAGTCCAGCACGGGATCGAGCACGTCGTAGGTCACCTTGATGCGCGAAAGGGCCGCCTCGGCAGCCTTCTCGTTTTCCGCGGCGACAATCGCCACCACGTCGCCCACATAGCGCACGTGGCGGTCGATAATCAGGCGGTCGTAGGGGCTTGTCTCAGGATAGGTCTGCCCCGCGTTGCTGAAGCGCTCCCCCGGCACGTCTTCCCAGGTGAACACGTCAACTACGCCGGCGATCTTTTTCGCTTTCGACGTATCGATGTCTTCCACGATGGCGTTGGCATGGGGGCTTCGCAAGAGCTTCACCACAAGCGCGTCGGGCGCGATGTCCTCGGTGAACACGGGCTTGCCCAAAAGGAGCTGCAGCGAGTCCTTCTTGCGGACGGACTTGCCGACCGATTGGTAGTCAGGCCTATTCACGAGAGCCCCCTTCCACGTTTCTGCTGGTGAGGAAGTTGCGAATACCTCGCAGCTGACCCACGTACCCCGAGCAGCGGCACAGGTTGCCGGAAAGGTACGAAAGAATCTCCTCATCGGTAGGGTCGGGGTTCTCGCGCAAAAGCGCGATCGTGTTCATCACGAAACCCGGGTTGCAGAAGCCGCACTGCTCAGCGCCCTGATCGGCGATGAAACCCACGAACTCGGACGCTTCGTCCTGCAGCCCCTCGAGGGTATGCACGCTATGCCCATCGGCGCGGGCAACCAACGTGGAGCAGGACAGCACCGGCTCGCCGTCGAGAAGCACCGTGCACAGACCGCAAGCAGACGTCTCGCAGCCGCGCTTCACGCTTAAGCAGCCATGAGCGCGAACGAAATCAATGAGCAGCATATCGGCCGAGACGTCGTCGGATACCGTCTTGCCGTTCAGCTTGATCGTAACCTCCATTACCGCACCTCCCCCAATGCCAGCAGGGTGCGACGCACAAGCACGGGTACCAACGCGCGGCGATACTCCGCCGAGCCCCACATGTTTCCGGAAACGGGGACGGCCGCCGCCGCATACTCGGCGAACGCCGCAGCGCTTTCCTCGGTGATGCCGCCGGAGAGAATGCCCCGCTCATCGCGAAGAAGCATCGCGCGCGCCGGGCGGGAACCCACGACGACGCGGTACTCCTCCCCCACCTTGGCCGCTGCGCAGTTGAGCGTGGGCAGGTCGGTCCGCTGCTTGCGCACCGCCTGGTAGGCGAAGGCGCCGGGGCGCTTCTTGACGATCAGGCGGACGAGGATGTCGTTGTCGTAGGGCATGCGCACAAACTCCTCCAGGGGCACGACGCCGCCCTTGAAAAGCTCAACGGAGCTGTCCATGGCAAGGAATATTGCAACGACATCGGAAAAGCCCATGCGGCGCCACAGGCTTCCGCCCAGCGTGGCGCCGTTGCGGAATTGCACGCCCACGATGTCGCGCAGCGCGTCCTTCACCGCGCCGCAGGAGTAAACGTCCAGGCCAGGATGCTTCTCCATCTGACGCAAGGTTGCCATGGCGCCGATGCGGAACTCGTCTTCGGTCTCCTCGATCGCATCCAAACCAAGATCGCAAAGGTCGATGGCCGTGTTGAAGGAATGCGTGCCCATCTTCAACCACATCATGCCCGCAACCACGCGGTTGCGCTTCTTTTGATTGAGCTCCCACGCCTCTTCTAGACTTTGCGGGCGCACGTATTTTTGGAAGGTAATAATGTCACTCGCCCCGTTACTTGAGGTTTACACAGTCTGCGCTATTATACTGTGGCCCAGGGGCTATCCCCCAAAACACACCTGACCAACCATCGAATTTGCAGAGGCCCGCCCCCATCATGACCCACTCCGCTTGCAGACCGCAGACAAAGCACGGATGCATCATCATGGCATCGGGCACGAGCACCCGCTTCGGAACGAACAAGCTTATAGCCGAGCTCGGCGGCGTGCCGCTTATCCAGCACGTACTGCGAGCAACCGGTGGGCTGTACGCCAGGCGCGTTGTGGTCACGCGGCACTCGGACGTGGCGCGCCTGTGCGATATGCGAGGAATCGAAGTCGTCCTGCATGATGAGCCCCTAAGAAACGACACCGTGCGCTTGGGAATGGAGAAGATGGCGGACTGTGACACAGTCACGTTCGTTCAAGGTGATCAGCCGCTCGTCAGCGCAAACAGCCTCGCTGCGCTTCTTCGCGGCGCTGAGGGCCACCCCGATTGCATCTGGCGCGCAAGCTTTCGGGGCACGCCGGGCGCTCCCGTGCTCTTTCCCTCATGGTCGTTCGACGAGCTGCGATCGCTTCCGCCCGGCAAGGGCGGCGGCGTGGTCGCCAAGGCGCACAAGGAGCGCGTGCGCACCATCGAGGTTTCTAGCAAATGGGAGCTCTTCGACGTGGACACCCCCGATGACCTGCAAACCCTTCAAGCGCATCTCGAAAACGGGCTCAAATAGGGGCCAAACAGAAAGAAGGCGCCTCGCGGAATCGTCGTTCCACGGGGCGCCTTCTGCGCTTGCGTTTTATCTGCTAACCTCTATGCGTTTGCGTCCGTTTTCGAAGGAATCGCCTTGTCCTTGGGAAGAACGACGTTCAAGACGATGGCGACCGCCGCGGCGGCAACGATGCCGGAGCCGCCAAAGATGAGGCTCACCATCTGGGGAGAGCCCGCCAGGATGGCGGGATTGGCGCCGATGCCGTAGCCCAATCCCAGCGCCACCGACACGATGCTCAGGTTGCGCGGGGTCAGCGGATCGCGCGTGATCAGCTGGATGCCGCTCACCACGATGGACGCGAACATGATGACGGCCGCGCCGCCCAAGACGGACTGCGGCATAATGGACACCACCGCGCCGAGCTTCGGGCACAGACCGCACAAAATCAGGAAGACGGCGCCGCAGGCCAGAGCCTTGCGGTTCACCATCTTGGTCATCGTGACCAGGCCAACGTTCTGGCTGAACGACGTGTTCGGCAGAACGCCGAAGAGAGCCGCGAAACTCGAGCCCACGCCGTCGCAGACCACGCCGCCGGAAAGCTCCTTGTCGGTCGCCTCGCGATCCATGCCGCCCTGCGTGACGCCTGAGATGTCGCCGACGGTCTCGACCGCCGTGACGATGAACATCACGAGCACGGGGGCAATGGCGCGCATGTCGAACACCGGCGCCACAGGCAGCGGGTTCGGGATGGCAAACCATGCCGCTGCAGCGACCTTATCCCAGTTCAGGACCCACGCCTTGGTGTACTCGACGCCCTCGGAGTTAATGCCTGTGGTAGGCAGGACCAGCCCCATGATGCCCGCAACGACATAGCCGACAACGATGCCGACCAGAATGGAAGACGCACTGACGAAGCCCGTCGTCGCATGCTTCACCGCCAAGATGACGACGAGGACGATAAGCGCCAGGCACAGGTTCTCGGGGGAACCGAAATCAGCCGCGCTGTTGCCGCCGCCGAACGCGTTGACGCCGACGCTGATGAGGCTCAGGCCGATAGAAAGGACGACGGTACCCGTAACGATGGACGGGAAGAAGCGGCGCAGCGGCTTTAAGAAGAAGCCGAGCACAGCCTCGAACAGGCCGCCGATGATCGAAGCGCCCATGATGGCGCCGTAGGCAACGAGGCCGCCGCCCATCGACGCCGCTACGGAATTGAACACGCCGATGAAGCCCGAAGACGTGCCCATGATGATAGGAACCCTACCGCCAACAGGGCCGATGCCGAAAAGCTGAACCAAGGTCACAACGCCTGCGATCCACATGGCGTTCTGCAGCAGCGCCAGCTGGACATCGGCGAACTCGGCTCCCGCCAGGCCGCACGCACCCGTCACGATCAAAAGCGGCGTCAGGTTGCCCACGAACATGGCCAAAACATGCTGCAATCCCAGGGGTATCGCCTGAGCGAGGGGCATGTCTCCTTCGAACGAGAAAACGCCGAGCGACCTCGCGCTGCCAGACGTCTTCTCCGAAGAAGCGGCCGCGGGCTTCTCTCCCGAAGCTTCTGAAGCCCGAGCCTCTGAAGCCGCCTCCTGTTTTTCCTCCACCATCTGAATCCCTCTCTAAAAGGACAGTAAAGTGAAAAAATAACACCGCAGGGCGCGCATTTGAAGAAGCAACAGGGATTTTTCCACGTAGGGTCTTAAATTCCGCCCCTTGATTCGGGCCCGCATCACATAAGCGGCCGCAAGCTGCGCTCCAAGATGCCGTGCACGCAGGCGATTGCCGCGCCGTAGTTCACCATGGGCGTACCGCTTCTCGCCGCCACGCTCTGGCGCCAGTGCATTTCCTTCTCGTTGAGCATGCACCCGCCGCAGTGCACCACCACGTCGTAGCCGCTCACATCGTCGGGAAAACCGCGACCCTGCGTGAACTCGAACGTCGGATTCGCGCCGCAATAGCCGCGAATCCACGCAGGCATTTTCACCGTGCCGATGTCCTCGCACTGACGATGGTGCGTGCAGCCCTCCGAGATGAGCACGCGGCCCTCGTCGGTGAGCGCGCCGAGCGCCGCCGTGCCTTCCACAAGCGTGCGCAGATTGCCCTTGTAGCGCGCCATGAGAAGGGAGAACGACGTGAGCGGCGTCGTTTCTGGAACGATGCGCGCAACCTTTTGGAACGCTTGCGAGTCGGTGATCGCGAGGCGGACGTCGCGCACCGCCGCTAAAAGGTCGGCGAGCTCTCCGGGCTGGCAGACCATAGCGCTCGCATGGGCGTCGAGAACGTCGCGCAAGACGAGCTGTTGCGGCAAGATGATGCGGCCCTTCGGCGCCGACGAGTCGATGGGAACGACAAGCACCACCTTGTCGCCCGGCGAGAGCAAATCGGCAACAACGCGGCGCTCATGCGCGGCCGATCCACCCACATGCGCGAGGGCTTCCTTCAGCTCGTTTATGCCCGCGCCCGTGCGCGCGCTTGCGAGCACCTCTGCACGAACTGGGGCGGCAGGGGCGCCGGCGTCGGGGGCGGCGACAGCCCGGGCGATGGAAGAGTCGGCGGTGCCCGATGCGGCTCCCCCGGTAGCGCCGCCCGAACCCGCAGCAACCCCTTCCCCCGACAGAAGGTCGGCCTTGTTGCGCACCACGATGAAGGGCAGCCCGAGCTCCTCGAACAGGGAGATAAGCTCGCGCTCGGCTGCGACCAGCGCGCGCGTGACGTCGGTCACGAGCACGGCCACGTCGCAGGTGCGCAGGGTCTCGCGCGTGCGCTCGACGCGGCGCGCGCCCAGCTCCCCGACGTCGTCGATACCAGGGGTGTCCACGATATCGACCGGCCCCAGCGGCAGAAGCTCCATAGCCTTGCGCACCGGGTCGGTCGTGGTGCCGGCGACATCGCTCACAAGCGCCACCTGCTGCCCGCACACCGCGTTCACCAGGCTCGACTTGCCGGCATTGCGCACGCCGAAGAACCCGATCCGCACGCGCTCTCCTGAAGGCGTCTCGTTCAAACCCATGTTGGAGCCATCCTTTCGCCTTGCTATCGCAGCACGCCTTCCGCACCGCGCGAAAACCTCGCTAGAACCGCAAATCAGAAGCGCAAATCGCGCTCGCCCTTGTGCACGACCGCAGAAATCGCCTCAGCGCACTGGCGGCGCCGCTTCTCGTCCTCGACCTTGAGCAGTTCGCGCTCGATGAGCGCAAAGCCCTTTTGGGAGGTATCGGGCTTGGCGTAATCCGTCAGATATTCCGCAAGCGTGACGAGCGCGTTGGGGTGGCAGTAATTCAAGATTTGCCCGCTCTTGCAGAAGCTCATGAACCGGTCGCCCGTGCGCCCCGCGCGGTAGCACGCCGTGCAGAAGCTGGGCGCATGCTCCTGGTCGATCAGCCACGAGACCACGTCGTCGAGCGTACGCTGATCGCTCACGTCGAACTGCTCAGTGTCGTGCGGGCGCGCCTGCTCGGTGTAGCCGCCCACGCTCGTGCGGCTTCCTCCCGAGATCTGGCTGATGCCGTAGCGCAACGCGCGCTCCCGCACCGCCTGGCTCTCGCGCGTGGAGATGATCATGCCCGTGTAGGGCACCGTGATGCGGATGAGCGCGATGATCTTCTCGAACATCTCGTCGGGAATGCCGTTGTCGAACACGTCGGGGTCGATGTCCATAGCGGGCTTCACGCGCGGCACGCTAATAGTGTGCGGGCCCACGCCGTGCACGGCTTCCAGGTGCTCCGCATGCATGATAAGGCCCGCGAACTCGTAACGGTAGCTCTCGAGCCCGAACAGCACGCCCAAGCCCACGTCGTCGATGCCGCCCTCCATGGCGCGGTCCATCGCCTCGGTGTGCCAGTTGTAATCGCTTTTCGGCCCCGTCGGGTGCAGGCGCTTGTAGCCTTCCTTGTTGTACGTCTCCTGGAACAGGATATACGTGCCGATCTCGGCCTTCTTGAGCATGCGGTACTCCTCCACCGTCGTGGCGGCGATGTTCACGTTCACGCGGCGGATGGCACCGTTTTTGTGCTTGATGGAATAGATGGTGTCCATCGATTCCAAAATATACTCGATGGGGTTGTGCTTCGGGTCCTCGCCCGCCTCGATGGCAAGGCGCTTGTGGCCCATGTCCTGCAGCGCGATGACCTCGGCGCGAATCTCGTCTTGCGTGAGCTTGCGGCGCGGAATCTCGCGGTTCTTGGCGTGATAGGGGCAGTACAGGCAGCTGTTCACGCAGTAGTTCGACAGGTACAGCGGCGCGAACAAAACGATGCGGTTGCCGTAATAAGCCTGCTTGATGTCGTGCGCAAGCTGCTTGATGGCCGCGTTCACCCCCGCGTCCTCGCAGGCCAGAAGCACGCTCGCCTCGCGATGGGTGATCATGGCGCCGTGTTCGCTTGCCGGGTGCAAGTGGGGCTTGCACTTCTCCAAAATGTCGTAGCACAGCTGCACGTCGTCCTTGTGCGCGTCGGCAAAGGCGAGCGTCTCCAAGATTTCCTCGTCGTTGATGAACTCATCGGCGCAGAGCGATTTCGGGTTATACGAATACCCCATAGGGTCCTTCTTTCTTTCGTGCTTTCAAGCGCCCGACGGCGATCACGCCTCGGGCAGGGGCGCCATATCACCGCGATCGACAACGAGCTCGTAGCCGATCGACAGCATGCGCGCGCCCAGGCAGCCGCGACATTCCGCAGCCTCTTCACCCGTACATATCTTATTGTCGTACAGGTCGTAGTCCTTGCGATGGGCCACCGGCGAAAGGTTCGGCATCACGACGTTCGCGCCGGCAAGGATTCCCCGCTCGCGCCCATCGGGAACGATCGTGCCGAGCGCCGTGGTCGCGGGAAGCAGCACATTCGGCTTGATGAGCCGGATGATCGACAGCAAATAGCACGTGAGTTCCGCCGTGCCTGGCGCGAAGGCGGAAAACGGCGTCGCGTGGTGCGGGACAAACGGGCCGATGCCGCACATCTCGGGCTGGAACCGTTCGATAAACTGCAGGTCGCATGCAAGGTCGGCCGCAGTTTGGAACGGTGCGCCCACCATGAAGCCGGCACCCACCGCATATCCGATTTCGCGCAGGTCGGACAGGCAGCGCATGCGGTTCTCGAGCGACATCTCGGGGGAGTGCCAACGCCTGTAGAGCGCAGGGCTTGCCGTCTCGTGGCGCAGCAGGTAACGTTCGGCGCCCGCCTCATGCAGGCGCTCGTAGCTTTTGCGGCTTCGCTCGCCGAACGACAACGTGACCGCGCAGTCGGGATGCGCCGCCCGAATCCGACCGATGATGCCGCACAGCACGTCATCGGCGAAGAAGGGGTCTTCCCCACCCTGCAAAACGAACGTGCGAAACCCCAGGTCGTAGCCAGTGTCCGCACATTTGACGATCTCGTCGGCGAAAAGGCGGTAGCGGCGCGCCGTTGCATTCGACCGACGAATGCCACAGTACAGGCAGTCGTTCTTGCAGAAGCTCGACACCTCGATGAGCCCGCGGGTGAACACCTTCGTGCCGTATACCCGTCTGCGCACGGCATCGGCGCGACTCGCAAGCTCACGGGCCGTGCCGGGCGTGCGCTGCGCGATGAGCCGCTCGTATTCGCCAAGCGAAAGTGAGCGGGTGCGGCACAGCTTGTCGATGAGGAGCGCGAGCCCCTCATCGGCTCCACTGCTATGTAAGTCGTGGGGCACCTAGATATCCCATGTAAGCTGATCGGTGTGGAGCAGCTTCTCGGCCTTCTCGGAAAGCGGATGCTCATAGAGTCTCTCGTAGAGCGCCGCAATGTCGGGGTTCTCGTGCGAGTAGCGCAGCACGTCGGCCCCGTCGAGCGAGTTGAGCACCGCAGCACGCTCGCGCGCGAGCTCCTGGTTGAAGGCGATCGGCTGGCCGCCGCCGCCCACGCAGCCGCCTGGGCAGGCCATGATCTCGACGAAGTCGTAGCTCGCCTCGCCCGATTCGAGCGCATCGAGCAGCGCCGATGTGTTCTCCAGGCCGCTCGCGATGGCGATGCGAAGCTGCATGCCCGCAATCTCGAGCGTCTTGTCGACCCAGGGCTTATCGGGCGTCGCTGCCGTGGTGTCGCACGTGCTGAAGTCGGGGTTTTCGCCCGTAAGGAAGAACGCCGCCGAACGAAGCGCTGCCTCCATCACGCCACCCGTGCGCCCGAAGATGGTTCCCGCGCCCGTCGAGGTTCCCAGCGGGTCGTCGAACTTCTGCTCGGGCAGCGCGGCACAGTCCACGTTGAACATGCGCAGCATGCGATCGAACTCGCGCGTGGTGAGCACGGCGTCGACGTCCTGGCCGGCCTCCGAGGACAGCTGCGGGACACCCGCCTCGTATTTCTTGGCGACGCACGGCATGACGGAGACGACGAAGATTCGTTTTCCCTGTTCGGCAGCTTGCTCGAACAGAAGCGCCTTCGCCGTGGCACCCAGCATCTGGTGCGGCGACTTGCTCGACGAGAGCTGCGCGGCAAACTGCGGGTAGTGCAGCTTGGCAAAGCGCACCCAACCTGGGCAGCAGCTCGTGAACATGGGCCGCGGCTTGCCTCCCTTGACCCACTCGATGAACTCGTTCGCCTCCTCCATGATGGTAAGGTCAGCGCCGAAGTCGGTGTCGAAGACGTAGTCGAAGCCGAGTGCACGCAGCGCGGCGACCATGCGGCCCTGCGTAGCCTGCTCGCGGGCAAGGCCCACGCCCTCGCCCCACGCCGAGCGGATGGCGGGAGCGACCTGGACCACTGTTATCGTCTGAGGGTCGGCAAGCGCCGCGAGCACGTTGCCAGTGTCGTCACGCGCAGTAAGAGCGCCCGTCGGGCAATGGGTGATGCACTGGCCGCAGAGAGCACAGCCCGCATCGGCGATGTGCGCACCGTCGGCAACCCGCACGCCTCGATAGGAGGCGGGGCCGGACATCTCCCACACCGAGCAGTGCTGCACCTTGGCGCATTCGGCGACGCAGCGCATGCAGCGGATGCATTTGGTGGCGTCGCGCTGCAAGGGGAATTCCCCATCCCACGCTTCGAAGGCGAACACGGGGTCGCGCTCGAGGTCCGCCACGCCGAGCGAGTTCGCGAGATTTTGCAGCGCGCAGGTGCCGCTGCGCTTGCACGTGGTGCATTCGCTGCGATGACCTGCGAGAATAGTCTTCACGTTCTGACGGCGGGCAGAGATGGCGCGCGGGGTCGCCGTACGCACGGACATGCCGTCGAACACGGGGGTGTTGCAGGCGGCGGCCAGGCCGTCCTGCCCTTCGACCTCGACCACGCACGCGCGGCACGAACCGATCTCGTTGATCTTCGCCATGTAGCACAGCGTCGGGATGTCGACGCCGGCGAGCTTCGCGGCGTCCAAGATGGTGGAGCCTTCGGGGACCTCTACGGCCATGCCGTCGATGGTTACCTTACACATATTGGACCCTTCCCTCGTCAAGAACACCGCAGCCGAAATGATCGCAGCGCAGGCAGCGACGCGCTTCCTGGAACGCCTCTTCGGCCGACATCTGCACCTCGACCGCATCGAAGTCTCCCTTGCGCTCGCGCGCGGGACGCTCCACGATGTTCACGCGACCGCAAGGCTGACGCCAGTTCGCCGCGGCGGGAGGAACTTCGACGTCGCAATCGAGCTCGTGGTTGAACCCCAGGTAATCGTCGATGTTACGCGCGGCCACCTTGCCAGCGCCGATGGCGATGATCACGGTCTTCGAACCCACCTGACAGTCGCCGCCCACGAACACGTTGTCGAGCGACCCCACCGACTTCAAGCCATCGTCGGCTTCGAAGTATGTGCGATCGGCCTGCATGCCCGCCTCCTCGAACGGCGCACTCTCGATGTCTTGGCCCACGGCGATGAGCACCACGTCGGCAGGTACGCGCACAAGCGGTTTGTCCGCCTTCTGCGGAGCCGGGCGGCCGCGCTTCACGGGCCCGATGAACTGCGGCTGGGTATACAGCGCCACGGCCTGGCCGTTTTCGACCTCGATATGGTCGGGTGCCTGCAAGGTCATCATCTCGACGCCTTCCTGCATGGCGGAGTCGATCTCCGCGCGCAGCGCCGTCATATCCTCGAGACGGCGGCGATAGGCGACCGTCACACTCGCGGCACCGGCTCGCACGCTCGTGCGCGCGCAGTCCATGGCGACGTTGCCGCCACCGACAACCACCACGTTCTTGCCCGTGAAGTCGGGGTATTCGTCGTCCCCAATCTTGGTGAGCAGGTCGACGGCGCTCATCACGCCCTCAGCGTCGGCCCCATCGAGCTTTAGGGTCTTGCCGCCCTGGGCGCCGATGGCCACATACACAGCGTCGTATTCTTCCGAAAGACGACGCATGCCCTCAGCATCGATGCGGCATTCCGTGTGCACAGTGACGTTGCCCGCCGACACGATGGCGCGAATGTCCTCGTCGAGGCGTTCGCGCGGGAAGCGGTACGCCGGGATGCCGTAGCGCATCATGCCGCCGAGCTGCTTGCGCATCTCGAGCACGTGCACCTCATGTCCCATAAGAGCACAGAAGTATGCGCAGGTCAGGCCAGAGGGGCCGCCACCCACGATGGCGATTTTCTTGCCCGTGGGCGCGGCGGGGGCAGGTGTTGGCACCTTATCGGCGGCGAGCTGGTCCACCGCGAACTTCTTGATGCCGCGAATGTTTATCGGGGCGTCGATGAGCGTGCGGCGACAGCGATTCTCGCATGGATGCTCGCACACGAACGCGCACGCCGTGGGGAACGGATTGTCCTTGCGAATCATGCCGATCGCCCCGGCGTAATCGCCCGAGCCCGCAAGCGCGATGTAGGCCGGCACGTTCACGTGTGCCGGGCACAACGTTTCGCACGGCACAGTCTGTGCGACGCCTTCGCGACATTTTCCCTGCTTGACGTGGCTTTCGAACTCTTCTTTAAACGTGTTGAGGCCCGCAAGGAGCACTTCGGCCGCATGCCAGCCGATAGCGCAATCGGCAGTGTCGCGCACGACCGTGGCCTGGGCGCGGATCTCGTCGAGCACATCGGGCTCGACGTCGAACGCGAGAACCTCCTCGAGCAGTGTCTCGATATGGGCTATCCCCTCGCGGCACGGCACGCATTTGCCGCACGTTTGGCATCCGCCCGCACGCAGTAGGTCGAGCTGCATCGCCACTGCACACATGCCAGGCGGCGTGGCCTCCACCCTGCGCTCGTACTCGTCCAAAAACGTTGCGAACTTGGCGTCGTCTTTGGCACGTGGCGCGACCGATAGTCTTGCCATATGACCCCCTCATCGTTTAAGTGATGAAATGTGATAAGATGTGACACGTGTATGGCATGCATCGTCATCACGGTTTCCTCACCCTACCATTACGCTATGAAAGCCCGCAAACCCCAATCGCCGAAGCGGGAGTCTGCGGCCATCAGCGGTATAGGGGTTTGCAAGCGCACCGTTATCACCCGTTGCGGCACCTTCCCCCTTCCTTCCTCCTCCGCGCAAGCACACCCTGCCCGCCTCGCCCCTCGCAGCCCCTTCTCTTGCCAGCACGCGCTATCGCCCCCATCGCCCCAACACGCATGACGGGCAGAATCTACCGCTGGGCGTACACGCAGGAATTGTTTGTTACCTCGCAGGCCACATATGACTAGAATCGGCCCATATCCCCAATTGCAGGGGAAATCCCCATCAATAAGGAGGACCCATGGGCTTCTACAGTGGAAAGACGGCCATTGTCACGGGCGCCGGCTTCGCAGCGCTCAAGGACGGCTCCGCCGGCTCTATCGGCTACGGCATCGCCACGGCGTTCGCCAAGGAGGGCGCGAACCTCGTCATCACCGGCCGCAACGAGAAGAAACTCGACGCCGCAAAGGAGAAGCTCGAGAGCGCTTACGGCATCGAAGTGCTAATCGCGCAGGCCGACATCAACGCCTCCGCCGACAACAAGGCGGTTGCGCAGGGCGTCGTTAACGAGGCGATGGCCAAGTTCGGGCGCATCGATTTCCTTGTGAACAACGCGCAGGCGTCCGCGTCGGGCGTCACGCTCGCCGACCACACCCCCGAGCAGTTCGACCTCGCCATCTACTCCGGCCTCTACGCGGCCTTCTACTACATGCAGGCGTGCTACCCACATCTTAAGGAGACGAAGGGTTCCGTCGTGAACTTCGCAAGCGGCGCCGGCCTGTTCGGCAACTACGGGCAGTGCGCCTACGCGGCCGCCAAAGAGGGAATCCGCGGCCTGACGCGCGTCGCGGCAACCGAGTGGGGCCCGGACGGCATCAACGTGAACATCGTGTGCCCGCTTGCGTGGACCGCCGCCCTGGAGAACTTCAAGGAGCAATACCCCGAGGCCTACGAGGCCAACGTTCACATGCCGCCGATGGGCCACTACGGCAACGTCGAGACCGAGATCGGCCGTGCGGTGCTCCAGCTCTGCGGCCCCGACTTCAAGTTCATGAGCGGCGAGACCATCACGCTCGAAGGCGGCATGGGCCAGCGCCCGTAAGCTGCTTCTGCCGCGTGTCCCCAAACCTCCGCGAACGACTTTTCGAGAATCAACGCGAACGCCCGAGGCGCAGGTCGGTTGAACCCGACACGCCCCGGGCGTTTTGCGTCACGGGGCTGCGGGCGAAGCGGCCCCCAACTCCGCCCGACCCCGTCCCACGCCGAGGCGATACGCGCCGCGATGCCGATAAGGTGTAGAATCGCCTCATCGGCATCGGCGTCGCAAGCGGAAAGCCCTCGGTAGCCCCGCGGCACAACCTCACGATGCCATGCAATCAACGAAAGGATGAGCATCATGCAGGTTATCACCGACCAGGTCACCGTGTTCTCGAAAGACAACAAGCCATGCGCCACCGCCAAGCCGGGCGAAGTGCTGCTGTTCAAGACGCTCGATTGCTTCAGCAACCGCATCCCCGACGAGCAGACGACGATGGCCGACCTGGATTACTCCTACGGCTTCGCAAATCCCGCCGCCGGCCCCGTCTACATCGAAGGTGCGGAACCCGGCGACGTGCTCGTCGTCGACATCTTCGACGTGGAAGTCACCGATGAGGGAACCATCGCCACCGACGACCATTGCGGCCCGCTCTTCGAAACGACGGGCTATCGCACCAAAAAGATTCCCATTAAAGACGGCATGGCCACGTTCAACGAGGTCAGCTTCCCCATCGACCCGATGATCGGCGTCATTGGCACGGCGCCTTCCGGCCCCGACGTCATCGACGGCTTCGTCGGCAGCCACGGCGGCAACATGGACAACAAGAAGATCACCAAGGGCACGCGTCTGTACTTCCCCGTCCGCGTCCCCGGCGCGCTCCTGCAGATGGGCGACGTGCACGCCACGATGGGCGACGCCGAGCTGTGCGGCACCGGCATCGAGATTCCGGCCGAAATCACCTGCCGCGTCCAGTTGGTGAAGAACTTCGATCTGAACTGGCCGGTGCTCGAAACCTTCGGCGAGGGCGGCAAGTGGTACGTGAACAGTTGCGGCGAGCATTACGAGCAGGCACTCATGAACGGCTCGAAGGAGCTGCAGCGCCTGCTGATGCGCGTCACGGGCTGGGATGCCGTGGAAACCTACATGTACATGTCGGTGCAAAGCGACGTCGAAGTGAACCAAGGCTGCGAGCCGTGCGAAGTCGATGTGTCGCTGCGCATCGGCACTCCGAAGCTGCCGCAGTTCCCCGTACTGATTCCCCAACCGTAAGGTTTTCCGCTTCCGTAGCGCACGCTGAGGAAGGCCGAGAGCGCAAAAACTTACCACTCACGAAGAAATGGCTGCCGTTCCGTTCGAATCGGCAGCCATTTCGCTATTTAGTTAACAATCCATTGCTTTATCGTGCTAAAGTCTACCCTATTGCTCAGAGCTGGGAGGCGAGCTTCTAGCCCTGCGCAATGCTTGTTTTCCCATAGAGGAGGAAAGGACAGGGAATGGCAGCAGAAAAGACTCCGGCAAAAGCTAACGCCGGGGACAACATCGAGCAGTTCGGATACAAGCAGGAACTGCGACGCGGAATGGGGCTGTGGGACGTTGTGATGTACGGCGTTCTATTCATGGTCATCATCGCTCCGCAATCTATCTTCGGCTCTATCCAGCTAAACAGCCATGGTATGACGCCGCTGGTGTACATCATCGGCTTTGTGGCAATCATGTTCACCGCCATGAGCTACATGCGCATGTCCGGTAGATTCCCCATTGCGGGCTCCGTATACTCCTACGTGCAGCGCGGCATCAACCCGCATGTCGGCTTCATCGCCGGCTGGCTGATTCTTTTGGACTACATCCTGGTTCCGTCCCTGCTGATCGTCATGGTCATGAACTGGGGCACCGCTTTGATTCCCAACAGCCCGGCATGGCTGTGGGCCGTGGTGTTCATCGCATTTAACACATTCGTGAATATTCGCGGCATCCAGATGAGCCGCGGCGTTGACTGGGTCATCTTCATCATCGAGGCGCTGGCCGTTATCGCGTTCATCGCGCTCGGCTGCAACTTCGTTTTGGGCGGTGGCGGCGCTGGCTCCTTCGTCCTCGACCCGATTTACCAGGAAGGCCAGGTCGACGCTCACTTCATCGCCGCCGGCATCTCTCTGGCCGCGCTCTCGTTCCTCGGCTTCGACGGCATGTCCACGCTCGCCGAGGAAACCCGCGAGCCCGAGAAGAACATTGGCCGCGGCATCCTGATCGCCCTGTGCGCCATCATCGTCGTGTTCGTTGCGCAGACCTACATCGCCGCCATCGTGCAGCCAGACTGGGCGAACACCGACCCCGATATGGGCTTCTTCGACTCTGTTCTGCTGGTGGGAGGCCCGGTCTTCTACAAGATCATGCTCGTCATCAATATTATTGCTATCGGCATCGCCAACATCATGAACGCCCAGATGGCGTCTTCCCGTCTGCTGTACTCCATGGGCCGCGACGGCGTGATTCCTCGTGCGTTCGGTAAGGTGCATCCGAAGTACCAGACGCCTTGGTTCTCCGCTGTGTTCCTGGGCGTCGTCACGCTGTGCCTGTCCATCCCGATGGGCGACAAGATGACCGAGCTGGCTGGACTTGTGAACTTCGGCGCCCTCGCATCGTTCATTCTGCTGAACTTCGCTGTGTTCCTGTTCTTCTTCATCCGCGAGAAGAAGCGCAATACCTTTGGCGACATCGTGAAATACCTCATCTGCCCCTGGATCGGCATCGCAATTCTGCTGTACGTGTTCACCGGCTTCGAGACGATGACCTACATCGTCGGCGTTGTGTGGCTCGTCATCGGCCTTATCATCGGCGCCGTGAAATCGAAGGGCTACAAGGAAGTTCCCGAGGCTTTCAAGCATCTAGAGGTGTAGTGCTTCGCCGCGGTATCTAGGCCAAGCTTCGCCCCTCAGACAAACCGCCTCGCAGATAGCTGCGAGGCGCACTCGACAGGCCGCGTGTCTCGCACACGCGGCCTGTTTTGCATTTGCAAGAAGACAAGCTGCGCCGTTTCCTCGTCGTCTTCCGACATCCAATAACGCAGTGTCCCGCGCTCGGTTTCGAACTCGCGCTTTCGCATGCATGCCCCCTATCGTGCGCCTATCGTGCGCCAAAGCAAAAGCGCGCGGACCTTGAAGGACCCGCGCGCTCGATGCATAGTTTGCGACGTGAGATGTATTACAGCTCGATGCGGCCGAACTTCGCGAGCAGTTCGGAGGCGGCGGCGCAGGAGGGGCAATTGCAATACTTGGCGCCCGCTCCCTTGCGCGCGAGCTGCGCTTCGAGCATTTTGGCGGCGACCTCTTCGCCCATCATTTCCTTCGCCGGGCCCTGGGCGAACGCGATAACGCCATCAATCGTGGTGGGACGCCCCTCAAGGAAGTCGAGCAGCTTGGTGGTCGCAGCCTCAACCGCAGCGTCGCTGCTATCGGCGGCAACAGCATCTTTCCAGGCAGCAGCCGCGTCCTTGGTTTCCTGCTTGCTCGTGTCGGCAGTGGCGAGGATGCCCGCGCGCTCGGCAACGTAATCGAACAGTTCCTTCTCCATGATGAACCTCCTTGGTTGCGTGTATATTCCTGCAGACATTATAGGGCGCCGTCAACGCAATCAAGTGGTCGTCCCAAGAAAACCGAAGACAGGCATGCCGCCGAGAGCCTTCGGAACCCGCCAAAAGCCCTCTCCCGAACAGCTCGCCTCGCTTTGCGCTAATCCCCTTTCACCTTGTCGGTCATGTAAAGCCCGACGCGAACCTGATTCCAGGTTTCAGCCTTTTTGTCAACCTTAAGAATGCGGCACTCAAGCACGCCGTCGTGGCCAAAGCGCAACAACTGGGCTGCAAGGTCGTTCTGATCGCGGGGAATGTAGCCGAGCTTCACGTCCTTGCGATAGATGGCGACGGCGTTGGGATCCGCCGGATTGTGCGGCTCCGCGACAAGACGCAGCCTCTTGCCCGGCTTGAGCTTGGAAATCACCTTTGCGCCATCCCAGTAACGCATGCCAGCAACGTTGAAATCCGCGACGTAACGAGAACTCGAGCTCATAATCGAAGCCATCCTTTCCTTCTCCTCTTCAGTCCCTTATCAATGTAGTTGTCACTCTATCAGGCCGACAAAATATGCCTGTCCGTACTATCGGACACGGAAACTATGGGACACTCTTCTTCCCATCTGCTACAATAAGGGAGCATATCGTTATTGCGCCCCTCGAGAAAGCGACTGTTATGGCGTACAACAGCAAGGCGAAGCTCAAGGTTCTCTATCTCTGGAAGATCCTTCAGGAGGAAACCGACGCCGAGCACGGCCTTTCCATGACGCAGATTATCGAGCGGCTTGCTTCGTATGGGATATCTGCAGAACGCAAAAGCATCTACGACGACATCAAGACGCTGCGCGACTTCGATATCGACATCAAAACCTACCAGCGCAACCCCGTGGAATATGCCATCGAACGACGAGATTTTACCCTTGAAGAGCTCATGCTCATGGTCGACGCCGTTCAATCGTGCCGCGCTATCACCGAGCGGCAGGCTCGCATGCTCATCACCAACATCAAGCAACTCGCCACCAACCGCGAGCAGGCGCTTCTCGACCGCCGCATCCACGTCGAAGGACGCATCAAGTCGAAAAGCGAGAGCGTGCTCTCGACCGTCGACGCCATCCACGAGGCCCTTCGCCTGCGCTGCAAAGTAGCGTTCGCCTACCGCAAGATCGGCGCAGACGGCAAGCCCCACGAAACGCGCGAGGGCAAGCGCCACGAGGTAACCCCCGTGGCCATCTCCTACGACGACGGGTTCTACTACCTGACCGCATGGAACGACCACCACGCCAATCTCACCGAGTACCGGCTCGACCGCATGGCGAAGGTGAGCGTCGAGCGAGATACGCCAGCCACCCGCAACGAAGAGATTGCCAATTACGCCTTCGACCAGGGGAAAGTCGTCATGTTCGGACGGTTTAACGGCGAGGAGGTCGCCTGCGAGCTGACCGTCGACCCCGACAAGGTCGAGATCATCACTGACCGCTTCGGCAAGGGCGCGACCTTCCTTCCCTTCGACGGGCAGCAGGTACGGGCGCGGGTGAAGGTGTGCAAGAGCCAGCAATTCTTCGGTTGGGTCGCAAGCATGGGCCGCGCCGTGAGCATCGCGGCCCCGCAGAGCCTCGTCGAGGAATACCGCGATTACCTGCGCTTCCTCCTCGAAGAGTAAGCAGCTGCCGCCAACATCCTCGGCTCGCAGACAGCGGCTTGAACCATGCTGCCCTCAAGCAATAGACAGATATTGCACTCTTCCAGCTCGATGACGTATTCATCTTTTGCTGCGCGGAAAACCCGGCAAGCACGCTGGCCAAACGCGCAAGAGAGGGGTCCCGCAACGACCCACGCGGGACAGCGGTCTTCGATGTCGCGCCGCAAACTGGCAGGCGGAAGCGAGGTGTCCACCGCTCCCGCCCAGACAGCAAGCTCGCCGTCCAGCGCCCGATATGCCACGAGATCTCCTTCGGAGAAACGCAGGACGAAAGGCGCATCGGGAATCGGCGCGTCAGCGTAGAAATCCCAGGCTATAAAAGCGTCAGCCAAATAATCGCCCAAGGGGAAAACCTCGGGAGAAGACGGTGCATCCAGCATCCACGACGCTTTGAGCTTGCAAGCCTCGCCCAGCATTCCAATCGCGCACGCCGCATCGGGCACGGCGGGCTCATCCGATGCCCCGCGCGCACCCGACCTTTCGAGCGCGCACGCCGCATCGGGAACACACGACGATTCGTCCGTGTCGCCAAAGAGCTGATGCGCGCCTTGCAATGCCATGCGTGTGCCTCCCGTCGTTTTCTCGATTGGTGCCATTGTAGAACGTGCGTACGAACCAGTCTGTCCATGCTTTCGGACAGTCGAAGCCCAACTGGAAGAGTTTTCCGAAACGCCTCTCGCGCCCCTCGCCGCCGCTTGCAACGCAAACGAGAAGCGAGGGCAGAAACCGCGAACAGCCCTCGCGTTCGGGTGGCCTGTATCGGGTATCATGAGGCAGCGGCGTGCCATTCACGACATGCCCCGTTGACGGAAGGACGTCCCCTTGCAAACGCAGCAAACCACCTCCCCCGCACGCGAGCGCCTTGTCCGCACGCTTGCCTCCCTGCTTCTGACAATGAGCCTGTGCCTTCCCTCGCTTAGCGGGTGCGCAGGCATCGAAAGTACCGAAAACGGGAATATCGCAGCAAGCTCGCAGCAAGTTTCCGCAGGCAGTGCCGCCGCGAAGCTATCCGATATCCCCGAGTACTCAGGCGCACTCTGCATCGACGTCAACAAGGGACAGCCTGGATTCTCCGCCGATGACGCAGCGCGCGGATCGTTCATGGAATTCAGCGAGCTCGACTTCGAGGGGCGCTGCGGCACGGCGGCAGGCCTTATCGGACCCGAGACCGTCTCCAATGCCGAACGCGGCGACATCTCGCAGGTTCACCCTTCGGGCTGGGTCCAGCATCGCTACAGCTTCGTCGACCACGAGATGCTCTACAACCGCAGCCATCTCATTGCGCACCAGCTGTGCGGCGAGGACGCCAACGAGCGTAACCTCATCACCGGTACGCACACGATGAACGCCGTGGGGATGACCTATTACGAGGATTTGGTGGGCAACTACGTCCGCCGCACGAACAACCATGTCCTCTATCGCGTGACCCCGCTCTTTGCAGCGAACGACCTGGTGGCGCGAGGGGTTCAGATGGAAGCGGAATCTGTGGAAGACGGCGGGCAGACCATACGCTTCAACGTCTTCGTTTACAACGTGGAGCCCGGCGTGAAAATCGACTACGTGACGGGCGATAACTGGGAGTCGAGCGAGGTTCCCGCCGTGAAGACCAAGGGTGAGACAACCACGACCCGCGGCACGGGCACCGACGCGGCGCTTTCTCAATATGCGGCGAGCAAGGGCGAGGCGGGCGCTTCGGGCACGAGCGGATCATCAGATACAAGCAGCAGCACGCAGGCGGCGCCATCCGGTTCCTCGGACGCGAAAACGAGCGGCGACTCGTCTTCTTCCGCGAGCACCACCGAACAGCAAACGTACATTCTGAACAAGAGGAGCCACAAATTCCATCGTCCCGAGTGCGACAGCGTGCAGTCCATGTCCCCTTCCAACAAAGAGGAGTTCACCGGGTTGCGTCAGACGCTGATCGACGAGGGATACACGCCCTGCAGAAGCTGCAATCCATAGCGCCACGTTACCCCAGGTCATGCGCGAGCGATCTCAATCTGAGACCGAGGGGCGCGTCAACTAGCGTGGGACTTGCACTCGAGCAGCCAGCTTGGCCCTTTCATCAAATTTCAGAAAAGTCCAAAATCGTGCTTGTGTAACTGTGTATAGTGTATATATACTATGCTTACCAGATATACACACGTAAGGACTCACCGTGGACATCATCCTATCCAACTCGAGCGACAAGCCCATCTACGAGCAGATAACCTCGCAGATGAAAGCCCAGATTCTGTCGGGCTCGCTTCCAAGCGGGGAGAAACTTCCCTCCATCCGCGCGCTCGCGAACGGCCTCGGCGTCAGCGTGATAACCACCAAGCGCGCGTACTCTGACTTGGAGGCCGAAGGATTTATCGCAACCGTGCAGGGAAAGGGCAGCTTCGTAGCCGCGGGGAACCACGAGCTTCTACGCGAAAGGCGCCTGCGTCAAGTTGAGGAACTGCTCGCGCAAGCGGGCGAACAGGCAGCTGAGCTGGGGGTTTCACGGGCCGAGCTGCACGACATGCTCGACCTCGTTGCTCCCGAGGATCTCGAATGAAGCCGCGATCAACGCGCACGTGAAAGCGATCTACCAGATGAAAGGAAAAGGAACGCCCATGTCAAACCTTCTCGAGATACGCGACGCGAGCCGCCAGGTGAGCGACTCCTTCTCGCTTCGAAACGCCAATCTCTCCATTGGATCAGGGGAAATCGTCGGCCTCGTCGGCGCGAACGGCGCGGGAAAGACCACGCTGATACGTGCCGCGCTCGGCCTTTTGAAGCTCGATTCCGGGTATGCGGCGCTGTTCGGCGAACCCCTTGCCGCCGACACCCCCGACGCCGACGTGCGGCGGCTTCGCTCCCGCGTCGGCGTCGTGTTCGACACGTGCCCCTACCCCTCCGAGATTACGGTGTCCCAAGTGGGGACATGCATCGCGCCCGCCTTTCCCACCTGGGATAGCACGTGCTTTGAAGCGCTAATCGAGCGATTTGGGCTCGAGCCGAAGAAGAAGATGAAGTCGCTCTCTCGCGGCATGGGCATGAAGCTGCAGCTCGCCTGCGCGCTCTCGCACGACGCCGATTTGCTCATCCTCGACGAGGCGACCGCAGGGCTCGACCCGCTCGCTCGCGACGAGCTGCTCGATGAGCTGCGCGATTACGCCTCGACCGGCGATCGCGGCGTGCTACTTTCGAGCCACATCACAAGCGATTTGGAACGCATCGCCGATCGCGTGGTGGGCATCGACGCGGGCAGCATCATCTTCGACATGCCGCGCGAGCAGATAACCGATGTTGCCGGTATCGCGCATTGTACAGCTGAACAGGAACAACGGATTCTCGCATGCGTTGATGGCGCTCGAGCTGCAAAGCGTGAGTTCAGCTGCGATGTCCTCGTTCCCAACCGCTTCGAATTCGCCGAAGCATTCCCCGAAGTGCCCTGCGACCGCACCTCCATCGACGACTACCTGCATTTTATCCTGAAAGGAAACAACTGATGAAAGCCGCCTTCCTCTCCGAACTTGCTATTGTGCGCACCTTCGTCCTCAGCTTCATCGGCATCCTCGCATTCGTGTTCGTCTTCATATGCTGGACGATGGAGAGCGCAGCGGGCGCCGCCGCAGTCGTGTGCGCCATGACACCGATGCTCATCATGTTCTCGCTCATGGGGTATGACGACCAAAACGGCTGGCTGCGCTACCGTGCCGCACTCCCCTTTGCGCGCCGCGACATCATCACGAGCCGCTATGCGACCATCTTGGCATGCGCCGCCGCCGTCGTCGTTTGCGCTTCGGCACTCGGCATCGTGCTCAACGGGACGCTTCCCCGTTTTCTCGAAGGCTTCGAGGCAGCCGGGCCGATCGAGATTATCTCATCGAGCGTCGCCGCCACGATGGCTGTCCTCATCATCGCCGCTATCGTCGAACCATTCCTTGTGAAATTCGGCAACACGAAGGGAATACGCTATCTCATGTGCGTGTTCATCCTGGCGGGGTGTATCGACGTCGTCATCCTGACGAACTTCCTCGCCCCCGACGTCATGCAATCGGTCCTCGCGTGGATCGACACGTACAGCTGGCCTCTGTTCATTGCCCTCATCATCGTCGCCCTCGACATCTACGCCGCAAGCTGTTTTATCAGCATCCGAATCTTCCAGGCGAAAGACCTTTAGGGAATCGCGGGGTCGCGCCGTGCGCCCTTCATCGTAGGCTTCCCCACGCGCCCCTCATCGCTTGCCTTCGCCTTCGCTATAATCTTCCTCGACACAAACAAGCACGCGGAGAGGAACCCATGAACATCACCGTCTACCTGGGAGCAAATGAAGGCAACGACCCGTCCATCGCCGAATCAGCCCGTGAGCTGGGCGCATGGATCGGGAAAAGCGGCAACAACCTTGTCTACGGCGGATCGAAGGTCGGGCTCATGGGGATTCTCGCAGAGAGCGCGCTCGACGCAGGCGCCCAGGTCACCGGCGTCGAGCCTCAGTTCTTCATCGACCAAGCCGTGCAGCTCGACACTATCACGCAGCTCATCGTGACCGATACCATGGCCGATCGGAAAGCGAAGATGATCGAGCTCGGCGACGCGTTCATCGCCTTCCCCGGCGGCTCAGGCACGCTTGAGGAAGTGTCAGAGGTCATGTCGATGCTCTCGCTTTCGCACTTGAACGCGCCCTGCATCATCTACAACTTGGATGGCTATTACAACCACCTGAAAGCCCAGATCAACCTCATGATTGAGAAGGGATTCTCCGCCCCCGAGCGCCTGAAGCACGTCCACTTTGCAAGCAACCTTAACGATGTGAAGGGCATCTTAGGTCGCTAGCACATAAGCCACCCGACGGCGCGGGGGCCCGCGCCTCATTGCGCCTCGCGCATCGGCCGCCTTCGCGTCCGCACCCCCGCGCGCCACTCGGACTCGCGCCCGCATCCCCTCGCGCGTATCGCCCGCCTTCCCGCCTCGCGATACGCTCCACCCGCGGCCCCTTGTCATCTGCGTGAATGCGCGCTACCTCGTGCGCGGGAATAGTACAATATGAGTTTGTCGCCCTGTGCGCCCGCCGAGCACCGCGCTCGCAATCCGCGCGAGCAGGGCATTTCATTTCCGAGCACGAGAAAGAACCAGCATGTCGACCCTAACGGATCAGATTTCCTCACGGCGCACCTTCGCCATCATCTCGCACCCCGACGCGGGCAAGACGACCCTCACCGAGAAGCTCCTGCTCTACACCGGCAGCATCCAGACCGCAGGCTCGGTCAAAGGCAAGTCCAGCTCGAAACACGCCGTGTCCGACTGGATGGACATCGAGAAGCAGCGCGGTATCTCCGTGACCTCCTCGGTGCTGCAGTTCTCCTATGACGGCTATTGCGTTAACATTCTCGACACCCCTGGCCACCAGGACTTTTCGGAAGACACCTACCGCACGCTCATGGCTGCGGACGCCGCGGTCATGGTCATCGACGGCGCAAAGGGCGTCGAGGCGCAGACGAAGAAGCTCTTCAAGGTGTGCACGTTGCGCCATATCCCCATCTTCACGTTCGTGAACAAGCTCGACCGCGAGACGCGCGACCCGTTCGACCTCATGGAGGAGATTGAAACGGTGCTCGGCATCGGCACCTACCCCATGAACTGGCCGATCGGCTGCGGACAGAACTTCCGCGGAGTGTTCGACCGCCAGACCCGCCGCGTCATCGCCTTCGAGGGCGACGGGCACGCCAACGCCACCAAGAAAGTTGCGGAAATCGAGGCCGAGCTCGGCGACGCTGAACTTGCCGACCTTATCGGGGAGGCGAACCACGCGAACCTCATCGACGACATCGAGCTGCTCGACGGCGCAGGTGACGAGCTCGACCTCGATGCAGTGCGCACTGGCAAGCTCTCCCCCGTGTTCTTCGGCAGCGCGCTCACCAACTTCGGCGTCGAACCGTTCCTGAAAGAATTCCTGCGTCTTACCCCCACGCCGCTTCCCTACACCGACTGCCTCACGGGCGATCCTGTCGACCCGATGCGCGACGAGTTTTCGGGATTCGTCTTCAAAATCCAGGCGAACATGGACAAAAACCATCGCGACCGCATCGCCTTCGTGCGCATCTGCTCGGGCAAGTTTGAGCGTGGCATGGACGCAATGCACATGCAGGGCGGCAAAAAGCTGAAGCTCGCCACAGGAACCTCGCTTATGGCAGACGACCGTGCGACGGTCGACGAGGCGTACGCGGGCGACATTGTCGGACTGTTCGATCCAGGCATCTTCTCGATTGGCGACACTGTTTGTGCAGGTAAATGCCGCGTACAGTACCCCGAAATCCCCACGTTCGCACCCGAGATCTTCGCGCGCGTCACACAGGTGAACACGCTCAAGCGCAAACAGTTCGTAAAAGGCATGGAAGAGCTCGCGCAAGAAGGCGCCATCCAGATTTTCCGCGAGCCGGGCTTCGGCATGGAAAGCGTCATCGTGGGCGTCGTCGGCGTGTTGCAGCTCGACGTGCTTGAACAGCGCCTGAAAAGCGAATACGGCGTCGAGGTGCGCAGGCAGGCGCTCCCCTATTCTGAGATTCGCTGGATCTTGAACGACCCTTCCACCTACGACATCGCGAAGCTCAACCTGACAAGCGACACGCTGCGCGTCGAGGACATGCGCGGCCGCAAGCTGCTCCTGTTCACGAGCGCGTGGAACGTGAATTGGGCGAGCGAGCGCAACGCTGACCTGGAGCTTTCTGAGGTCGGCAACTTCTCCATCTAAGGGGGCGGCGATGGGACGAGGCAGACACGACACCCTTGCGCCCGTAGATCATCCTGCGGGCGCAAGGGAGCTTGCGGGCGGGAGCTCTATTTCGCTTGTCGCCAACGTCTCCTCGGCCAAAGTGGTTGCCGTGAAAGATGGCGAGGCGTCGACCCCGAATGTGGGAACGGCCTGTCCCGAATATACCCCGACGCCCCTGTTCGCGTTTGATGTTCAAGGGGCGCGCGTCACCGTTTGGCCTGCGCAACCTTCGGGCAATGCGCGCAATCGCGCTGGCGAAGGCGGCGAAGAGGACGGCGGCGGCGACGCCAACCGCAACATGCGAGACAGCCACATCGGCGACAGCTGCGGCAACGACGGTATCGACTGCGACAACCGTATCGGCGACGACGGAAACTGCCTCAGTCACATCGTTTACCTGCATGTTTACGACGGCGACGGCCTTGACATCCTCAGTGAATGCCAGCACATCGACTGCCCACCGTTCACGCTCGTCGCCATCAAGCCCGCCTGCTGGAACGACGACCTTACGCCTTGGAAATGCCCCGGCTTGTTTGCCGACGATGTCCCCTTTGCGGGACGCGCCCAAGACCAGCTTCGCTTGTTGGAAGAAGAAATCATTCCCCAGGTCGAACGGGAATGCGGCAAACCCAACAGTCCCCGCATCTGCCGCACCGTCGCGGGCTACTCGCTTGCAGGGCTTTTCGCCACCTGGACAGCACTCAACTCGTCGGCCTTCTCCCGCATCGCAAGCGCTTCGGGCTCGCTTTGGTATCCCGATTTCGCGCACTTTGTCGCCGAGTCGCCACTCGCCTGTCCAATCGACTGCGCGTATTTCTCGCTTGGCAGCAAGGAAGCGAAGACCCCAAGCCGACTTCTGCGCAACGTTGCAACGGGAACGGACGAGGTTGTAGCCGCATTTCGCAGCAAGGGGGTACCGACGCAATTCGAGTCGAATCCCGGCAACCACTTTAAAGAACCCGCGCTTCGCATGGCGCGCGGAATCACCTGGGCGATCAGCCAGCAAGCGACCAATCGATAAGCTCGACCCCGCATTCCTTCAACAAATCGTTTGCGCGGGAGAACGGACGCGAGCCCAAGAAAGCGGGGAGATCGCCAGCCGCGCGCGATGCCGAAAGTGGCGAGGGGTGCGTGCTTTTGAGGATGAACTTGCAGGAAAGGGCGCCGCCCGCAAGAGAGCCGCTTGAGTCGGCAACAGCGGGGGCGGTACCGCTCGATGCGTGGTCATCGGCGCCAGAGTCCGCAGCACCAGCGCAAGCGCCACCCTCGAACGCGCCCTTCGCCGCGCGCGACTTTGCGCTCTCGATCAGCTTGATAGCCGGGCGACCCCACGCCAAAAAGACCACCGGCTGAGGCAAGCGCATGCACGCCTCGACGATTGCCGTCGTGACCACTTGCCAGCCCAACTTGCTGTGAGAGTTCGCCTCGTGCTCCCGCACGGTGAGCGTCGTGTTCAAAAGCAGCACACCTTGCTGTGCCCACGCGGACAAATCACCGCTCACAGGTATGCTGCACCCCAGGTCAGATGCCATTTCCTTATAGATATTGCGCAAGCTCGGCGGAAGCTTCTCCCCTTTGGGTACCGAGAACGACAAGCCCATCGCCTGCCCCGAGCCGTGGTAGGGATCCTGCCCCAGAATGACGGCGCGGACGTCTTCAGGCGCTACATAGGCAAGCGCGTTTAAGATGTCGCCTTGCGGCGGGTAGATAATCTCTTCCCTTCGCAGATTGTCAACCTCTAAGAGCAATCGCCGAGCAGTCGCCTTCGCCTGCTCGGGAACGAGCGCGAACCACGCATCAATCGATTCCTGTTTTTCCACCGTCTCCTCCAACCGGTTGTCTTCCCGCAGATTCAACCTACAGCTTTGCGCTCGTTCATTTTAGCGAACAAAACGGCTGCTTTCCCCGCGAAGCAGCAAAGAGAAGAAGGGGCCTCGGGGGAAGCTGAAGGGGAAACGCTCCCCCCGAGTTGGAAGAGAGTAATCTAGAAAAGATCTCCGCGCTTTCGATCCAGTATGGCGCGAACAATGCGAAGCACTGCGTACGCACCGAACACAACGGTGTATGCCACGACGCTCTGCGCAGCCGTCATGCCGCCAGAGAGAGCGCTCGGCAAAAGCATTGCAAGCACGTGCACATAGGTCAGGCCGAAAAACACATATGACCATTTCTGCACACGAAACCACGTTTGCGAGCTCATGCGAGCCTTCACGTTGTTAAACGACGTGGCTCCCAAAACAATCAGAAGCACGGTGACGGCCAACGCTACGCCCAAGCCCACAGAAACGAACGGGGTGATCACACCCGCGCCCAACACGCGCGGTACATAGGTCAGACAATATGCGAGAATATGCCCTACTATCAGCATGCACGCGATAATGGAAAGCTCCGCCCGTACGGGAGACAGGTATTTGCGTGGCTTCGAATCACGCGGAAAGACCCCGACAAACATCACCACAGTAAACAGGGCAACCGCCAACGTGCCTTTCTGCAATAGCAAGAACAGCACATTGCGCACGGGCGCTGGCAGAGGTAGCAAACCCTGCAATACCCCTATATAGAGCAGCGCCAGCGCAATCGCAGCAGCATACCAGATTGCCGGTGCCTTCTTAATGGCAGGCTTCAGCAAAAGTACCGCAACTACAACGCATATGAGCACGATCAAGAATGTCATGAAACTGCCTTTCAGGAAGTACGCGGAGAAACGGTTTCGTCCCCAGCGCCTTCCAATGCAAGACTCGCTTCGAGGCCCACTTCGGCAGCCAATTCGCACATGTACCGCTTGCCCATATCGGACAAAGCCCGATATGCAGCCAACTGGCTAAGACTCCTTACTTCAGACATGAAACGAGGACACCATTTCAAAAAATGGTTACGGGCAAAAGAATCTAAGCGATCCCGCCACTCTGCTTCGGCAGCGGCATCTTCGACCCGCACAGCTTCCGCCACGCAAGCATGCAAATGCGCCAAAAACTCCAATTCGTGAAAAATGCTGTCAACAGGCTCACGACGCAAATCGACCGTGGTCACACCTGATTCGGCCATGCGGCGCTCGACATCCATAGCGATTCGGGTTCGGAACAACGACGGATCGCCCTCAGCGCCCATCATGCGGTGCACGAAGGGGCTTTCATAAGGCCAGACCAGCACGTCGACGCCTGGCGCTAAAAACAATCGGCTGTACTCGCGGCGAAGAGGCCCCTGCTCGACTCCCGCAAACGCCTCAGCGCAATGACTCGCCAGGTCCGCATCCCCCTCCGATTCTTCCCCGCAAGCATCAATCATGCTCGCGCGCCAATCGGCGAGAAACCGCCCATCGGAAAGCGCCTGAGCAATCTGCTCATTCGGGAAAGAGAAGCCGGCCGCCAAAAGCGCTGCGAGATCGGACAGACCCACGGCTCTGTGCAGTTTTCGATCAACGCTTTCGCTCATGAATCGCTCCGTTCGGTTCAGAGCCGCCGCATCCTGCGGGAAACGACGGCTCGAATAACACAGTTACTTGGTCAGGTAAAACACGTTAGGGCCAGTCCCTACCGATTCGCGCAGCTTGTAATAGTTGCGCCCCTCGATAGCTTTTGAAACCTCCGACTCCGGATCGTCCAAATCACCCCAATACCGCGCACGGCCCATGCACAGCTGCATGCAAGCCGGAACCTCTCCCCTGTCGATCAAATTGTGGCAGAACGTGCACTTCTCCACCGTGCCTGCCTCGTGAATAGGGGCATCGGCCTCTCCCACCACGACATCGAGATAGTACTCGGGCTCCCCCTCGTTCATCGAACGGACATTATCGTAGGGGCACGCCATCATGCACGAACGGCAACCGATGCACAGCGACGAGTCCACATATACGATCCCATCGTCGCGCTTCTTCGTCGCACCCGTCGGGCACACCCTCAGACAAGGAGGGTTCTCGCAATGCTGGCACTGCACCGGAAGGAATTCCAGCACGCAATTCGGGAATTCGCCGAATGCGTTGTCGTTAGCAACGGCCCCGTGCACAACCGCCGTGCCAAAATCATCTGGATCGGTGCTCGTTTTCGTATATACCGTGTTGTAAGTAATGTTCTTAGGCAGATTATTCGCGATTTTACATGCCGTGGCGCACGCCTGGCAACCAACGCAACGCTCAAGGTCGATAGCCATTCCGTATCGAGTCATAATATCAATCCTCCTACAGCTTCTCGACGGCCACAGCCTGGTCGAAGTAGCACTGATTGCGTGTTACTTGGTTGTAGTCGTTAAACGAAATAGTGGCGAAGTCGCCATCGATATGCTCACGGGTAAGGAAGCTGCGAGGGCAGTTGATGGTCTTTGGCGCCTGGCCGGAATTGATAGTGGCAAGCAACGTTACCGAACCGCGGTCATTGTAAAGACGCACGGTATCACCCTCGGATATCCCCAGCTCCTTTGCATCATCGGGGTTAAAGCGGGCAATAGGCTGCCGTTCGTATTCCTTCATGTAGTCCACGTCCCACCATTGCGTATGGTTGCGTGTACGCATATGCTCGCCGAGGACCGAGAAGGGATACTTTTCGCGGATTGGCGCCTCCAAGTTTGCCTCTCGCGCAGGCTCCCAATAGAAAAGCAGATGCTCCTTGCTTTCGTCGATTTCCTGGCCCAAGTTATATTCAGGAACGACCTTTTCCGTCCACATTTTCGCACGGCCGCTCTGATGGAAGAACTTGCCGCCCATGAAGGGATTCTCCTTGAGCTGATGGTTGCGAGCAATCTTCGTTTCACGCAGAGAATCGTACGTGATGCCTTCCTTTTTCGCCACGGGACTGTTGAGCCACAAAGAGATGTAGTCCTTTTCAGAGAAGTCGAAGAAGTCCTCGAAGCCCATCGCCGAACCAATCATCTTGTAGATCTCGAAGTCGGACTTGCTTTCATATAAAGGCTCAGTCGCTTTATCGTTGTACACCAGATAGGGCATATTGTACGAGCGAACGCGCAAGTCCTCGCACTCGAACCAATGGCACGCAGGAAGCAGGATATCGGCGTACAAGGCCGTATCGCTCATGGTCATCTCCTCGACAACCAAGAACTCAACCTCCTTGAGCGACTTGATGGTTTCGTTCTGCTCGGTCTGGTTCGACACAATGTTAGTACACGAACAATACAGGCTCTTCAGAGGGAACGGTTTGCCCAGCAGCTCTTGGTCGTGAATGATGCCGTACAGTGCCGTCCAGTTGATATTTCGACCAGGTCCAGCAGGCTTTTCGCCCTTAGAGCTCGGCTGATTGATGCAGCCGTTCGAGTTGCTGATGCCGAAGCTCCCGCCTCCAGAGATGAGACCAGCGGATTCCTTGCCAATGTTGCCGGTAACGACCATAAGCAAGAAGATGAGATCGTACGTATAGATAGCGTTGAAGTAGTGGTTCAGACCTTGATTCATGCCGGTAAGCACTGGGCCTTCCTGACCATACATGCGAGCGAGGCGTTTGATGTCTTCGACGGACACCCCCGTAACCTCAGAAGCCTTCTCGGGAGTCCATTTGCCGATAGCCTCGAGAGCCATATCCCACACCAGACGCACCTTAAAGCCTTCGACCTCTTCAGGAACATTCTCGAGCGCCGGCTTTTCGGCTTCCAGATGGGACTTCGCAGATTGCGTCGCTTCATCCCATACGACTTCGGGGTCGATGGTCACTTCCATGCCATATGCATTTTTCCCCGTAGTAGGAGCAACACCCAAATCGCTCATACGAAGGAAAGTGTTGTCCTCTTTCACAAGGAACGGAGCTTCGGAATGGGCGCGCATAAATTCGGTGTCTTGCCAGCCTTGCGCCAGGACCTCGCTCAGTATGCCGAACACGAGCGCTCCATCGGTAGCAGGATGCACCGGAACGAACCAATCGGACTTTGCCGCATTCGTGTTGTACTGGATGTCGATTGTTGTAAGCTGCGCGCCAGCATCCTTGGCATCGAGGTAAAAATGCATCATGCGTTTGCAGGAAACGGCAGGATTGCAGCCCCAAATGACAATATGGTTCGCGCCGTTCCACTCGAGCGGGCTGACAAACGCAGATCCAGGGCCGAATACTTTCACCATAGCTGATTGGAAAGCGATATCGCGATCGGGAAGCACACTGCAAGCCCCCATAACAGTCTGAAGATGTTGCATAACCGATCCGTCGGCAGTTCCTCCGCCCAAAACGGCAGTGTTTCCGCTCCCTAAGAAAAACGCGATGGACTCCGGACCATACTCTTCCCGATAACCTTTCCATTTGTCGGTTATCTCCTGAATGGCCTCATCCCAGCTGATGCGCTCGAACTCGCCTGCACCGCGTTCGCCCACGCGACGCATGGGATACTGCAAACGACCCGCACTGTACACGCGCGCAGGATGGCTCAGACCCTTCGGGCAGATATGCTCGTAAAAAGGCTCCTCTTCGATGTGGCCGGCCGTCGTCCGCACGATCTGCCCATCACGCACGTGCACGTTCAAATAACAACCCTGGATGCACTGCGAGCGGCATGAGCCAGAAAATATCTCTTCGGTGCCAGCTTTCGACGAATCCGCCGTATGCGGCGCCAAACCACCAGTGTTTGACGAGCAGCCAGAAAGAACGCCAGCAGCGGTGAGGGCTGCAGCTCCTGCGATAAACGAACGGCGGGAAAAGCCGCGGGAATTACTGGAAGCAATATCAGTCATCTTTTCTCCCTTTCCTTACAGAGCGCACGCGGCATAAAAACCGTAGCGAGCCAAGGCAATACCGACAAACGCGCAGGCAAACGCAACCTTTGCGGCAGTTGCGGTAGACATTTTGCCCGACTTTGCCATGAACTGCAGGACGGCGGCAACAGCCACGACTACAGCACCAATGATCAAAAGCACCATGCTCGCACCGACGCTTGCGAAGTGCACAGTTTCAAGCACGACGCCCACAGCAGCGAGCACGCTCAATACGGCAGAAGCTGTCAGATACGTGCCGTTCTTCATCAGGTCGGACTCGAGAAGAGCAAGCAACGCAGCACCCATGGCCAAATCACCAAGGATAAACAGCAGGAACGTCTGCCACGACGCCCATGCAGACACGCCAATGGATACGAAATACGCATTAGACATCACGAACATAAGACCCAATGCGGCAATACCACCCACGATGCGCAGCCCACGGGGAGAAGATCCCTTCGTCTTGGAAATCACCAGATCGATCAGCAGAATAACGCCCAGGGCGATCGACCAGTACGCCTCCTGAGCAATCATGGCGCCAGGCTGCGAGAGCGCGACGAACAAACGCTCGGGACGACCCAGGTGCAACGGCAGGCCCGCCAGACCCACAGCCAAAAGCACCAAGCACACCAGCGGGAACAGCCACGTCTTCTTAGCGTCTTTGCCCACTGGAAAAGCAACACTCACCACATACGCGCCGGCAGCTACACCGGCCAATGTCGTAAACAGAAACAACGGAAACTCAGAAATCATTGCAACACCTCGCTATCAGCCTCGGTGCCGAAGATAGGTAAGCGATCGCGCGCTACGCCGTTCCCCTCCGGACTGACCCCCAATAGATTTTGAGCGCTCGCCTTTTTCGCGAGATACACCCCTCGGATGGAATTACGGCACCCCTCCGCGGCCGACAGAATAAGCCGTATCCATTCGTTGGTGTCATAGTATTGCGATTCACTGCATCAGTCAATAGGTATTTCCCTATTGCATCATTTCGTGGGATAATAACGATGGTCGAAGAGAACAGACGAGGACATGCTCTACGGTTCATTGGTCATAGCATATTTATTTCTAGGTGGCACGGCTGCAGGTGCGCTTTTCGTCATCTCTGCGTGGAGTCTCCTCTTTCGGCGAGCACAGCGCCCCTCTCGTTTGCAGACCGCATTCGAAGCGTTGCGACGGCGTGTGTATATTGCAGGCGTCGTCTTGCTCGTGTTCGCCATGGTTTGCCTGCTGTGGGATCTGGGGAATCCCGGACGCGCGTTATTGGTGTTTCTCCGTCCTCATCCCACTGTCATCACCTTCGGTGCCTACACGCTTGCCATTGAAACGCTTGTGGCAACTTTGCTGTCTCTCGTATCGCTCTCGCAAGGCCCCCTTTCGCTTCACGGACGCGCACGAGGCACCGTCGAGATACTCTGTTGCGTAGGGGCCCTGGCGACAATGGCCTATACGGGAGTATTCCTGTTCCAAGGCGGCATACCTTTCTGGAATCATTGGTCAATTATCGCCCTATTCGTTCTTTCATCTCTTTCGTCAGGCGTATCCGTAGTGCTTTTAATTGACTGGGTCACGCAAGGGCAGTCTCTTCTATTGCGCGCGACCAAGCCGCTTCAACTTTGCCATATAGCCTGCCTTATTGCAGAAACTGTCTTTCTGGCCATCTTTTCCTTTGCGGCATTTGGCAACCCCTCGGCAAACGCGTCCGTCAATCTTTTGATGGAACCCAATATGCTGGCCATAGCACTCGTTGGCGTAATGGGCGCAGGAATCGTGGCGCCCCTCGCACTTGAAACCTACTCGGCAACGCACAAGGAATGCCGCACCATACCCGTATCCGATTTTGTATGCTTGTTCGGCGGGCTATGCCTGCGGTACTGCCTGATTGCATGCGGGGCCCATTGATGAAGCTATACCGGCATAGACCGCAAACGACGAAAAACGACAAGATCAATCCAAAAAGGTGACAGATTGCAAACGAATGAAGACAATGTTGTATTTCGCGTAGACGAAGCATCTGACCTGCCCATATGGGCCCAGCTGCGAAACCGCTTCTCCTACCTGATCCGCACGGGAGTTCTCAAGCCAGGAGAGCAGCTTCCCAGTGTACGCGGGTTAGCAGCAGACGCAAAGATCAATTACAACACCGTGACGAAAGCGTATCGCGACCTCGAGCTTTCTGGGTTGATTGTGTCCGTACGAGGACGCGGCATGTTCGTGCAGCGAGACGTTTCGCCCGACGAATCCGAAGAGGATGCGATCGACGCCCTGCTCGAAAACTGCATCAGGCAATACCGATCGAAGGGCATGACGTATCGCGAGACCCGCGATCGCATGCTTTCAGTCATCGACGATATGGAGCGCAAGTCCCGCGAAGCAGAAGAGGAGAAGCGTGACTATGGGATTTCTTAACAACAAGACGAAAAACGCTGCCGCACAAGCTGTAAACGCCCGTTCCGCCGAAATCGAGTTCTTGAATTCTCCGAGCACCAGGCACGTGAACGACAACGCTGCGAATGTGTTTTCGGCGTTTGTGTTCATCATCGTGTTCGCACTTGTCGCCGTTATCGGATACTTAATTGCCGGCGCAATGAATATCTGGGTTCTGTGCATCGGATTCGCTTTGGCAACGATAGCCATTTTCACGGTGCATATCGCCTCGCAATGGGAACGCGACGTCATCTTGCGCCTAGGCGCATTTAACCGCATGGCAGGACCCGGCCCCTATTTCACTATCCCTTTCATCGAGCACGTCGCACTCAAAGCAGACCTGCGCACGATGTTGACAGGCTTTAGCGCCGAGGAGATTTTGACTTCAGACCTTGTGCCCGTCAATGTGGATGCTGCCATATTCTGGATGATTTGGGACGCTGAAAAAGCCTGCATGGAAGTGGAGAACTACTACGACGCCGTATCGATGGCATCGCAGACAGCACTTCGCGACGCGATCGGCAGAAACAGCTTGTCCGACGTAACCGTCCATCGCGACAAGTTGGACCAGGAACTCCGCGACAAGATCGAAGAGAAAACAAGCCCTTGGGGCATATCCATCATCTCGGTGGAAATCCGCGACATCGTGATCCCGAAAGAGCTCCAAAACGCCATGGCGGCAGCAGCGAAAGCAGAACGTGAAAAGGACGCGCGCATCGTGCTCGCGGAGGTCGAGAAGGATGTGGCCGCCATGCTCCATGATGCCACCGAAATCTACCGAGACGACGAAATCGCCTTCAAGCTGCGCCAGATGCACCTGGTAAACCAAAGCCTGCGCGAATCGGGCGGCTCGCTTGTCGTGCCGAGCTCTTATGCCGAGGGCTTCGTCGAGAAAGCAGCAGGCGCCACGCCCCCGACGCAGCAATAGCGCATCTTTGCAGAGTGCTGCGCCGCCCAACGCAACCGGCGAACCGCGAGCGAACGGCGCACATGTTCGGCCAAGCGCTGGAATACGCCCGAGCACTTCGCTGCCGTCCAGCCTACCCCATCGCGAAACGAAAGAAGGCCGCCCTTGGGCGGCCTTCCGAATACTTAGGAGCATACTTCCGCTACAGGTGCAGCACGCGATCCTTGATTTCCTGCGTACGGCCCTGGTTCCAGAACTGCGTGCCGATGTAACCGCAGGTACGGCGTGCAACGTTGAGCTTTTCCTGATCGCGATTGCCGCAGTGAGGGCACTCCCACACGAGCTTGCCGTCGTCTTCCACAATCTGAATCTCACCGTCGAAGCCGCACACCTGGCAATAATCGCTCTTCGTGTTGAGCTCCGCGTACATGATGTTGTCGTAGATATACTGCATGACGCGGATGACGGCCTTCAGGTTGTCCTGCATATTGGGGACTTCCACGTAGCTGATAGCCCCACCCGGAGACAGACGCTGGAACGCGCTTTCGAACTTCAGCTTGTCAAAGGCGTCGATCTGCTCGGTCACATGCACATGGTAGCTGTTCGTGATGTAGCCCTTATCGGTGATGCCGGGGATCACGCCAAAGCGACGCTGCAGCGCCTTCGCGAACTTGTACGTGGTCGACTCGAGCGGCGTGCCGTAGAGCGAGAAGTCGATATTGGTCTCAGCCTTCCACTCGGCGCACTTGTCGTTCATATGCTGCATGACCTCCATGGCGAACGGCGTGCCCTCCGCCTCGGTATGGCTGTGGCCGGTCATGTACTTCACGCACTCGTAGAGCCCCGCGTAGCCAAGCGAAATGGTGGAATATCCGCCGTAGAGCAGTTTGTCGATCGGCTCGCCCTTCTCAAGGCGCGCAAGCGCACCGTACTGCCACAGAATCGGCGCGGCATCGGAAAGCGTGCCCTTCAGGCGATTATGGCGGCACATGAGAGCCTTACGGCACAGCTCGAGACGCTCGTCGAAAATCTCCCAGAACTTCGCCTTGTCACCATGGGAAGAAAGCGCCACATCAGGCAAGCTGATGGTGACAACGCCCTGGTTGAAGCGCCCATAGTATTTCGGCTTGCCCGGTTCGTAGTTGCCCGCGTTCGCCACGTTGTCGTAGCCGTTGCCGGAACGGTCGGGCGTGAGGAAGCTGCGGCACCCCATGCACGTGTAGCAATCGCCGTTGCCCTCCGTCTCGCCCTTGGACAGCTTCATCTCGCGCATCTTCTTCTCGGAGATATAGTCGGGCACCATGCGCTTCGCCGTGCACTTCGCCGCCATCTGCGTGAGATAGAAATACGGCGAGTCCTCGCGCACGTTGTCTTCCTCGAGCACGTAGATGAGCTTGGGAAACGCCGGCGTGATCCACACTCCAGCCTCGTTTTTCACGCCCTCGTAGCGCTGGCGCAACGTTTCCTCGACGATCATGGCGAGGTCGTGCTTCTCGGCCTCGGAGCGAGCCTCGTTCAGGTACATGAACACGGTGACGAACGGGGCCTGACCGTTGGTGGTCATCAGCGTGACGACCTGGTACTGGATGGTCTGCACACCGCGGCGGATCTCGTCGCGCAGGCGACCTTCCACCACTTCGGCGACGCGGTCAGCGTTGGCCTCGAGCCCGAGCTGGTTGATCTCCTGGAGCACCTGGCGGCGAATCTTCTGGCGGGAAACGTCGACGAAGGGCGCTAGATGCGTGAGCGAGATGGACTGCCCGCCGTACTGGCAGCTGGCCACCTGCGCAATAATCTGCGTCGCAATGTTGCAGGCGGTGGAGAAGCTGTGCGGGCGCTCGATCATGGTGCCCGAGATGACGGTGCCGTTCTGCAGCATATCTTCCAGATTCACCAGGTCGCAGTTGTGCATATGCTGCGCGAAGTAGTCAGAATCGTGGAAGTGGATGATGCCTTCGTTGTGCGCGCGCACCACCTCGGGCGGAAGCAGCAAGCGCATCGTGATGTCCTTGGACACCTCGCCCGCCATATAGTCGCGCTGCACGGAGTTCACCGTGGGGTTCTTGTTGGAGTTCTCCTGCTTCGCCTCCTCGTTGTTGCACTCGATGAGCGAGAGGATCTTGTCGTCGGTCGTGTTGGAATGGCGCTTCAAGGATTGCACGTAGCGGTAGATGATGTACTTGCGCGCCACGGTGTAGCGGCCCTGCGCCATAATCTGGTCTTCCACCATGTCCTGGATTTCCTCGACCGACACAGTGTGACCCGAGCGACCGCACAGCCACTCGACGCTATGGGCGGCGAGCGCAACCTGCTCGTCGGTCAAGCGCTCGTTTTGCGGAACCTCGTTGTTGGCGGCCTTGATGGCGTTCACAATCTTGTCGATGTCGAAGGGCACTTCCGAGCCGCTGCGCTTGATAATCTTCATGGCACTTCCTCTTCGTTGCTTATCTGAAACCGTCTTGCTCGCCCGCAATGGGGACGCGACCGCGCGGGAAGGTATTTCCCGACGTCAGAGACGCTACTCACGATCTTTAAGGGGTTTACTGCGTGCGGACGCCTGCGCATCCACCTATCTTATGTGCTTATGATACGACATTCAAACACAAGATGTTGTGTTTTCTTATATTGAAAAATCCATAGATGGTGTTTTCCCGATAGTTTTCCACTTGCCCCGAAATCGGCATAACCCCACCTCGTCACGAAAGGCGCGCATTGTTTGGGCGCCTCGAAAACGCAGTTTTCCACCACCGCAAAACCCCAGGAGAAAATTTTTTGTGCGCCAAAGGCTCGCGCAAGGGGCTTGACAAGCGCAACGCTGCGGCTGCGCTATACTTTCACGCATGGCAAGCTATCAGCATATCTCGCACGGGTTCGATCCGGTATTCGACGAGCACTCCCGCGTCCTCGTGCTAGGGTCGTTTCCCTCGGTGCTCTCGCGCGCGAACGCCTTCTACTACGGCAACCCGCAAAACCGCTTCTGGCGCGTCATCGCGCACTCCCTCGGCAAGCCGGTGCCGCCCAACGAAGGCGAGCCCCTGCCCCCGAACGGCAGCACAGCATCGCTTGAGGAGTCGATTGCCGCGAAGAAGGCGCTTCTCCTCGAGGGCGGCATCGCGCTGTGGGATGCCATCGAGGAATGCGACATCAAGGGGTCCTCGGACGCGAGCATCAAAAACGTCGTGCCCGCGCACATCGAGCGCATCATCGAGTGCGCGCATATCGAGGCCGTCATCTGCAACGGCGCCACGGCGGGCCGCCTCTATAAGCGCTACCTGCAGTGGAAAGTCGGGCTTGTCGCGCACGTGCTTCCCTCGACAAGCCCTGCGAACGCCGCCTGGAAAACCGAGCGCCTCATCGAGCGCTGGGGCAACGAACTCCGCGCGATTGCCGACGAGCTGGCGGAAGTAGACCGGCAGCGGGAAACGGCGGCGGACGAAGGCGCCACCGAGGAGCCGCACCGCAACCACGCAAAGGGAATCGCAACCGTCCGCACCCGCAAAGGCGGCTCCGTTTCCTATGGCACCATACGAATCGACGCACCTGCCGCCTCGAACTTCGCGGTGCACAAGTCGATGCAGGGAAACAAGCGCGCCAACACCAAGCCCGAGCTTTTGATGCGCGAGCGGCTGCGCGCGGCGGGACTTGGCGGATACCGCCTGCAGTGGAAGGTCGCAGGGCACCCCGATATCGCCTGGCCAGGCAAGAAAGTCTGCGTGTTCGTGAACGGATGCTTCTGGCACCGATGCCCGCACTGCAAACTTTCGACCCCTAAGAAGAACGTGGAGTACTGGACCGCGAAGTTCGAGCGAAACGTCGAGCGCGACCGCGAGAACGTCGCCGCGCTCGAAGCCGACGGCTGGCGCGTTCACGTGGTATGGGAATGCGAGCTGAAGAAGAAGACGATCGACGCCACACTGGCAAAACTTCTCCCCGAACTCGCAAGCGAGCTGGGAAAAGAGATTACACTGCCCGGAGGTGGCGCGCTTAAGCCCGAGAGCACGAGCGTCGGCCCCAAGCCCAAGCCCGAGCCCGACGGCACGAGCGCAAACGTCGCCCCCGCCGACGCCGCTCCGCCCTCGCCCACCGCAAGCACGCCGACAAGCGAGCCCAAGCGCTACTACCTCTACGTCCTCGAATGCGGCGACGGCACGCTCTACACCGGCTACACCCCCGACATCGAGGCACGCCTCGCCCGGCATCGCGCAGGCACGGGTGCGAAGTACACGCGCGGGCGCGGGCCGCTCACCCTGCTCGCAAGCGCGGAATTCTCCACCAAGCACGACGCGATGAGCGCAGAATATCGCTTCAAGCGCCTCACGCGCGACAAGAAAGACGCCCTGCTCGCGAAGGCTGCCGCATCGAAAGAGCCCTTCGAGCGCATACTGGAGGAAGCGTTCGCGAAATAGAGCGCCTCGCAAAGCCAGCCACGCACTCGCAGCCTCACGCCCGAGCAGCCATTGAAAGTCGCACCCCATCAGCACTCGGCAACGGAGGGCGGCGAGTAAACCCGCCCGACAAAAGAGGCCCGCTCAACAACGAAGCGCCGCACCATCGCCGGCGCAGCGCTTCATCCATTCCCTTGGTTGACGCGGCAGGAGCAGCTCCTACTCGAAGTCGTAGAGGCCCTTCGTCGCTTCCTGAAACGCGGCATACACCTCCATCGCCACGCCTTCGTCCTCCACAAGCTCGAAGGCAGACGGTTGGTCGTCTTCGTCGAACTCCACCGCCTCAAGGATGATCACCTCGCCCGAAGAGAGCGCCGGCTCCTCCTCGCTCACCGGGAAAAACACGCCATAGCGGTGGCCGCCATGCAGAAGCAGGCCGAGGAATTCCAGAACGGTCGCATCGCCTTTGGAGTCCTCGAAGTTGATGGTCAGGCCCTCCTCGACGGGCGGGCAAAAATTAGGGTTCGAACCTTCGCGCACGGGGCGCTCCTCTCTTTTCGCGCACCGATTGGGTGCCGCATTCTCGTAGCTGTAAGTCTTACCCGTAAGTATAGAGCGAGCCCCCGCCTTATCGTGCAAGGGCTCGCAAATCAATCGCATTCGCGCAAACCGGCAAAAGCCGCTCCGCCTTACTTCTTCCCCTTGCGCTCGGCGCGCGAAGGCTTCTTCTTGCCGAAGTCGGGCGAAACCGCCGCGTCATGAGGCGACACTGCCGAAGTCACAGCCGCCGAACCCTCGGAAGCGCCAGCGTCCACCGAAGAAGCCGCGTCACCAGCAGCCGCCGCAGCCACAGCGGGGACCGCCGCACCCGGAAGGCGATTCAGGAACCAGCGCTGGATGTCGTTGCCGTACTTCTTCTGCAGCTTCTTGAAGCGCGGCTCGTGCGTCTTCCAGATGACGTAGAGCGGCGTCGCGATGGCGTAAGACGAGTAGCAGCCGCACACCAGACCGATCGTCATGGCGAGCGCGAAGTCCTTCAGCGTCTCGCCGCCGAACAGCAGCATCGCAACAACTGGGATGAGCGAGGTGATCGACGTGTTGAGCGATCGCACGAGAACCTCGTTCACCGAGTGGTTCGCCATGGTGGCGAAGGTGCACTTCACCGACTCGTCCTTCATGTTCTCGTTGATGCGGTGGAACACGACCACCGTGTCGTAGAGCGAATAACCCAAGATGGTGAGCAGGGCGGCGATGGTGTTCGGGGTGATCTCGCGACCGACGAGCACGTAAACGCCCACGACGATGACGAGGTCATGCAGCAGCGCCACAACCGCGGTCACGCCCATCTTCGGATCGCGGAAGCGAATCGAGATGTAGGCGATGATCAGCAACAGCGAGATGAAGAACGCGATTGCCGACGACTGGATGACGCTTGCGCCCCAGTCAGGACCGATCGTGGTGACCTCGAAGCTGTCGGTTGTCCAACCGAAGGTGTCCGCCACCTCGTTCGCCGTCGCCGTCGCATCTTCAGCGGAAGTCGTGGTGGTGCGGACGAGGAAGCCCGGCTCGCCGTCGGCCGTCGTGGTCTGGATGACCGCGTCGGACTCGCCCGCATCGCTGAACGCATCACGGACCTGCTCAGTCGTAACGTCGCCCGTGCCGTGGAAGGTCACCGACGTGCCGCCGACGAACTCGATGCCGAAGTTCATACCGCGCACGCCGACGATAATGGCGACAAGCACCATCGCGCAGCAGGCCACGGTGAGGAAGATCTTCTTAAGCCCCAAAAGGTTGATGTCGAGCTTGATGAAGCGGCCGCGCACGTCCTTGCGGGAAGCGGCCTGCTTCACGCCCTGGAAGTAAGGCACAGCCTCGATGCAGTCCTCCACGCCCCAGAACTTGGGGTGCTTCGCGATGAGCTTCGGGGCGAGAAGACGGATGAGCGGCGCCTTGAACAGAAGCATCATGACGATGTCGCACACGATACCCAAAGCAAGCGTCATGCCGAAGCCCTTGACCGAGGCGCTCGCCAGGAAGAACAGCGTGAGCGCGGAGACGAGCGTCACAAGGTCGGCGTCGATCGAGGTCAGGATGCCGTGGCGGACACCCGTGATGGATGCAGCGCGCACGCTTCGGCCCATGCGAATTTCCTCGCGGAAGCGCTCGAGCGTCAGGATGGAGGAGTCGGCCGCCATGCCGATGGTCAAAACGACGCCGGCGATGCCCGCCATAGAAAGGCTGAACAGGCCGAATGCGGAAAGCAGCGCGAGGATGCCCAGGTAAATCGCTGCGAACACGGCCATTGCCGCCGCGGTGATGATGCCGAGCCCCTCGTAGAACACGAGCAGGTAAATCATAACGATCACAAGGCCGATGAGCGCTACGAGCACGCCGGACTGCAGCGCATCCTGGCCGAGCGTCGGGCCGACGACCTGGCTTTGCGCATACTCGAAGCTCACAGGCAGCGAGCCGGACTCGAGCACGGTCTTCATCTGCTTGGCCGCGTCGAGCGTATAGCCGCCAGTGATGGAAACGTTGCCGTCGGAGATAACGGACTGCACGGCGGGAGCGGACTGCACCTCACCGTCGAGGATGATGACGATCTGGCCCTTGGTGGGAGCGAGGTCTTCAGTTGCCTCGGCGAAGGCCTTCGTGCCCTCGGAGTCAAGGCGCAGGTTAACCGCATAGTCGGTCGAGGTCTGGGAAGCCTGGCCCACATCGACCTTCTCGAGGTTCGAGCCGGTGATGATCGGCGTGTACGTGCCCTCTTCGACCTTAAGGTGCTGCACCTCTTCGCTCGGGAAAGAATTGCCGAACGCGTCAGTCACCGTGCCCTGCGTGCCGTATTGGCCGTTTTGAATCTTCGTCTTCACATCGGAATCGGTGAAAGAGTCAAGTCGCGCGAACTCGAGCTTGCCCGTCTTGCCGATGGTATTGAGCGCTTCCTCGGTGTCGGATAGGCCGGGGATCTGCACGAGGATCTGGTCGTTGCCCTGAATCTGCACGACCGCCTCGGATGCGCCAAGGGCATTCACGCGGTTCTCGATAATCGCGCGCGAAGATTCCATGTCCTCAGTGGAAACATCCGACCCGTCGTTGTTGTGCGCCGTGAGCACGACCGAAAGGCCACCTTGAATGTCGAGGCCTTGGTTGATCTTTTCCTGCGGCGGTGTGAACATCACGATCGAGCCGATGACCAAAAGCGCCATGACCACGAGCAGCCACACGTTGCGCCTATCCTTATTATGATGCTTCTTCTTTTTCTGAGGTTCCGCCATGTGCGTTTTCTTCCTTGCCCTGTCCCCCTACCGCAAAACCATGCGCGACGGGAAATCTGCCAGTAAACCTAACCCTCACATTTTTGCACAACTAGGCCGCATGAGAAAGCAACTTGTGTCATGATGCAAAAAATTATTCTGAAAGGTAGATAAAATTGCGGTAAAGAAGCCTAGCAAAACGCAGGAGGGCATCATCGGAAAGCACCCCCGTCGTCAGGATGATAGCTGGCTGTGGAAGGCATTCTCCGTCCTTAGCGAAATGACGGTTGTCGTTCTTTTGGTCGGCTCCACGACGGGCGGCATTCTGGTCGATCATTTCGGGATATTCGAGTCTCCGAAAAAAGCAGTTAACAGGCAGAAGATACTCGGCGTCCTCATCATGATTCTAGGGGCCGCCGCAATCAAGCTGCTGTAAGAGCCCCTCCGCCGACTCGCAAAGCCTGCGAGGTTCATATGCGACCTACCGATGCAGAAGGAAGTCGATGCTGTTCACAATTTCTATCCCATAGTCAAAACTTGCGAGATTTGCAAGTTTTGACTATCACATCGACGAAACTTGTCAAATATGCAAGTTTTGTCGATGGAAGAAGCCGCCCGGCGCCGACAGCCCTCGGTACCGGGCGGCTTCTGTCTTAATAGTCCTTCGCCGCAGGGCTTGCCATCCATTCCGCCTCGAACTCGGCATACGCATCGGCAAGCACGGCCTCGCGCGCGCGGCGCATGAGGTCGAGCAAATAGTGCAGGTTGTGAATGGAGAGCAAGATGCCGCCGAGCATTTCGTCCTGCTTCACAAGATGGCGAATGTAGGCCCGTGTGTGGTTTTGGCAGGTCGGGCACGTGCACTCGGGATCGAGCGGCGTGAAGTCGCGCGTATATTTGGCGTTGCGCATGTTCATACGGCCCTGGCTCGAAAACGCCGTGCCCATGCGCGCCGTGCGCGTGGGAAGCACGCAGTCGAACATGTCGACGCCCTCGCCCACCGCGCGCACGAGCGTGGTGGGATTGCCCACACCCATGAGATAGCGCGGACGATCGTCAGGCAATGCGCGCGCCACCTGGCCCAGCGTCTCGAACATCGTCTCGTGGTCCTCGCCCACCGAGTAGCCGCCGATGCCGAAGCCACCGAATCGGCGCCCGCCGGCAACCAGGCTCTCATCTTCGATTTCGCGCAAGCGGCGGATGCTCTCCAGGCGCAAATCGAGGTTCATGCCGCCCTGCACGATGCCGAAGAGCGTCTGATCGGACCGTTTGTGCGCCGCCAGGCAACGGCGCGCCCACATAGCCGACAGGTCGACCGCGCGCTCGACGAACTCGCGCGTCGCAGGGTACGGCGGGCACTGATCGAGCTGCATGGCGATGTCGGCGCCAAGCGCTTCCTGGATGCGCATGTTCTCCTCGGGCGTCCAACGCACATAGCTGCCGTCGTAAATCGAGCGGAAGGTGACGCCGTCGTCGTCGAGCTTGCGCGTATCGGCGAGCGAGAAGATCTGGAACCCGCCCGAGTCGGTGAGCATCGGCCCATCGTAGTTCATAAACTTGTGCACCCCGCCGGCTTGCGCGACCACATCTTCACCGGGGCGCTGCGAGAGATGGTAGGTGTTCGCAAGCACCACCTGGGATTTCAGCTCGCGAAGCTGCGGCGGGGTGATGCCCTTCACCGTGGCCGATGTGCCGACGGGCATAAACATAGGCGTGTGGAAATCACCGTGCGCCGTCGTGAAGGTGAGCGCGCGGGCACTGCCGCTTTTAGCGTCGCACGTGCAGTCGAAAAGCGCCATGCTAGTTCGCGCCTCCCTCAATCGTCGCAGGATCATCGCAGGTCGGAAGGTCGTCCACCCACGCTGCAAACTCGGCCATCGTTGAGTGCTTCACGCCTTCGAGCCCACGGCCCTGAGGGTCCATAAGGTGATCGGTCACCAGGTACACGTCGCAGCCAAGATCGGCCGACGCCAAGTCATCGAGCGTGTTGTTACCCACCATGAGCACCTCGTCGGCGGAAAGCCCGCAATTCGCGAGAACCTCCGCATAGTATTCCACCTGCGGTTTCACCGTCGAGGAGTTCTCGTACGTAGAAATGTAGCGAAACGGTGCGTCGCCTACGCCACCCCATGCAAGGCGCCACTCGACCGCGCGACGGGGAAACATCGGCTGGGTCGCCAGCACGAGCGGATACCCCTTCGCAACGAGCAGCTCGAGGGCACGGTGCGCTGCCGGGTTCGGCTGAACATCTGCACCGATAGCGCCGAACCTCGTCTCGTAGTAGCCCGCGAACATCGCGTCCCAATCGGCAGCGTCGCGATCGAGCACGGCGAAGAACGCGTCCCAGAACACATCGTAGTTCGTCTTCCCGCCAGGTTCGCGCTTGGCCATGGCGGAAGCGCCTGCACCGAACGCACGCGCGAACTTCTCGCCGTCGATCCCCTGCTCAGCCGCAAAACGGGCGATGTCCTTGAAGTACCCGCCCAAGAATTCATCGAGCTCCATCGGGCACAACGTGCCGTCGAGGTCGAACAATATCGCGCGATATGACGTGTTCGCCATGAAAGACCCTTCCCAGAAAAAGACCGCCCCAACGGGCGGACCGCACATTCGATACGAACAACAGTATAAAAGAGTGGAACGCCTCGGCCGCCGAGCGCGACGCCAAACACGCAAAGTGCGGAAAACGAGGGGCGAAAGCATGCACGCCACGCCTTTGCAAACATCGAGGTTTGGCGGTTTCGCCAGCGGCGGCACAGGCTGAGTTCGGCCCTGTGCTAGTATCCGTTGGGTTGAATCCACGAGGGCGAGAGGAGCCGCAGATGAAATTGCTTTTGCACGCATGCTGCGGGCCATGCTCGCTCGAGCCTGTGCGCCTTCTCCAAGCGGCGGGACACGATATCGCCATTTACTACGCAAACTCGAACATCGCACCGCGCGAAGAGTACGCGCACCGCCTCGCCACGCTCGAGGATTGGGCGAAAAGCGAGGGCATTCCCGTCATCGAGGGTCCTTACGACCCTGCCACCTGGGAAGAGGCTGCGGGGCGCATCGGAGATGCAGCGCTCGCCGACGTGCAGGCAGCACGCAGGGAAACTCAATCGGCCACAGGCGAGGACGCATCCCTCCGCGCCGACGTCCTTTCCGTCGACCCCGCGCGCCGAGAGGCCCGCTGCCGCGCGTGCTATCGGCTACGCCTCGAAGAGACGGCGCGGGTGGCTGCCGAGCGGGGCTTCGACGGCATCGGCACCACGCTTTCCGTAAGCCCCTACCAATACACCCAGGTCATCGAGCAAGAAGTGCGCCGGGCGGCCAAGCGAGAGGGAATCGAGGGCGTCTTCGAGGACTTCCGCCCCTACTACGACGAGGCCACGCGCCGAAGCCGCGCCCTCGAGATGTATCGCCAGAATTACTGCGGTTGCCGCATAAGCGACGAGGAAGCAGCCGCCGAGCGAGCAGAGCGCAAGGCGCAGCGAGCAGCCGCGAAACAGGCAGAACGCGCCGAGCACGCCGCCGAGATCGCCGCCGCCGAGGCGGAGCTCAAACAGCATCGCGCCGCACGCGCAGCCTATGATAAAAAGCAAGCCCGCAAGCGAGCGATTCTCAAATCGCTTCGCGAGCAGGCAAAACAGGAAGTTTCAGAGTGAGACCTTTCGCCGACCCCATACACCGTTACATGGACCACGTGCGGCGCACGTGCGAGACCGACCCCGAGCGCGCCTGGCGAGACGCCCTCATCGGCTTTCGCGGCAACACCTGGGGATCGCGCCATCTTCCCAACTTCCATGCGGCGCGCGGCTATCACAAACTGGAGGCCTACACACTGGGCCTCGTGTCTGACCAGCTCGGACATGAAAGCAACTACGTATGGGGCAACGTGTTCGCACCGGTGGAGATCATGGAGTGCTTCGGTCTGGGAACCGTAAGCGTCGAGTGCCTGGCAAGCTTTTTCTCGGGATACCACGCAGCGCCGTACTTCATCGACCGCGCACAGGAATCCGGCATCGCGCCCACGCTGTGCACGTACCACAAAACGGTCATGGGGATGATGGAGACGGGCGTGCTGCATGCGCCACGGCTCGCCGTGACCACCTCCTGCGCCTGCGACGGTAACCTGAGCACCTTCCGCCAGCTCGGGCAACGGATGGACGTCCCCATGGTGCTGCTCGATGTGCCCTACGATAACGATGACGCATCGATCGACTACCTCGCCGACCAGCTGCGAGAGCTCGCGCGTACGCTCGAAGAGTTGACGGGCGTGCCCTTCGACGAGAGCCGCCTTTCCCATCTTCTGGAAGTCGAGCGCGAGACGAATATCCTCGCCTGGGAATTCATGCGCCTGCAAGCGGAGCACTTCTACCCGGCCGAGTTCATTCATCACCTGTTCTTCGTACTCGCCATGCAGCTTTCGGCGGGAAGCGAGGAGTTGCACGATCTTTTGCGCTTCATGGTGGACGACATCAAGCGTGCGCCGAGGCTTCAGGGCGACAAAATCCTTTGGGTGCACCTCATGCCGTACTACCAGCAAAGCCTGAAAGCCGCCTTCGACTACAGCCCGGCCCATCAGATCGTCGCCGTCGATATGGCCTTTTGCACGATGAGCGACCTCGACGACGCCGATCCTTTTCGCGCGCTCGCCAAAAAGCTCATCGGCAACGCAATGAACGGCCCCTACGAACGCAAGCTCGTACTCGTCGACCGTCTGCTCGACGCGACGCACGCCGACGGCGTCATCCACTTCTGCCACTGGGGATGCAAGCAGTCCTCAGGCGGGAGCGCCCTTTTGCGCGAGCACCTGCACGAAGCCGGCGTGCCGCTTCTGCAGCTCGACGGCGACGGCATCGACGAGCGCAACAGCCACGACGGGCAGATAAAGACGCGCCTCGAGGCATTCTTCGAGGTGCTCGAGGCGAAGCGGGCAGAAGGCGCCGCGCAGGGCGGAAACGTCAACGAGGAAAGCACTGCGCAAGGCGGGACCGCCGAGACGAAAGGCGGCGCGCGATGAGGATCGGGTATGTCTGCAAATACGTCCCCGCCGAGGCGCTCGAGGCGATGGGCGCGCATATGGAGCGCATCGAGCCTGATGAGAGCCTCGTCAGCTTCGACGCTGCCGAGTCTTGCATGCACGCAAACGTGTGCAGTTTCGCGAAGGCGACGTTCGAGACCGTCCTTTCGGGTAACCTTGACGGCATCGTGCTGACCACCTGCTGCGACAGTATGCGCCGCCTCGCCGACGCGCTGCGCGCGCAAGCTCCCAACCTGTTCATCCACGTGCTCGACGTGCCGCGCGACACGGGCGAGGCAGCCTGCGCGCTGTTCGAGCGACGCGTGGCCGAACTCCTTTCCTCATACGGCAAGTTTGCCAATGCAACGTTTTCGGAAAAGAAGCTGTTCGCCCAGCTCGGCGGCACCCCTTGCCCTGCAGAAGGAACCTGCGACTCATCCTTGGAGCTCGACTACGCGAGACTTCATTCAGAAGCTGCGCAGCCTTCATTCCGCCTCGCGAAGTCGAGCTCCGTCTCGCAAAGTTTCGCCAGCAGCAACCAGGCGGCGGACTCGGCCGCATGGAGCGAAGGCTGCGAAGCTTCTGAGCGCAATGCGGACGAGGCCGTCGCCGCCCCGCGGGTCGACAACGCCTTGCAACCGCAGACGCACTTCTCCCCTGCGATGCCCAACGTAGGCATCGCAGGCGCACGCGCGAACGCCGAAATCAAGCGAATCCTCGAATCGCACGGCGTGAACATCGCCCTCGACATCACCTGCACGAACGCAAGCCGCCGCTTCGTGCCCCAAAAGGCGGACACGCTTGCTCACTATGCGCACGACGTGCTCACGCAGCTTCCCTGCGCGCGCATGCGGGACATATCCCCGCGCAAAGCCTTCTTCGACCACGTCCTTCCCCAGATCGATGGGCTGGTCTTCCATACCGTGCAATTTTGCGACATGTATTCCTACGAGTACAGCGACCTTAAACGGACATCGCCCGCGCCGATACTCGCGCTTGAGACCGATTGCACCGTGCAAAGCCACGGGCAGATGCTCACACGGCTCGAGGCGTTCCTCGAATCGATAGGCGCCTCGCAAAAAGAACACCTCGCAAGCCAGAAAGGCTCACCCATGAGCAAAACCGCAACCTTCGTCGTCGGGCTCGACTCGGGCTCGACTTCCACAAACGCCGTCGTCATGAACGAGGCGCGCGAGATCGTCGCGAGCGTCGTCATCAGAACGGGCGCGAAGGCGGGCGCCTCCGCCGAGCGAGCGTATCGCGAAGCGCTCGAGCGCGCAGGTATCGCACCCGACCAAATCGCATGCACCATCGCCACCGGATACGGTCGCGTGAGCATTCCATTCGCCGACGAGAATGTAACCGAGATCAGCTGCCACGGGCGAGGTGCGCACTACTTCAACCCCGCCGTTCGCACCATCCTCGACATCGGCGGCCAGGACAGCAAGGCCATCCACGTGAACGCCACGGGCGAGGTAACCGATTTCGCGATGAACGACAAGTGCGCGGCTGGCACGGGACGTTTTCTCGAAATGATCGCGCGCTCGCTCGAGATCAGCCTCGACGAGCTGGGGCCAGCGGCGCTCGAAAGTAAGAAGCACCTGGAAATCGCCAGCATGTGCTCGGTTTTCGCGGAGTCCGAGGTCATCTCGCTCATCGCCAACAACGAGGAGAAACCCGACATCGCAGCAGGCGTCTGCCGCGCCGTGGCCGGCAAGGCGTATTCGCTCATGAGGCGCGTCGGTCTGGAAGGTGCCTACATGATGACGGGCGGCGTTGCCCAAAACCCCGGCGTGGTGCGCGCGGTCGAGGAGCTCATCGGTGAGAAGCTCTTCATCTGCGAGGACCCCGAAATCGTTGGAGCGACCGGCGCTGCTCTGCTCGCGTTGGAAAAATCAGTGTAGTATATATTTGCGTATAAATTTTGCATAAATATATGCTATAATTTCTTCTGTTCTAAGGAGGAATCTATGCCATTGCCCATACCGCAGATTAGGCCCATCAGCGACCTTCGCACCAATCTGAACGATGTATGCGAATTGGCGCGCGAGAGCCAACAGCCCATCTTCATGACGAAGAACGGCAAGGCAAGTCTCGTGGTTATCGACTGCGAAGCGTACGAAGGGCAGCAGCGACACGAACGCTATGTGCAGAAACTCCGCGAAGCAGAAATCGAGGAGAAGTATCGATCGGAATCGCTCACGAAACAGGCAGTCGGCGATTCCATCGAGCGCCTTTTCGCACATTGGAGCATTTAAATGCTCGCCCCCCTCTACCGTCCTCGCGCTGCATACGATTTAGAATCGATAGTGATTTATCTAGGCGAGGTGCAGAAAGTACCGAAATCAGCCCGCAAAGTCTACGATTCGATCGTCGAAGCGATCGATCACCTTTGCAAGACGCCCGAGCTTGGCCGTCCCTTCGCCGACGAAAGACTTTCTCACCAAGGGTACCGATCGTGGCTTGTCAGCCCCTACCGCATTTTCTATTCTTTCAACAGCGAGAACCTTATCGTATGGCGAATCATACACACTCGCCAAGATATCGATGACTTTGCGTTCATCGACATCGACGATTAACCGAACGCAAAGCGACGATTAAAGGACTACTACATGAGAACTGAAGACTTCAATTATTCAACAGTCCAGTGGACTGTTGAACCCCGAGCACCGCGAAGCGGGGCGCAGGGGGGCAGGAAAGAGGAGAGCTCCGGCGGAGGACGACAGCCCGCGCTGAAAGCCTGCCGAGCATCCTCAACAGTCCAGTGGACTGTTGAACCCCGAGCACCGCGAAGCGGGGCGCAGGGGGGCAGGAAGACAAAAGGCTACAGCGAAGGACGGCGGGCATGAGAACTGAAGACTTCAACTACGACCTGCCCGAAGAACTTATCGCGCAGGAACCTGCGGCGGTGCGTGACGCCTGCCGCATGCTGGTGATGGATCGCGAATCGGGAGAACTCGAAGATCGCATCTTCCGCGACATCGAGGAGTACCTGCGCCCGGGCGATTTGCTCGTGGCAAACGAGACGCGCGTCATGCCCGCACGCCTTTTAGGCGCGAAGCGCGACACGGGCGGTCAGGCGGAAGTATTCCTCCTTCGCGAGGTCAAAGGCGAGAAGGCGAAGCCTTATCTCGATGAAGCGCTCACCGAATCAGCCAACCAACAAGCCATCTGGGAGGTGCTCGTGCGCCCCGGCAAGCGTCTGAAACCGGGCAGCGGCGCCGTGGTGGACTTCACCGACAAGCAGGGAAACGTCGCGCTTTCCGCCGAAGTCGTCGACTGGGCGAGCGCGAAGACGGACGCAGCGGCGACAGGCGAAGGCCAGGACGCCGAGGCCTCGGCCGCTAAAGGCGAGCGCATCGCGCGCCTCACCACAACGCTCCCCTCGCTCGACGAGGCGCTTCACGCCGTTGGCCACACGCCCCTTCCGCCCTACATCAAAAACTACGCAGGTGACGAAGAGCTGTACCAAACCGTGTACTCGCGCCGCGAGGCATCGGCGGCGGCGCCCACCGCAGGCCTTCACTTCACGCCCGAGCTCATCGAGCGCTTGAAGGCGAATGGGGTTCGTTGGGAAACCGTCGAGCTCGAAGTGGGCCTCGACACCTTCCGCATCGTGGACGAGGACGACCCGACCAAGCACAAGATGCACACCGAGTTCTACACCGTGCCGCAGACCACTGTCGACGCCATCAACGAGACGCATGCAGCGGGCGGGCGCGTCATCGCCGTGGGAACCACGTCGACCCGCAGCCTGGAAAGCGCCTGGGATTCGCAGGCAAACGGCGGCGAAGGCGCCATCACGGCGCGCAATCGCGACGCCACGAGCCTCTATCTTCTGCCGGGCAGCACCTTCCATGTAATCGACGGGCTCATCACGAACTTCCATGTGCCCAAGAGCACGCTCATGATGCTCGTGAGCGCGTTCTCGAGCCGCGAGCACATTATGGCGGCATATCGCCACGCCATCGAGAACCGCTACCGTATGCTCTCCTTCGGCGACGCCATGTTCATCAAGCCGTAAAACTGCACATGCGCGAAAACAAGCGAGGCCCCTGCGAAACCCGAGTTCGCAGGGGCCTCGTATCTTGCTGGGGGGAATCATGCCGAGGGAAAAGCCCAGCCCGCGCCTATTCCCCTACAGGCACCTCGCCAGTTTCCAGAATGTGCAGAAGCGCATCCTCGTCGAGCACGGGAACGCCGAGCGCTATTGCCTTGTCGTATTTGCTGCCTGCAGCCTCGCCTGCAACAACATAGCTCGTCTTCTTCGACACGCTGCCCGAGACCTTCGCGCCGCGCGCTTTAAGGGCAGCCCCCGCCTCGTCGCGCGTCATCCCGCTTTGCGTGAGGCTTCCCGTCAGTACGAAGGTCAGCCCTGCAAGCGTTTGCGGCAGCGCGTCTTCCGCTGCGGCCTGCACGTCGTCTTCCAGCGACACGCCGTGCTTGCGGAGCCGCTCGATCACAGCCACGTTGTCGGGTGTGCGGAAGAACAAGTACACGCAGCGCGCGATCTTCGGACCCACGCCCTCGACCGCGGCAAGCTCCTCCTCGCTTGCCGCCATGAGCGCATCGATCGAAGGGAACGCCGCAGCGAGCGCTTCCGCCATTGTCTTTCCCACATGGCGAATCCCCAGGCCGAACAGAGGCCTGGCGAGCGGGCGCGTGCGGCTCTCGTCGATCGCCGCCATGAGCTTCTTCGCCACGGTCTCACCCAAACGGATTGGCGCGCCGTCCTTGTTCACGCGCCCCATGTCGAGCATCGAGAGCTCGACCACATCGAGCGTGTAATAGTCGGCGACGTCGGTCACGCGGCCGCTCTCGATAAGGCGCCCGATGATTTCCTCGCCCATGCCGTCAATGTCCATAGCGCCGCGGCTCGCCCAATGGATAAGGCGCTCGGCAGCCTGAGCTGGGCAATCAATGGAAATGCAGCGGTAATCGACCTCGCCTTCCTCACGCACAACGGGGCTTTGGCAGCTCGGGCACACGCGCGGCATCTCCCACGGCTGCGCGTCGTTGGGGCGAAGGGAAAGCACGGGCCCTAAGATTTCAGGAATCACGTCGCCTGCCTTGCGCACAATGATCGTATCGCCCACGCGCACGTCCTTGCGGCGCACCTCGTCCTCGTTGTGCAGCGTCGCGCGCGCCACGGTGGAGCCCGCCACGCGCACCGGGTCGAGCTCGGCAACGGGCGTCAGCTTGCCCGTGCGCCCGACCTGCACCGTGATATCGCGCAACAGTGTCGTCTTCTCCTCGGGCGGGAACTTGAAGGCGATCGCCCAGCGCGGAGCACGCGCCGTATAGCCCATCGCCTCCTGCTGCGCAAACGAGTTCACCTTCACCACAACGCCGTCGATCTCGTATGGCAGGGCGTTGCGACGCCCCAACGAGCGCTCGCAGAACGCATGGACCTCTTCAGCCGAATGGACAAGCTCGATGTCGGGATTCACGTGGAAGCCCGCACGCTTCAACCATTGCAGCAGGTCCCACTGGGTGTCGAGCGCGAGCTTGCGCTCATCGCCCACGGCATACACGAACGTCGATAGGTCACGATGCGCCGTGACCTGCGGATCCTTTTGGCGAAGGCTGCCTGCAGCGGCGTTTCGCGGATTGGCAAACCCCGACTTGCCGTTGGCCTCCGCAGCCGCGTTGAGCGACTCGAAGCTCGACTTGGGCATGTAGCACTCGCCGCGCAGCTCGATAGGCTCTTCGGTGTCGCGAATGGCTGAAAGCGCCTCGTCGCGCAGGCGCAGAGGAACGTCTCGCACGGTTCGCACGTTCACCGTGATATCCTCACCCGTCGTGCCGTCGCCGCGCGTCGCCGCCTTCAGAAGGCGCCCGTTCTCGAAGGTGAAGGCGACAGAGGAGCCATCGATCTTCAGCTCACACACAAGCGGGGGGATCTCGCCGAAGAAGTCCTCCACACGACCGAGCCACTCGTCGAGTTCGCCAGCGTCCATGGCGTCATCGAGCGAATACATGCGACGCTCGTGCTGGATGGGCGCGAACTGCTCGCCGACGTAGCCGCCCACGCGCTGGGTCGGGCTCGACGGGTCGATGAGTTCCGGATGCTCCGCCTCGAGCGCGCGCAGCTCGTGCATGAGCGAGTCGAACGCGCCGTCGGAGATCGCGGGCGCATCGAGGGCGTAATAGAGATAGCTGTTGTGCTCGATTTCGCGGCGGAGCGCCTCGATGCGCGCTGCCGGATCGGTTGCCTGAGCAGCCAATTCATCGCCGCTGAACAGATTCTGTTGCTCTTCGGGCATATCCGTCCCCTTCACGAACAAGGCCCCGGGCATGCCGGGGCCTGATACCGTTTCGCTATGCGGCCGCCCGCCAGGGCGACGCTACATGAGCACGCTGTCAGCGCGCCACCCGTACATGATAAGGGAAACGCCGCGCATAATGACAAATACCGCCAAGAAAACAGCGAGCATCGCAGGGTAGATGAAGAACACCACGCCGCACAGGATGTCCACGATACCCGAGAACACCATCCAGCCCCACATCGGCATGCTGAACTTGTGCAGCTGAACCGCACCGATGACCTCGATGACGCCGAACGCCACAACGAAGATGCCCACAAGCCACGACACGACGCCCGCGAAGACGATCGGGTGCAGCAGCAGCATGATGCCGATGATGATGTCGAGGACCGCGTACACGATCATCCAGGGCGAAGGCGAGGTGAACAGGTTCCCCTTCAGGCGCACATAACCCACAAGGTCGAGGATGCCGCTCACGAGAAACCCAGCGCCCAGTATCGCCGTGATCGTCGCCAACGTAAGCCCGGGAAACGCGGTGATGAAAATCGCGAGGAGCACGAGGAGCGCACCAGCGACGATAAGCCCCCAATCGTGACGTTTCGATTCTGCCATAACGATCGACCTCCTTTGATATCGACGCGCGCCGCGCCGCAATCGATGCGCAGCGCCCTCACGTAACAGCCTTATTCTACCGCGCACGCGCTCCTCGGTGAATAATTCTTACCCATGTGTCGAATAACGTGCCCCCAATTCCTGCTCACCCATGCGGTCTCTGAGCGCCTCGAATTCCCGAATCACCAGAGGAAGATAGCGCGGCAGGTCTTCCGCTACGACGCATCGCTCGGTAAGCTCGGATGCGGCAAGACGGCCCGCCCGGGCGTGAAGCGTCGCTGCAAGCACGCACGCGTCGAAAGATGCAAGCCCCTGTGCGAGAAGCGCGCCGATCATGCCCGCGAGCACGTCCCCCGTGCCAGCCTTCGCGAGCGCAGGCGTCCCCTCGCCCATCACCGCGACGATCTCGCCGTCGGATATGAAGCTCTTCGGTCCCTTAACGAGTGCCGTCACGCCATACGCGAGCGAGATAAGGCGTGCGAGCTCGCCCGCATCATCGGTCGGGAAGCCAAAGGGGGCGGCGAGCCGAGCCGCCTCGCCCGCGTGGGGCGTCACGACCGTATCGAGCCCGGACTCGAAGCGCTCCCGGACAAGATTGCGGCCCTTCTTCGCGGCGAGGAAGGCAAGAGCACCCCCGTCTACCACAAGCGGCGCACAGGCCGATTCGAGCACAGTGAAGGCGAGCTTTTTACACGACCCGTTCGACGCGTCGAAACCAGGGCCTAGGACATACGCCGACGGATGGCCCGCTCGCATTGGCGGAAAATCGCTAGGAGAGAGGTTCTTCCACGAGCGGACGACGAGGGAGGGGCTTACCGCGCGAACGGTATCGACTGATTTCTGCGCGCAGATGACCTCGGTATACCCCGCCCCCATACGCTGAGATGCCAAGGCAGCGAGAGCGGCGGCACCGGGATAGCGCGAGCAGCCGGCAACGAGCGACACCTTCCCGCGCGTATACTTGTTCGCATCTTGCGCAAGCTCGGGAAGAAGGCCGCACAGCTTCGTATCCGAATAATTCCATGCAATCATCTTGGATTTCCTTCGCATTCTTTACTATCTTGCTTGAGTATAGCCTTTGCGCATTCCGATCGGTTACCTCAAACTTTCCCCATCTTATCCGATTTGCGATTTCGGTGGACGCGACGATCGGCCTAGAGCAAAGAAGCGCAGGCGCATCGAGAGAAGGGGCATGCGAAGGACCGCTCAAGGAAGACGGCAACCGAGCGCCAATCCGGGAGCCGGCAGGGACCAAACCGAACGCTCACGTCGAAAATTGCTCGCTTCCTACCTGTTTTTCTTAGTAATTATTAGCGAGCTTCCTTTTTTATCGGTTCACAATCTATCTGGGGATACACCCTGCTACAATCGCGGCATGGACGTTATCGTTTGCTACATATCGGCTCTTCACTACTGGCTCTCGCATATTGGGAGCCCCCGTATTGACGCCCTCCAATCTGCCCTTGCTCCCCAACTTGGCATCCCTCTTCGAGAATCCGAGATAGCTGCAGCTGTGAGCATCCTTCCCAAAGAGCGGCAACGCGAAAAGGTTCATCTTCTCACCAAGACGCACGAAGCAGCGAGGCACTCGCACGATATCGCGGTTCATACGACCTCCCTCGAGCTCACGCCCGCCGATTTTCATCTCGCAGCACCGGGGGTCTTCGTTTGCTCGCCCGAGTTTGCGCTTATCCAGTCCGCCCAGACGCTCGACGAAATCGAGTTCCTTCGAATCGCATTCGCACTCTGCGGGACATATCGCGTTGGCACCAACGACGCGTATCCCCTGACCACGCCCTTGAAAATCAACCAGATGCTCACCCGCATGACAGGTTTGAACGGCGCCAAACCCGCCCGTCGACTTACGCCCTACATCCTTGCGGGCGCGGCCTCCCCGCGAGAAACCCAGCTCGTGCTGCATCTCTGCCTGCCCTACCGCATGGGCGGCTACGGGATTGCCTATCCGCAGCTCAACCCGCGCATCGACCTTCCGACGCACGTTCAGCGACTTACGGGAAACAGCGTGCTGTTCCCCGATCTGTTCTGGCCCGATAAGCACATCGCCGTCGAATACGACAGCGACAAATGGCATACCGGATCATCGCGCATTGCAAACGACGCACGTCGGCGCAACATCTTCGTACATCTGGGAATAACGGAAATATGCGTTACGAAACGCGAGTTCAACGACTTAATCGCCTTCGACAAAACGGCGCGAATCCTTTCCCGTCGGCTTCGGCATAGAGTCCATCCTCGCAGCGAGGAATTCGACAGCAGGCAGATGAAGCTGCGCAAGAAACTACTTGCCCCGCTCCTCCCTGTACAAAAATGACGATAAGTTATGGAGAAATGAGCTCTCTGTACTAAAAGTGGTATAGGTGAGGCGCAAAACTCATCCTTGATAGCAACTTTTATGGACAAATGTGGCGAAATTGGGGTGAAACTCGCTGAGTTGTGGAGAAGATTCACAACTTATCGTCATTTTTGTACACGACACCCCACCGCAAGAGGAGCGTCGATCTCGTCAAGCATCGAGCGCGCTTCCTTGAAGCGCTTCGCGAGCTCGGCTTTCTGATCGACCCGCTCCTCCGCCGCCTTTTGAGAATCCTCCGTGATGGCCAAAGCGCACGCGACGGCATCGGTATGCGTATACGAAAGCGAGATGGGAAGCTCGCGAACGCCCAGCTCTTTGGCTACCTGCTTCGCGCGGCCCGACAGCACCACATACGGCCGTCCCTTCGACGAGCGCTTCACCTCGATATCGCGCACTCCAATTCCGCGAGTGAAGCCCGTTCCAAGAGCCTTCACCACGGCCTCCTTCGCAGCGAAGCGCGTGGCAAAATGGACCTCGGGTGCGGCCGCGTCCTCGCAGTAGCGGCACTCCTCGCAGGAAAACACCTTGCGAGCGAACGACGGAGTGCGCTCCAGAATCTTCTTCATGCGCGCGATCTCAACGATGTCGACGCCAAGGCCGACCGCCCCGTCGATGGGCAGCGACACCGCGGCGGCGTCCTCGACCGCGCGAACGGTTTCCTCTTTCCATGCAGGCATCAAGACCCCGCTCCCCTATTCCACCGTCACGCTCTTTGCGAGGTTGCGCGGCTGATCGACATCGCAGCCGCGCTCGACAGCAATGGCGCGGGCGAACAGCTGCAGCGGCACGCTCGCCGTGATGGCGGAAAACGCATCGCGAACCTTCGGGATGTAAATCACGTGGTCAGCGTGCTGTTTGATGTCCTCATCGCCCTCGGTTGCCACGGCGACGATCATCGCACCGCGGGCCTTGCTCTCCTGCAGGTTGGAAACGACCTTGTCGTAGACCGGGCTCTTCGTCGCGATGGCGATGACGGGGAATCCTTCGTCGATGAGCGCAATCGGGCCGTGCTTCATCTCGCCAGCGGGGTACGCCTCGGCGTGCAGGTAGCTGATCTCTTTCAGCTTGAGCGCACCCTCGTAGCTGATGGCGGCACCCATGCCGCGCCCGATGAAGAGCGCGTTGCGGGCATCCTTGCACGCGCGCGCCGCCTCCTCGATGGAGGGCTTGCACTCGACGAGGATGCGCTCCACCTGCTCGGCCGTGTCCGCCAGCTCGCGGAACAGGAGGCGGATCTGGTTCATACGCAGCTTGCCCTTCGCCTGAGCGAGCAGCATCGCGAGCAACGTCAAGCTCACCACCTGGCCCAAGAACGACTTTGTCGACGCGACGGCGATTTCCTTGTTCGCCTTCGTGTAGATGACGCCGTCCGACTCGCGCGCCACAGGGCTTCCCACCACGTTCGTGATGCCAAACACGCGGGCACCCTTCACGCGTGCGTCGCGGATAGCGGCGAGCGTGTCGGCCGTCTCGCCCGATTGAGACACCGCAACGACGAGCGTCGTCGGAGTGATGATGGGGTTGCGATAGCGGAACTCGCTTGCGACCTCGCATTCCGTGGGGATGCGCGCCCAGCCCTCGATCAGGTTTTTCGCGATGAGGCCCGCATGGTAGCTTGTGCCGCACGCGATGACGTACACGCGGTCGATGAGGTTAAGTTCCTCAGGTGTCAGATCGAGCTCGTCGATGGAGAGCGCGCCGTTCACGAGCCGTCCAGCAAGCGTGTCGCGAATGACGCGCGGCTGCTCATGAATTTCCTTCAGCATGAAATCGGGGTATCCGCCCTTTTCTGCCAGGTCAAGGTCCCAATCGACATGCGTGATGCGCGGCTCGATCGCACGCCCCGCCTCGTCGGTGTATTCGATGCCCGACGCGGTCATGCGCGCGTACTCGCCGTCCCCCAAGATGACGACGTCACGCGTGGCGTCGATCATGGCAATCATGTCGGAAGCGACGTATGCGCCGTCTTCCCCTTGCCCGATAACAATCGGGGAATCCTTGCGCGTGACCGCGATGACGCCCGGCTCCATGTCGCAAACAGCGGCAAGGCCGTAGGCGCCCACAATGCGAGAGCACGCATCGCGCAGCGCCGCAACGAGATCGCCCTGATAGGCCTCTTCAAGAAGATGGGCGACGACCTCGGTATCGGTCTCGCTCGTGAACACGTGCCCGCGACCTTCAAGCTCTTCGCGCAGCTCAGCGAAGTTCTCGATGATGCCGTTGTGCACGACGGCGATATGCCCGCCGCAAGAAGTGTGCGGGTGCGCGTTCGCTTCGCTCGGTTTGCCATGCGTAGCCCAACGCGTGTGCCCGATGCCGCACGTGCCCTGGAAATCAAAATGCGACAGCGTGTGCTCCAGACTCGCCACCTTGCCTTTGCGATGAATGACAGCAAGGGAGTCGCCCTCCTGCACCGCGATGCCAGCCGAATCGTAACCGCGGTACTCAAGCCGTGTCAAACCCTGAATGAGAATGCCCTGAGCTGGGCGTTTACCAGTATATCCCACGATTCCGCACATATGAGAGCTCCTTGTCGTCAGGCGCGGGCGGCGCTTTTTCCACACCTATTCTAGGTGATTCGCGAAGGTTGGAAGTCCCCATGACCGTCAAAGCAGAAAATCAATCGGCAGTGGCACATCCTTGCGCACTTCGGCTAACGAGCAATCCGCCGCGCTCGCGCGACTAACCGAATGCCCCTGTAATCTTACGGAAAAGATTGGCAGGCTGATTGGCTTTGAGCGATAATAAGAAGTTGTTTCAGACGTATACGTGTACGAAAGAGGTCCTGCATTATGTGGAGCAGCTGCCATCCAAAGTCGGATGACGACTTGAAGGAATGCGCCGAGCTGGGCAAATCGCTCAATCGTCTTTCCCAACCCACCATTCTCACCCTGCTTGCCCAATCGGAAACCCCGCTTCATGGCTACATCATCGTCCAGCAAGCGGCCAGCTCCCCGATGTTTGGCGGAAAGAAACCCGACGCGACTGGCGTGTACCGCGCGCTCAAGCGCATGGAGGAATCGGGGCTTGTCACCTCTGAGTGGGAAACTCCCGCCGAGGGATCAGCGAAACGCCTGTTCAAGCTTACGGAAAAGGGGCGTCGTTGCCTGCGCCGCTGGATCGACGCACTCGCCTGCTACGAGCTCACACTCGAAGAGCTTCGCAAGGACGCCGCCGACGCGCTCGGCATCGAGCTTCCCGACGCACCGACCTGCTCGCACTAGCTTTCGCACTCGATTCGCTCATGGCGGTGAGCCCCTCGACTGCGAGAGCTCTGCAATCGTTATCTCTCACCTGGAAAAGGAGCCCCATGAGCGAATCATCCGCGCGTCGCGCGCAAGAATACCCCGCAGTGACCGGCCGCGACATCGCCGCGCTGCAAGACCCGCGCCCCATGATCATCATCGGCGCGTGCGGCCCAAACGGCGAAACCTGCTTCGCCACCGTCATCTGGGTCACGCCCCTCTCCCATAATCCTCCGCTCATCGCCTTCGCCCTCCGTGCGAAATCGCGCACCATGCAGCTCATCCAGCAATCGAGAGCCTGCAGTATCACCGCGCTTCCCGCAACCGAAAAGGCCGTCGAGCTTGCAGAATACTGTGGCACCACCTCGGGAAACATCGTCGATAAGGCCTCGCAGGTCCCCCATTTCATCGCCACCGCCGAAAACGGCTCCCCCGTTCCCGTACCCGAGCTCGCGTACGCATGGGAAGTTTGCGGGGTGAACGATATTCAGCAAGCCGGCGATCACCTGCTTGTCATCTGCAGCGTGGAAAAAGCGCATATCGACTGCAAACGCGACAAAAAAGGCCGGCTCATTCCCCACGATATGCTCCTCTGCGTGCAGCATGGCACCTATGCCACCGACCGCGTGCTGTAGCAAGCCCGCAAGCCGCGAGGAACCGATCCCGGCAACCAAGGAGACTCTCCACCGCTGTGATCACCTTGGGCTCGCGCACCACCGCTCAACCCAAAGAAAAACACAGGGCTCTGCCACCTCGACAATGGCAGAGCCCCGCACTTGTTTCTCGATTCGCTTTTCCCGGAGCCCTTACGCACCCTCGCGCTTCCACCCCATGGGAAGCGGACCACATTCCTCGATGAGCGGGCACCCGTCGCATTCCTCCGTCACACCTGGGGCGATATCGTCCCAGGAAATCTCGGTAAATCCCAAAACGCGATAGAACCCAATCGACTTCCCGCGCGCCACCAGGCGAATCTCATCGTGATGCGCTCGAGCATCGTCGATGAGCGCCCGCCCGACGCCGTACCCGCGCCATTGCTCGTTTATGACCACGGGATTCACGTGCGCGATTCCCGCCTCGCTGAACGCCAGACGACAAAAGCCCACGCAGTCATCGTCCCCGTTTGCCGCGACGGTGACGTTCTCAAGCGAGGGAATGGCATCCATCCCCTCGCGATACGCATAGTAGTTGATAAGTTCCCAATCGCCCTCGCGCGCTGGGCGCAGCGTAAACAAATCGCTCATGAACTGGCCTTACGCTACATAATGGGCGGCACGTAGATCTTCATGCGCGAATGGGGGATAGCCTTCAGCGAAAGCTCGGTCAGCCCCTGCGCCACCGTCTCCAAGCGATCGGTCGGGATTCCCATAAACATCATGTCCTCGCCGATATCGGTCGCCGCGCGGCAGCCGTAGCACCCGAACGTGATGTTCGGCTCCTCCTTCATCAGGGGATACAGCACCGCTTCCACACACATCGAGTTAAATCCCGATGCATGGAAATCGAAGCGATGGCCGCTGTAGTAGCTCATCGACATGCACAGCCACATCATCTGCTCGGGCGTACCGGTGAACACGACCACTTCGGGCTTGCGCACCGTCTTCGAAAGCGGTGCGACGTAGGTGGCGCGGCGGCTATGCGGTGGAAGCGTCGGGCGCTCGCGCACCATGCGCGCAGCGGCTTCCGCGTTCACCACCTTGTGGAAGAGCACGTAAATCTCGCCCGTCGCCAGCTTCTCGGGGACACCCGTCATACCGAAAATCGACGTGCCATCAGGGCACGAATGGCGAAACGGCGGCATAAGGATGCTCGCCCCGCGGCGCGCCGCCATCATCGCCTGGCAAAAACGCAGGTTCTCAGAGGGCATGGGAACGTCGGGCAGGAGCTCGTCCTTGTCGATAAGGCTCACCGCAACGGGACGCCAGCGAAGGTCGAGCTTGTCCATGATGGTGCGCTCCAGCTCAGCATAGTGCCGGTGAAGCTCGGAGTCGATCGGCTCGGCGCGCGGCTCGTCCGCGAAGGGATCGTACGTTGCGTCCCCCTCGCATTCAACGGTGAGCGCACGCTGGGGACAGTTGCCCGCGCACGTGGTGCACCCCACGCAGTTGTCGATGTGCGCCGCGAGGGGATAGCCCTCCTCGTTCGCCTCGAGCACGTTGCAGGGGCAAAACGCGATGCACAGGCCGCACTTCACGCAGCGCGATGCATCGTTGGTCACCGAGTAAACGGTCTCGCTCGCGTCGTTGGAGGCATCCCACAACGCGATCTGATCTTGAGTATCCATGTTCGCTACCGCAATTCTTCCTTGCACCAAGGCGGATATACGCGTCGTCCCGATGAATCCGTCAGGTGGTACGAGCAGAACGGAATGGCACGCCCATCAGGCACGGTGACCATCATGGAACACTCGCGCAAACGTTGCGTGTCCATGGAGACGGCGTCCATGTAGTTCATGATGATGACCGACAGGCCGCTTTTCACCTCGACGCCCTTCTTGGAGAGGATATCCAAAAATACCGAGCCCTGCGGGCTGTCGGGGCTGTAGCCCTCGCGATATTCCTCGGTCGTCATCGCGCGCGTCGCGGGATAGAAGCCGGACGGATGCGCGGGCACGCCCTCGGGCGGGGTGCCGTGAACCAGGAACACGCCGGTGTCGCACAGCGGGTTGGAGCACCCGAGCGGCCAGATGTCCTCCACGCGCAGAAGGCCGTCGGACTGCTCGGCCAGATCGAAGATAACGTCGCCTGCGCTCATGGGCATGGCTCGCTCGGCATCAAAGCGCCCGGAAGTGAAGGCAGGCTGCAGCGCCAGACCGGCGACGACATCGGCGTTTTCAAGCGAGAAGCGCAGAAGGTCGCCCAGCTGGTCGTCGTTGAGACCGGAAACGACCGCGACGGAGAGCACCACCTGGATGCCAACCTCGCGACAGCGCTCGATCACCTTGAGCTTGGTTGCCAGGATGTCGCGCCCGCACGTGCCCTTGTACACGTCGCCCGTAAGGCCGTCGAAAGAGAGGTACACGCCCGTGAGACCTGCGGCGACAAGGTCCTCAAGATAACCTTCCTTGTTCGCGATGACCAAGCCGTTCGTGTTGACCTCGATCCCCCAGAAGCCCTTCTCGCGGCCCATATAGATGATGTCGACCAAATCCTTGCGGCAGGTAGGCTCGCCGCCGGTGATCTGCACCGCGCCGTCGGTTCCCACCGCGTTCGCGATCACATCGTACATCGCCGAGATCTCATCGAGCGTCGGATCGCCCTCGCCGGTCTCGGCGCTCATGAAGCACACGGGGCAATGCAGGTTGCAGTTGCGCGTGACCTCGATCTCGAGCAGCGTGCCGCGGCGCTCGTGGCGCGCGCAGGTTCCGCACCCGAACGGGCACTTGTCCGTCACGGGGATGGTGTTTTGCGGCTTGGTCTTCTCGAACGCCTCGGAGAGCAGCCACTCGTAGTGCTCGGCAGAAGGCCACATACGCGTGTCGAGCTTGCCGTGCTCGGGACACGTGCGCGTCATCCACACGACCCCCTCGTCGTCGGCGTAGACCTCCGCCGGCAGCTCCTTCAGGCACGTCGGGCACAGCGCCCCCGTTTTATGCAAAGTACGCAAAATCTCGTCCTATCTGGTCTGAAACAACGGCCCGTTGCGGCGGCCGATAAGCCGCCGCAACCCCCTATTCCTCGTCGATGTACTGACGGGGATCATGGTTGTCGTTCGGCGGCGTGGAAACACGGATGTTCATGAAGTCGCACCAATCGAGCACGCGCTGCGGCACGTAGATCTCGGTCTGGTACTTTGCGGCTTCCTTGATCGCGCGGATGCAGGACACGGCGTGCGCAAGGTCGACCTTCTCGTCGATGTCGGCGACGGGCGTGAAATATGCCGAGGGGATATCCATCTCCTGGAGCTTCTCCACGTACGCGTCAAGCGCGGGCTTGCCGGTGAGGTTGTAGTACACACCCTGATGGTTGATCGGCGTGTTGTAGCTGAAGCCGACAAGCGACGTGCCGCATTCCTGGCAGGGCGCCTGCACGAAGCCCGGTGTCCCCAGGTCCTGGAAGTAGTCCAGCCACTGGAAGGCCTGGGAAATGTGGGTGATCGGCATGGTCGGGACGTCGCCGCCGACGGAGACGATGTGCTCGTAGCCCATGTCGAAGATCTGCTTGAAAGCGTCGTCGAAGTGGTCATCGAACGTGGCGCCCTTGTCGGTGATGTAGTGGATTTCCATGGGCCACTTGCCAAGCGCGTCGTAGGTCTCGCGCATGAGCTCGACATTGTCGGCCGGCGTGGTCGACACGAAGAAGTCGTAGGTGATCTTATCGACCGACGGGTCCTCGGCAACGAGGGCGTCGTTGTCCGCCTGCATCGACAGAAGCGCCTGCATGCACATCTCGCTCACATCGTACAGGCAACGGCGGAACAGCTCTGCCGCCTGCTCGGGGCTCAAAAAGCCACCGCGCTCAATCGTCAGGCGCGTCTTCACCAAACCCGGGACGGGCGGCTTGCAGAACAGGAGCAACGCTTGTTTTTTCTCTGCCACAGTACTCTCCTTCGTATATCACTCGCTCGGTTTCGAGCGCATTCACCACTAGTGTACCTTGCACATTATAGGACGAGAGCCGTTATCTGGCATCGTCCTTGTCCGCACTGGCGCTATCTTTTGCGCAAGGGTCATCTTGCCATGAAAGAGTCTCATCGACCTTCCTGATCACGCAATCGATGGCGTTATACCACCAGGTGCCGATCATGGGCTCGCCCGTCGCGACCGAGCAGCTCGTCAGGCAGTTCACGTTCGACTCCCACATGCCGCCGAAGTCGGGCGCACCAGGGGTCCACTCGGGATGCCACCAGCCATAATCAACGCTCACCATATCGTCGCGCATCGTGCGAACCTCAAGCACGAAGCGCGCGCTCCCCTTGTCGGTGGCAACCTCGACGGTATCTCCCGCGCGAAGTCCCAGCCGCTGTGCCGTCGCGGGCGAGATCTCCGCCGCAGGGTGCGGCGAGGACTTGCGGAACTTCGGGTTGTTGAAGTACATCGACGCGTTGTAGGGCTGCTTGCGGGCACCGGTGACCATCGACAGATGCGCTCCCCCGCACGCCGTGGCGCGCGCAATGAGCTCATCCGAGCATAGCGAGAGACACGGCGCGGGTTCGGGCAGGCGCTGGCCGCCGAAATCGGGAAGAATCTCGCTTGCAAGCTCGATCTTCCCCGTGGTGGTGGCGAAGCCCCGCGGGTTGTCCGTCTCATCGGGATACAGGTACTTGAAGGGGACGGGCGGGCGGAAGTACATGCCGCGCTCGCAGTATTCTTCCCAGGTCATGCCCGCGCGAGCGAGCACGTCCTCAAGCGCATCCTTGAACGTCTCGTGCGGCCATGCCTCTGCCTGCCCCAGGCGAATTCCCAAAGCGCGGAAGATGTCGTAGTCGCTTCTGCGCTCGTAGTACGGCTCGACCGCAGCCGGGCCGCCGTAGGCGATGTTCGCGACGCCGCCATGCTGCTGGAAGAGCGGGCGCTCAATCGCGCCTGCGCAGGGCAGGACGAAATCGGCGATCGAGGCGGTCGGCGTCAAGTAGTAGTCGATCACCACGATCAGGTCGAGGCCCATGAGCGCATTGAACACGCGATGCGTGTCGGCATAGGTGAGCAGCGGGTTCGTCGCGTTCACGATGAGCGCGCGCACCGGATAGGGCTCACCCGTCTCCATCGCGCGGAGCACCAAATCGGGGTGGGCTGACGTCATGTAGCGCGTCGGGAGCCTGCAGCCCAAGCGCTCGGTCACCTTCTGTACCTTCGCGTAACCCTCGTAGCACTGAAGCGGCGTGAAGGGGGTGTTCAGACAGCGAGCCTTGTGCTCGGGCACCATCTCGTCGGTCATCTCGAGCTCGACTTCTGTGGTGAAGTCGCTCATTTCGGTGATGATGCAGGCGCCGGGCTTATCGACGTTGCCCGTGATCGCACGCAAGCAGCAAATCGCCCGATGCGTGGGCGCCACGTTTCGTCCCGACTGGTCGATACCGCGCCCCGACACGAGCGCCGCCGCCTGGGCACGCCCGAACCAGCGCGCCGCGGTGCGGACGTCATCGGCCGATACGCCGCAGAACTCGGCGACGTACTCGGGCGTGTAGCGCGCTACGTGGGCAGCGAACTCGTCGAAGCCATGGCACCATTCCGCAACGAAATCGCGATCGTACAGGCCCTCGGCGATGATCACGTTCGCGAAGCCGAGCGCAAGGGCGCAATCCGTGCCCGTCTTCGGTGCGATCCACAGATCGGCACAAGATGCGGTCTTGGTGTAGCGCGGGTCAATCACCACGAGCGGCGTATCCGATTTGCCGATGCGTCGAATCGACTGCCACCAGAGCGAATTGTCCGACTCAGCCGGGTTCGTTCCCCAGATGAAGACGCATTCCGTGTCGTCGTTGATGTCGGCCTCGATCGTCCAACCGAACGTGAGCGCATCCATCCAGATGCGGGGATTCCAGCAGATCTGCCCGATGCCCATGTTGTTCGGCGAGCCGAACATGTTCATGAAGCGGTGCAGCGGCCAAAACGACGCATGAGGCCCGCCAATCATGGATGCAAGCGTTTCAGACCCATACTGGTCGCGCAGCTTCGATAGACGCTGCGCGATGTCGTCAAGCGCCTCGTCCCAGCTCACGCGCTCCCAATTGTTTGCTCCGCGCTCGCCAACGCGACGCAGCGGATAGTTCACCCGGTCGTCCCCATCGAGCACGTCAAGGTTCATCTTCCAGCGGCGACACCCCGCGAGCACCTTCGGGTCGTAAGGATAGCGCGAAGGGTCGGGCTCCAGATCGACGACGCGCCCATCTTCCACCGTCGCATGAAACGCGCAGAGATACCCGCAGAAATGACAGTTCGTTTTGCGCACCTCGCGCATTTACGCATCCTCCTTCGCGGCTCCCTCGCCGCCGAGTCCAACGAAATTCCTCGCGCCTTGCCCCTGCTTCTCGACACCGAGCGAGTCGTCGAACAGGAAGCGCAGCTTCATGTAGGCATCGGCATGATACCAATCGATGCGCCAGTTGAAGAGCAGCTCGAGGTAGTGGAATACCGGAACCTCGCGCTGCGCCATCATCAGCTGGAAGGTGCAGCTCACGCATGCCGTGACTATCGCGCTCGCACCCAAATCGGACGCGTCTTGCCCGTGCTCGCGCGCCTGACTGTCGGCAAGCTCGGTCTTGCCGGCTGCGCGGGCGAGCGACCCGCAGCACACCGAGCGTTTGCGCACCTTCTCGCCCTCGACGAGCAGCTCTTCAGGCATGAGCGCGCGCAGCCCATCGGCGAACTCCCCCGTCTTCTTGTCGGGGCACGAATCGTGCGGCATGAAGAGAAGCGACTCGGGCGCCTCGCATGCCTCGGTGGGGTTGCCCCCCTCGTCGTACCAATCGGGATGGCGCCAGGCAAGCTCGCGGTTGAGCATTTCGCGCGCGATGCCGGCGTCGATGTGGTAGCCCATCTGCGCGAGCAGCAACGGAAGCGCAACGATTTCCACGCCCTGCGTACGCTCATCGCGAGCGAGCGCGCCCCGAAGCGCAAGCACGCAGTTTGGACATGCGGCAACGATGCGACGCGTGCAGCGGGCAGAGACCTGCTCGATAAGCTCGGCCTCGAACGAGCGGCGCTGCGCCGGTCCGTCGGGTTCGTACTGCAAGATCTTGCCGCAGCAAAGAAGCGAGATGCCATCGACCTCTCCCGCTGATTTCAACAGGTCGTACACCGACTGCACGAGCGGCAACCCGTAGTTGATAAGCGAGCACCCTGGAAAGAACAGCGATGTGCAGGTGATTGGCTCATCCGACCGTTCGACCATGAGCGCCTGCAACCCTGGGTAATCGCACGTAATCGAGCTTCCCGTCAACGCATCATCGAATGCATAAGGTCCCACAGCGTTTTCCCTCCTCCCCCTGCCTTGATTGCAGAGTTTTCCATCATCAATGCGAATGCGGCCCAACCGCTTCGCCCTCATGTTAGAAAACTGCGCATGATACAAGGCGAACCCGACCTCGTGCAAGGTCGGGTTCGCGACATGCTCGATCAAGTACCCAGGTTATACGACCTGGGGCACAAGCGAGAGCTTAGTACATGTTCTCGCCGTAGGTCCAATGCTCGACGAACTCCGCATGGGGGTCGGCCGTGCGATTGTAGTAACGGTTCTCGCCCGGAATCTCGGCGCGCTCGTCGGAGTACACGCAGAGGTAACGGAGCAGCAAACCGCCGCAGAGCACGAGGACGGGAGCCACCACGGTGGATGCCGCGGAGTCGGCGCCGAAGACGTACAGGAAGAACGGGAGGACCAAACCGCAGACGATCATGCCGAGCCAGAACAGCGGGGCGGTCTTGCCGACGACCCAGCGACGGGCAACTGCCTTCTGGGTGACGTTGCCGGCGCCCAGGAAGGAGAGGATCATGATGAGCAAAACGGTAACCTCAGCGCAGACCAGGATGATGTCGACGACATGAATGATCTCGTGGATCTCCTCGGTGGCAGCAAGCAGGGCCACGGTCGGCTCAGCGAAGATGCCCAGCGACAGCGCGATAGCGGCGCAAGCGGTGGACAGAGCCGAGATGGTGAACAGCACGGGCAGCGCCGGGGTCGCCCAGAAGGAGTGAGCCTTCAGAGTCGAGAGCATGACGCCCGTGTACACCATGATGCCGAAACCGGCGATGCCGGCGATCGTGGCGAACACCGGGGTGCCGCCGCCGAACACGGAGGCGATGGCGCCCAGGAAGCCCCAATCAAGCGGCAGCACGTCCAGATAGCCGAGCAGCCAGAAGATGTCGCCGAACATGGCAATAACCAGGAGCGTTGCGCCCCATTTGATGATTGCCGTCGCCGTTGTCCACACTCGCCAGAACACAAGCGGCTGACCGAGCTCGAACACGAGGAAGAAGCAGCCGATAGCAAGCGCAGCGAGCGCGAAGAACATCGGCACGAAGAAGAGCGAGCCCGTGCCAGGGTTGACGATGAGGCTCATGATAGCCGTGAGGCACATGATGCCGCCGCCGAGGCCACCCAAGAACAGGTAGATGACAATCGGCGCTTCCCAATAATGATGCTTCATTATCGCTGACCTCCCAAATCCGGAATGTAGTAGACCTGAGGTTCCGTGCCGTGCTCGGTGAACAGACGCTCGGTGTGGAGCGAGTTGACGAGCTTCGACACTTCGCTGTTGGGATCGTCCAGGTCGCCGAAGATACGGGCCTTCTGATGGCACGTCTGCACGCAGTACGGCATCGAGCCGGGCTCCTCCGCGCGGCGGTCCTTGCAGAAGGTGCACTTGCGCACGAAGCGATGCAGGCGCGGGCCGAGCACCGAGGTGTCGCGCATGCCGTAGGGGCAGGCGTTGACGCACACCTTGCAGGCCATGCACTTCTTGGAGTCAACCCATACCACGCCGTCGTCGTCCTGCTGGGACGCTCCGGTCGGGCAGCAGGGGACGCACTCGGGGTTGGCGCAGTGCATGCACAGCGTCGGGGTGTAGGTGCGATGGACGTGGGGCCATTTGCCCTGAGCACCCTCGGTCACCACGGGGTTGTAGATGATATCGAGCGGCAGGTCGTTCCACGTACGGCAGGCAACCGTGCAGGAGTGACAGCCGATGCAACGACGCTGGTCGATGACCATAGCATAACGAGTCATTATCTATCCTTTCCTACTCGATAGCCTGATTATTCCTCGATGGCTTCGTAGCTCATCGTGTAACGCTTGCCCGTTTCCTCGTCGATGAGGCCGTTTGTGGTGGGGTCGTATGCCCAACCATAGTAGGCGTCATGGTAGACGTTGGTCGCAGGGTCGATCAGCCAACCGCTTTCGGGGTTGTAGATATAGGGCTTGTCACCGAGGCGGGCATAGCCCTTCTCGCGATCCCACGTGAGCTGCTCGGGCACTGCGTAGGGAGCGTCCTGGCCCGGATACAGGCGAATGCCTGCGAGCTCAGCGATCTCCTCGCGCTCCATCGTGTACTTCTTGCCGGTAGCCTTGTCCATGAGGCAGTTCTCGGCGGCAACGTAGTACCAGCCGGTGTGAGCATCGACGTACTCGTTGGTCTTCGGGTCGATAAGCCAACCAGAATCGTCCAGGCGGAACTGGGTGGAATCCTGGTAGAGCGCATCGTTTTGCCACTGCCAGCTAAAGCCCTCGGGAACTTCCTTCGTGCAAGCAGGAGCCTCGAAGGGAATCTTCTCCCAGCGAAGCACGCGGTGCTTGAGGTCCTCGGGGTCGGTAGAGATGCCCGGGTTCTTCGCACAGCCAGGAATAGACCAGGTCTTGTCCTTGGCGTTCCACTCGTGGTCGGCCTCGGTGCACTTGTAAACCTTGCACATCAGGCCGCGGTTCGCCCAGGAGCCGCCCATCGGGTCGCAGTCCCACTCGTCGACAGAGGTGAGGACGTTGGTGTTGGACTCGAGGCAGCCAAACGGGTTGTCAAGGTCGATGTTGGTGTCGCGCTCGGGGAACCACCAGCCACGCGGCACGAACACGACGCGAGGATCGACCTCGGGCTCGACGTTCGCGCGCATCTTGATGCGGCCGCGCTGGGTCTCGATCCAGCACCAGTCGCCGTGCTCGATGTCAAGCTTCTCAGCGAGCTCGGGGTTGATCGAGTAGTACGGATCCGGGTACAGGTAGCGCATACCCTGCATCTGGAAGTGCTCAGAGTGGTGGTACGGCATGAAGCCGCCGCCCGTGGTGAGCACGATCGGGTACTCTTCGGCGAGTTCCGGATTGTCGATGTCGTTCTCAGCGCAGGGCAGGTAGGTCGGCATGCCAGGATAGCCCAGCTCGCGCAGGATCGTGGAGTTGCACTCGATCTTGCCGGTCGGCGTCCAGAAGCCACCGCGCGTGACGTACTTGTTCTGGTGCAGCGGCGGATAGTACATGCGGATGTTGTTGACGAAGTCGTTCCAGTCGGTGCAGGGAAGACCCAGCGGAGCGATGATGTAGGAGTAGACTTCCTCTTCCGTCTCCCACGGCCAGTTCGCGGGATCCTGACCGCAGGCCAGGCCGAGCATGCGCCAGAAGGACATATCGGTGTGACGGTCGAACTTCGGCTGGATAGCGCGGCGGCCGCCCATGACGGAGTCGGTCGCGCCGTAGTGCGTGACGATCGTCGGACGCTCGAGAGCGCCGGCGGCCGGGAACACGTAGTCGGAGAAGAGCGCTGCCGGGGTCATCCAGTAATCGACGGTGACCAGGAACTCGACCTTCTTCAGGGCGGCGAGCGTCATCTTGGAGTCACCGTAGGAGTTCACCGGGTTCGTCGCGTTACAGATGAGAGCGCGGATCTGATAGGGCTCGCCGGTGAGGATCGCCTTGAACACGCTCGGGCCGTGAGCCTCGCAGAACCACTCTGCGGGAAGCGTCTTGCCCCAGGTGCGCTTTGCGTTGTTGGAGATGAGCGTGTAGCCGGGCCAAGAGGTCAGCTTGAACTTGTCAGAGCCGATCTGCTTCGCCTTCTGCTCCTCGGGAAGCAGCTCGTTGAGCTCGAGCTCTTCGTCGGTGATGAAGTTGAGGGCAGGGCCGGGCATGCCGTCGCCGCCGGGAACCTCGAGGTTGCCGGTGATAGCGCGCATGAGCTGACGGGCCTGGGAGCCGGTCGCGGACGCAGGTCCGAACTGGTCCCAAGAGCAGCCCCACTGGATGCAGCCGGGCTTGGTAGTCGCGTACATGCGAGCAGCCTTGCGGATGTCCTCCGGGTCGAGCCAGGTGATGGGGGCAGCCCATTCCGGCGTGTACGGAGCCATGTGCTCACGCAGCTCCTCGAAGCCGTCGCACCACTGGTCGACGAACTCGAAGTCGTAGAGGAACTCGTTGATGATGACGTTGAGCATCGCGAGCGAGAGCGCGGTGTCCGAGCCCGGTCGCAGCGGCAGCCACAGGTCTGCCTTGCAAGCGGTTTCGGAGAAACGCGGGTCGACGTAGATGATTTTCATGCCCGCAAGCTGAAGGTCGGTGTAGCCGTGCATGGAGGGCAGCGAAGATGCAGCCGGGTTCATGCCCCAAAGGATCAGGCACTTCGCAGCGCCCAGGTCGGTCTCGAACGGAGACCAGCCGGCGACGACCGTCTCGGCCATAAACGTCGGGATCCAGCACAGAAGTGCATTGTGGAAACCGTTCGGCGTGCCGAACTGGTTCAGGAAGCGACGACGCGCCCAGTCATCGGTACGGGTCGTGCCGCCAGCGGAGGCAACCGCCTCAGCGCCCGACTCGGCCTTGATCTGGTTGAGTCGCTCGGCGACCTCTTTGATCGCCTGATCGTACGGGATCTGCTCCCACTTGTTCTCGCCCTTCTCGCCAGCGCGCTTGAGCGCGTGGTTGATGCGGGCGGGATGGTTGACGTGCAAAAGCGCGCTCGTACCGCGGCAGCACAGACCACCCTGGTTGTTGTAATCGGGATCGCCTTCGATCTTGATTACATCGCCGTCCTTGACATAGGCAAGGACACCGCAGTTGGCATGGCAGAAATAGCACTGCGTTCTGATGCGCTCGACGCCTTCGGCGAGTTCGCCGTTCTCGTCGTAAATGCTGACCTTATCAGCCATCTACCTTCCCCTCTTCTTCTCGTCCTACAGACACCTACTATTCGGTTCGCCGGGTTTTTGCGACCTGCGCATTGTCCGAAAGCGCACGGCACGCCCCGACGCGTTGACAGCGGTAGTGTACGGAAGAGCCCCTCTGCAAGCATCGCCCCGCCAGTCTGAATTCCCCCGACGGATAAACCCCGCAGTATGAGCCAGGGATGAGCCTCCCTGTATGCCACCACTCGCCGATTTCGCAACACCGAACGCGAGAAAACACAGGTTTAGCCCCATGGCTTGACGCGAACGACTATTCGACCGAATCTCCGTTAGGGATTATAGCTATTGCCTATGGATTGCCGCGATACCCCCTTCCCCGAATGGGGCAGCTTTACATGGCGAGCGGGGTATAATCGGCGGCGTATGGCGTAGGGAGAAAAGAGACTTCTATGAAAAACCACACGTTCACCTTCATGGGCACCGGCGCAGGCTGCGGCGTGCCTTCGTTTTTCTGCGACTGCCCCGCGTGCGAAGAGGCCAGGGCGAATCCGCGCGCGAGGCGCGGAGATTGCGGGACCATGATCAAAGGCGAGAAGACGCTTTTCATCGACACGCCCCCCGACCTGCGCCATCAATGCATTCGCGAGAACGTGCGGCGCATCGACGAGGTCTTGTACACCCACTGCCACTCCGACCACGTGGGAGGGCTTTTGGAGCTTGAGTATCTCGTGCAGCTCAAGCAGAAAGAGGCGCTTCCCGTCTACGGCAGCGCCGAGACGCTCGCGGGCATCGCGCAGGAGTTCCACTACATGACCTACGCACTCGACATGCGGGAGATTGCCCCGATGGACACCGTCGAGTTCGACGGCGTGAAGTACACGGCGCTCCCCTGCACCCACGCCGCGGGCACTTATGGATATCTCATCGAGACAGGCGACACGCGCATGTTCTACGCCTCCGACACCGGAAAGCTGCCGTCCGAGACCTATGAGCGACTGCAGGATATCGACATCCTCGCGATGGACGCGACGTTCTGGAAGAACAATTGGTCCCCCGCCGCGCACCACAGCGTGCAGGAATGCATCGAGGAGGGACTGTCGCTGAACGCGGGCAAGATTTATCTCACGCACCTGTGCATGCACTACGACGAGCCGATCACGCTCGTGGAGTTGGAGGAGTTTCTCACTCAGTACGAAGGCCGCGTCGAGGCCGCCCACGACGGGCTCACATTTGAGATTTAGTGGTTGACCACTACTAGATGACGTCCTATACTGCAGAAGGTCTGAAACACGAAGAGCCGAGGATGCCGCCACATCCTCGGCTCTTCCTTTTATGGCGCGAGAGCTTCTACCCGCGAACCTCAGCGCCCGTCGCCGAGCACACCTTCTTCACCATGCGCTCGTGCGCCTTCTCCGCCTCGTCGCTCGTGAGCGTGCGGTCGGCGGCGCGGTAGGTGAGCGCATACGCCATCGACTTCTTGCCGGCGCCGAGACGATTCTCGTCGCGATAGACGTCGAACAGGCGCACATCTTCGAGCAGCTTTCCGCCGGCGGATATCATGCACTGGACGAGGCGCTCGTGGGTGACGTCCTCGTCGACGACGAACGCGATGTCCATCGACACCGCGGGGAACGTGGGCACGTCGATGTAGTCGCGCGCCGGACGAGCCGCGCGCTCGAGCGCCTCGAGGTCGAGCTCGAAGGCGACGACGGGGGCCGCCGCATCGTAGGCCGCCACGGCGAGCGGATGGAGCTCGCCCACCCAGCCAAGCGACGTGCCGCCCGAGAGCATCTCGGCAGCGCGGCCGGGCTGCAGCTGCGGCGCCTCGTCGGCGGCAAGCGCCTTGAAGCGCACCTTGGGAAGCGCAAGCTCGCGCGCGAGGTTCTCGAGCACGCCCTTGCCGTCGAAGAAGTCGTAGGGAGCAGGCGCCTCGTTCCAACCAGCGTCGCGCACGGCTCCGGCCAAAACGCCGGCGAGCTTCTCGCGCTCCTTGGGCTTCTTCTTGCCCTCGTGGGCGAAGAACACGCGACCCATCTCGTAGAGCTGGATGTTCTTCACGCCGCGGTTCTGATTGTGGGCAACGGAGCGCAGAAGGCCGGGGATGATGCTTTGGCGCATGACCGACTGCTCGGCGTTCATCGGGTTCAGAAGCTCGACGGCCTGGCCGAGGCCCTCAAGCGGCAGGCGCAGACGCTCGATCTCGCTCGGCTCGGCGAACGAGTAGGTCATCGTCTCGTTCATGCCGCAGGCACGCAGCGTATCGTTGACCTTGTTCTTCACGTGCTGCTCGTGGCTCACCGTGCCGAAGCGGCCGCGACCGCCGGGAAGCGTGGCCTCGATCTGATCCATGCCGTAGAGACGCAGCACCTCCTCGTAGAGGTCGATCTCGCGCGGCAGGTCGGGGCGGAACGTCGGCGACGTGACCGCAAGCGTGTCGGCGTCCTCGCCGTCTTCCACCTTGCAACCCAGACGGCCGAGGATCTCCACGATGAAGTCGCGGGAGATGTTCGCGCCCATCATCGCGTTGAAGCGCGGGATGCGGAAGGTGAGGTGAGCCTCTTCGGAGACGCTCGGCCACTCGTCCACGATGCCCACACCGCCGCCGATGGAGCCCGACACATGGCCGCCGGCGACTTCCACGATGAGAGCCGCCGCAGCAGCGGAGCGCTCTTCGATGCCGTGGTCGTCAACGCCGCGCTCATAGCGCATGGAGCTTTCAGAGATAAGCCCCAGGTTGCGCGAGGTGCGCGAGGTGCGGCCTGGCTCGAAGGTCGCCGTCTCAAGGAGGATATCGGTGGTCTCCTCGGTGACCTCGGTGTCAAGGCCGCCCATGACGCCCGCGAGCGCCACAGGACCGCGCTCGGGCGTGGCGATGACGGTCATGTCGGAAGTGAGCGCGCGTTCCACCTCGTCAAGCGTGGTGAACTTCGCGCCGTCCTCCGCCTCGCGGATTACCACGTGGGCGCGCCCGTCTGCGCCTTTCAGCTTGTTCAAGTCGAAGGCGTGCAGCGGCTGACCGAACAGGAACAGGATGTAGTTCGTCACGTCGACGATGTTGTTGATGGAGCGCTGCCCGATGGCGGCGAGGCGTTCGACCATCCAGTCGGGCGACGGGCCCACCTTCACGCCGCGGATGACGCGGGCGGAATAGCGCGGGCAGCGCACGGCGTCCTCGATGGTCACGGCAACGTCGTCAGCGCCGTCGTCGACGAGCTCGAGCTTCGCAGCCATCTCGTCAAGCGGGCTTTTCCAATCGCGGCGATACATCGCGCCCATCTCGCGCGCGAGCCCCACGATCGAAAGGCTGTCAGGGCGGTTCGGCGTGATCTCCAGGTCGAGTACCGTGTCGGTCAGCTTCAGATAGTCGGCGATGGGAGTACCCACCAGGGCATCATCGGGGAGGATCCAGATGCCCTCGTGGTCGGAGCCGAGCCCCAGCTCACGTCGCGAGCAGCACATGCCGGCACTCGCAACACCGCGCAGCTTCGACTTCTTGATCTTAAAGTCACCGGGGAGCACCGCCCCCACGGTCGCGACGGGAAGTTTGATTCCCGCCTTGATGTTCGGCGCGCCGCACACGATCTGCACGGGCTCGCCCGCGCCCGTGTTCACCGTGACCACGTGCATGTGGTCAGAATCAGGATGCGGCTCGCAGGTCTCGACGTAGCCCACGACCACGCCGTCGAACGTGGCGCCGAGCACCTCGACGCCTTCGACGCCCGTGCCCGTGAGATCGAGCTTATCGCAGAGCGCCTTGGTGTCGGTCGGCACCTCCACGTATTCGTTAAGCCATTTCAGCGATACTTTCATGACTCTCTCTTTCTTGAATGTTCACTTCCGCAATTTGAGCTCGGCGGACATACGCCATGCTCAAACAGTCCTGACTCGCGCGAACAGCCCACTGGGCTGTTCGGCTCGTGCGGAACTGCGCGTGACGCATGCCCGCCGAGCTCGAGGCAGGTTTCCCTTCGCCGTTCGACTAGAACTGGCGCAGGAAGCGCATGTCGCCTTCGAGGAGCATGCGCAGGTCGGGCACGTTGTACTTCAGGCACGCCACGCGCTCGACGCCGACGCCGAATGCGAAGCCGGAATACTCCTCCGGGTCGATGCCCGACATGGTGAGCACGTTCGGGTCGACCATGCCACAGCCGAGGATTTCCAGCCAGCCCGTGCCCTTGCACATGCGGCAACGCTCGCCGTCGTGCAGATGTCCCGTGCCGCCGCACACGCCGCAGGAGACGTCGGCCTCGGCGGAGGGCTCGGTGAACGGGAAGTAGTGCGCGCGGAAGCGGGTCTTGCGATCGGGCCCGAACATCTGCTTGCAGAAGTAGTCGAGCGTACCCTTAAGGTCGCCGAACGAGATGCCCTTGTCGATAACCAGGCCCTCAATCTGGGTGAACTGCGGAAGATGCGAAGGGTCAGCCACGTCGCGGCGATACACCTTGCCCGGCGCGATGATGTAGATCGGCGGCTTTTGGTCCTCCATCACGTGCACCTGCACGCCGGAGGTCTGCGTGCGCAGGAGCACGTCGGACTCGCCGCGCACAGACGACGCCTCACCCGAAAGGTCACGCACGTAGAACGTGTCCTGCATCGAGCGGGACGGATGGTCCTTCGGGGCGTTCAACGCCTCGAAGTTGTAGTAGTCGGTCTCGACCTCGGGGCCGTGGACAACCGTGTAGCCCAGGCCAAGGAAGGTCTCCGACACTTCGTCGGTGATCGCGTTGATCAAATGGCGCGTGCCCATCTGCTGCGCGCGGCCGGGGAGCGTGACGTCGACGGCACTTGCGTCGATCGCGGCTTCCATCTCGGCTGCTGCGAGCTTCTTCTTGCGCGCTTCAAGCGCCTCTTCCACCACGTTGCGCACCTCGTTGACCGTCTTGCCGACGACGGCGCGCTCTTCCTTCGCGACCTTGCCCATGCCGCGCAGGTAGCCCGTAAGCGTGCCCGCCTTGCCGAGCACCGCCACGCGCACGCTCTCGAGCGCCGCCGACGTGTCGGCTTCCGCGATGCGCGCAAGGGTTTGCTCACGCAGTTGCGCGAGCTCGTCCGTGATCGCCATAATCACCTTCACCTCTCGTATCGAGCGCCCCACCTGGCCCAAAGGGCGCTCCGCCAATAAAAAAGGGCTTGCCATCTCGCCCTGGAAGACGCCCGCCTTCGCGTTCGCCTTCATTTCCAAGGACGAGAGACAAGCCCTCGCGGTACCACCCTGGTTGATGCCTTCCCCCGACAGCGCGACCCGCTGCGCCGCCCGAGAGGCATCCACTCGTTTCGCCTGATGACGGAGGCAAACCGTCACGCCCTACTTCGTTCGTCTCGCGGGATAACCCCGCGTCCGCGTTCAGGCGCGCTGCTCGGAAGGGAATCGCACGCCGCGTCGCTTGGGGCCTTTCAGCCGATGAACCCCATCTCTGGAAGCTTCGCCGTACGTGCGCTGTCTTCGTTATCGCATGTGGAAGAGAGTATAGCGCAAGGACCGCCCGCCATGGGGAAAATCCACAACGCGAAACGCGGAGAGCGGCCCGGGAAGGGGCGAGCGCGATAACCGCTAGAAGCAACAGGCCCCACATAGGACAACCGAAGCCAACATAAAGGGGAATTCGACGCGCACGAAAGGCTGCCGGAACAGATGCGTGTTACCATGGGCTCCTATCCGATTGCTCGGGAAGGAGCCCTTTTCATGCGCGATGCGTCCTTGTGCGATTTCGCCGCCGAGAGCGAGAGTGCGCCTGCGGAGGCTGCGGGCGATGATGCATCCGCGGGTGCGATGGCTCCCCTATCGGGATGCGCGCCGATGAGCTCGCAGCTGCGCGCAGCTCGCAACGCGCCTGCAAACTCCCAGGCTTCCGCGACCAACAGCACGCCGGCAAGCTCGCAGTTGCACATCCGCCTGGCCTCGGCCGATGACGCGGACGGGATCCGTGCGGTGTACGCCCCCTTCGTCAGCACGCCCGTGACCTTCGAGGAAGAAGTTCCCTCTTGCGAGGCGTATCGCAAGCGCATTGAGAGCATCTGCGAGAAGTACCCCTGCCTCGTCGCCGAGGAAGGCGGACGCATCGTCGGGTTCGCCTACGCCCATGAGCTGCGCGAACGCATCGCCTTCCAATGGAACGCCGAGCTTTCCGTCTACCTTGCACCCGCCGCGCAGGGCCGTGGCGCGGGAAGTTGCCTGCACGCCGCGCTCCTCGAGCTTCTGAGCCTTACGGGCATAAAGGCGGTCTACGGCGTGGTGACCTCCCCTAACCCCGCAAGCGAGCGCTTGCACAGCGCGTTCGGCTTTGCGCTCATGGGAGTGCAGCCGCACGCAGGTTTCACCTGCGGCGCTTGGCACGACGTCGCCTGGTACGTGCGCGAAATCGCCCCCTTCGAAGACGCGCCCGCGCCGCCCGCGCCCTTCCCCGCATACGCAAGCGCGCACCCCGACCAGGTGAACGGGGTCATTGCGCGAGCAAACGAGAGTCTGCGCTTGTAGCGAACTCAGGAAAAGCGGCGCAGACCTGCAGTTGTAACCCGCGTCGCGGCCTTTCCCCGCACGCAGCTCGCATGAAAAAGCGCGGATGCAAGCCTCGCAGGCCCGCATCCGCGCTTGATTGCGCACGCACGTTTTCCAGAAAGTTCTATTCTTCAGCAGCGGCCCCGCTGATGCGCGCCTCGGGGTTCGCAAACATCTCGCGATCAAGCGTCTTGTTCACGTTCGCCGACGTGACGCCCGCGACCATGGAGTCACTCACGTTGAGCGCGGTGCGGCCCATGTCGATCAGCGGCTCGACCGACGCCATGAGACCCACAATCTCGATCGGCAGACCCATAGTGCCGAGCACGATAAGGCTTGCGAACGTGGCGCCGCCGCCAACGCCTGCCACGCCGAACGAGCTGATCACGATGATGGCGATCAGCATGACCACCCACGTCGGGTCGAACACGTTGATGCCGACGGTCGGCGCGATGAGCGTCGCCATCATAGCCGGATAGATGCCCGCGCAGCCGTTCTGCCCGATGGACATCCCGAAGCTCGCCGCGAAGTTCGCCGTGGCCTCGTCAACGCCGAGCGCCTTCGACTGCGTCTCGATGTTCATAGGCAAAGCACCCGCGCTCGTGCGCGACACGAACGCGAAGGACAGCACAGGGAACGCCTTCTTCAGGTACGTGACGGGGTTCACACGGTTCGCCGCCAGGATAATCAGATGCACGATAAACATCGCGATGATTGCCACATACGAGAAGATGATGAACTTGCCAAGATCGACGATTGCCGCAAAGTCGCTCGTGGCCATGACATTTGCGATGAGTGCCATGACGCCGTAGGGGGTGAGTCCGATGACCATCTTCACGATGCACATCACGATGCCGTAAAGGCTATCGATGATGCGGCGGAAGAAATCGGCCTGCTCAGAATCGCGATTGCGAAGCTTCAGATAAGCAAGTCCCACAAGAGCCGAGAAGATGACCACGGCAATGGTCGATGTCGAGCGGGTGCCCGCCAAGTCGGAGAAGACGTTCGTCGGGATGAACGACAGGATGGTCTGCGGGATCGTGGTACCTGCCACCTTGTCAGAGCGCGTCTGCAGCGCGTCCATCTTCGACGCGTCGACCGTACCCTGCGTGAAATCGGCACCAGCCAGCCCCGAGAGCGCGATCGTCGCCCAGCCAAACACAGCAGCGATGGCAACCGTGCCCAGAAGCACCACGAGCACTGAGATGCCGATCTTGCCCAGATTCTCCGTCGCCTCCGTTCGCGTGAACGCACCGACGATCGCCACGAAGATAAGCGGCATCACGAGCATCTTCAGCAAGCTGATGTAGCCCGTTCCCACAAGCGACATCCAGTCAAGCGCGCACTTCGCGGCATCCGATCCGCGGCCCAAGGCCAATTGGATGGCCACGCCCAGCACAATACCCATACCGAGCGCCGAGAACACGCGGACCGTGAACGACAGCCCCCTGCCCTTCATGAACTTCAACACCGCAAGTAATGCGGCGAAGACGATTAGAACGACGGCTACCGCCGCCCCCACCTCGAATGACATTGCATACTCCTTGAACGCCTTATTTTACCGAACAGGTGGATATTATCGTGCATTAAACCTATAAGTACAATAGGAAATCTAGGAAATCGGGGCAGAGCATCGGTAAAATGGGGTGAAATGAGTGATGTCAGCTGGAATGCGCTGAGCAGTCAGAGCGCGCGCGGCAATTGCACGGGCGTGAGCAGGATCGCGTCAGAGCGGGCGGAACAACTGAGGCGAGCCTGTCAGATAGCCCGTTTCAGCCGATGCCCTCAGAGGCGCGAGCCCAGAAAGCTCGTCGAACCCGTCACGCCAAGCGTGAAAAGGGCGCTCGAAAACGCGCCTCTGTCGCAGGCAAAGCCATCGTCGCAGGTCACCTTTGTGACGCTTGCATTCTCAATCTTCACGGGGTCGTTCACGCGCGCGGGGTCGAGCAGGTACATGGTCGAGCGGATGACGAACGAGTGCGTCACTACGAGCACGTTGCCGCCGCCCGAGAGCGCCACCTTGCGCGCCACATCGCAATAGAAATCGCCGAGCCGCGCCTTGATTTGCTCCCAACTCTCCGCTTTACCAGAAGCGTCCCAGCGTTTAATGGCATCGGCGGTTTCCGGGAGGCAGACATTGAGCTCCTCAAAGGACATGTCGCACCCGAATCCCTCGTTGAGCACATCGCGCATGAGCGTGCCAGGGCGCGCCTCCAAGTCGCCGTAGCACCATTCGCGGATGCGGGAATCCGACATGCGAGAAGGAAAGGCCAGATCAGGCGCCACCTCGCTGCGCGCCGAGAGCAGCTCGCCCATCGTCTGCACGGCACGCCCCAAATCGCTCGAGTAGGTTGCCGCGAATTCGATGCCTGCACGGGCGAGGCCGCGTCCGCAAGCGCGTGCGTCGCGAACGCCCGCCTCGGTCAAAGGAGCATCGCACCAGCCCTGGACCAGGTGTTTCAGGTTGTATTCCGTTTGCCCATGGCGAACGATGTAGAAAGTGACGGGCGTGCCCCCACTTGGGGAAGGCGCAGCGGCAGGTGTCGCTTCACCCAGCGGAACCGCAAAACGCCCATCGGCCGCGGACGCAGTCGGGTCGCCAAGAACCCGTGCGCCGTTTTCTCCGCTCACCATGTTGGAATCAATCATTTCGGTCCCTATAGAATACGGTAGCTCACCGTACGCAGGCCCCAGTCGTCGCAAGAGGAGTACCCGAAGGCCTTCCATACGCCAGGCTGCAAATCGAGCGAGCGGCTGCCGCCGCCCATACCGCCGCAGTCGTTGATGACGGCGTACACCGTCATGCCGTCGTAGGAGATTTGCACCGTGCGGCCGAAATAGCTGCTGAAGTTCGGCCATGCCATCGGAATCGCCACGCCCATCGAGTAGTCGTCGCACACATCGCCCGTCGCTGTCGTGCCGGGATTGGGAGTATAGGGGTCGGTCGAGCCACCATATGCCGAGGCAATGCCCGTCTTCCAGCCAGCACCGGAATCGGGCGCCGGCTCAGGATTGGGCTCAACCGGCGTCGAATCGGGCACAACCTCCTGACGATCCGTGGTGTTCGCCTTGTCGGAAACCTGCGTGGAAGACCCGCCCGCACCCTGGTCGGACGAGTCGGAATTCGACATGTTCGCCACCTGCGCCTGGAGTGCGGCTAGGCGATCGGCCTCCGCGTCCTTGGCATTTTGCAGCTGCGACTGCGCCTGCGAGACAACGGCCTCCGCTTCCTGCTTCGTCTTTTCAAGCTCGCCCAAAGCGCGCGTCTGCGAATCCTTCTGGGTGTTCAGCTCGGCGGTGATGCCCTCGAGCGTGGCGACACGGTCCTTCTGCGCCTCCACCTCGTCGGCCTGCGCCTGGAGAATCGAGCCAGCGTACACCACGTTGCGCGTCAGCTCATCGAAAGAGGCCGACCCCAAGATCAGCATGAGCATCGAGCCCGCCGAAGGCGAGCGGTACTCGCTGCGGGCGGCGTTGCTCAGCGTCTCGCGACCTGAAATCACCGCCTGTTGGGCATCGAGGGCATCGGCAGCAGTCGCATCGATCTGCCCTTGAATAGAAGTGAGCTCGGCATTGATCTTGTCGTATTCTTCGGAGATGATCTTCATCTGCGCCTCAGCGGCATCAAGCGCCGTCTGGGCATCGGAGACATCGTCGGCAAACGCGGCCACAGGAATAAGGAACACAGCGAGAAGGGCGCTCAAAGCCATTGCACACATCGCGAAGACCCAGCGTTTCACCTGTTCACATGCACTAAAGTGCGTTCCCACCAATTTCCTTCCAACGGCCAATAGAATGCATGCGGCACTGCTTCGCCACATGAAAAACGTCCCTTCCGGGACGCCTTGCGAGATTCAGTATGACCAAAGAGTCCCCTCCTGGCAAGTAAAACAGCGCAAACAACATGAGCGCCCCGCAAGCCGATAAGCCTTGAGGGCGCCCGAGTTCGCAGAAAGCCGCGGAGAGCGGGCGCGCCGTCTTGCGCAAGGCGACGATCCCGCCCGCGCAAGCCGAAGCGCCCGCCCGCCTGCGCGATTCGGCACCCCCGCTAGATCAGCGAGCCGCCGCAGCTTGAACCGGCGCCGGCAGCACAGCTGTAGCACACCGGGCTCGTGCGAACCTCGCGCGGAGGAAGCGGCGCATCCACGATGTCGGCGATCGTCGCGTCGCGCCCGTCGAGCTGGATAGGCATCTCGAGCACATGGTTGCACTCGCAGTCGTACAGGCGCCCGTCGACATCGACGTTCACCTGGTCGCGGCACATGATCTTGCCCACGGCGAACGCGTTGAAATTATCGTGGAGCAGCTTCAGGTAATCATCGGTGAGCCCCGCGTCCGCCAAATCCATCGCGAAACGGCCGAGCGGGAAGTTGTTGAAGGCATACAGCTCGTTGAAGTCGATGCCCTGCTGCTCGGTCAGCTTCACGCGATAGGCATCTGCCAGAAGCTCTTGCGGCGGCGGCAGGAACGGGCCCGCCACGTTGTAGACGATCTCGAGCTCGGGACCGCCCTCGCGCCCATACCCTCGCTCGTTGAGCTTGCGGATGTTCGCGACGGCGCGCTTGAAGACGCCGCGTCCGCGCTGGTTGTCGGCGTTTTCGGCGTCGAAATACGGAAGCGACACGCACACATCGGCCCCCACCTCGGCAAACACGTCAAGGAAATGCTCGTATTCCGGCTTCTCCTCAAGCGTCAGGTTCGTGCGAACGATCACCTTCTCGGCGATCTTGGCGCCTTCGCGCAAGAACCACTCGCAGTCGGGATGCAGCTCAGGCGAGCCGCCCGTCACGTCGAGCGTCTTGTAACCGCCTGACTTGAATGCAGTGAGGATCTGCTCCATCGTCTCGCGTGACATAACCTCGTTGTTTTTCGGACCGCACTCCAGGTAGCAATGGCGACACGCAAGATTGCACGCATAGGTGATGTTCACCTGCATCGTCGCAGGTCGCTCGTTCGCCTGCAGGATTTCGGGCAAGTTCACGCGATCGTAGAACGAGGGGATGCCGCAGCGCTCGCACGCCTCGTTCAAATAGTCGAGGTCGGCCTTGTGTTTGCCACGACGCATCTCGAGCGCCTGCTGGGCGCGGGCAAGGTCGAACCTGCCGCGATGCGCACCGCGGGGCGTCACCTCGAAGTACTTCCCGTAGCGCGACTGCTCGAGCATGGCCGCCAGATTTCCGCTCACGGCGTACTCGCGCCCCTTGATAAGGCGCAGCTCCTCGGTCAGGTCGAAGTAGCGCGGCATCTCGGGCATCCCGCCCAGGTAGCGCGCGACCTGGCCGTAGTTCTCCTCGGCGTCTTCCAATCCCTCCGCCTTGATGGCGCGCACCGTGCGCGAAGTGAACGACGTGAACCCGAGTTTCGTCTCGAGCGCCAGGTCGGAAACGTGAATGTCCTCCACCGCCGTGCACACGTAGCTTTTCCAGCCATGCTTGGCCAGCATGCGGCGGAAGTCGTCGATGTACATCGCACCGCCCAAGCACTCGCCGCGAAGCACCGGGTCGGCGCGCAGCTCGTCGGACATGCGGCGGTCGCAGAACACGTCGGAGAAGTACAGCTCGCCACCGGGCTTCAGCCCGCGGTAGATTTCGGAGAACACCTGATCTTTAAACGGCGTCAGGTTGATCACGCAGTTGGAAACCACCAGGTCAACCGTGCCATCTTCGATGCCGAGCTCTTCCAAGTCCTCGATGAAGCCCGCCTTGAATTCCACATTGGAATGTTCGAACCCGAACTTTTCCGCCTGCTCGTCTTGATACTTCTGCGCAACGGCAAGCTGCTCGGGAGTCATGTCGACGCCGATGACGCGCCCGGTCGGCCCCACAAGCTTCGAGAGCACGTACACGTCGCGCCCCGTGCCGCAACCCAAATCGACCACCGTCGCACCGGTAAGCGCCGGCGGAATCGGAGAGCCGCACCCATAGAAGCGCTCGACGATCTCGTCGGCGATGTCGGGCATCACGTCGAGCACGTACTTCGGCGGACGCTCAGTCGCGCAGCAGCATGCGTTGGTCTTCAAGTCGTCGGAGCTGCCCAACGTCTTGCCGTAATACTCGCGCACCTGAGCGCGAATGTCGTTCTTCTCGTCTGTCATATAAATCCTCCGCTTTGCGCTACCGCATGAGAGCCGGGTAGCGCCCAGTCGCTCGGCATCCTTCCCAAGCAACCGATTAATCTCCTCTTTAAGGTGGTAACCATTCCCAAGCGAAGGCCGCGGCGGCGTTCACAAAGCGGGTTCCGCACGAGCCGAACAGCCCAGTGGGCTGTTCGCGCGAGCAGGACTGTTTGAGCGACTGAACGTTGCCAGCGCTTCCGCGCAACCTGGGATGGATTATCTTCCCTCGTCCGCCATGCCGAAGCATTCAGTGAAGAACACCTGGCAGTCAAGGTCGTACTTGTCGCACACCTCGTCGAGCGCGTCGTCCATGAGGCGAGCAAGCGGACGCGACTCACAGACGGCGCGGGCGTTGATGATCATGCGCATGTTCTTGTGGTCGCGCAGGAATTCCTGGGCGTATTCGGTGTCGTAGTCCACACCGATAAGCGACGCCTTGTTGAAGTCGCCATTGCCCGAGGTCGCGAAGGTCTTCAGGTGCGGCACGTTCCGCTTGCGCTCGATAAGCCCCATGCGGATGCCCTCGATCAAGTCGTCGACCACCGCGTTGCAATCGATCTTGGAGCCGTCTTTCGTCTTCAGGTACAGACGGCGGTTGTACCAGGTGAGCTTCGCCTCCGCGTCGGCGAACTCCTGGTTGTTGCGCACCGAGAAGTTCTTGAGCGCCGTCTCGTGCGTCGTGAGGTACTCGGCCAACTCGGGAATGCCGGTCTTGTCCTTGGCCGAAATCTTCATCGCGGGAATGTCGGGGCATGCCTCGTGCAAAAAGCCCATGTAGCGATCGATCGTGGACTCGTCGAGCAGGTCGATCTTGTTGAGCACGATGAGGTCGGCTTCTTCAAGCTGCAGTTTCAACAGGTAAACCAGCTCTTCAGGCAGGTTGATGTCGGCATGCTCGGGCATAATCATGCGCAGACGCTCGGGGTCGACCATCACCATGAACGGCGAGAGGGTGAACTCGTCGGCGTTGTCGTCATGCAGCGTGTGATACACGTGGTCGAGCGCGCCAACGCCGCAGCCGGGAATGTCGCTCATGACGAACGTGGCGCCTTCCTTGTCGCGCAGGCGGCGAATCTGGTCGACCGTGTTGTCCATCTGGTAGCAGATGCAGTCGTTGCCGATTTCCGCAACCGTGCAGCCCGACGTCTGCGTGAGGCTCGTATCAACGAGGTTTGCACCCAGGTCGTTCGCTATGATGGCAGTCTTGCCGATGTTGCGGTCCATGTATTCCGCAAGCGCGATCATGGTCGTGGTCTTGCCGGCTCCCAAAAAGCCACTCACCACCATAAAGCGGATCTTGTCCACGTGAATGCTCCTTCTATCGTGATTGGGGCCGCGTCTTCCCGCGCGGCCCCCGCAAGTCTTTCTATTCTACCAGCATTAGCAGCAGGACACGCGCACCGGCTGATCGTCTTCGTCGACGACGCCGTCAAAGTCGGGCGCGGCCTTGATGATGTGGTCACCATGGGTATCGCCCGCATGGCGCTCGCGGCTGCCCTCGTAGTCGAACACCGCAGCATAGCGCCCGCCAAATTCGGGAATGACCAGGCTCGTCACGTTATTGCACACGTGGCACCTCTTCCCCACCGGGAACTTGATGTCCTTGTCGAACAGGAAGTAGTCGGGGAAATCGGGCAGGCCGCCCTTGTAGGTGACGAACTCGCCGTAGTCCTCGCACACATCGGAGGAGTAAGGGGTATTCACCAAACGGCAGGTGATCGTCGCAAACGACGTGCCGTCAAACAGCGCGGACTCCTTCTCGGTCACCGGCGTCTTGTTGGTGATCAGATAGCGCGGGTCGTTGAAGCCAAGCTGCTGCGCGATGCGACGGAAATCGTTGATGTACATGGCGCCACCCAAGCGGAGCGCGACGTTGTCGATATTGTCGGAGATTTCCCTCTGCATGCGACGATCGGTGAACACGTCGGTGAAATACCACTCGCCGCCTTCCCTCAGAATGCGTCGCACCTCTGCAATATAGCGTGCCTTATCGGGTGATTCGTTGAACGTGCAGTTCGAGATGACCACGTCGACGCTGCCGTCGGGGATAAAAGAGAGGTCCTCTGGGCAGCCCTTGTGGAATTCTACGTTAGGAGCATCGTAGCCGAACTGCTTCATTTCCTTTTCCAGGTACTTCTCGCCGATGCGCATGCGGACGGCGTTCGGCTCGATGCCGATGACCTTGCCCGCAGGCCCCACGAGCTGCGCCGCAAGATAAGTATCGCGACCCGAGCCGCAGCACAGATCGACCACCGTGCAACCTTCCAAAAGCGGCGGCAGGGGCACGCCGAACTCCCGCGACGTGTTCTGAATCTCACCCGCAATGTTGAACATGCGCTCTCGCGCCTGCCCCGGAATGGTTCCGTCCGCATCTCGTGTGCGGGCGGTCGCCTGCGGATCGCGCGGCTCGGCAGCGGCGATGGCATCGTAGTATGCCTGATAATTGCCGTCTTCAACTTTGCGGTAGTACGCCTGGTAGTCCATGCGACCTCCTCGATCTCAATCCTTCGAACCAGGAGAGATACCTGCTTCGATTTAATACTAGATGCAGTCTAGCACTTCTCATGGAAGCTGTGTCCGCTCAAACGCTTTCGAGCGGCGAGGAGAAGGCGAATCGGCCCCCTTCGCGCCGCTTATGATAGGATTCCCGCAAACGACGATAAGGAGCCCGCCATGCCCACCATCGAAGAAGACCTTCGCTTCCTCATCACCGAGCTGCAAGAAGAGCGCACAAACACCGGCGACGAGCTCGCGACCTGTCCCATTCCCGGAACATTCGGCGAGGCATGGGACCTTTTCCGCGCGCTGTGCAACACGCGCCTGCCCGAGCACGTAAGCGGCGAGTTCCTCGCCAAGCAGGACAAGCTGCTGCACGCGATCATCGACGAGGAAGGCATCACCTACGCGGGGCTCATCCCCCCGTGCGAGAGCGATCCGCGCTTCGCCGTGTGGCGCGGGGACATCACCACGCTGGCGGCAGACGCCATCGTGAACGCCGCGAATTCCCAGCTCTTGGGATGCTGGGTGCCCGGCCATTACTGCATTGACAACGCCATCCATACGTTTGCGGGCGTGCAGTTACGCATCGAATGCGCGGCGATCATGAAGGCGCAGGGTCATGAGGAGCCTACCGGCCAGGCGAAAGTCACTTCGGCGTACAACCTGCCGTCGAGCCTGGTCATCCACACCGTTGGGCCGATCGTGGAAAACGGGAAGCCCACCGAGCAGCACAAACGGCTCCTTGCCGCAAGCTATCGGAACTGCCTCGACGCGGCGGCGGAACGACGCTGCAAGTCAATCGCCTTCTGCTGCATCTCCACCGGCGCGTTCGGGTTCCCACAAGAAGAAGCCGCCCGCATTGCCGTCGACACGGTGCGGGCCTGGCTCGACGCCAACCCCAAAGCCGACATGCACGTCATTTTCGACGTTTACACCGAGCAAGACGAGCAGACCTACCGCGCGATTCTCGGCGAATAGAGGCAAACCTGTAGTTGGTGGTCAACAGAACGAATTATGCGCGCATGAATTCGGACTGGATGAAAGCGTGACTTTTGCCGACCTGGGGAAACGCCGATTCGGGCCGCGCGAGGTTGGGTTGGCGGCGCTGGAACGGCTCTATTCCGACAATCCGACAGCGCACAACTCGCTCAGTTGTCCACCAAGTAGGTGTCTTGCTCCCGCCGGGGCCCAAGCGGCCGCCGGTTGCGGAGGGTTTCCTCGTTTCGGCGACCCGCCAACCGCCCAAAACACTATTCATTAGCGCCGTGAGCCGTCTGGCTTAAATGCCGAACACCGCGCCAGCCAGCGACAGCAGAGCGTTCATTTGCTGCTCCTCGGCGTATCCGACATGCTTGCATTTCCTTGCGTTCAAATCCACGGCTTTCATTTGTTCCACGCAAGCAAACCCGGAAACATCTTCGCAGTCGATTTTCGAATGCATTGGATACCCGTTGTCCGTTGAGGTAATGGGCGCAACGACCGTCATGGACGAGACCCTGTTGAACGCATCGGCGCTCAGCACAATTGCGGGCCGATATTTTGCCGGTTCGTGACCAACATGTGGCTCGAAGTCAACGTAGAGTACTTCACCCTGTTCGCAAATCATCGCTACCAAATTTCCTTGCCAACGGGTTCGCCCCAAGAGCACTCTTCGCCTCGCGATGCAGGGCCGCGCAAGTCATCAGGAAGAGAATATGCGCCGCTCCAGCCCGAAAAGACGTCCTCGGCGGTAAGCACTTTGTCCCGCGTATATTTACGCTTCATAGGGGCGATTTCTATGGCCGAGTTTTTTGCGTTCGGTTTTATGGACACCCTATCGCCTGCGGCAAGCCCCAGCATGTCGCAAATCTGCTTTGGAATGATAAGGCCTTTGCTATTTCCCCAGGCTCGAATGGTGGCGAAAGTCATAGCGCCTCCCTTCATAAGTTATATTTTCGTATAACTATTGTAGCATATCTCCGCGCTGAAACGAAAACAAAAGCGAGCCCGAAACCGACGCAATCATCAACGTCGCGCGTTAATCGAACATTCCCTAGGACCCTCCCAAACAAGAGCGTTTCTCGCCAAGTTCTCATTGACAAGACCCCCCCCCCCGATATCTTTGACGTAATGAGACCCACGTCGAAAGGAGAGGGAGCTAATGGGTGAATATATGAGCTCGAAAGAGGCTGCGAGTATTTGAAACACGACGCAGGCAAAGGTGACGAAATGGTGCCGCGACGGCAAACTGAAGTGCGGAACAAAGCCTTGTGAACAGGATAAACCTGGTGCGCCATGGCGCATCCGACGAGACGCAATTCCGCCCATCATTATCAAAAACAAGCAATAGAAAGGAATTCGTCATGTACTACTATTCCAGTTCTTTTGAGTTTCTCGGCGTCGTCATTCTTGTGGTAGCCATTGTAGCTCTTGTAGCGTGGATTCTTGCAATTAGCAAGCTCGTTAGCTTCGCCAACGCAAAAGGACACTCCGATGCCGGTACTCTTTGGTTCATTGGGCTATTTGCCTCGCCAATCGTGCTCGGTCTCATCGTATGCGCAATGCCAGATAAACAACCTGGCCTTTCCGAGCCAAACGACCTCCCAACGGTGTAATCATGGCAGAATCAAATTACAAGGTTATCTTCAGAGCAGATGGTCAATCCAATCAGCATCGCATCACTTGGGAAGAAAAATGCCCAATTCAACTATCGGCAGTCCAGATATCACGCGACACGACAACATCGGCGACCTTTCTCCAAGTCAAAGTTAAAAATATATCGAATGACCCCATAGTTTCGATTGCCGCAGCCTTAACTATTGAAGTGCCCGATAAATCAGACGAAGCAATGCCTCTTGAATATCTCGATACGGATATTCCCGCAGGCACCGAGAAGACGCTTAAGCCGCAACGCCTAACTCATGCCAATATTACATCCTGCAATCTGGTGATTAGACGAGTCGATTTTTCCAACAAAACCTGGCATTCGACAACATCGCCAAAACCGCTGCCCCAAAGACAAGCGCTAAGCCTTTCCCCGAAGGCGCGTGCCCAGCGCGCCTACGCTTTGTCGCTTGGCGAAAACGATGAAATCGTCAACGGGGCCGTTCAGAATCATAGTGGATGGTGGGTATGCGCTTGCGGGCAAGCAAACATCAGCAGAACCACTTGCTGCAAGTGCGGAATGGTAAAGGAGCGCCTGCTTGACACGGAAAACGAGCAGGATCTACTCGCCGAATACAATGATCGCGTAGACGATATTTACGAGCAGGCGTGCGATTTGAGCAAAGACGACGCCAGTAAGAAGGAGCTTAAAAAAGCTTCGAAACTATTCACCTCCATCAAAGACGAAAAAGACTCCGCAGAAAAAGCCAAGGGCTGCGATGAGAGAATTCAAAGCATAAGCTCAGCGCAAAGCAGGAAGATTCGGCGTGGCATAATTACCGCGACGACAAGTGTAGTTGCGCTGGGACTCATTATCGTACTTGGCACATTCGTTATAGTCCCGAACGTAAAGTATGCTATAGCAACCAGTTATGCAAATTCGGGCCAATACGAAGATGCAATTGCCGCATTTGAAGAATTAGGCAACTTCAAAGACTCCCCAAAACGAGCCATACAATGCGAGGTGGATGCTTGCGAAATCCAGGTGCGAAACGCTCTTGAATCAGATAACTACGATGAAGCTTGCAAAAGCGCACAAACGCTAACAGGGCTCGACGGCGGCTGGGATAGGCTGGAACCCATAGCGGAAGCAGCTGCCGAATCTTTCATGCAGCAGCAAGATTACGAAAAAGCATCCACCTGGTTTGCGTTCGCACGCGACACAGAGTCTCGCATGGATGCAAGGTATCAATATGTAATGAGACACTTTGATCACGATGATCTAACTACCTACAACTATTTGAAGGAACTTAGCAAGAATAATTATAAAGATTCAAGCGATCTTTACGACCAGCTCTATAAATGGCGATTCGAGTTCGGCATAACGACCAGCAAACAGGCAATAGACCAAAACACCTGGGAGAATAGCGACGGGAATAATAGGACAGGCGTATATGCCTTTGCAAAAGCCACTAGCGGTCCCTTAGGTCACGATGCGAGGATAACGATTATCGTAAAAATAAAAGAGCATGATAAAGAAAGCAAGTACAGTCGAGAGAAGTGGCGGGATATGCCCGAAAGATCGATAACAATTGAGGGCACAGGGGAAGTTTGCTTCGCCGAAAAAGCCATTGGCTCTCTCGGAGGTAGTACAGATTACATAAAAGCAACTTTCTACGACAAGGATACAGGGAAATACTTGGGGGAGAAAGAAATGCAGTGCATTGATTAGGCTAATTCCAAGACAAAGATTTCAACACAATACCCACGCCAAATGAGCTTAGAGGTTATTTGGCGAAACTGGAATATATCCCAAAGCACCACCAAGCATTACCGACGACCACAATTGCACAGATAAAGAGCTAGCTGGACCCCTCCTTGCAGCATGAAGGGGTCCAGCTAGCTGCATCAGCACGCCAATCGCGATGGCAGTGGAGCGGCATTGCAAATCGATCGCCTTCTGCTGCATCTCCACTGGCGTATTCGGGTTCCCGCAAGAAGAAGCCGCCCGCATCGCCGTCGACACGGTGCGGGCCTGGCTCGACGCCAACCCCAAGGCCGACATGCACGTCATTCTCGACGTCTACACCGAGCAAGACGAGCAGACCTACCGCGCGATTCTCGGCGAATAGAGACAAACCCGTAGTTAGCGGTCAACAGAAAGAGTTGCGTGCGCCTGAATTCGGACTGGACGAAAGCGCGGCTTTTATCGACCTGGGGAAATGCTGATTCAAGCCGCGCGAGGTTGGGTTGGCGGCGCTGAAACGGCCCGATTTCGACAATCCAGCAGCGCACAACTCGCTCAGTTGACCACGAAGCAAGCTTCTTGCTCCCGCCGGGGCCCAAGCGGCCACCGGTTGCGGAGGGTTTGCTTTCCCAGAATTCAAGCGACGCCGGTTACGGAGGCCTTCCTCGCTTCGGCGACCCGCCAACCGCCCGCAACACTATTCATTGGCCCTGCGAGCCGTCTGGCTTAACGTTGAACACCGCGCAAACCAGCGACAGTCGAATGTCTACAACAACACTCTGAGCAAAATAGCCACGACGAGTAGTGCGGCGGCGATTCCCATCGCGGCGAAGTCGGTGCCTGAGAAGGGGTACTCCTTGAAGCCGCTTTCGCGTGTGCGCAGGTTGAAGCCGCGCACCTCGGCGGCGATGGCGGCGCTGTTTGTCTTGCGCACCGACGACACCAGAAGCGGCACGCACAGGGGAACCATGAGTCGCACCTTTTTCACGAGGCCGCCGTCGAATTCTACGCCGCGCGCCATCTGCGCCTCCATGATGCCCGCCATGTCGTTCATGAACATGGGGATGAAATGCACCGTCGACATGAAGGTAAAGGCATACTTATACGGCACATGCAACACTTTGACCAGCGCATTCGCCATGTCGGTGAGCTTGGTCACATAGAACACGAGGAACAGCGGCACCGCGCAGGCGACCAGGCGCACCACGATGAGCACGGCGTTTAACACGCTCGCCGTGCCGATATAGCCCCAGGGCAGAGGCGCGAGCACGTCACCTTGCGGCGTAAACAGAAGAGCAATGAGCGCAAGGATGACAGAAAACGCGGCGACTGCTTTTGCCAGGCCGATCGTCTGCGGGACCATCTTGCACTGCACGGCCATGACGGCGTCTAGTGCGATCACCACGGCCAAAAGGATGAAATTACTTGTTGTAAAACAGGAGATGACCAGCAAAAACGCTGCTGCGAGTTTCGCTACCGGATTCATGGTGTGTAAAAAACTCTCGCCCGGCACGTATTCGAGGAATCCCTTCATTTGGCGTCCCCTTTCCCGCGCACGCCGACTTCACCCGCAAGCGCACGCTCCATGCCGTCAAGCGTGTTCGCACATGCGACAGGCGACGTGGGCGAAACCGCGCCTTCCTGCGCAAGCCGCATCGACAGCTCAACAATCTGCGGCGGCAGAAGATGCGCACGGGAAAGCACGTCCGCATCGCGCAGCACATCGAACGTCGCGCCGTCGGCAACCACTTGACCTGCGGTCATGGCAATCACGCGAGTCGCATAGTCGCCGACAACCTCCATGTCGTGGCATACCATGACAACGGTGGTGCCGCGGGCATTCAGGTCGGAGACCACCTCCATCACCTTGGCGCACTCGCGGAAATCGAGGCCCGTCGTGGGCTCGTCGAGCACGACGATAGGCGGCTCGAGCACGATAATCGACGCGAGCGCCAAAAGCTGGCGCGTCCCGCGGTTCAAGAGGAAGGGCTCGGCATCGCCGTCGAACCCAAAGCGTTCGATCATCGCGTCGACCTTTGCCTCGGCTTCGGCGCCCGCACGACCTTGAGCGGCAAAACCGAACAGCAGCTCCTCGCGCACCGTCTTGCAGCAAATCTGCCGATCGGGGTTTTGGAACAGAAAGCCCACCTTCGAGGCGAGCTCGCTCGTCTTCAGCTGCGAGGTCGGTACCCCGTCAATCAGGACCTCGCCCGACGTCGGCTTCAAAAGGCCGTTTATCAGGCGCATCGTGGTGGATTTCCCCGCGCCGTTCGTTCCGACGAAGGCGACGAAATCCCCATCGCTCACCATGAAGCTCACGTCCCGTAAAATGGCAAGCTCACCATCGTATGAGGCGCTCACCTGGCAAAACTCAATCATGCGCAAGCCCCCTTCCCAGAAAGCAGCCCCTCGCACGCGCAAACGGCGCCCTCGACGGTGCACACCGCCGGCCCGCACACCAGCCCGCGGGCGCGCAGCCTGTTGACAAGGCTTGTCGAGCGCGGGCAATTCACGCCGATCTCGAGAAGCTTGTCGGAATGCTCGAGCACTTCGTGGGGAGTGCCGCAGAAGCGAATCTCCCCCTCGTCGACGATGACGAGCGTATCGACGTACTCTGAGAGCAGGGCGATTTTCTGCTCGACCACGATAACGGTTGTCCCATGTTCGACCGAGTAGCGCTTGAGCAGGTCGAACACGGCAACCGACGACGCAGGGTCAAGCTCGGCTGTCGGCTCATCGAGCACAAGTACGCGCGGCTTTAGGGCGAGCACCGACGCGACCGCGACCTTCTGCTTCTGACCGCCGGAAAGCTCAGCGATACTCCGGTCGCGCAATTCGGCGATGCCCATAGCGGCGAGCGCCTCGTCGACCCGCGCGGGGATCTCGGTCTTAGGCACGCCGAAGTTCTCCAAGCCGTAGAGCACCTCGTCTTCGACCACCGACGACACCATCTGAGAGTCGATGTCCTGGCAGACGCTTCCGACCAGGCGGCTTATGTCCGTGAGCGACGCTTCGCACGTATCGACCCCGTCAACGCGAACGCTGCCGTAGAAATCGCCCGGGTAGCAGTGCGGGATGATGCCGTTGATCGCGTAGGTGAGCGTCGACTTCCCGCTGCCCGCAGCGCCCGTGACGCCGACGAACGCGCCGTCGGGGATGGAGAGATCGATTCCCTTGAGGATGGGGTCGGCCCCCTCCCGATAACGAAACGATAACTGTGAGATCTCAATCATGGGATGCCCTTCGCGGTGATAGCCCTTTTAACAGATCGAGCAATCTAGCGCTTCAAGACCGCGCGCAGAACCGGGGTGAGAATCGCGGCGAGCACCGCGTTCATCGTCGCAGTTCCGAGCACCATGACGGCGTACACCCCGAAGACGGCAAGCGGGTCGAGGTGCGCAACGGCGACGCCGACGATCATCGCGAAGGTATAACCCGAGAAAATGGTGGAGATGAAGGTGATGATAATCGGGAAGGCGACGTTTTGGCAGGTCTTGTTGTCGCGCGCCACCTTGGCAAGCACGGTGACGAGAATGCCGCACACAAGCGCGCCGACCATCTCGGACGCGATATTCACCAGCGGCGTCGCGTTCAACATGGGGATTTGGCTCACCACGCCGACAAGCAGGCCGATGACAACCGATTGGTAGATCTTCGGCCGCGTGAGAATGATAGCGAGGCAGTACATGGCGATCATAAAGTTCGGCTTCATACCGGCGAAATTGAGAAAACTCGAAACGGTGAGCTTCAACACGGCGCCCGCCGCGATGAGCACGGCAACCAAGATGAGGTCCCGAACGGACAGGCCGTCTTTCTTCTGGTCGGCGACGATGGTGCGCTTCGCTGCTGCAATGTTCTCGGTCATGATTCCTCATTCCTTTCTTGGCGGTTTTCCGCCTGTCTTCGTCCGTCCCCGGACTTTTCGGTTTGCCGGCTTGGACGCGAATGAGGAATCGCCTGGGAATCATCTCGGGTGACAATCTGCCCGCAAAATAAAAAAATCTGTCCTTTGAGATAAAGGACAGATTCGGAATCTGCGGTGCCACCTTTATTGATTTCCCATAGGAAACCCTCTCACGAACATGCCAACACATGTTCTGCCCTTAACGCAGGCTCACGGTCCAGATACTCGGCTGCTTCCCTTGCGAACTTGCAACCTTTCACCTTTCCCTCGGCGATCCATTTACCGCTCAGCATTTCTACGGGACTTCCAGCAACGCCCGCTCTCTGTAAGCGCTTTAACGGCTTGATCTTCGCCTCATCGGTTTCAACGTATTAAGTTGTGAGTCGCACTTTAGCAAAGCGCAGCGACATGTCAAGAATTATTTTTGAATATTTCGGAAATGGAGCGCCGCGCGGCATAACCCTGCGCGAATGCGTATAATCGTTTCCAGGTGCGGAATATTGCGTGTCCATCCGCACTTCAGTTACATAAGGAGCACTTTTACGCCATGACGGATCAATTTAGCCGAGACCACTATCGGGACAGTCGGCAGCCTGGGGAAAATTCATCGAGAAGGCGAGTTGACGCAAACCCGAATCATCGCACCGCTGGGAACAACGCCCGGCACGTCTCTTCGAGCAAGCGCCCCGCTGGCACCCGGCAGCAAACGAGCGCCCATCAGCAGGGTGCCCCCAGACCGCGGAGCGCATCGCAGGCTGGGCGCGAACCCGCGCCGCATCGCACCCCCTCGCAGAATCATCGCCAGCAAATGCGGCAGGGTGCGCCTTCGCGCAATCATGCCAGCTCATCGGCGAATCGTCCCGCTGCTCAAGGGAACGTGCGACCCGCATCGTACAATCGCTCTCGCGCGCAGGCGAACCGAAACAACCCGGCCAACGCCGCCGTCTACAACGATTACTCCCGCTACACCGAGCGTCGCTCGAAGCGCCCCGGTCCTGTTGCCATCGGCGTTATGGCGGTACTCATCATCGCCATCGGCATTGGCGTGTTCTTCGTTTTAAACCCGCCTACCTTCGACATCACCGTCAACGGAGCGAAGCACACCGTTTCCAACGGTACGACCATCGACAAGCTCATCGACGACGGACTTGCCTCCCCGACGGCGGGCAACCTGCTCGCCGTTGACGCGAGCGTCATCACCGAGGGCGGCGGCGACCGCTTTGCCGCGACCATCAACGGGAATGCCACCAACGACGGTTCGAAGAAGGTCAAAAAGGGCGACGCCGTCGATATCCAAAACGGCGCTGATGTCACGGAGGACTACGATTCGTCCACCGAGGAAATTCCCTACGAGCGCGTCGAGGACAATAATTACTGGAACGGCTCACTGCATGTGTACATCGACGGCCAAAACGGTGTGCGCACGACGAAAACCGGCAAGGTTTCCGGCAAGACCGTGACCGAGGACACGACCCCCGCGGTGAACGAGGAGTACAAAATCTACACCGCGAACACCGGCGACGACAAGGTGATCGCACTGACCTTTGACGACGGCCCGTGGAAGGACACGACGGCTGAGATCCTCGACGTCCTGAAGGAGAATGACGCGCACGCGACGTTCTTCACCATTGGCAAGCAAATTGCCGACCACTCTGACGTGGTGAAACGTGCGCATGACGAGGGCCACGAAATCTGCACGCATACGTGGGACCACGCTGCCGGCAGCGGACAGGGTGTGAACTTGACGTACATGACCGCTGACGAGCAGATTCAAGAGGTTCAAAAGGGTTTTCAGGCAATTAAGGACGTCATCGGTGAAGACCCCGTCCGCATCATGCGCGCGCCCGGCGGCAACTTCAAGGGCGATATCGTTTGGACGCTACAGCCCTACATCGATGCCGAGATCGGATGGAACGTCGACACCGAAGACTGGCGGCGCCCGGGAGCGGACACCATCGCGAGCCGCATCATGAAAGCGAAGCCGGGAAGCGTCATCCTCATGCACGACGGCGGCGGCGACCGCTCGCAGACCGTCGAGGCACTGAAGAAAGCCCTTCCCCAGCTGAAGCAGGAAGGCTACCGCTTCGTCACGATAAGCGAGCTCCTGCAATACGACCCGCCCGCGGATTCGAGCGTGAGCAAGTAGCGAGCTGCGGGATAGCAAGCGGCATGGTCTCTGGCTCCCCGAACAACAGGCAACGCGCAAAAGGCGATTAGAGCGGCGCGATACCAAGGCGGCCATCTGGAAGTTTTCCCAGATGGCCGCCTTTTTCATTTAAACCAGAGCCCGCAGGTGAAAGCATGCGAGAATGTTCGAGTGGATGCACGGGCTGGTGCGGGGAGCGCACCTGGCAGACCTGCTTGCGACAGCGTTGACACTACTCGCTGGAGGCGTTGTGCAGCATCTCGCGCGCATGGGCAAGCGAGGTTTCCGTCACATCACCCGAGAGCATGCGTGCAATTTCCGCTGCTCGTTCTTCTCCTGAAACGATCGAAAGCGAAGTCTCAGGCACGTCCCCTTGGGTTTTACGAACCACATAGTGAACATCGGCAGCAACGGCCACCTGAGCCAGATGCGTGACTACAATCACCTGATGTGTCTTTGCCAAATCGGCGAGAACGGAGGCGAGCGCCACCGCCGTCGCGCCGCCGACGCCTGCATCGACCTCATCGAAAAGAAGCGTATCGACGCTGTCCGCCTCACCGAGCGCCACCTTGATGGCGAGCATCACACGGCTGACCTCGCCACCCGAAGCGATGCGCGCAAGCGGGCGAGCCTGCATGCCGCTTCCGGGGCGAAACATGAATTCAACCTGATGAGGACCCTCTTTCGTCCACTTATCGCGCGGTAGCTCGCTCACTTCGCACTCCAATGAGGCACTGCCCATCTCAAGACGAGCCATCACCTTTGAAACAGCCTGGGCAAAGCGCGGCGCCATCTTGCGACGGGCCGCATCGAGCGCCGTCGCCGCTTCGGAGAGTTCCCGTTCTGCTGCCTCGAGGGCCCGAACCGCCGTCCGCTCCCGCTCTTCCGCATCATCGACGAGGGAAACCAGCTCCGCCGCCCCCTCGCGCGCAGCGATAACGTCTGAAAGCCGAGGGCCGAACGCGCGAAGGAGCCCTTGGAGCGCCGCCATGCGTTCCTGGGCTTCCTCGAGCGCATCGCAGTCGAACTCAACCGAATCGCGATACGACAGCGCCTCGCGGGAGACGTCCTCGAGTACGTAGCTCGACTCGCGCAACGAGCTCGCTAAATCCGCAAGCGTCTTGTCATACGCCGACGCACCTTCGAGCGCGTTTGCTGCTGCATCGAGCGCATCGATGGCGCCCCCCTCGCCCGAAAGCGATTCGTAGGCGCAGTTCGTTGCAGACACGAGCGATTCGGCATTTTCCGCCTTCTCGAGACGCGCGGCGAGCTCCTCGTATTCCCCCTCATCGGAAACGCCGACCGAATCGATGCGCTGGAGCGTGAAGCGGGCCTCGTCAAGCCTCGCTGTCGACGCCTCGCCAGCAGCTTTTACGCGCGAAAGCTCGTCGGCGGCGCGCTTCGCCGCTTCGAATGCCAAAAGGTAGTTGGCGTGAGCCTCGCTAATGGAATCCTTCGCCCAAGCGTCGAGCAGGGAAAGATGAGTTGCGGGACGCATGAGGGCCTGATGCTCATGTTGACTGCACAGATCGAGCGTCGGCGCGACAAGGCGGGCGATTTCCTTCGCACTTGCCATGTGTCCGTTGACCGACGCACGGGAGCGGCCGTCAATGCTGACGCGACGGCAAACAACCGCCTCGCCATCTTCGAGCTCTACCCCCTCGGGGATGTCAGCAGCACTGTCGAAGAAGAGACGGCCTTCGACCGATAGGCCGTCAGAATCTTCACGAACTGCGGTTTTGTCGGCACGCTCACCAACGAGGAGCTTGCACGCCGAAAGGAGCGCCGTCTTTCCCGCCCCCGTTTCGCCGGTGATCGCCGTGAGCCCGCGAGAGGGGGAAAAGGACGCGTCCCGAATGAGCGCCACGTTACTGACATGGATTTCATCGATCATCGCATCTCCCTTTCCCGAACTTGCCCTGTACCGCGCATCACGGTGCCGAGGTAGCTTCCCGCACGCCGCGGCGCCTCGCACCTCGACGCCCGAGGTGGCTTTCCTCAAATCCCAACGCAGGGCACTGCGGCCTAACGGCCGAGCCTCGTGTTTCTTGCCGCACAGTATACCCTATCTTTCGATATATTATTCGAACATATGTTTCTGTTTTTCAAAGATGCCACAGGGGGCATATCGTAGTACACTTTCACTCACTGCCCGCGAATCCAAAGGAGCATCCATGCGCGCCCTTATCCAACGAGTCACCCACGCCCAGGTCGATGTCGACGGGAGAACCGTCGGGTCTATCGGCACCGGGTTGCTCATCCTGCTCGGCGTCGGCACGAACGACACCGAAGCGCAGGTCGACAAGCTGTGGGGCAAAATCTCGAAGATGCGCATCTTCGAAGACAAGGCAGGCAAGACGAACCTTTCGCTCGCCGATGTGTCGGGCGAGGTGCTCGTCGTTTCCCAGTTCACTCTTTATGCCAGCTGCAAGAAGGGAAATCGCCCCTCCTTTACCGACGCAGGTTCACCCGCCGAAGCGAAACGCCTCTACGAGCTCTTTGTCTCGCAAGCTCGCAAGGACGTGCCTCGCGTCGAGACGGGAGAATTTGGCGCGATGATGGAGGTGTCGCTGATAAACGACGGGCCCTTCACCATCTGGCTTGACACCGACGAGCTGTAAGAAAGGGAATCCGTCGCCCGCCAACGCACGCCGAGTCCGGCCGTCGTTGCCAGAACGCGCACTGCCAACACGATATCGCGCTTGAGAGCCTGCGGTCATCCGCAACGCTTCGACAAGGCGCGCATCGCCCAACTGCCGCCCTTCGCAACCTGCAGCGCGCCTAGCTCCTGCGGCTCGAACCATAGGCTGCGTTCTTGCGGTTGCCGAACGCGCTCCCCTTTCGGGCGCTTCGTTTCAGCTCCTTCAGCACGTCATCCTCGCTTGAGTCTTCGAACTGGGCCTTCAGCTGCACCACCTGATCGCGCAAAGTCGCCGCCCGCTCGAAATCCATCTCACGCGACGCCGCTGCCATGTCGTCTTCCATGCTTGAGATGACGCGCAGCACCTCTTCCCTCGACAACGAGGCGAGCTCCTTGTTCACCTGCTCGGCTGTCGTGTTCGAGATTTCCGCGACTGAACCCATGATGTCGCTGACCTTCTTGCGGATAGTCTGCGGTGTGATGCCGTGTTCCTCGTTGTAGGCCATCTGGATGGCACGGCGGCGCCTCGTCTCGGCAATAGCTTTGTCCATAGAATCCGTCGTCTTGTCGGCATACATGATGACCTGGCCGTTTGCGTTTCGTGCCGCGCGGCCGATCGTCTGAATGAGCGAACGGTAGTTGCGCAGGAAGCCTTCCTTATCGGCATCGAGGATGGCCACAAGCGACACCTCGGGCAAGTCGAGGCCCTCGCGCAAGAGATTGATGCCCACAAGCGTGTCGAACTCGCCACGCCTGAGCGCACTGAGAATCTCGACGCGCTCGAGCGTAGCGATGTCGGAGTGCATGTAGCGCGCTTTCAGGCCGCGATCGAGGAGGTGGTCGGTCAGATCCTCCGCCATCTTCTTGGTGAGCGTGGTGATAAGCGTACGCTCGTCGCGCGCGGCCCGCTCCTTCGCCTCGTCGATGATGTCGTCAATCTGGCTCGCACTTGTACGCACGATAATTTCAGGGTCGAGCAAGCCGGTTGGGCGAATGATCTGCTCGACCGTCTGCTGGCTCACCTTCTCTTCATAGTCGCCCGGCGTTGCGGACACATAAACGAACTGCGGGACGCGATCCTCGAACTCGTCGAATCGCAGCGGTCGGTTGTCCAGGCAGCTCGGCAGGCGAAAACCATGTTCGGCAAGCGTAATCTTGCGCGAGCGGTCGCCTTCGTGCATTCCACGAATCTGCGGCACCGTAACGTGACTCTCGTCGATGATGCACAGGAAGTCTTTCGGGAAGTAGTCGATGAGCGTATACGGGGGCTCGCCCGGAGCGCGCCCGTCAAGATGGCGCGAGTAGTTCTCGATTCCCGAGCAAAAGCCCATCGTCTCGATCATTTCCAGATCGTAATTCGTGCGCATCTCCAAGCGCTGCGCTTCGAGCAGCTTGCCTTCCTCCTTGAACTGCTGCAATCGCTCGCGCAGCTCATCTTGAATGGTGCCGATCGCCCGATCAAGCTTCGGACGCGCAGTGACGTAATGGGAAGCAGGCCAAATGGGAAGCGCCTCGTATCCGTTGAGAACCTCGCCCGTGACGTTGTCGATCTCGGCAATCGTCTCAACCTCGTCACCCCAGAACTCCACGCGGATGGGGTTGTCGGCATAGGGCGGGAACACGTCGAGCGAGTCGCCGCGAACGCGGAAGGTTCCGCGTTTGAGCTCGTAATCGTTGCGATCGTATTGGATGTCGATCAGCTCGTGGATGACGTCATCGCGCTCGGCCGGCTTCTCCTTGTCAAGGAAGACGGCCAACCCCGCGTAATCCATCGGGCTGCCGATGCCGTAGATGCAGCTCACCGAGGCGACCACAATGCAATCGCGACGCGAGAGCAGAGCCGACGTAGCCGCATGGCGCAGCTTCTCCACCTCCTCGTTGATTGAGGCGTCCTTCTCGATGAAGGTGTCGGAAGAAGGGACGTAGGCCTCGGGTTGGTAGTAGTCGTAGTAGGAAACGAAGTACACCACCGAGTTGTTCGGGAAGAACTCCTTGAGCTCGCTTGCAAGCTGCGCGGCAAGCGTCTTATTGGGGGCTAAAACAAGCGTGGGCTTTTGAACCGCTTCGATGGTTTTCGCCATGGTGAACGTCTTGCCCGACCCCGTGACGCCTAGAAGCGTTTGATAGCGCATGCCCTCCTCGATGCCGTGGGCAAGCTCTGCGATTGCTTTGGGCTGGTCGCCCGCTGGCTCGTACGGCGAGACGACCTGGAACGGCGTGTTGGACAAGCGAACCTCCGGCAGCTTGCCTTCCATTTCCAGGCCTTCGATATTTTGAAGATGCGTTGACATCAGAGCACCACGTCCTTCGCCGAGAGGAGGAAACTCCCAACCCTCTGCCCCCGGCGCCAAATAAAAACTAGCCTTCCCCTGTTTCGGGAAGGCTAGTCTATCACAGAATCATTACTAGAACAAGTGTTCGAACACTAAATAGTCTTCTCGTACTCTTTCCACCAGTTCAGCATCTTGTCGCGCAGCACCTCGGGCGTGCTATCGTTGCTGAAGACGACGTCTGCAGCCTCGATGCGGTCGGCATCCGTGATTTGACGGGCAATGCGGCGACGCACGTCAACCTCAGAGAATCCCGAGGCCACCGCTCGCTCAACGCGCAGCTCGAGCGGCGCGATGATGGCGATCACCACATCGGCGCAATAGGCAAGCGAGCCCTGGCGGTTCTTGAACACCGATTGCTCGACCACGACGGCCTTGTTCCCCTGGCGCTCGAACTCATCGATGCGGTCGGAGAACAACTCCTCGATGCGAGGAAGCGTGATGCGGTTAAGCTTGCGCGTTTCCGCCGGCGACGCGAACGCCTTCGCCGCGAGCTTCTTGCGGTCGATCGCCCCGTCTTCGCCGAAGACATCGTCCCCGAAGGTTTCGCGAATCTCATCCTTCACCGTGTCCCAGGCGAGCACCTCATGCCCGACATGATCTAAATCAACATAAGGAAGCCCCTGCTCAACGAGGGCTTTTCTGGCTGTAGACTTGCCAGCGCCCATCCCACCGATGATGAACAGCTTTTTCATGACCTGCCTCCTCGTACGTTTGGCACCTTCTGCGTACCATAATACACGTATTAGTGCCTCATGGGGCGAAGGCGAAACGACGCAATAGGCAAATAGCCATCGAAATTACCCGCCCCTTTACGAAAAAAGGAACCCGCCAGATGACGGGTTCCTTCATATTCGCGCTATGCGAGTTGGAGCTATTCAGCGTCCTGCTCCTCGGCGGGCTTTTCAGCCTTCTTCTCGCGCTTCTTGGCCGGCTTCTCCTCGACCTGGACGGACTCGTCCACTTCGATCTCGTAGCCGAGCTCCTCAGCGGCAGCCTTCATGGACAGGGAGATGCGACGACGCTCGGGGCTGATCTCCATGACCTTCACCTTGACGTCCTGGCCAGGCTTGACGACCTGCGCCGGGGTGTCGATGTGGCGCATAGCCATCTCGGAGATGTGCACCAGGCCCTCGATGCCGTTGCCGAGCTCGATGAACGCGCCGAACGGAACGATCTTGGTGACCTTGCCGTCGACGATGGAGCCGACCGGGTACTCCTCGACAAGCTTGACCCAGGGATCCTCCGTGGTCTGCTTGAGGCCGAGGGAGATGCGCTCGCGCTGCAGATCGACGTCGAGAACCTCGACCTCGACCTCGTCGCCAACCTTGACGACCTCGGACGGATGGTTGACATGGTTCCAAGAGAGCTCGGAGATGTGAACCAGACCGTCGATACCGCCGAGATCGACGAAGGCGCCGAAGTCGACGATGGAGGAAACGGTGCCCTTGAGACGCATGCCCTTGGAAAGCTTGGACAGAATCTCGGCGCGCTCGTTCTTGCGGCCTTCCTCAAGCAGCACGCGGCGGGAAAGCACGACGTTGTTGCGGTTGCGATCCATCTCGATGACGCGGGCTTCGATCTCGGTGCCCAGGTACATGTCGAGATCCTTCACGCGGCGAAGGTCCACGAGGGATGCGGGCAAAAAGCCGCGAAGGCCGATGTCGAGGATGAGGCCGCCCTTGACGACTTCGATGACCTCGCCAGTGACCGTCTCGCCGGCCTTGAACTTCTCTTCGACGCTGATCCAGGCGCGCTCGTACTCGGCACGCTTCTTGGAGAGGATCAGGCGACCGTCCTTGTCTTCCTTCTGGAGAACGAGAGCCTCGATCTTGTCGCCAAGGCTGACGATCTCGGACGGATCGGCATCCTTGCGGATGGAGAGCTCGCGAACGGGGATAACGCCCTCGCTCTTAAATCCGATGTCGACGAGCACCTCGTCGTGCTCAATCTTCACCACGGTGCCGTCGACGAGATCGCCCTCGTCGAAGTCGGTCAGCGTGCCATCGATCATCTTGTTCATTTCCTCGTCGGAGATGTCGGTGAAGTCGATGACGGAAGTGTTCTTAATTTCGGTCAAAACGGACCCCTTTCGAACCTTCAAATTCCGGGGACCCTTCGCCATGATTGATTGCTTACGTGTAAACCATGTTCGTACGTAGTGGGAACCGACCCGCCCGAAGGCTGCCCGGCCGCGCAAAAAACATGTCTCGGGGGCCAACATTACTTACCGCCTATGGGTTTTTCCATAAGCTTGGCTAGTATACCACGCTCCGATACGCCTCGACGAAACGAAATCTCAAGGCTCGCGAATGCACAAAAAGAGCCGACAACCGCACACTTAGTGCAGCTGCCGGCTCTCATACCTTGGCGTCGAAACCGACTCGTTCTCAAGCCCAATCGCTACGGCGGGCAGCGCAGGAGCTTGAGGCCCGAGACCTTTTTCTTACGCCTCCTTCTTGCGAAGGCGCGGGAAGGTGAATGCGATGACCGCCGCTACGAGCATCGTCACGCCGACGATGCCGAAGGAATTGCCCACAACGCCCGTTGCGTCGATGAGCATGCCGGCAAGCCACGGACCGAGGTAGCGGCCGACAACGTTTACCGTGCCGATGAAGCCCGTGCCTGTGGCGCGGATGTCGTCGGTGTAGTACTCGCCTGCCGTGGTCATGATGACCGTGATGACGCTCGTCGTCGCAGAGATGATCGCAACGAAGATCCAGCAGACCATAAGCGAGGGCGAAGGCGTGTTCGTCAGGTAGAAGAAGTAGGCCAGGCCGAAGATGCCGGAGAGCGCGACCACCGCAGCGATGACGTTTTTGCGCTCGACATGGTCGGAGAGCGTGCCCAAGATAAGCTCGCAGATGATGGTCAGGATGCCGCCCCAGGTAATGGCAAGCGACGCGGATGCCAGATCGAAGCCTGCGGACTGGATGGACGCCACGTAGTACTGGGTCGCCGCCATGTAGCCAACCTGGTAAACGATGTAGAAGATGCCGAAGTGCCAGGAAATCGGCATCTTGAGCACGCGCTTGAGCGCCTCGCCTGCGCCAACCTTGCCCGACTTCTGATCCTCGAGCTTCGGCGCGGGAGCAGCCTGCGTGCCTGCGGGAGCGCCGTAGGGCGCAAGACCCTTCTCCTCGGGTCCTTCGCGGAAGAATGCCGCCACGAAGACCGTGATCACGGCGAATACGATGCCGAAAATCACGTAGGTCCACTGCCAACCCATCGCGCCGATGATGAGCGGAGCGATGATACCCAAGATGATCGCCGAGAAGTTCGCGCCCGGCGTGATGAGGCTCATGCCGAAGCCGCGACGATGCGGGGCGAACCAGCGAGAGACGATTTTCGGCAGGATGGCCATGAGCAAGCCGGCCGTGCCGACGCCCGCGATAGCCCAGGTGCCAATCGCAACCGGCAGCCCGTACTGGGCGAAGAAGCCGAACAGCAGCGCGCCGATCGAGGCGAGCCCGCAAGCGATGGTCATCGCCCAACGGGTGCCGATCTTGTCGCCGAGCATGCCCCACACGATCGACAAGCCCGCGTAGAAGATCATGAACACCGAGGTGATGAGACCGACATCGGCGTAGCTCACACCGAGCGTCTGACGAATCGGTTCGAGCGCGACCGCAGGAAGTCGCTGACAGCTCAAGACGATAGCCTGCGTTAAAAAGCCTCCGAGGCAAATAATGAATGCATAATGGAGGCCGTTCCCCTTTTTCGACGGGGCGGTATCTTCAATGGTTTGAAGCATTGCCGCTTCCTTTCTGAAATGATAGTCGAATCGGATCGTTGCGATCGACCGGCGAAAGCGTCCCCTTATGACGCGCTACCGCCGAGCGAGCGCAGTTTCGTGAAAACAAGTCCCCTTTTCGCCCTCCTCCTTTCCTTTTTCATCTCGAGATACGACGCCTTCTTCTCCGTCGCCTCTTCGTTGAATCTCGCATGCGCCTCGCCTCCGACCTCGGCTTCGAGCTCGGCCGCGCGGGCAAGCTTCTCCTCGTCCTCAATGAGGGAAGCCGCCTTCTTCTTGCGATCGGCGGGCACGTATATGTCAACCCCGTAGTTCTTGTCCTTGCTCATGGGGATTGCCATCGCTGCAATGGGGTGGTTCATCTTCGTCGTTCCGCGGTCGATGCCGTAAAGTGGGATTCCCGCTTCGCGAAACAGGTATGCCATCCCGTCGTACTGCCAGGTCATCTTGATGTTTACGAGAAATGTCCAGGTGGTTTTCTCGAACTCGGCAAGGTCGACCATGGTGGTGAAGCCTTGTCTTTTTTGAGGCATAGAACCTCCTTCACGCCATTGCGCGTCAAATGAAAATGATGGGTTTTCGCTGTTTGGGGAGTGCGCGGTCCGTCTAAGCGAGAGAAACGGACCGCGCATGTGAGGGATGGATAGTTTCCTTACGATGCCTTACGGCATAAAGCAGCACACCTTGTGCTCGCCAAGGTCGGCCAAGCGCTTCGAGACGTCCTCAACGGGAACGATCTCGATGCATTTCGCCAGGCAGTGCAACTCACACAGCGGCATCTTGCCCGCCTCTCGGCGCTCGGCGCACAGATCGCACGCCCGGGACGGCACGGGAACATAGTCCCATTCCCACTTACCGCCAATCTTGTTCGGGCCGATCTGCTCGACCTTCATGCCCCACTCCTCAGTGCCAAGGCCTTTTTCCTTCGCGCAGGAGACAACGCAGGACTCGCATCCGGTGCAGTACTTGTAATCGATGATCATCGCATGTTGCATGTCGCACACCCCCTAATCCTTCATGCTGTCGACGCGCGTGATGGAACAGATGCCGTTCTTGTACGGCGCGCCATATCCGGTGACGCCGACGCTCTCATGTGGGATGAGATTGTTGGCGTTCGCATCGAACACGCCGAAGAGATTGGGCGCTTCCCCGTCTTGCTCGGGGAACCACCAGGCATGTTCCACATGGACGGTCTTCTCGTTGACCTCGTAGGTGAGGTGCGCCTTCTGCGTGCACTTGCCGAACATGGTGTCGACGCGCACCCAGTCGCCCTCGCGGATGCCGTATTTCTCGGCCGTGGCCGGGTTGATGGTCACCAGCGGGTCGGGATGCAGCGCGCGCAGCGAGGGAACCTGACGGTGCTCGGAGTGGAAGGCGCTGATGTGGCGGCCGCCCGTGGTGTAGACGAGCGGATATTTCTCCACGACCTCAGGCGGCTGGGACACGGGGCTGTAGTCAGGCTCCTCAAAATAGGGAACCGGCTTCTCGTCATAGGCCTCAAGCACGTAGGAGTACAGCTCCACGCGGCCGGTGACCGTCTGGAAACCGGGCTGCCCGTCGTCGCGCAAATCGCCCGTCTCGTACTTGCGGTACTTGTAGTCGGCTTGGATGACGGACTTCTCGCGCAGTTCCTCAATGCCGTAGCCGTAGTTCTCCTTCAGCTTGGTGTCGAAGAAGTCGTCAATCGTGGTGAAGTCTCCCCAGATCTCGGGACGCATGCGCTTGCCCATGTCGACCAAGATCTCGAGGTCGCTTTTCGTGTTGGGGTTCTCCACCGCGGTGTTCATAGCACCCACAAAGTGCTGGTTGCGCCCGTAGTTCGGCGTGACCAGGCCATCGTGCTCGGCGAAGGTCGAGAGCGGCAATACCAAATCGCACAGGCCCATGATGGTCGGGGTCATGAAGATATCCTGAGCCACGATGAAATCGAGGTCCTTCATCGCCGCGTACCAACGCTGCGGCTGGTCGGCCATGCAAGCGAGCGGGTTCGAACCGATAAGCCAGCACATGCGCAGTGGATAATACTCGGGATAATCCTTGTACATGCCCTCGAGCCAGTTCAGAAGCGTATCGCCCTGAACGCCACCCATGGCAGCGCCCGTGTTGAACATGCGGTACTTGCCCGTGGGGTCGACGATGTGCTTCTCCGCCATGCCCTCGGTGAGCGTGTCGGACATGTCGTAGCGCCACTGTCCGATGAAGCTCGTGGGCTTCGTGATGGTGATGCCGCCGGGCACGTCAATGTAGCCGCAAATGGCGCAAATCGCCATGAAGCACTGTGCCGCCTGCGTGGACTGCTTGGACTGGTCAAGCGCAACGCCCCAGGTCGCGGTAGAAGGCGCATTCGTCGCGAAGGCGCGTGCGGCTCCCACAAGCTGCTCAGGGTCGACCCAGGAAACCTCCTGGACCTTCTCGGGCGTCCATGGCTTCACCGCCTCGGAGAGCTCCTCGAAGCCGTAGCACCATTTCTCGACGAAGTCATGATCGTAGAGGTCCTCGGAAATGATGACGTTCAAAAAGCCCATGCCGACGGCGGCATCGGTGCCGGGGCGCAGCTGCAGATGATACTCCGAGTGCGCACCGAGCCAGGTCAAGCGCGGGTCCACGGTGATGATCTTCGCGCCGCGCTTCATGATGTCGATGATGCTGTGGCCGAAGAACCCATCAGGGCTCGAGTAGAGCGGGTCCTTGCCCCACACCATGATGTATTTCGGGCAAACCCAGCGCGGGTCATCGTAGCGATCTGGGAAGAACTGCGCAGAGTCGATTTCCGGCACGCCGGCGCCCAGGAGGTAGTTCACGATGGTCGCACGCGGGCCGTAGCACGCCTCGCCCGAGAACGGGTAGGTCGACGCGCCATTCGGCGTGTTCATGATAGCAGGGCCGTACACCGGGGCGTAAAGCGTGGACTCGCGACCCGTGCCCGTCAGCGTGAAGATGCACTCAGCACCGTAGTTTTCCTGAAAACCGCGGATCTTCTCCTCGAGCAAATCGTAGGCCTCGTCCCAAGAAATCTTCTCCCATGCATCCTTGCCGCGATCCTCGCGGGCACGCTTCATGGGGCTCAGCAGACGGTCCTTGTGATAGACGACCTCGTCGAGCGCGATGCATCTCGGGCACAGACGGCCCTGCGTGATCGGATGGCTCGGGTCGCCCTCCACCTTCACAATCTTTCCGTCCTTCACGTGGATGAACATGCCGCATCCAACCGGATGATCTCCTGGAGGCGACCATGCACAGGTGCGGACTTTCAATACCCCGTCTTCTTCGGTGATGAATGGCTTGCACGAAGCGCAAGTTTCTCCCATTTCACTCCCCCTCCTTCGTCGGTTTCGCGAAGGCCTCGCCAGACCTTCGCGTCATTTCGAACGACCTGGACTCTACGCTTCGGGAGCTGGGGGGAGAAAGACCCGTCGCGGGGTGTTTCGGACACCCCCCACGCCACGAGAGACAAACCCCCCGCAATGGGGGGTCTAACTACCCCTTACAGGTCTCACCTGGGAAAACGAAGTGGTGTATGCTACGCGTCGGGAAAGGAGAGAGGCTATGTCGTGCTACACCTGCACGCACTGCAACAAGTGCGGAATGTTCTCTATCAAGGTTGCCGTAGTATGCAAAAGCTGCGGAGCGGAAGTGCCCGCGGGGGCAGGCGCATGTCCTGCATGCGGGGGCACCTCCCTTGCGCAGAAGGTCATCAAGCCCGCCGCGACTACATCCGCAGATAAAGCTCCTCGACCGCGTCGATGAGCTCCTGGCGCGAATGGATGCCAAGCTTCGCGTACACGTTTTTCACGTAGCCTTTCGCCGTGTTCTGCGCGATGACCAACTCGTCGGCAACGTACCCGATCGTTCTGCCGCGCGCGAGCAAGGCGAGCACCTCCGCCTCGCGCGCCGTCAACTTCGCCTCCGAAGCGAGCGTCATGCATGCGCGATCGAAAAGCGCACCGGGGGCTTCCTCAGGAGCATTGGCCTCTTCAGTCTTTGCCGCAGACTCGTTGAGGGTCTGCCCTTCAGCCGCACGCCGGCTTAAGCGCTCAGCCGCCTGCCGCTCCTGCTTCGCAAGCATCACGTCGAATGCCCGCTCGATAGTGCCCGTGGAAAGCGCCAGAGTGAACACGAGCACAAGAAGCACGCTCATAACGGCAAGGTAGGCCACGTAGTAAACGGAATCGCCCGAGAAAAGCCCCTGGTTCAGCATCACCACCACGACGCCGACCGTCGTACCGAGAGCCGATGCGCCGCGCCCGAAGCCGAACACGCGCGTGGGGGTGAGCGTCGTTCGCCCTGCAAGGTCGATAAGCAAGCACCACACCACGATCACGAAGATGTTGTACAGCACGCCCGTGATCGCGCTCTGCACGATATCGGGGGAGCCTAAAATCGGCGCGCCAAGCATCGCGAACGCCATGAGCAAACCGATCGGCAGATAGAGCGAGCTCACGTTGAAGTTGCGCGTGCGAAGCAGCAGGCACAGCCCCAAGATGAAGCCCGCGATGCAGACAAGCGAGACGATGCACTCGACAGGCGTCGAGGCGCCGGAGACAACGATCATACCGATACCCTTCGACACACCCGCTGCCAGCGCGAACGCGCACACGGCAAGAACAAGTCGCACGAAAAACCCTTGCGGCAGCTTATCGATGCTGATCGCCTCTTCGAGCGGATCGGTCTCGCTCACCTCGTCGGGCACGCAAAACGAGCAGAACACCGAGGCGAACGGCAAAAGCGACACGAGGACAACCGAAATATCTCCCGGAGCTCCTTTCACCGCGAAATAAATGAGGAAGGAAAGGAGCGCTGCGCTGCTGATGGTGACGCACGCCTCCGTGCCGCTCAGACGGCTTGTCACCAAGCCAACGCGCAGACAAACGAATGCCGTCCCAAGGCCCGTTCCCACCATGGCGATGTCGCAAGCGAGACTCCCAACATCATGACTTGCCGCGACGACGAACGTGGACGCGGAAGCGATGATGGCCATGACGACCGTCAACGGGCCGTGCGCAATGCGCTCGTTGAAAAACGAATCGAGCGCACCCGCCAAAAACAAACATGCGGTAAGGGGGATGCCAGAGAGCATATAGTTGCGCAAGAAGCGTGCCACAGCGTCGTCCGCCCCCGAAAACGAGACCAGGTCGACCCCCGTCACGGAAAGTAAAATCCATGCCCCGTAAAAGCTATAGCTTAAGTATCGAAGCTACGGAAGCCTATTGCCGATACTTGACAAGGCCCAGCTGATTCCCTCTGTTCTATTCTCCACGCACGTCCCCTGTTTTCCATCCCAAACGCGCGAACCCCTTTTCGCGCGTTGTCCATTATGCAGCTTGGGACGTCGTTTCGCTAGGGAGGAAGCGCGGCACCACCCCCAGGTTCCGAGGAAAATCAGTGACGAAACCCCTTGTGAGGGCTGCAGCCTAATCAATCAGCGCTTCCCTAGTTTTCCATCAAATATTCCCTCAACAGCGGCATCTCGAACTCGACAAAGCCCCTGCGAGGCGCCGAAATGAGCCCCTGCTCGACTAACCGCGTCCGGTACACCCGTGCATAATTGGGCGTTTTACCCATACGCTCGGCAATATCGTTCATCAAGCTCGGATGCCCTTTGTCGGGAAGCATCGCCTCTAGAAATGCGATATCACCATCGGAGAGGTCCTGCAACGTCTTTTTTATGATGCCGTTTACGAAATCGCGACGCGCGAGCTCCGCTCCGCGCTCCACATGAGTGACCTCGATAACCGACGAATCCTCCGCTTCGATCCACGTACGGAATCCGACAAGTTGCATCATATAGGCAAACCCGCCCGTCGCTTCCGCAGCAAGCGAAAGGGCGTCATCGCCAATCGATTTCCCCGCCTCCTCGATTGTTTCGCGGAATGCATCGGTGATATCCGCGTCTTCAATGCGACCAAGCTGATGCTGCGCCGCACGCCTCAGAAAAGAAACGGACTTGTCCGACAGAAGCGCCGAAACATTGACGGGCAGACCCGCCATGAAAAGCGCCACTTTGCGATCTTCGCGTACGAAATGCTGGAATGTCGCCGAAAAGTCGATGAGCTCCTCGAGATTGGGGTCGATCTCATCGATAGTGATGAGAAGGCCGATGGAGTACTCTGCAAGCACATCGAGAATGCGGCTCATGCGCGTACGCCAATTGCCCGAATCAGAGTTACGGTATTCCCACGATGCACTGAATAGCGATGAGATAGACACCGAGGTCAGTCGCTTAAACGAAGGTCTTTCAATGAGCTCGTTCGCCGCATCCATCGTTCTTTCGAGAATATCTTCGAGCATGCCGGGGCGCGCCGTGACATTAGCCGAAATCCACCCGCTCGCCTCCGCCTTGCGCGCAAGGTGCGACATAAGAACCGTCTTTCCCACACCGCGGGGACCTGAGAACAAGCTACACAGATTGGGATCATTGGGATTAAGGGAGAAGGCCTGCTCGAATTCGCCAATCAGGATTTTGCGCCCCGCAAGAATGGGCGGCACTTTTCCGAAACTCGGGGTAAATGGATTTATTGAAGACTCCATACGACTCCTGTCTCGTTTTTTCTTTTTGCTATTTTTTTTTCTTTTTGCCAATCTGCATTATAGCAGATGGGAGGCTTATAACTCACCCAAGCTGAAACCTAAGCGAAAGCCATTATCTGTACAATACCGAATGAAATGCCTGCATTTTACCGAACGGAAAGCCTGCAAACCGACTATAGCTCACCTGCTTTTTCGGCATAGAGCTTGAAAAGGTGGGCAACAATCTTCTCCTCGTCGCCGTTGAAGTCTACGTCGTAGGCGGCTTCAACTGCAGCGTCGAGTTCCTTGTGCGCAGAGAGCAAGTCAGTTGGCATTTTGTCGGGGTCGTACAGGTCAGCGAGCGTAGCACCAGGGTGTGCTTCGCGGGCATTCAGGACGCCTTGGGCGCAGGACTCGATAGCTACGCGCTGTTCGGGCGTAGGATCCGGCCAGATGAAGTTGTTGTAGACGATACCGCCCGAATAGCGGTAGTCACTCTTGAGCCGCCCAGCCACCGTTCTCATCCAAGCGTTATGGAATTGCGAGTGGAGGACGCCGAAGTGATATAGGGTGGCATCGGGAATCAGGAACACCAGGTCGCTGCAGAAGGTTTCGGGACCGATGAACCCGAGCAGGATGTAGCGCCGCCGCTCCGAGGAAACTTTGGGAACGAGGACGGAACTGCCCTTCACTATTATTTCTGTGCCAAAGTGCTGAGGCGATTCGGCGGCTTTCAAAGTCTGCCTTCTTTTACTTGATAGCCGGTAGTCGCGTACGGCATTAGCCCTCTCCTGGCAGCACGGCATCGCAGCCATGTCCGATACGGAAGCATTTCCGAGCCATAGACACCATCGAGTTTCGCCATGGAGAAACTCGCGCGAACCGAGCCAAGGGTGAAAGAAACGTGCGGCAGTAGGTTCGGACGCCAAGAAGCCTTCCTTCTCCAATTCAGTGAATAGGTAGTTGCCGCCATCAATTGGCTGTGAACCGATTCCGATTTTAGGCACGTCGCATAGCGGCTTGCTGCGGTTCCATACGAAAACGCTCGGCGCATCCGCCAGGTAAGCATTAATGCTTCGCGAATGTTGCTGTTGGATTTTAGCGGCAGGAAGTCGAACTCCCGCAAAAGGATCTCCTGCGTGGCCTCCATCATCTGCTCCTCGGCGATCCACAGCGCCGTTTTCGCCACGCTCACCGCGAAGTCGTTGATCTCGATGCCGTAGAACTGGTTGATGGAAACTTCGATGGGCTCAGCGTCCCCGTCGAGGCCAAAGCCCATCTGGTCGCCCTGCAAGTCCTCTATCGCGCGGTTCTCCAGCTTGCGCAGCGACAGATAGCTTAGTGTTCATGCGCAACCGCTTCCGCTCCAGTTTTTCACTGGCACAATTCTACCCCTCCGTACATTTCGAGAGGCAGAGTTGCACGAGATTGCGCGAATCGGCAATTTACGCCCCATCCACGCAATCGGGGCAAAGGCCGTTGAAGATAATGTCGAAGCCCTCAATCAGGAAACCATGGGTGTCGCGTACGCTCGAAAGCAGGTCCTCGCTGGGCATCTCGACGTCGTAGACGACACCGCATTCCCGGCATATCGCGTGGTAGTGGCAATCGCAGCGGAAGTCATAGCGGTCGGCGCTGCCCGCCACAGGAATATGAAGCACTTCGCCCTGCTCGGTCAGCACGTTGAGGTTGCGGTACACCGTCGCCCGCGAGATGCTCGGGTGCTTCTCGCGCACCGCGTCGTACACGTCTGCTGAAGTGGGATGGTTGTGAAGCGAGCGAACCGCCTCGAGCACGAGCGCTCGCTGTCGTGTGTTCCTTGTCGCCGCGCAACTTGCAGCACCCGCTTTCGCCGTAACCTTCGATATGTTCGCCATTTCGCCTCTTTTCAAGCTTGCTAATTGTAATCTTAATAGGAGTATATATCATTAGCAGAGACATTATGCAAGCATGATGAAGGCTCCGACGGAAAATCCATCGGAGCCTTCTGAATTGGAGAACTCAAGCTGTCGCGCGAACGCTTGCCGAGCCTATACCGCCGACTCTCCGCGCTCATCGGTGCGGATGCGGATGACCTCGTCAATCGGAGAGACGAAAATCTTGCCGTCGCCCACGTTACCCGTGCGCGCCGTCTCGGTGATGACCTTCACCAGCCCGTCAACCTCGCCATCGGCAACCACGAGTTCGAACTTCACCTTGGGCACCATGTTCAGCAGAACCTCGGTGCCGCGGTAGTATTCCTTCCAGCCATGCTGACTGCCGCAGCCGTTGACCTGGGAAATCGTCATGCCGCCAACCTTTGCTGCAAAGAGTGCCTCCTTGAGCGGTTCGAGCTTCTCGGGGCGGACAATCGCAGTGATCCTCTTCATTGGTTTCAACTCCTTCCTTAGAACTCGCCTAGTCAAGACCGATATAGGCAGGGTACGCGGACTCGCCATGTGCCGCAACGTCGAGGCCTTGCGCCTCTTCTTCCTCGCTGACGCGCAGGCTGCCCTTGAAGCACGCCTTCACGATGAAGCCGATGACCACGTCGAGCACGCCAACGAACACGATCGTGATCAGGATGCCCAGGATCTGGCTGCCCAGAAGCGAGACATCGCCGGTGTAGATGAGGCCGCCGAAATCGGTCCAGGAAAGCTCGGGCACGCAGAAGATGCCAGTGCAGATGCCGCCGACGATGCCGCCGACTGCGTGGCAACCGAATGCATCAAGCGCGTCGTCGTAACCGATCTTTGCCTTGCAGAAGGAAATCGCGAAGTAGCAGATGGGGGAAACGATGAGACCCATGACGAGCGCAGCCCAAGGCTCCACGAAGCCAGCAGCAGGGGTGATCACGACGAGGCCCGCAACAAGACCAGTGGCAGCGCCGACGAGGGTGGGCTTGCCGACCTTCACGCGCTCGACAATTACCCATGAGATGAGGGCGGAGCCGGAAGCGATGACCGTGTTCACCAAGGCGAGCGCCGCAACACCATCAGCCGCGAACTCCGAGCCCGCATTGAAGCCAAACCAGCCGAACCACAGAAGCGTAGCGCCCAGGACAACGAACGGAACGTTGTGCGGACGGTAGCTCATCATGCCGAAGCCCTTGCGCTTGCCCAGAAGCAGGCAGAGGACAAGGCCGGTCAAGCCGGAAGAGATGTGGACAACATCGCCGCCTGCGAAGTCGAGCGCGCCGATGGTGTCGCCGATGAGGGAGCCGTCACCGCCCCAAACCATGTGCGCCAGCGGCGGATACACCACGATGGTCCAAATGGCAACGAACGCGCAAATCGCACCATACTTCATACGGCCCGCAAGAGAGCCGGTGATGATTGCCGTGGTAATCATGCAGAATGCCAGCTGGAAGACGACATCCGCCATCGCGGGGTAGCAGTCGTGACTCAGCGCTTCGGGTGCCTCACCAGTGATGTTGGCGACCAGGCCCGTAAGACCGATCTGGTCGAAGCCTCCGAAGAACGGAATCGAGCCGTCTCCGCCGTAAGCGAAAGACCAACCGAAAATCGTCCACGTGATTGCAACGATGCCCAAGACGCCGAACACCATGATCATAGTGTTAACAACGTTCTTGCGGCGTGACAGACCTCCGTAGAAGAACGCAAGGCCAGGTGTCATAAGCAGGACCAGCATCGCGCAAACGAGCATGAATCCTGTATTACCCGAGTCAAACATTGCATTTACCTCCTCTGTTTCTAGACGTGCATCTGTATGACAGAGAAGATAATCGCACCTCAAGACGCGCTCAAACGGTGCGAGGCCCAGTGTTAACTTTCATTCAAACGCACCGTAACAAACGGGAAGCGCGAGCGAAACAGAGAAGAAATAACCCCAGGTCATCTGACCTAGGGTTATTGTTTCAAGCAGATTTCAGAGCCCCGCTCGCCGATGGAGGCGGGTTTTGCGAGCAGCATGGGGCTTCCTTAGATTCCGGATTCTCCGCTCTCAGGAACCGACGACATCTCAGGGCTGAAAGTCCCTTTTCAGCCTACACACCCTTCCCAAAGCGTTGGCCTCATGGCGAGATGCAGCACCCGGGTAAACCATTGATGCGACGCGAATGCCCTCCTCGAGATTACGAAGCGCACAGTCGATGACCGTCTCAGCGCCCGCCGCGTCCAATCCCCAGGAAGCGGCCTCGGCAATGATGTCGGCCCGCGTCAGCTTCTCAGGGTTTATCACCCCGTTGACGCGCATGGAAAGAATCCCTGTACGGGGCTCGACCTCGGCAATGGGCACCACATCGTAGAGCGGCGCAAGCTCAGGAACCATCTGCTCGCGGTAGAGAAACGATGTGTTCTTGGCGTGCGCATCCCAATTGCCAAGCGCCAGATTCGCAACGAGCTGGCGCAACAGCTCTTCCTTCTCGCCCTCGGGGTCGGAGGAATATTTCTGCAGTAAGTCGGCAATTGCGACGTACGTGGGGTCATCGCCCTTGGGTGCGCTTGCGGTGGCGTACTTGCCGTGCGGATCGATTCCGAGCGCTTGGCAAGCATCCTCTTGATGAAGCCTAGCTACGCACTTGGAGACGTCGTCGACAACCCTATCGTAGCGTTCGACCACAAGCGTGCCCGGCGCATCGTCCAAGTCGAGCAGAGCCACCCTAGACGCACGCGCCGCGTGCCCAGCTGCCGTCATAGCCCAGGCCTCCGACTCAGCCAAACCGGGATAATGCTCGCTTTCGGGTTTGAGAATATGTGTGCTAGAGCTGTCGCCCATCGGTAGCAGGACGTCGTCGGCAACGACGGAGTACGCTCCCTCGGGAATCGTCGGCATAACGACGCACATCTTCTCTTGGAATCCACCAAGCGACATGCGAAACAGCTCACTCTCGACTTGCGGAAGTCGTGCCGTAACGCTCGAGAGCTTTTCGGCTAGCGCCGATGGAGAAATCGCTTCGAACCGCAATTCGCGAGCCCTCTTGTGGCCGCGCTCGAACACCCTCACTGCACCAGCGCACTCCCAGCCTATCTCAGCAAGAAGGCCAATCCAATCGTAGGGCGAAACACCAAGGCTCCTGCAGATCTCGTCGCGACGGCTTCCCTCGGGAAGCAGACCGTTAAACCATGCAGAGGTCTTTGCCTCGCCGAACGGGCGACCCTTCGCGGGAAACGCCATCGAGAGTACTGGCCGACCGGCGAGCTTATCGGCGACCGACTGCTCGTACTCGAAGCGTCCTCCCTTGCGGTTCTCGACAACATGCCCGACCAGGTTATCCCCCAGAAATACGTCGAGCTGCCTCATTCGGTCACCTTCACGTCCGCGCCCTTGGGAACGATGACCATGCGAAAGCCCAGCTGCTGCAGGTAGCGGTCAACCTTGACCGCCGACACGTTCTTGCCTGTCTCAAGCGCCGAAAGCGTCACCGACGAGAAGCCGAGCTTTTTCGCCATCTCGACCTGCGTGATGCCGCGCTCCCTGCGTGCCTCACGCAGAAACTCGCCGATGTCCTCGTATGAGTAAGCGTTGGTCCACATGCAATACCGCCATTCAAAATACTTTATATTCGTTGTAATAACATTACTATACAAAATACTTAATAGTATCTCAATATCACAAATAATAAGTTATTTGAATCTTGAATGCTGAAGAACGGACTTGAGGATTCCATAAATGCCCGCGTCTTCGCTACAAGCTCACCTCAGTATGCATCAGAATGCCAGAGGACCATCGCATTCCGCGCAAAGCAGCGCCTGATGCCCTCGTTAGAGCGCTTCGAGTTTCTCCTCAATAGCAGCGGCGATCCCTTCGGCGTCGAGGCCGAGCTCATGCATAAGGAAATCGGGGGCGCCTTGCATGATGTAGCGGTCGGGAATGCCCAGCGTGAGCACGGGCGCCTTCACGTCCTGGCGCGCAAGCTCGGCGAGCACCTCTTCCCCGACACCGCCTTCGACAACACCGTCTTCCACCGTCACCACGAGACGGGTTTCGGCAGCCCGGCGAATCGCCTCAGTATCGAGTGGCTTCACCCAGCGCATGTCAACGACGCGAACGGACAGGCCCGCTTCTTCAAGCGCAGCCGCAGCCTCGTTCGCAGGCTCAACCATATTCCCGAACGCAAGGATAGCAACATCGGACCCTTCCCTCACCAGGCGAGACACGCCAGGCTCGTAGGTTTCGGGCTTGTCGGGGACAGGCACGCCGCACGCCTCGCCTCGCGGATAGCGCACCGCAAACGGCCCGCCGAGCACGAGCGCGGTATGAAGGGAATTCACGAGTTCCGCCTCGTTGGAGGGCGCAAGCACTCGCATATTGGGAACCATGCGCGTATAGACCAAGTCGAACATGCCGTGGTGCGTCGGCCCATCGGCGCCCACCAAGCCCGCACGGTCGATAGCGAACACGACATCAAGGTTCATGAGGGCGTTATTGACAATAAGCTGATCGATGGCGCGCTGCAGGAACGTAGAGTACACGGCGAACACCGGCTTGCGCCCGCCGATGGCAAGTCCCGCCGCCATGCCAGCTGCATTCTCCTCGCAAATGCCCACATCAATGAAGCGGTCGGGAAACTCCTTTTCGAAGCTAGTAAGCCCCGTGCCGCTTTCCATCGCGGCGGTGATCGCAACGATGCGCTCATCGGCGCGCGCCTCATTCAGGAGGGCCTCGCCGAACACCGAGGTGTAGCTCGGCGCCTTCGCGGACTTCTTTATAGCCTTGCCCGTGGCGATATCGTAAGGACCCGTACCATGGAAACGCGTCGGCTCCGCCATCGCGGGACCATACCCGGCGCCCTTCTTGGTGACCACGTGCATGAGCACCGGGCCATCTGCAGCCAGGCACGTCGAGAGCATTTCCTTCAGCTCGTGGATGTTGTGTCCGTCAACCGGCGTCGTGCACACGATGCCCAGCTGCTCGAAGATCATGGAGTGGGGAATGACGAACTGCTTCATCGATTCCTTCGCATTGCGCCCGAAGTGCATGAGGGCGCTGCCGAGGGCGCCCGACTGCTCCATAGCCTCCTGCACGCGATCGCGCGTCGTGCGATACGACGACGACGTGCGCAGATAGCCGAGATGCTTCATGAGGGCGCCGACGTTGCGCGAGATGGACATCTCGTTGTCGTTCAAGATAATGACCATGGGAAGCTGGGCTTGCCCGATGTAGTTGAGCGCCTCGAAGGCCATGCCTCCGCCTAGCGCCGCGTCGCCGATGAGCGCGACGATCTTGTTCGTGCCGCCCGAAAGCGCCCGCGCCTTGGCGAGCCCCACGGCAACCGAAAGCGAGTCGGATGCGTGGCCGGAAGCGTGCACGTCGTATTCGCTCTCGGAAGGCTTCGGGAAACCCGAAATGCCATGGAACGTGCGCAGCGTATCGAAACGATCGCGCCGCCCCGTCACGAGCTTGTGCGCGTACGACTGGTGCCCCACGTCGAAGACGAACTTGTCTTCCGGGCAATTAAGAAGGCTGTGAACTGCAAGGATAATCTCGACCGCGCCAAGGGACGACGCCACATGGCCACCCGTTTTAGAAGTGGTGGTGATGATTTGCTCCCTGATCTCGCGAGCAAGAATCGAGAGCTCATCATCGGTGAGAAGTTTCAGGTCGGCAGGTGAATCGACCACGTCAAGTATGCGCTCATTCGCCATGATGCAAGAACTCCTCTTTCCCCCTCGCGCCTTCGTCGCAAAAGCGGTGCTATCGCGAAACCGGCGTCGCCTCGTCTTGGCGCGCAACGGCCGCCTCGCCCTCGGCGGGCGAGTCTTGATTGTCGGTCGCCTCGGCCTGGTTGGCCTGGTTGGCCTGTTCGGTTGTGAGGTTTGCAGCATCCTGCTCGAGAAGCTCCTCGGCGCCTTCCTCAGACAGATCGCATGCGGAAAGGCCGAGCTTCACCGCCTCCTCGTAGAGCGCGAGCGCTTCGTCGAGCGAGATGCCGGGCGCGTTTACCGCCTCGACGATTTCATCGAGGCGGTCGCGAACCTGATCGTATGATGCAGCGTTAGAGTCCGACATTCACCGGCTCCTCGGGAGCACAGGTCGATTCCTCTGCTGCGCAAGCCAGCTCTTCGGACGACACGGCGTCAGCCGAGGTATCCTCGCTTTCTGCCGCGGGCGCGTTCTCAACGGCGCCTTCTGCTGCGGGCTGCTCGCCAGCAAATTCAGCTGCAGAATCTTCTTCATTGGTCGGGAACGCGTAGGCTGCCAGGGCCTCTTCCTCTCGACGGCGCGCCGCCTCGGGATCCTTCGCATCTTCCTCGAGCTGGCGGGCAATGCGGCCCAAAACGCCGTTCACGAAACGAGGCGACTCGTCCTCGCCGCCGAAATCCTTCGCCAACTCGACCGCCTCGTTGATGGCAACCGATACCGGCACCTCGTCGACGAAGAGCATCTCGTACGTCGCCAGACGAAGGATGCAGCGGTCGACGATGGGCATGCGGTTGAGCTTCCAGTTCTCGGAAGTAGAATTGAGGCGCACGTCGATGGGGAGCATCTTCTCGTCGACGCCCTCGATCAACCCGATCGCGTAGTCCGAAAGCGACTTGCCGTCGTCTTCGAGCACAAGGCCCGAATCGAGCAAATCGGACGGGCGCGTGCCCTTTATTTCACTGGTATAGAGCACCTGGAGCGCGCTTTGACGCGCAGCGGTGCGTTCATGTCGTCGTGATGCCATTGATCTCCTATTCGGCGAACTGGATGCCGTCGATGTAGACATCGACCGAGGCAACCTCGACGCCGACCTGGCTTGCCACCGCATCGGCCACAGCCTGGCGCAAGCTGGATGCGACCTCGGGAAGCACGAAGCCGTAGTAAACCTCGATGCGCACGGCGACTGCCAGTTTGTTGTCTTCGTTTACCGTGATTTCGATACCCTGGGTCGACGGCTTCTGGCCGAACACGGCGCGGATGCCGCGGCCCTGTGCGCCCGCCGAGCCGACGCACGCGACGCCCTCGACCTCGCTGACTGCGATGGACACAATCGTTTCCACGACGCCCGGGGCGAGCGCCATACCTTCGACGTTCAACTCACTCATAACAAGTCTCCCATCTGGGTCTCGATGAAGTCAGTCGTGGCTTCACCCGCACGGAACACCTCGTTGTCGAGCACGCGACGGTGGAACGGCAACGTGGTGGCGATGCCTTCGATCTTGAACTCGTCGAGCGCGCGGCGGCCACGTGCAAGGCACTCCTCGCGATCCTGACCGCTCACGATGACCTTCGCCACCATGGAGTCATAATACGGCGAAATCGAGGAGCCTTCGTGAACGTAGGTTTCCACGCGCACACCCGGGCCCATCGGAGGCTCGAAGCGCGTAATCTTGCCCGGGCACGGACGGAAGCCGTGGTCGGGGTCCTCGGCGTTGATGCGGAACTCCATCGCGTGGCCGAAGGGGGTGAACGGAGCGCGATCGGCGCAGCTCATAGGCTCGCCGGCCGCGATTCGCAGCTGCTCCTTGATGATGTCGGTACCCGTGATCTGCTCGGAAACGGGATGCTCGACCTGCACGCGCGTGTTCATCTCCATGAAGTAGAACTTGCCCGTGGTGTCGAGCAGAAACTCGATCGTGCCGGCGTTCTTGTAATCGACCGCGCGCACCGCTTTGATGGCTGCAACGCCCATCGCGCGACGCAGCTCCTCGGTAAGCGCCGGGGACGGAGCCTCTTCGATGAGCTTCTGATGGCGACGCTGCACCGAGCAGTCGCGCTCGCAAAGAGCCACGTTGTTGCCGTGGTTGTCGGCGAGCACCTGCACCTCGACGTGGCGAGGGCGCAGCACGAGCTTCTCGAGGTACACTCCATCGTTGCCGAACGCCGCGGCCGCCTCGGCGCGAGCGGCCTTGTAGTGGGACTCGAGGTCGGCAGGGTCGTGCACTTCGCGCATGCCCTTGCCGCCGCCGCCTGCCGTAGCCTTGATGAGCACCGGATAGCCGACTTCCTCAGCGAAGGCGCGCGCCTCCTCGACGGTGTCGATGCAGCCGTCGGAGCCGGGCACCGTGGGGACGCCGCAGGCCTTCATGGTCTCGCGAGCGGAGGACTTGTCGCCCATGCGCTCGATGCACTCGGCGGAAGGCCCGATGAATACGAGGTCGTTGTCGACACAGGCGCGGGCGAAGTCGGCGTTTTCAGCCAAGAAGCCGTAGCCGGGATGGATCGCCTCGGCGCCGGTAATCTTCGCCGCCTCGATGATGTTCGACATCACGAGATAGCTTTTATTCGCCTGAGCAGGTCCGATGCAAACCTTTTCGTCAGCGTAGCGAACCGGGTAGGTGTCCTCGTCGGCGGTCGAGTAAACCGCCACGGTCTTCACCCCGAGTTCCTTGCAGGCACGCATGACGCGCAGCGCAACTTCTCCGCGATTGGCGATGAGGATCTTCTTAAACATTATGACTGCTCCGAGACAAGCGGGGTCTTCGTATGCGGCTCGATGTAGAAGAGCACGGTGCCGAACTCGACTGGGGTGGCGTCCTCGACACACACTTCGCGGACGGTGCCCATCTCCTCGGCGGTAATCTCGTTCATGAGCTTCATTGCCTCGACGATGCACAGCGTCTGGTTGGCGGCAACCTCGTCGCCCACCTTGACGAACGGCGGCTCATCAGGAGCCGGCGCAGCGTAGAAGGTGCCCACCATCGGCGCCTTCACGGCATACCAATTGGCGGGGTGCTCGCTCTCCTGCGCGGGAGCGGGAGCCACGGGGGCGGGAGCCACGGCGGCGGTGGGAGCTGCGGCGGGGACGGCGGCTGCCGCAGGGGCGGCCACAGCCTGGCCGGGCATGCGCACCGCGATGCGGGTGCCTTCCTCCTCGACTACGATTTCGCCAACGCCGCTTTCCTCGGCAACGCGAACCAGCTCGCGAATCTGATTGATATCCACGTAATCTTCCTCCTTGGTACCGCTCGATTCCTGCTCGAGCAAGAAGTCAACCTTCTCGGACGTGCGGTGCTTGCTCAAGTACGTGCGCGCCTCGTTGGGGAACAGCGCGTACATGAGGACGTCTTCCTCGCTCTGCGCGAGGTCGCCGATTTCTTCTGCCACCTCGTCAAACGTCGTGGTGACAAGAGAGCCGGGCGCGATATCGGGATCGAGGACGTCGGAGTTGCCCACGACCTTCTTCACGATTTCCTTGTCCATGCGGCCGGGCGCCTTGCCGTAATAGCCGCAGATGTAGTCCTTCATCTCCTTGGACACGACGCTCCAGCGCTTGCCCGTGATCACGTTAAACACGGCCTGCGTGCCCACGATCTGGGACATCGGCGTGACGAGCGGCGGGTAGCCGACCTCGGCGCGGACCTTCGGGATTTCGGCCATAACCTCGCCCAGGCGGTCCGTGGCGTTCTGGATTTCCAGCTGGCTCATGAGGTTCGACATCATGCCGCCCGGAACCTGGTGGGAATACACCTTCATGTGCGTGAGCGAAGAAACGCCGCGCTTGTAGTGGCAGCGCTTGCGCACGCCTTCCCAGTATTCCGCGATCTCGAACAGAAGACCCAGGTCAAGGCCAGTGTCGTAGCGGCTCTCCTGGAGCGCCGCCGCGAGCATCTCGACGGCGGGTTGGGAGTTGCCGAAGGCGAGGGGCGCGGTCGCGGTGTCAACGATCGCGGCGCCAGCCTCGGCGGCCTTGATGTAGTTTGCCGGAGCCATACCGCCGACATAGTGGCAATGCAGGTGCAGCGGCAGGCCGATTTCCGCGTTGAACGCCTTCACGATGCGCTCGGTGCGATACGGCGTGAGCATGCCCGCCATGTCCTTGATACAAATGGAATCAGCGCCCAGATCCTTGAGCTGCTGACCGTAATCAAGGAAGCTGTCAAGCGTATGAACAGGGCTGATGGTGTAAGAAATCGCACCCTCGAAATGCGCGCCGCACTCCTTGATGGCGTCGGCGTTGTCCACCACGTTTCGAATGTCGTTCAGCGCATCGAACACGCGGAACACATGGATGCCGTTTCGGTTGGCCGCCTTGATGAAGCGGTTGCAGATCTCGCGCGAGTAATGCTTGTAGCCAACCAAATTTTGCCCGCGAGAGAGCATCGAAAGCGGCGTGTTCGGGGTGTTCGCCTTGATAGAGCGCAGGCGCTCCCAAGGATTCTCGTCGAGGAAGCGGAGGCACGTATCGAACGTTGCGCCGCCCCAAGCCTCGATAGCCCAATACCCTACTCGGTCCATCTTCGGCAGAATCGGCAGCATGTCGCCAATCTGCATGCGCGTGGCCCACAAGCTCTGCTGGCCGTCACGGATGGTGGTATCCATAATTTGAAGCCGTGGCATGAACTCACACCTCCTTCGGTTGTTTAAGTCAAAGAACGAAATCAGAATTATAGGAGAAGGCCGCTCAAACGGCCTTCTGGCATCCGAATTTCACGGACAAGCAACACATGAACGGGTAGGCGGCGCGGGCGTATGGAGCGAAGAGGCTTGCTCATGGTCAACTGAGTGAGTTGCGCGCGCCGGGCGGACCTGGCTTTACTATGCGCGGCTCGGGAGCTCGACGACCGACTTCGCGAGCACGTGGCCCTCGATCGCACGGCGAAACTCGTTGAGATAGTACCCCTCGGAAAGCCCCAGCTTGCAATCGAGCGCGTAAACGACGAGCGTGTAGACATGCGCCTTGTCGGGCGGCTGGGGGCCGCAATAGCGATTGAACACCGCGGGGTTCGAGCTGCCGTGCGCCATCGGCGACCAGTTGGAGTTCGCGCCCTGGGTACACGCGATGGCTCCCGTGCGCGAGGCATCTTCGGGAATAAGCGCTGTCGACGGGTCAAAATCGCAGGCCAACCAGTGAATCCAGCAAAAGCCGCCCACGGGAATCGCGTCGAAGTCGATGAACGCAAGCGCAAGCGAGGCGGCGCCTTCGGGCACCTCTTCTATATGGATAGGGAAAGAGCGCACAGGAAAGCCCTCGAGCCTGTCGGCCTCGGACGCGTACTTCCCGAATCGATCGGACAGCAGATTCCCCTCAAGCTCGACGCTCACACGCATGGCAGGACCCCTTTCGTTCGACGGCGTGACACTGCGAGTGTACCACGCGCGGCGCCGCGGAAAGAGGCGCTACACAAGCCCGAACGCAAGCCCCACGGCGCGGATGCAGAACGCCACGACCCACGCGACGACGCACTGGGACACCACGAGCTTCGCGGCCGTGCGACCGTTCGTCTCCTTCTTCACCGTCGCGATGGCGGCCACGCAGGGCGTGTAGAGCAGGGTGAACACGAGGAACACGAACGCCGTAAAGGGCGTGAACACCTCTTGCAGCGCCGCGACGCCGCCGCCGACGAGCACGGTCAAGGTGGACACGACGCTCTCCTTGGCCATGAAGCCGGTGAGCAGCGCCGTCGATGCGCGCCAGTCGCCGAAGCCAAGCGGGGCAAACACCGGGGCGATCGCGCCGCCGATCAGGGCGAGCAGGCTCTCGTCAGCGCTTGCCGCAAGACCGAGCCCCGCGTCGAAAGTCTGCAGGAACCAGATGACGAGCGTCGCGAGGAACACGACGGTGAACGCCTTCTGGATGAACCCTTTCGCCTTGTCCCATACGAGGCGAAGCACGCTTTTCGCGCTGGGGAGGCGGTAGTTGGGAAGCTCCATCACAAACGGCACGGGCTCGCCGGTGAATTTGAACCGCTTGAGAGCAAGCGCGTAGAGGACGCCTACCGCCATGCCGAGCAAGTAGAGGGCAAGCACCACGACACCGCGCATCTCAGGCGGAAAGAATACGCTTGTGAGCAGACCGTATATCGGAAGTTTCGCGCTGCAGCTCATGAAAGGGACAAGCAGAATCGTCATCTTGCGATCGCGCTCGCTCGACAAGGTGCGCGAGGCCATGATCGCCGGCACCGAGCAGCCGAACCCCATGAGCATGGGAACGAAGCTTCTGCCCGAAAGGCCGAGACGGCGCAGCGGCTTGTCCATCACGAAGGCCACACGCGCCATGTACCCGCTGTCCTCAAGAATGGACAGGAACAAAAACAGCGTAACGATGACCGGCAGAAACCCAAGCACGCTTCCCACGCCGCCGCAGATGCCGTCGGTGACAAGCGAGCTTACAATCGGGCTCACCTCCGCCGCGGTGAGCGCATCGCCGATGGCGCCGATCACAAAGTCGATGCCCGTCTGCAGCCAATCCGACAGCCAAGCCCCAAGCCAGCTGAACGTCATGAGGAACACGAACCCCATGATGAGAATAAAGCACGGGATGGCGGTGAAGCGCCCGGTCAGGATGCGGTCTGCCGCCACGCTGCGGACATGCTCGCGACTTTCGTGCGGGCGGACGATGGTGCGCGCGCAGAGGCGCTCGATGAACGAGAACCGCATGTTCGCGAGCGCCGCCTCGCGGTCGAGCCCGCCTTGGCGCTCAAGGGCCTCGATGAAGCCGGTGAGCGCCTCACGCTCGCGCTCGGGAACGCCGAGCTCGCGCTCGATCAGCGGGTCGCCTTCGACCATCTTCGTCGCGGCGAAGCGCACGGGCAGGCCCGCCGCCTTCGCATAGGGATCGATGAGGTGCATGAACGCATGAACGCAACGATGAACCTCGCCGAGCGGATCGCCCGACTTCTCGCCTGCGGGGCAAAAGTCGATGTACCCGGGGACCTCGCGGTTCATCGCAACGTGCATCGCGTGGTCGACAAGCTCGTCGATGCCCTGGTTCTTCACCGCGGAGATGGGCACGACGGGAATGCCGAGCGCCGCTTCGAGCTCGTTGATGCGCACCGAGCCGCCGTTCGCGGAGAGCTCGTCCATCATGTTGAGCGCGAGCACCATCGGGATGTTGAGCTCCATCAACTGCAACGTGAGATAAAGGTTGCGCTCGATGTTGGTCGCGTCGACGATGTTGATGATCGCGGTGGGCTTCTCCTTAATCAGGAAGTCGCGCGTCACAACCTCCTCGTTCGAGTACGGCGAGAGCGAATAGACGCCGGGGAGGTCGACCACCGTCGCCTCGGGATGACGGCGCAGCTGGCCCTCCTTCTTGTCAACAGTGACGCCAGGGAAGTTGCCGACATGCTGATTTGCTCCTGTGAGCTGGTTGAACAGCGTGGTCTTGCCGCAGTTTTGGTTGCCGGCGAGCGCAAAGGTGATAGGCGCGCCCTTGGGCAGGGGCTTGCCAAGGTTGCGGATGTAGTCGTCGCCTGTCGCGCTCACCTCGCCGATGCCGGGATGCACGGACGCGCGGGGCAACGGTTCGACGGGAACGGGCGTCTTGGGAAGGGACTCCACGGGCTCAATCAGGGCGAAGCGGGCGTCGTCGAGGCGCAGCGTCAGCTCGTAGCCGCGCAGCTCGATCTGGATGGGGTCGCCCATTGGAGCGACTTTGCGCACGCGCACCCCGATGCCGGGCGTAAGCCCCATGTCGAGCAGATGGCGGCGCAGTTCGCCGTGGCCGCGCACCGCCTTGATAATCGCGCACTGCCCCGCCTTCAAGGTGTCAAGCGTGGGCCCATCATTCGGATCATGCTTGCGACCTGCGGGTTCACCACCTGCGAGCGAATCGCCCGAAGATGAGCCTTCTCCAGACGAACCGCCTTCCAGAAGCGCTCCCCCGTCCCCCGAATCGACTCTCGCAGCATCGTTTTTTTCCTGCGTCATGCAAACCTCGTCCCCCACGCTAACTTTCAACTGCCTATCGTTGCGCGTAACGGGCGCGAGCGCAAGAACATCTTCCCGAACGGCCGAGAAATATCCATGCCCTACGAGTTGCCAAGCGGGAAGCCGCTCGTGCCAAGCGGAAAGTTCCTCGCCCCGCGAGCTATCGAGCAGAAAGCTCCTCGAGCATGCGGCGCAGCTCCTTCTGCACGCTGTGCTCGGTGTTGGGACCGATGACCTTGCGCGCGATCTGCTTGATGGCCGAGCGCCCGTTCTCCATCGCGATGGGCATACCGACCATGCGCAGGATCTCGTAGTCGTTCATGGAGTCGCCGAACGCCGCGACCTCGTCGGCCGAGACACCGTGCGCCTCCATGACCTGGCGAATTCCCGTCGCTTTGCTCACGCCGCGCTGCATGACGTCGATCCATTTGCGGCCCGATGGCGCGAACACGAAGTCCTCCCCCAGCTCGCGGGCGAGCGCATAGGACATGTCCATGACGGTGCCGTCGCTCACGTACACCGACGCCTTGATGATACTCGTCTCCGGGGAAGGAACCTCGTAGGCGCGCACGGGGTTGGGAAGGTTCTTGTCGATCTCGCGCTCGAAAACGGCCTCGTCGTCGAGGAGGAAGCTGTTCGTCCGATCGAATAGGGCCAGGTGAAGCACGTCGAACATGGTGACCGCGCGATAGAGACGGCACACGGCGGCATGCGAGAAGACCTCGCGGTCGACCAGCTTGCCGCCGACAACAACCTGCGCGCCGTTCGACGCGACGAAGTCCATGAAGTCGACCACGGGCGCGAACTGCTCGGAAAGCGTGTCGAAGCGGCGTCCCGAAGACGCGACGAAGTGGACTCCACAGCGGCGAAGCCCGCTGATGAGCTCGAACGTTTCAGACGGGACGTTGCCCTCCGCGTCGAGCAGCGTGCCATCCATGTCGCTTGCGATAAGCTTGATCATGCAGGTTCTCCTTCTTGCCGGCCCCTTCGCCAGCCTGTTCCCTTCGCGTTTCCAACGCCTGCATTGTAGCGGGCGCGTATAAAGAAACAGTTAAGGGAACGTCACGAACCGTCTGCGGGCGGCCTCAAGGGCAAAAGGCGAATGAGCTAGTCGGAGAGCCCCGCGTCCTCGAGCGCGGCGACGATCGTGCGCAGGGCTTTCACGCGAGCGTAGCGCTTGTCGTCGGACTCGAGGATGATCCAGGGCGCGAACGAGGTCGACGTCAGGCGGAACATGTCCTCGATAGCTTCCTTGTACTGGGGATACTTCTCCCGGTTGCGCCAGTCGTCGTCGGTGATCTTCCACTGCTTGGCGGGGTTGGACTGTCGCTCCTCGAAACGGCGCAGCTGTTCGTCGGGGCTGACCTCCACCCAGAATTTCAGAAGGATGGCACCCCAATCGACCAGGTCTTTCTCGAAAGCGTTGATCTCGTCGTACGCCTGGGTGAGGCGCTCGGGCGAGGCGTAGCCCTCCACCCGCTCCACAAGCACGCGACCGTACCAGCTGCGATCGTAGATGCCCACATGGCCCGCCTTCGGCAGGCGCGTCCAGTAACGCCACAAGTGCGGGTGCGCGAGCTCGGGCGCCGTGGGGGCGGGGCTCGGGAAGATCGTGTAGGCGCGCGCGTCGAGTGATTGTGCCACGCGCTTGATATTGCCGCCCTTGCCCGCGGCGTCCCAGCCCTCATACATCACCATGAGCGGGATGCGGGCCTGGTACATGTTGTTCTCCAGTCGGAACAGTCGCTTCTGCAGGCTCTTGAGCTCGTCTTTGTACTCCTCGGGCGAGAGCGAAAGCGAGTGATCGACGCCCGCAAGCGTCGGTGCGTCATCGACAAGGTGGAAGCGGGAAGTCGCGGGGGCGGCAAAGCGCGGGGGCTGCTTCGCAGCGCCGTCCGCGGAAGCCGAGGCGTCTGCGGGGGTCGAGGCGTCCACGACATTCGCCGAGTCCACGGCACTTGCGACCTTCGCCGAGTTCGCGGCCTCCTTGCGCGCAAGCGCAGACTCGAGCGCGCGCACAAGCGTCTGCGCGATGACGATATTCGCACGACGCTTGTCCTCCCCATTCACAAGCGTCCAAGGCGCGAACGCAAAATTGCTGCCCTCGAGCATGAGGTCGTAGATGCTGTAGGCGTACTCGTAGTTCCCAATGCGCTCGAGACGCTTCTTGTCGACGCGCCACGCCGTGGTGGGGTCGGCAGCCAGACGCTCGAGGCGCTCCCTCTGGCCTTCGGCGGACACGTGAATGAAAAACTTCACGACCTCGTAGCCGTCGTCGACAAGGCCGCGCTCGAACTCGCGTATGGACGCGAGGCACACCCCGGCCTCCTTGCGCGCCGCAAGCTGGTCACCTTGGACAGTGCCCTTCTTGCCTTCCTTGCGCTTCGGGTTAAGCCCGCCGAATGCACGGCACATAGCGCGCTCAGCGGCCACAGAATACCAGCCGCGATCGTAGAATGTGATCGCCCCGCGCGGCCCGAGCGCCTGCCAGAACTGCTGCATGAAAGGCCAGTACCCGGTGACATTATGTCCGGCATCCGAGAACGCCCGCGCCTCGTCCACGTCGAAATCGCCCGTCACGTGAACGCTCGTCGCACGCGCATCCAGGTTGAACATAAGGTCGGAGATGCGGCTTCCCTTGCCCGCACCGTTCCATCCCTCGAAGAGCACCACAAGCCCCACGCCCTGAAGGCGTGCCTGCTGCTGCAACGTCACAAGCCGCTCGATGAGCGCGTCGTGGGTTTCCTTGTACGTGCCCTTATCGATATCTGGTTGATTCAGATTGACCTGGTCGAGCATGGAAAACCTCTTTTCACGTAAGGTTTGGTGCGGCGTCGGGCGCCGAAGAGTCGGCTTGCCCGGGCGCCGCGAAGGGCGCATCGTAGGGGTCGCTCTCAAGGATTGGGCACTGCCCGCGCACGAGCTCCGTGAGGGCCGCCTCGAAAGGCTCCTGCGTGCCGTCGAGCATGCGGAACGTGAGGGCGACCTGTGCCGCAAAATCGGCGTCGACGGTCTGGGCGCCATGTTGGCTGGCAAGGCGTTGAGCCTGCTCGTAAAGGGAATACGGGACCTCGATCAGCACGTCAATGCACCGCGAGATACGCATGATTTCCGCCGCGGCGATACCGGCCTGCGTCGCCTGCGTGTAGGCGCGCACGAGCCCTCCCGTGCCAAGCAAGATCCCGCCGAAATACCGTGTGACAACCACGGCGACGTCGGTCAGGCTCGCATGCTGGATAGCCTCGAGCGTCGGCATGCCCGCCGTTTTCTGGGGCTCGCCGTCGTCGGAGTAGCGCACGCGACCGTTCTCGCGCAACACGTAAGCGTACACGTTGTGACGCGCCATGCGGTGCTCGCTGCGGATCTCGTCGAGGAACGCGAGCGCCTCTTCCTCGGTTTCGACATGCTGGACGGTGGCGATGAAGCGACTCTTCTTCTCGACGATCTCGGCGCGCGCACGACCCTGAGTTGTGCAATACGAGGCCATGCGGCTCCTTTCGTCTTCGGGAAAACTCAGCTTTGCCCCATCATAGCGCATGCGCGCGAACAGGCGGGCGCGGGGCGCAGACGATGCTAAACTGTCACCCATCAAGAGAAAGGGCGGAAAATGACCGAGAAGTCGACGATCGATCAGATTCTGGAGCACAATGCGCGCTTCGTGGAAGAACACGAATACGAGCAGTTCAAGACTGACAAATACCCCGACAAGAAACTCGCTGTGGTCTCGTGCATGGACACGCGTCTGACAGCGCTGCTCATGGCGGCGCTCGGGCTGAAGAACGGCGACGCGAAGATCATCAAAGTTGCAGGTGCCGAGGTGTCGCACCCCTTCGGCAGCGTCATGAGATCGCTGCTCATCGCCGTGTGCGAGCTTGGCGTCGAGGACATCATGATCGTCGCTCACACGAACTGCGGCGCTCAGCACATGAGCGGCGAGGGCATGGTTTCCGACATGCTGCGCCTTGGCGTGAGCGCCGACCATATCAAGATGGCGCACCATTGCGGCATCGACTTCGACCAGTGGCTCGCGGGTTTCGGCGACACCGAGGAGGCGGTGCGCAAAAGCGTCGACGTGGTACGCAACCACCCGGTCATGCCGCCGCACGTGCGCGTCGCCGGCTTCATCATGGATTCCGAGACCGGCGAGCTCTTACGCGTCGCGGACTAGCATCCACCAAGAGCGCCGGAGCCTCGCAGACAGACGGCGGGCGCGGGCCCGACGGACCTTCCCCCTTCGGCGTTTCGGGCGGGCAAGCCGCTCCCTTCGCCTTATGGGGGAAGAGGCGCCGGGTCCGCGTTCCTATTTCTTCTTGCGCGGGCGCTGGAGTGCTGCCGCCGTCCTCGCCACGAAACCGCGCGGGGCAAGGCGCGTTGCGAACACGATCGTCTTCGCGAGCGCTCCCGGCACGCAGAGGGCCTTGTTGCGGCAAAGCGCGTTGAAGCCCTCGCTCGCAACGAAGGGGGCATCGAGCGCGATGCGCGAAATCGGGGTGTGAGCTGCATCGGCATTTTCCCAAAACGCCGTGCGCACGGGTCCTGGGCACAGCGTGCTCACGTGCACGCCAGCACGGCGCAACTCGACATGGATGGCCTGGGAAAACGATTGGACGAAGGCCTTCGAGGCGTAATAGGTCGCCATGTCGGGGCCGGGCATGAAGCCCGCCACGGACGCAACGTTTAAGATGCCTCCGCATTTGCGCGCAGCCATGTCAGGGGCGAACTCGCCCACAAGCTCGACGAGCGCGAGGTCATTTGTCAGGATAAGTTCTCGTTGGCGGGCCATATCGCTTTCCACAAAGCGTGCATCGTAGCCGAAGCCTGCGTTGTTCACGAGCACATCGACGACAAGCCCCACCTCGCGCACGCGGGCGGAAACCTTCGCCGCCGCGCCCACCTTCGCGAGGTCGCACACGACGACGTGGGCCTTTATGTTGTGCTCGAACTCCAGCTGTGCCGCCGCCTCGACGAGACGCTCCTCGTTGCGGCCGACGAGCACCACGTCCATCCCGCGCGCCGCGCACTGCCGCGCAAGCTCGAATCCCAAACCGCCCGCGCCCCCTGTGACGAGCGCCGTTTTCCAATCCTTGGTCCCCATAGCTCACAACCTTTCAGTCCGTCACGTTTACGGCCGTCGGCAATGTAGCATCATTGTATGACGCGCGAGGCGAATGCGAGAATAGGCTTCACCACATCTGAGGAATAATTCCTCTTGGACAATACGGCCAGCATCGAGGGAGAGACTGCAAGGAGCTGGCCGAACCGCTGCAGACGCCAAGCGACGCAACTCCTTAAGTTACCTTGGATATCACGTCATCACGGTCGGGCACCAGAAAGCGAAGGGCCTCGCCGTCGAACGGCCTCAGAGAGAGGAGGCGATTCGACAAGCGAGGCCCTTCGAGCGCGGCGAACGAAACTGCTAACTTAAGATGAACATGGCCAAAAACGCGATGGCAGCCACCCACATGAGGGGCTTGACCTCGCGCACCTTGCCGGTGACCAGCATGATCACGCAGTAGGAAATGAAGCCGAAGCCGATACCGTTGGTAATCGAATAGGTCATCGGGATGCCCATGATGGTCGCGAACGCCGGGAATGCGAACTCGATGCGCGTCCAGTCGATGTTGATGACGTCGGAGAGCATGAGATAGCCAACGACGACAAGCGCGCCGCAGGTCGCGGAGCTCGACACCATGCCGATGATGGGCGACGCGAACGCGAAGATCACAAACAGGATGCCGACCACCAGGTTCGAAAGGCCCGTGCGCGCACCGGCGGCAGCACCCGAAGTGGACTCAACGAAGCTCGTGACCGAGCTTGCGCCCACGAAACCGCCGACGGCGGCTGCGGCGGAGTCGACCATGAGAATCGGCTGAATGTCCTTCACGTCGCCGTTCTCGTCGACGAAATCAGCCTGTTCACCAACGGCGACGACCGTGCCCATGGTGTCGAAGAAGTCACTCATGAGCAGAGAGAACACGAACAACAGCAGCGCGGGTTGCAGGAAGACCTGCGCGATAGCCATCGTGTCGGTGCCGGGAATCGTCTGAAACGGTGCCGCGAAGGCCGAGAAATCGAGCCCGAAGCTCCACGACGAGGGAAGCGGGGTAACGCCCAGGGGAATGCCCGCGATGGTGGCAACAATGATGGAGATGAGCAGGCCGCCCTTCACATTGAGAACCTGGAGCACCACGGCAACCGCAATCGCGATCAGCGACACGATCGCAACCGGCGCCGACAAGTCGCCAAGTCCCAAGATGGTCGACTCGTTGGCGACGATGATGCCGCCGCCCTTAAGACCGATGAATGCGATGAACAAACCGATGCCAATGCCGATTGCATGGCGCAAGCTCACGGGAATCGCGTCCATGACCGCCTTGCGCAAACCGCAGGCAACCAGGATGAGGATTACGATACCTTCCAAGAAGACGATGGCCATCGCCACGCGCCAGTCGACGGCAGCGCCGCCAAGGCAGAGCGTGTACGCCACGATTGCGTTGATGCCCATGCCAGACGCAAGTGCGATCGGCCTGTTCGCGATAAGGCCCATCGCGATGGTCATGATCGCCGCTCCGAAGCACGTCGCCGTGAGCGCCGCATCGAATGGAACACCTGCGACCACCAGCATATTCGGGTTCACTGCGATGATGTATGCCATCGCGAGAAACGTCGTCAAGCCGCCGATGATCTCGTTTCCGATCGTGCTCTTGCGCTCCGAAATCTTAAAAAACGAGTCCACTTTCCTCCCTTTCCCTTGCGCCCGCGCGAAAGCGATCAGGTAAGCCCGCACCTCAAGATTCAGCCGCCGAGGCGAACCCGAACTGGTCCCTTTCGCGTGAAAGCGTTTTCTCAACGGAAGGATTCTAGCATGCTAAAGCGCACACAAGACGCACATAAATGGAAAGCGCCTTCAATGGCGACTACGTCGCACGGTGCGGAAAACGAGGTCACACCAGCAGTCGCCTGCCCCTACCTCAGCTTATCAGCCGCGCACATCTCCTGGTACAAGCTCATTCGCGAAATGCCATGTATCGACCCCTTGAAAGCCCTCAACGCGCGCCCTGCCTAATCTTTATCGATGACCGCAACGGTAAACCAGGCGCGTTCGTAGGGACGATAGCGGGTGCCCGATTCCCGCAGCTCGAACCCATCGCGCTTCGAGAGGTCCTCAACGTCACGCGACATGACGCCGTTTTGGGTCTGCCCCAAAACGACAATCGGGCCATGGTAGCCATCAAAAATCTCTTCCCAGGAGTTTTTGCAGGTGAGAGTGGGGGAATACGCCTCATACGCCAAGTTCCAGTTGCCTTTCTGCCAATCCATGTACGTTTGGGGAACGTCGGGGTAGGCAAGCGTAGTCAGGCTGATGTACCCGATGTCGGACGAGACGACAAGCGGCGCCTTCCCGTCGTTTTCCTGCGTCACGCGATCGACCGTTTGGCGCACTTCGTCGAGCGCCTCCTGGTTGTCGGAGCTGTAGAAGTCGCCGACGAGCAGCGTCATGTTAAGGGCGGAGACGGAAAGAAGGATAGCGCATGCCGCACCGACGAGTACGCGCGAGCGAATGCGGGAAAGAAGCATTACCGCTGCAAAAAGGAGCGGACCGATTGCCACCCCGAGGTAGCGGTAGTACACGATAAGCGAGTCCATCAGGATGGAAGCCAAGAAGGAAATCGCGAAAACGCCCAGGTAGATCGCGAGCGCACAGAGCACGGGGACAACCGAGTCGCGCGAGGCCCAAAGGGCAAAGCGCCGAGAAAGCGAATCGCGCTGGGCGCGGGGGCTTTCGGGCTCGGGGGCGAAATTCGCAGGAAGCTCACCGCCCTCGTCAGGCGCATTCGCGGAACGCGAGCTGCCTTCGTCCGCAGAGCCAACGGCGGCCCGCCCTCTGAAGTCCTCACCTCCCGCGGCCTTCCCCGTCGCAGCGCGCGAGCCGCCTTCCGCACGTTCGCCTGCAAGAACATGCGGCTTCACCAGGCGCACGAGAGACCAGATGGCCCACGCGCAAAGCCACACGAGCGTCGCTGCCAGAAGAACCCGCCCCACCACCTGGGGCACGGCGCCGTAACTTCCCTCCAACGCGAAATGCACGAAGCTCGTTCGCACCGGGTACGTCGCGAACTCGATGTAAGTGACGGGAAACACCATGTTCGCCCAGTACGTGTTCGACACGACGCCCATCTGGCGCACAAGCACCAGGAGCCACGGCACGTAGAGCGCAACCTGGATGGCAGCGCTCGCCACGAGCACCCCCAAAGCCGCCGCGCCACGCCGACGGGCGGCTCGATTGATGCAGAAGATGAGCAGCAGCAGGTTCACCATAAAGGCGGACATAGCGCCAAAGTAGTGAAGGTATGCGCTGAACAGGCTTGACGCAGCGAAGACAGCCCACCACGAAAGCGGCGCACCCGCAAGAAGTCTCTTCCCCTGCGCGCGTTTCTGGACACAGGCCACAGAGCCTTCACACGCCGGCTCGCGCAAAGCGCACGCGATGCGCCACGCGGTGAGCGCGCACAGCATGACGGAAAACGTCGCCCACGAGTACATGCGGATCTCGGTTGCCATAATGGCGGTATAGGGAATGAACAGGACGAATGCGGTGAACAGCACGCCGGGCTTCCAGCCGAAATCGCGACGGACATGGGTGTATCCAAGGCTTGCAAGGGCGATCGACCCCAAAACCGTGAACAGGCGATATGCAAGGATGTTCTGCCCGAAAACCAGGTTGAGGGCATGCAGCGCCCAGTAGAAGAGCACGGGATGCACATCGCCTGACCCGATGCGCCAAATCTCGGAGAACGGATGGTTCGCTATGGCAACCGAATAGCTCTCATCGAACCAGATATAGCCATGGAAAGCCCCCACAAGCACAAACGCCGACCCCAAAGCAAGAACGGCAAGATGGAACCAACGAGACGAAAGCACCCCCTGCGCCCCTGCTCCGCTCGCACGCTTCATAAACCCTCCCGAGCAATCGATCCCCAATAACGCACCTGCATGAGAGTACTATTATTTCGTTTGTCTCGCTTGTCTTCAAAAAGATAGCGTTTTGTAGACAGACACTGTGCATGAACACGAAAGGGAGGCTTGTGACGCTCATCATTCACGCAGATGACTTTGGGATTACCGTCGAGCAATCGAAGGCCATCCTCGAGCTTTCGGACGCATGCGGCGGCCATGGAGCCCTGTCGAGCATGAGCATGTTCGCGAACAGCCCGGCGTTTAACGAATGCGCCGAGCTTGTCCGTCCTTTCGTCGACGCGGGAAAGATAAAGCTTGGCCTGCACCTCAATATCGTGGAAGGGCATCCTGTCTCCAACCCCGACGACGTGCCGCTGCTGGTGAACGAGCGCGGAACCTTCTCCCATTCCTTTATGGGATACCTGGCGGCATCGACGCTGCGCACCGGCGACCGTGACGGCATTCGCGAGCAGCTTGCCCGCGAATTCAGCGAGCAGATCAAGCGTTATCTCGAGGCCTTCCCCGACCAGCGTCGCAATCTCCGTGTCGACACGCATCAGCACACGCATATGGTGCCCCTCGTACACGATGCGCTCCTGGCTGCTTGCCGGCGCACCGATTGCCTGGTCACGACCGCACGCCTTCCCGTGGAGCCGGTCGGCCCGCACCTTAAGAGCCCGCGACGCATCGCGGCAATTTCGCCCGTCAACCTCGTGAAAGACGCACTGCTCGCCCTCCTTGCCCCGCACTGCCGCGAGGATTTGGAGGAAGGGAGCCACGTCGCCGATTTTTCCGGCATCGTTCTCTCGGGACGCATGCAAAAAACCACGCCCGACCTGATTGCCGACATGGAGGCGCGGGCCGCCGAACAGGGACGCGACCTCGAAGTGCTCTTCCACCCGATCAGCGTGCCGATCGAGCAGTGCCTCGACCCCGAAAACTTGCCCTTCGCCCAGGCGTGCGCCTCGCCCAACCGCGATGCCGAGGCGGAGCTGATCGCGAGCCTTTCGACACGCGCATAAGGAAAGCACCTGGCGGAACGCCAAACCGCGGCGCTTAAGCGGCACAGCCCGCGTGAGTAGTCAGGGACCGAAGGGGTATTCGCGACGTGCGATTTCCCCTCGCAAGAAGGCTACCGCCGCGAGCGCGCGAGGGCCTACGCGCCGAAAGACGCAAGGCACGTGCGGGCCACAAATAGCACGCAGGCTACGCTCCGAAAGCGCCTACTCGCCGAGCGCCTCCGCAGCTTCCATCCACTCTTCCTCGAGCGCCTCGATCTGCGTCTCGATTTCCTTGATTTCCTTCTGCATATCGCCGAGCTTCACGTAATCGGAGGGATCGGCCTCGGTCATGGCCTGGTGAATGCCCTCGATCTTGCCGCGTAGCGTGTCCATCTTGCGCTCGGCCGACGCCATCGACTTCCGAAGTGCGCGAATCTCGCCACCCGAGAGCTTCGACGCCGCGCCCGTCGCCTGCTCACCCGCCGACGTTGAAGTCTGTTTGGAGGCAGAGGCCTTCCCGCTTGAAGAGGCAACCACGCCACCGCGCTCGTCGGTGGTGCGCCCCACGAGCTCCAAGTACTCGCCAACACCGCGCGGCAGATGGCGAATCTTGCCGTTGATCAGCGCATACTGGTTGTCGGTCACGCGCTCCATGAGATAGCGGTCGTGCGTGACCAGAAGCAGCGTGCCGGGCCACCCGTCGAGCAGGTCTTCCACCTGAGCGAGCATGTCGGTGTCCAAATCGTTGCCCGGCTCGTCCAAGATGAGCACGTTCGGCTCGTCGAGCAAGATGAGCATCAACGCAAGGCGTCGCTTCTGCCCACCCGACAGGTCGCACACCGGCTCGTTCAGGTCATCGCGGGTGAAGCCGAGACGCTCGAGCAGCTGCGCGGGCGTGGCCTCCTTGCCGTCGAGCATCACGCGGCGCGAGTAGCGGCCGATGACCTCGCGCACGCGGTCGCTTCCCAGTTTCACCAGGTTATCGAGGTGCTGCGACAATACGGCGAACTTCACGGTCTTACCGATCTTCACGCGGCCCGCGCTCGGGGCGAGCGCGCCCTCGATCACCCGCAGAAGCGTGGTCTTGCCCGCGCCGTTCTCGCCGACGATGCCGAAGCGGTCGCCAGGGCCGATAATCCACGACACGTCATCAAGCACGGTCTTTCCGCCGAGGCGCACAGACACGTCGGTCAAGTCGACCACCTGCTTGCCCAAGCGCGCGACGGCCATCCGCTTGAGCTCGAGTGTGTTGCGCAGCGGCGGCACGTCGGCAATCAGCTCGCGGGCGGCATCGATGCGGAACTTCGGCTTGGTCGAGCGCGCTTGCGCCCCGCGAGCAAGCCAGGCGAGCTCGCGGCGCAGCTGGTTTTGGCGGCGTTGCTCGGCCACCTGAGCCTGACGGTCGCGCTCAACACGCTGTTGGATGTAGGCGGAGAAACCACCCTCGAACGGGTCAATCGTGCGGTCGTGCACTTCCCACATCGAAAGGCACACCTCGTCGAGGAACCAGCGGTCGTGAGTGACCACCAAAAGCGCGCCCGTCCCATGTTTCCAACGCGCCTTCAGATGATGCGCGAGCCAGGTGATGGCGCGCATGTCGAGATGGTTGGTGGGCTCATCGAGCATGAGCACGTCCCAGTCGCCGATGAGCAAACGGGCCAAGTCAACCCGACGGCGCTGCCCGCCCGACAGGTCGCCCACACGCCCCTGCCAGGGGATATCGGCAGCAAGCCCGGAGATGATGTCGCGGACGCGGGCATCTCCCGCCCATTCGTATTCGGGGGTATCGCCCACCACGGCATGTTCCACCGTGTCGCCATCGGAGAGCACATCTGCCTGCCCGAGCACGCCCACGCGAACACCGCGCGTGCGGATTACGCGGCCCTCATCAGGCTCGATAATGCCCGCAAGCAAAGATAGCAACGTGGATTTCCCGTCGCCGTTCTTGCCGACGACGCCGATGCGATCACCCTCGTCAAGCCCGAGGGAGACATCTTCGAACACCGTTTTCGTGGGGAACTCGACCCGCGCCTTCTCACAACCAAGCAGAAACGCCATACCATTCGTCCTTCGTTCGCAGGGCACCATACCGGGCACCCCGCCGCATTCAACCTGCACGCGGCTTCATCCGCCGTGCGTTTTTTCATCATGAGAGGATACCGCAAGCGGGCGAGATTCCCAAATGGCGAGGGCGCCCGCGTAAGGCGCCCTCGAACGAAGTTCCCTTGTGCTTCAGCCGCTGCAACGCGCTACTTTCTGAGGTAGCAGCCCACGATGCCATCGCCCCAGTCGAGTTTGACCACCTTGTCACCGTCATAGTAGAAGTCGTAAATGAAGTGGCCACCGTCAGCGTTGTCGTAATCGTAGGACTTGAAGAAAATGGTGATGCGGTCGACCGCCGTCACCTTCCATTTTTCGAAATTGCTGCATTTGGGGCCGGCATCGACCGTGCCGTCGGCGTTCAGCGTGAAATAGTTGTTGTCGGGATCGTCCTTGTCGGCCCAGGAAGTGTCCGCGACCAGCTTCTCGTACTTGGCAACATCGCCGTCGCCGCGCAGGTACCACGTCTCGGTCACATAGTCGTAGCAGGTCATCGCGTCGTTGAACACGATGTCATAATCACGGACGTCGGTGCTTTCGGGGCGCAGGTGCTTGTCCTCGACCTTCGAGCTGCCGGGCTCGGTGATCGTACCGTCGGCATCGACGAACACGGCCTGGGGGTAATAGAAGTTTTCGAAGAACAGACCGCCCTTCGACTTATCGCCGTCCACGTACCACATGTCGTTCGAGCCGCTCGGATCGCCAAAGTCGTTCGGGCCGCACGTCTCGAGCATCCGAGGATGCTCGTTCGCAGCGGGTTCCTTCTTCGCCACCGCGCCGCCTCCGTCATTTCCGCCGCAGCCTGCAAGGGAAAAGGCGAGCACCGCCGCGCAACACGCGACGACCAGAGCCGTCAGGGCCTTCGATCCATGCCAACCGATATGTCGTCGAGTGACTTTCATGAGGTTCCTTTCCGCAGTGGCCATTCCTCCTCGTACAGCATCTGCGAAAAGAGCTGCGACATAAAGCACCCGAAGGCCCAAATTTGCGAAGGTCCCTCCCCTGCAAGTCCAAAGCCGCAGGAAAGCGGGCACGCGGGGCGGGAATGCGGCCGCCGGCGGAGCAAGGCGAGAAGCGAGGAGGGCAACGCAGGACGGGCGTCGGACCCGCGATCGCCTAGCGAGGGGAATGAGGCCGCGACCGCCCGCCGTGACCAGCGAATCCCCGCTCGCCTAGCGCACCTTCGCAATCACCACGACAAGCACGCAGGCGGCGAGCACAGCCGAGATGCCGAACGCCGCCTGATAGGCGAACGACATGTCCATCGCACCTGACTGCGCAGTCGCAGAAAGCGACGTGATCACAAGCACCATAATCGCCGTACCGAGCGACGCGCACGCCTGGCGAACCGCCGCGAAGAACGCGCTCGCGTCCATCATGATCTCGCGCGGAAGCCCGCTCATTCCCCACGAGTTCAAAGGCCCGATCAGCGCACTCACCCCCATGCCGCGAACCGTCTGCATGAGCGTCGTCATCCAAAGCGGCGTGTTCTCATCCATGAACGCCATGGACACGGCGCCCACCGTGAGGAGCGCCGCCGCGACAATCACCACCGGACGCGCGCCCACCCTGTCGGAGAGAATGCCCGCAAGGGGATTCACCACCACGGCCAGGATAGTCGCGGGGATGAACACAATCCCAGCTTCGACGGCGCTGCCCCCGCAGAGCCCCTGCACGTACAACGGTACAATCAGCGTGATTCCCATGAACGACGCGAACAGGCAATTCTGCGCGATAAAGCTAATGCGGAAGCGGGACGACTCGAAGATGCGCATGCTGATGAGCGGGTGCTCAATCCGCTTTTGGCGCGCCACGAAAAACACGAGGCACGCAATGCCCACGACCGCAGGCACCCACACGAGCGGGCTTTGCACGCCCAGGCTTGCCGCGTTGGAAAAAGCGAGCAGAAGCCCGCCGAAGCCGAGCGCGGAATACAGGAAGGACACGCCTTCGAAGCGCGCGTCGCGCATCGGGGCGTCTTCGCGCGCGATCAGGAGGAACGCCGCAAGAATTAAAAGGACGACGATGGCGATGAACAGCCAGAAGAAGCTGCGCCATCCCCACGAGTCGACGAGCGCACCCCCGATGAGTGGGCCAATGTTCGGGGCGAACCCCATGGCGATGCCCGCGATACCCATCGCCGTACCGTTTTGCCCTTTGGGGAAGCGCGTCATCGCGATCGACTGCAGGACGGGAAGCGTGATGCCCGCACCGACGGCCTGAAGCACGCGCCCGAAAACGAGCACCCCAAACGTCGGGGCGAGCACATCAACGATGCCCCCGACCAGGAACAATCCCAATGCGAGGAAAACGACATTGCGAAGGGAAAGGCGCTGCGACAAAAACGTCACAGCAGGAACGGTGATGCCAAGCGCAAGCATGTAGATCGTCGTAAGCCACTGCCCGACGCTCGCGTTCACACCGAAGTCAGCCTCCACGCCGCCGAGCATGGAATTCATCACCGTTTGCGTGAGCGACCCAAGCGCGCACGCCAAAACGACAATCGCAAAGAGCACGTAAGTGCGCCCTTTTTCGGACAACGACATGATGCCCCACTTCCTGTGCTCCGGGGCGCTACGCACCTATCTTACTGCTCAAGTAGGAACGTTTCGCGTCGGAGCCCCGCCCGACGCGTAAGCAGCGCCCATTATACCCTTCAATCAGGAAGGGGGGCAAAGAACACGTCTCAGTGTCGGCAGGAGGAGGGACGAGAAAAGGCCCGACTCCCAAGATTGGAAATCGGGCCAATCGAGATAACGTTTGGGCGCTAGCGGAATTCTGCCCCTTGAGCACCTGATAGACGCTCAGCGATATCTGACAACCTTATCGGGCCAGCGCCATCGCAACGCGCTAGTTGAATTTCTGCTGCGTCTTCTCCAACCCATGCTCGATGAGGAACAGTGCCGCCTCGCATCCCAAGTCGGTCGCCTGCGCGAAGTCGTCCGCCGCGTCCTTCTTGGGAAGGGACAGCACGTAGTCGGCCACTGGCATGCGTCCCGGCGGGCGCCCGATTCCGCAGCGCACGCGGAACCAGTCGCGCGTGCCAAGCTTGTCGCAGATCGAGCGCAGGCCGTTGTGGCCCGCATGCCCGCCGCCGAACTTCACGCGAATCGTGCCCGGATCGATGTCGAGCTCGTCGTGGATGACGACAAGGCAATCGGGTGACACACCGTAGGCGTTCATGAGCTGCTTCACCGGACCGCCCGATGTGTTCATGTAGCTTTGCGGCTTCGCGAGCACCACGTCGATGTCGTGGTAAGCCCCTTTGCCGGTCAGCGCGCCGCACTCGTTCTTCCAATAGCGCACGCCGATTTCCGACGCAATCTTATCGACCGTGTCGAACCCGGCGTTATGGCGCGTATGCTCGTATTCCTCCCCGGGGTTCCCCAGGCCAACAATGAGAAACATATATTTCGTACCCTATTCGAACAGCGAAGCGACCGAGCCGTTGCTGTAAACGTTTTTGATGGTCTGCGCGAACAGCGGGGCAAGCGTGAGGACCTTGATCTTGCCGGTCTGGCGCTCAAGCGGCACGGGAACAGCGTCGGTCACGACGACCTCCTCGATGCAGCTGTTCTCGATGCGATCGTACGCCGGGCCGCTGAACAGGCCGTGCGTTGCGCAGGCGAACACCTTCTTCGCACCCTTCGCCTTCAGCGTGGTCGCCGCGGCAACGAGGGAGCCAGCGGTGTCGATCATGTCGTCGTTCAGGATGCAGACCTTGCCCTCAACGTTGCCGATAAGCGCCGTGATCTCGGCCTGGTTGTGCTTGGGGCGATCCTTGTGCATGATCGCGATATCGCAATCGAGCAACGTGGAAAACTTCTTCGCTGCCTTCGCGCGGCCCACGTCGGGGGACACCACGCAAAGCTCCTCGGGGTCGAAGCCCATGGCCTTGTAGTAGTCCACGAAGATGGGCATCGCGGTCATGTGGTTCACCGGCTTGTCGAAGAAGCCCTGGATAGCGTCCTGGTGCAGGTCGATCGCGATAATGTTGTCAGCACCGGCGGTGGTGAGCAGGTCGGCGACGAGCTTCGCCGTGATCGGCTCGCGCGGAGCGGCCTTGCGATCCTGGCGGGCGTAGCCGTAATGCGTGATGACGGCGCTCACGCTGTGGGCGCTCGCGCGCTTGGCGGCGTCGATCATGATGAGCAGCTCCATCAGGTTGTCATTAACATCGAGGCCGTTGGGGCTCGAGCACACGGACTGCACGATGAACACGTCCGCGCCGCGCACGCTTTCAAGATAGCGCGCGTAGATTTCGCCGTTCGCGAACTTCTCAAGCTTCACATTGCCCAAGGAAATGCCCAGCTCGTGAGCAATTTCGTCAGACAGCCTCGGGTTGGAAGATCCCGAAAATACAGCGATTCTCTTCATCTTCTCGAATTCCATGCGGCGCTCCTTCTTGTGCCAGTCGACTCATCTTCTTCCTGCCCAGAGGGCAAGACCCGTATCAACCATTGTATCCAAGCCCCGCGCCGCTGCGCGAGAAGTTCGCGGTATCTTCGCAGAGGGGCGCGAAATCCCGTAGACGCGCAGAGGGGCCGCGCAGATTGCAAACAGCGGGCGCGGCGCGACGGCTCTAAGGCCGAGCACGCCCACCGACATGGGCAAGCGAGCTTCAAGCCATATTCGCGAGCCCATCATTGCCCCCTATTCAACGTGTTTCTGCCCTGTTAGCGCACTTCGGCCCTGCCGCCACCGCCGCATGCCAAAACAGAGGCAGCAGCCTTAATCGATTCCCCCTTCCCCCATTGCGGCCTCGATCGCCGCAACCAAAAACGCCGTCGCGCCCTCGCCCGCTCGCGAGTCGTAGTAATTGACGAACCGCTCGTCTTCGAGGTAGCTTTGCGCGAGCGCAACATGCGCATCCGGCGAATACGCCCCTTCGCCCCATTGTGCGCGAATCCATCGGGCATGCATCTGAGCGAGCTTCGCCGCCTCGGGACCCATCGCATTTCCTGCGGCCACTGCCGCTTTCAGCTGCTCGATGATCGCCTGTTCAAGCGTTTCTTTCGCGCTCCATTCAGCTTCGCTCATGCCGAGCAGCCTTTCGTTCGCGGCATCTACCACAGCGTCACCGTAGCGCTCGCGCGCCTCTTTCCCGTAGCTCATCTCGTTGGCATGCACAGCACTCCAGCGCTTCAAATGCGGCAGCACCGCGCCCATAAGCGACACCGCTTCGTCGCGAGACATGCCCGTGTTTTCGGCCAAGCGAGGCGCGCAATCCTCGATCATGGCGTCCATTGTGGTTTCGTAGGTATATTTTCCCTGTTCATAGCACCATTTACAGTAATGCTCATCTTTGGAGCCGTCAGCATCGGAGCCGTAATCGGCCGGCGTCAAAATCATGCCGCAGCTCTCACAATAGCGCTCGGGCAAATCGAGCAGATGCATAATGGGCTCGTCGAGCACGTTCGCGATGAGCTTCATCATGTCGATGCCCGGCACAACCTCGCCGCGTTCCCAGCGTGACACCGCCTGCCGCGTCACGTACAGCTTCGCCGCAAGCCCTTCCTGCGTCAGGCCCTTGCGTTTGCGCAGCTCAATCAGTTTTGTTGAGAAATCCATCGAAAGCTCCTCTCTCGATTCTGTTGGCAAAACTCTATCCGAACCAAGCGCGAATTCCTAGCAACCTTCAGTTGCGAGCCCAATCGGCATGAGGCGCATACCCCATTTCAGCCTTTACGCACCGAGGAATTCAAAAAATTGCTCGATGTGCGTAGGTATTCGCGAAGCGAGCTCGGATGCCGATTAGCTGCCATATGCGTGACCTGGGCTTTTCTGATTCCGAAGCGCCTGCTTCGAAAGACCCTGCGCCAAAACCTACGCACATCGAGCATTTTTTTTCATTGGCAGCGCATCGGAGAGGGCGAGGGCGCGGCGGCGAGGGCGGGACGGACGGTGCGAAGCGGAAGGGGCGAGGCGTCCCTGGGCAGCAGCGGGTGCGGAGCGGTCCCGAGCCCCTGTAGGGGCGGGGGGACGTCCCGCGCATCGGGGGGACGGGGCGGATGGTGCGGGACGGCGTCCCTGCGCGGCGGCCTTGCGCGCCGCCGCGCGTTTGAGAAGGTTGCGAGATTGACCAGCAGCTGGCGAAATTGGCCAGCTCTGGCGTTTTAGCTAGATGTCGAGCGCCGCGTGGTAGGCGCCACCTCAGCTGGCTAGCGCCGCGTGGCAGACGCCGCCTTAGATTACCAGCGTCATGCGGCCAACGTCACCTTAGATGTCGAGTGCCGCATGGTAGGCCTCGTACACCGCCGTCGTGATATTAGAGGGCCGCACTGCATCGCCGACGACGCGCACGAACGGCGCCGCATCCCGCAGGGCATCCGCGGCATCGCTGCGCGAGCGCTGGCCGATGGCGCAAATCACCGTGTCGCCAGGAACAAGGTGCTCCTTCCCCTCCCCGTCCGCAACGACAAGGCCACCGCGCTCCACGCGCACACCGCGGGCGTCCAGGTTGACGTCAATGCCCGCGCGCTCGACTTCCGCAAGCAAGATGGGCCTATGCCGGATGTTGGCGTCGATGGCAAGCCCGTCGCGCATCTCGACGATGTGCGCGCGCCTACCGAGTCGCACCTGGTTGATCGCGCATTCGCAGCCCGTCAGCCCACCGCCAAGAACGACAACCTCATCCCCCGGTTGCCCACCTCCCAAGTACAGGTCGTCGATCGAGAGTACGCGCGCACCCTCTTCGACGGGAAGAGGCATCGGAATCGGAGCCGACCCTACGGCGACAATCACCGCATCGGGCGCAATCTTCTCCGCGAACGCCGCGTCGACCTCGGTGTTCAGGCGGACGTCCACCCCAAGGCGATCGAGCAGATGCGCGTAGGTGCGCCCCAGCTCATACATGTCGCGCTTAAAGGGCAGCGCCGCCTCGGTGCGCAGGATGCCACCGAGCTCGCCCTCGCGCTCGCACAGGACGACGTCGTGCCCGCGGCGAGCCGCCGTTGCCGCGGCGACCATGCCAGCGATGCCGCCGCCCACGACGAGCACCTTGCGCGAACGGGGCGAGCGCGCGATGTCCATCCCCTCGAACTCGCGCCCGATGAGCGGGTTTACTGCGCAGCGGCGCGTCTGCGTCACGGCACGCTCGGCCATGCACACGTAGCAGCGAAGGCATTTCACCACGTCATCGCCGCGATTTGCCATCACCTTAGAGGGTAGTTCGGGGTCGGCCAGAAGGCCGCGCGCCATGGCGACAGCGTCGGCCTGACCGCTCGCGATGATTTCTTCCATCTGCGCGGGGTCGGAAAGCCCGCCGATCGCCACGACAGGGATGCTCACGTGCTTCTTGATCTCGGCCGCGAGATGCACGTTGCAACCGTGGTCACGGAACGTCGACGGGTGCGTGACCGAGAAGCCGAATTGATAGGACCCTGCCGACACGTGCATGAGGTCGACCAGATCCTCGAGCGCATGGGCGATGCGGGCGCCCTCTGCCACATCGTAGCCGCCCTCGAAAAGCTCGGCTCCGCTTATGCGCAGCTCGATGGGGAATCCAGGGCCAACGGCGCTGCGCACCGAAGCGAGCACCTCGCGCGCGAAGCGGATGCGGTTCTCAAGCGGCCCGCCGTATTCGTCCTCGCGCTTATTGAAGTAGGGGGAGAGGAACTGGTTGATCAGCCAGCCGTGCCCTGCATGCACCATGACCATCTGGAAGCCGGCGCGCTTCGCGAGCGCAGCCGCCTCACCATATGCTGCAACGATGCTCGCAATCTGCTCATGCGAAAGCGCGCGCACGGGCATGCCGTCGGGGCGCACGCCATCGGAGGGCCCCCACTGGCACAGGTCGCCCTTCTTCTCCTTGTCGACCATATAGGTGCCGGCATACTGCCCCGAATGCGAAAGCTCGATGGATGCAACCGCGCCGTGGCGTCTGATCGCGTCGGCAAGGTAGGTGAAGGCGCCGAGCTGACCGGGCGTCTTCAGCGACAGCCGCAACATTTGCGAGCCGTCGGTTTCGGGATGGACCACCAGCTCGCTCACAGTGACGACGGCCGCACCGCCCTTTGCGCGCAGCTCGTAGAATCCCTGGGTGCGCGGCCCTGGCGTGCCCTCCGCCGTAATGTCGGTCGCGCCCATCGGCGCAGATAGCATGCGGTTTCGAAGCGTCAGGCGCCCCACCGTAAGCGGCGCACACAGATGCGGATAATCTCGCTTCATCGAACTCCCCTTCTTATCGAAAATCCCCCCGCCGAGCTGACCGGGCGTTTGCATCGCGTGGACCTCGCTGGCCGCCGGTCGCGCCCACGGGTTGCATCTCGCGGGCCGTACCACGCTGGCCGCTGGCTCCCACACGATTGCACCCGGCAAGCTCGACGGTGGGTGCGGCGCCCCTCCCCGTTCGGGCGCCGCCAACCAAGCACTGCGCAGTCTAGTTCGACGGATGGTGCTTTTCAACCCAGCCTTCGTGGTTTTCCTGACGCCCGCGGGCGATAGCGAGCGCGCCGTCGGGCACGTCCTTCGTGATGACGGAGCCCGCGGCCACAAGCGTATGCGCGCCCACGTTCACGGGAGCCACCATCATGGTATCGCTGCCGATGAAGGCACCGTCGCCGATGGTGGTCGGCCACTTCTTGGCGCCATCGTAGTTGCAGGTGATCGAGCCGGCGCCGACGTTCACGCCCTCGCCGAGCGTCGCGTCGCCGATGTAGCTCAGGTGAGGAACCTTGCTACCGCGGCCGATCGTGGATTTCTTGATTTCCACATGAGTGCCGGCCTTCGCACCCTCGCACAGGTGCGCGCCGGGGCGCAGGTACGCACGCGGACCGCACGTGGCCTCATCGTCGATGCGCGCCTCGATCGCGACCGTCTCGTCGATCGTGCAGCCCGAGCCGACGACGGTGTCGGTCAGGCGCGTGTTCGGGCCGATGACGGAATCCTCCCCTACCTGGGTTTTCCCCAAGAGGAAGGTCTGCGGGAGAAGCTCAACATCGGGCGCGATTTCCACGTCGGGGCCGATCCACACCGAGGTCGGGTCCCACATGGTGACGCCCGCCGCCATGTGCTCCTTGTTGATGCGCGACTGCAGGGCGCATGTCGCCGCGGCCAGCTGGACGCGCGAGTTCACGCCGAGGCACTCGGAGACGTCGCTTGCGGGGAGCGCAAGCACGTCGCGCCCGGTGCCACGGCAGATCTCGAGCACGTCGGTCAGGTAGAACTCGCCCTGCGCGTTGTCGCTGCCCACCTGTTCGAGTGCCTCGAAAAGCGCCTGCGCGTCGAAGCAGTAGAAGCCGGAATTGCATTCGGTGACGGCGGCCTCGGCGGCGTTCGCGTCCTTCTGCTCGACGATGCGCTCGACGCGCCCTTCGCCGTCACGGATGATGCGCCCGTAACCGAACGGGTCGTCGAGCTCCATGGTGAGCACCACGACCGCCGCGTTCGAGCGGGCGCGCATGTCGGCGAGCTCGCGAATGGTATCGGGCGTGATAAGCGGGCAGTCGCCCGACAGCACAAGCAGCGAGCCATCGAAGCCGGCGAGCGCTTCCTTGCAGGTGAGCACCGCGTCGGCCGTGCCGCGCTGCGCCTTCTGCACGACAACTTCGGTGTCGGACACCAAAGGCTCCACGATCTCGCGAGCGTGCCCCACCACCGACACGATGCGGTCGGCGCCGGCTTCGCGCGCGGCGTCAACGACCCAGCGAACGAGCGGCTTGCCGAGAATCTCGTGCGCGACCTTGGGTTTTTTCGACTTCATACGAGTTCCCGCACCTGCGGCGAGCACGATGGCGGCAGTATTCATTGAAACGACCTTCCGATTGGTTGAAAAATGCCAGGGAAAGTATAGCGCAACCCGAAACTGACGCGTTCCCGCAGGCTGCAGGCTCACTGGTATACCATCAAAGATAATCGCTCATCGAGCACAGCGGCCGCTTGCGCGTCCCAGCGCGCGACGACGTGCGGGCGCGCTATCTCGCCTGCGGGTTCACCCTGGACAAGGACATTTCGCTTCCCGAAGACCATTTGAGCTTCGAGCTCGAGTTCATGGCGCTCCTCTGCGAGCACGAGGCGTCGTGAGAGGGTGAAAGCGGCGAGAGCGGGGCGGAAACGCATTGCGGCGGCGCCGAGCATCCCCCCCCCAAACGCACCTGATCGCGTGCTTGGGCGGCGCGAGGTGCCGCCCAAGCACGAGCGGCCCCGAAGGGACACACCGCGGCGGCGCTAGCGCTTCTCCTTGAGGGAGACCGCCACTTCCGCAATGCCCTCGCACCCCGCAAGAGCCTGCTCCACCTCGCGAATGACCTCGGGATCGTCGATTTCTCGAAGGAGCCTCTCGGATGCGGCGTTGGCTTCTTCGCCCGCAGTCTGCCGCTGCATCTCGCTCGGGCCGAGCGACATGAAAGCCACGCCCTGCTTCTGCGCCGATTTCGCCTGCACCGCGAGCAGCGAGAAGCCCGCGACGCCTGCAACGAGCGAGGCTAAAAGGATGCCAAGCTTTGCCGCAGCGATTGTGGCCGCATCGACGTAGGCCAGGTTCGCCACAAAGATTGCCATCGTGAAGCCGACGCCGCCCAAAACCGCCGCGCCGAGCATATGCATCCAGGTCACATTCTCGGGCAGGCTCGCCGCCCTCAGCTTCACCACAAGGAAGCTCGCGGCCATAATGCCAAGCGGCTTGCCCACCACCAGGCCGAAGAACGCACCAAGCAGCGCCGGGTTCGAGAACAGTGCGCCCAAATCGCTGCCCGCAAGCCCGACGTTCGCGTTCGTGAGCGCAAACAGGGGCAGGATCGCGAAGTACACCCAGGGGTAGAGCAGATGCTCCAAACGCGTCGCCGGAGGCACAACCTGCTTCGATACGCGCGCCAGCGAGGAGACCGTCTTCAGGTAATCCTCCTGCCCGATAACGGGTTCTTGCGCGTTGAAGGCGCTCTTCGCCTCGACGACGCGCTCGCCCGTCCAGCGGATGAAGCTCTTCACGTTCACGCGCGAGCCGGAGGGAATCGCAAACGCGAGTAGTACGCCGGCGATGGTCGAGTGCACGCCCGACATGAACACGCAGTACCATAACACGGCCCCCACCAGCAGATACGCATACAGCGAGAACACATGGCGCTTGTTCATGAGCAACAGCGCGCAAAAGACGACCGCCGCACAGCCAAGCCACGGCAAAGACGGCGCCTGCCCGTAGAACACCGCGATGACGATGATCGCGATGATGTCGTCGGCGACGGCCAAGGTGCTCAAGAACACGCGCACCCCGTTCGGCACGCGATTGCCGAGAAGCGCCAAGATTCCCAGCGCGAACGCGATATCGGTCGCCGTCGGGACGCCCCATCCGCCTGCCGTGTCAAGGTTGCCCACGTTGAACGCGGAGTAGACGGCCACAGGCACGAGCACACCGCCCACCGCAGCGACGATGGGAAGGATCGCCTGACGGATGTTCGTCAGCTCGCCCACCGTCATCTCGTATTTGATCTCCAAGCCCACGAGCAGGAAAAACACCGCCATAAGCACATCGTTGATAACGTGCGAGAGCGGCATCGTCGCCTGCATCTGTCCGAACACGAAGCCGACGTCGGTGTGCCAGAAATGGGAGAAGGCATCGGAGACAGGGGAGTTCGCCACCACAAGCGCCGCGATCGCCGCAAGGAGCATCGCACCCGCCGCCTTCGTGGACGAGCTCGTGAACTGGATGAGCTTGCGATAGCGGGCCTGATGGCGCTGCACTTCGCTGATGTAGATGCGCCCCGGATCGGGGTTTTGCGCACTGGGGTGCTCGGGTGCTGCAGGCGCATCGTGAGCCACGCCTTCTGCAGAGCTCGCTTCTTTGTGCGCAGGTGAGGCGCAATGTTCGGTCATGGGAAATCCAATCTATGCGCGGGCAGCGCATACCACGGGGTCGGGCGTTTGTTGCATTATCCCTCAAATAACGGGTTCTTAACTTGCAAAACCCCCTTTCACCTGCGATTGTAAGAGAAGCGTTGCCAAAATGGTCGCAAATACTCATCTCCCCCGACGCCGTTTTGCGCTATGCTGTACCCATCAGCTTCGAGGTAAGGAGCCAACATGTTCCATGCAGACGGGTATCGAAATCGCAGATAAACCCGCATGGACAAGGGCATCCTCCCAGGCTGTTTTTTATTCGCCACGATTGTGAGGTGGTAACTATGAGCATTACCGTATCCGGCCGCAAAATGCCTGTAACCGATGCGCTGCGCGCCTATGCCGAGGAGAAAATCGGCAACTCGATGAAGGTCATGGATATCGACCCCCTCAACGCCGAAGTCGTCCTGAGCAAAGAAAAGAACCCGGCGAACCCCTGCCCCGACACCTGCGAAGTCACGCTGCGCACGAAGGGTCACATCATCCGCGTGGAAGAGCACGAAGACGATATGTACGCGGCCATCGACGTCGCCGCGGCGAAGGTGCTGCGCCAGCTGCGCAAGTACAAGACGCGCGTCATCGATCGCAAGACCCGCAACGGCGAGAAAACCGTTGACGCCTCGCCCATTCCCGTCTCCGAAGGAGAGCTCGATCTCGACGGGCTTATGAGCGAGCTGTCCGACGACGAGGTCGTACGCGTGAAGGAAATCGAGTTCGCGCCGCTCACCGAGGAAGAAGCACTCGTGCAAATCGACCTTCTGGGCCACGATTTCTTCGCTTACACCGATCGCGACACGAACTTGGTGAATGTTCTTTACCGTCGCGACAATGGAGGTTACGGCCTTTTGAAGCAGAAGGAGTAGCGATAGGGTACAATACCTTCGCTAGTTCACTGTGAGAAAGGATGCCTTCAATGGCTACGCTTGATACCGTTAAAGAAGTTCTCGAATCGAACCTCGACATCGACCCCGAGAACGTGACCGAAGACGCCACCTTCGATGACCTGGGAATCGATTCCCTGGACATGGTCGAGCTCATCTGCGATCTCGAGGAGAAGTGCAGCGTCGATTTCGGCGAGCCGGAAGGCCTCACCACCGTCGGTGACCTTGTCGAGTACATCGACAACCTGTAAGGTTTCACCACCGCAACGAAAGAGCCCGCATCTGCGGGCTCTTTTCTTTTTTGAAATGCGCGGCGGGACGAAAACGCGTACGACAACGGGAAAACGCGGGGGCATGCACCGCGGCCGCAGCGAGACGCGAGGGCACACGCAGCGGCTTCGACAAGATGCCGGAACGCGCACACCCGCGTCAGCAGGAAACCTACGGACGGTCGCGGCGAGAAAGCCACGCGAGCACGACGGCAGCCACAACGAGCAGGCAGATCGTCGCCACGCGCCCGACGCTTAAGGACTGATACCCTACAGCGAAGATGCCCGCCCCGAACGCCGCCAGTACCGCGCAAAGGACGGAGAGCCATTTCAGGTAGTGTTTCCTCTCCATGCTACGCCACGTCTTCCTCGCTCAAGCGGCCACGGAACGTGCGGTAGACGATGACGTGGTACACCAACACAAGCGGCACACCGATACACGCGATGCCCGTCATCCAAGCAAGGGAAATCTCCGAGGATGCTGCCATCGCCGCAGTGATCGAGGCGCCCACGCCGGCGGGGTCGGCGACGACGAGCGTCGGGAACATCGACGTCGCCAGAAGCCCGATAAGGCAGACCGCGCTTGCGGACTGGGCGAGAAACGCGCCCAAGTCGCTCCCCTTCGCGCGGCCCAGGTATATCGACACGATGAGAGCGATTGCGAAGAGTACGGCAAACACGCAGGCCACTGGCCACATTGCGGGCTCAATAGCAGGACGAATGACCCCGAGCGTCATAGCACCGCAGACCACGAACAGCACGAGCGTCACAATCTGCAGAATGCCCCCGAGCTTGCGCGCCCGCGCACGAAGGTCACTCCCCTCGGGCGTTTTAAGCGCTATCCACAAGCACCCCGCCGTCAGACACATCGAGAAACCGAGAAGCCCCACGAGCAGCGTGTACGGGGTGATGAGCCCCAGAAGAGGGACGCCTGAGTAATCCCCGTTCGCCGCCATGGGAATACCCGCGAACGCATTGCCCACGGCAACCCCGAGCAGAAGCGCCGGCAAGAACGATCCCACGATGAAGCACACGTCCCACACGCGCGACCAGCTGGCGTCATGGGCGCGGAATTCGAGCGAGACGGCGCGTACGATAAGTCCGAAGAGCACGAGCATCACCGCGAGGTAGAAGCCCGAGAACGTCGTGGCGTATGCCGCGGGAAACGCCGCGAACAGCGCACCGCCCGCCGTGAGCAGCCAAACCTCGTTGCCGTCCCACACAGGGCCGATGCTGCGGCGGATATACGCGCGCTCGGTCTCGTCCCTCGCGAGGACCGGGTAGAGCACGCCCGCGCCCAAGTCGAATCCGTCGAGCACGAAATAGCCCGCGATCAGCACGAAAATCAGGAAGAACCACAGTATCTGGAGAATTGTCATTACTGCTCACCACCCTTTTCACCCGCACTGGCAACCGCAAGATTCCCATCGGCCGCCTTGGCGGCACCCTCATCGGGCCCCTGCTTCACGAAATGGGAGATGACGCGCACCCAACCGATGAGAAGGAACAGGTAGACCGCAAGGAACAGCCCCAGCGTGATCAAAAGCTCGGGCGCCGACACAGATTGGGAAATCGCGTCGTTCGTCAGAAGAGCCACGCCGTCGGGACCGGTCGTCGAAGGATAGACGACCCACGGCTGACGGCCCACCTCCGCCGTGATCCAACCAACTTGAATGGCCACGAACGGGAAAAGCGGCGAAATGACGAACAGCTTCTGCAGCCAGCGCATCGAGCGGACGCGCCCGCCGCGCATGGTGAAGACAATCGCAAGGATCGCCGTCACCATGATGAGCCCATACATGGCAACCATCAGGTGATATGTTTGGAACACGAGGTTCACGGGCTGATCGGCGACGTTCATATCGGAGTACTTCTCCTCCTGCGCGAGCGAATGCAGGCCCTTGTACTCGGTATCCCACGTGCCGGTTGCAAGGAAGCTCGTCCCGCCGGGAATCGCGAACGGGGTGATCACTTTCTCGTTTTCCTCGTCCACCCAACCGAATGCGTAGAGCGGCGGCACCTCGTCGTTGTACATGCCCTCCATCATGGCGAGCTTGGTGGGCTGCTCTTCGGACACCTGAACGGCGGACGCGTGCGCGGTCACGATCATGGCGCACGAGGCGACGATGCCGACGACGGCCCCGATGCGCACCGTTTTCATGGCGAAGTCGGTGTGCTTGTTCTTGAGCAGGTACCACCCGCCCAAGGCGAGCGACGTAAACGCACCGATGATCAGCAGCGCAACAATCACGTGGAAGTAGCGCGGGGCAATCGAGGGGTTCATGGCTGCTGCGAGGAAGTCGGTGATGATAGCCTTCTTCCCATCGGCTGCGAGCTCGGCGCCGGCGGGCGTCTGCATCCACGAGTTAGCGATGAGGATCCAGAGCGCACTCAAAAGGGAACCCGCCCAAACAAGCCATGCCGACACGGTGTAGAACTTGGGCGAGACTTTGTTGCGACCGAACAGCAGCACGCCCAAGAACACCGACTCCAGGAAGAAAGCGAACAGCGCCTCTGCGGCAAGCGGGGCGCCGAAGATGTCGCCTACGAAGCGCGAGTAATCCGCCCAGTTCGTGCCGAAGGAGAACTCCATCGTGATGCCCGTCGCCACGCCGATGGCGAACGTCGCGGTGAAGATCTTCACCCAGAGGCGCACCGCCGCGCCGTCCTTCTCGTCGCGCGAACGGTAGTACTTCGTCGCGAAAATCGCCGTGATCAGGCCCAGCCCGATCGAGAGCGGGACGAATATGAAGTGGTACGCAACGGTAAGCGCAAACTGGATACGTGAGAGCAAAGCAACGTCGGTCAAGATATCCATAACGCAACCCCCTCCTCTTCGCATATGCGATGGTTGATTATTGGATGCCAGGATAGCACATTATCGATAACAGTTCTCATTATTATTGGGAATTATTTTCGGTAATGCCACTTACAGGAAATCCCTCTGCAAGCGAACAGCAAAAGCCTAGCCCCGTCGCGCACAGTAGCCAAGCGCCGTATATGCGAAATGTTGTCGGGAAACCCTACGGCTGCAAAGAGTTGCTATCCGCAGCGCGAAGAAACGCCGCCTTGACATCGGCAATCGAATAGAGGCTGCCGAATGCGCAGATAAGGCCTTCGGAGCCGGCGATTTTGCGCGCAGCAGAGACGGCATCGTCGAAATCGCCCGCAACCTCAACCGTTGCGCGAGCGCCGAGTTCACCGCATGTCTCGCGAATCGCCTCAGCGAGATCGGCCGCATCGAGAGCACGCGGATTAGGCGGCGTCACGCACACGAAGGCACTCGCCAGCGGCGCGACTGCCCGTAGCATCGAGCGATAGTCTTTATCGGCAAGAATGCCCACAAGGAATACTGGCCGCTTATCGGGGAAAACATCCCGCAGCGAATCGACGAGCACGCCCGCGCCCTGCGGGTTGTGGCCGCCATCGATCACCACGGTCGGCATACCCGCCGGTTGATCAAGCACCTCGAAGCGCGCAGGCCACCGCGTCTCGGCAATTCCACGAGCGATAGCCTCATCGGGAATCTCCCAGCCGCGCTCGCGCAGCGCACCAGCTATCTCGATAGCCATCGCCGCGTTCGAGGGCTGATACGACCCCAAAAGCCGCGTCGCATACTCCCGTCCACGATACGAGAACTGACGCATGGGAACAGCACTCTCAACCTGCGACATGGGAGTTCGGTGGGCATCAATTGACGAACTCGCCTGTAGCTTCTGGGCGGGGACGGCGTGCTCCGCGCGCAGTTCCGCGGCGAAGCGAGGACTGTCTGAGCACGGAGTATGCCGTCCCCGCTCAGAAGCGGTCTCGCAGGTTGAGCCTCCCTCGGCCCCCACCTGGAGCTCTTGAGCACGAGGGGCGTGCTCCGCGCGCAGTTCCGCAGCGAAGCGAGGACTGTCTGAGCACGGAGTATGCCCCTCATGCTCAAGAGCGGTGCCGCAGGTCAACAGCGCAGCGCCCCTCGTCACCTTCCCCACCGAAAGCAGCGAGAAATCAGGCACGACGAGCTTGTCGCCCGCGCGCCGTGCCGCATCTTCCACCACTTCCATGGCGGAAGGCTCCTGCGGCCACGACACCACGGTTGAACCCTTCTTCACGATGCCCGCCTTCTCGTGGGCAATCTCGGCAAGCGTGTTGCCGAGCAGGTTCGTGTGGTCGAGCGCAATCGACACGATTGCCGCAACCTCGGGCGCGGCGATGACGTTGGTCGAGTCGAGCCGGCCGCCAAGCCCCACCTCGAGCACCACGATATCGCAGCTGACGTGCGCGAAATGCACGAGCGCCACAGCAGTCATCAGCTCGAACTCGGTGGGGTGCTCCCCGCCTTCCGCCTCCATCGCCTCGGCACACTCGCGCACACGAAGCGTTGCAGCCGTGAGGTCCTCATCCGAGATGTTGCGCCCGTTCACACGGATGCGCTCATGGAAGGTCTCCACGTAGGGGCTCGTGAAAAGCCCCGTCTTAAAGCCCGCCTCCGCAAGGATTGACGCCGTGAAGGCGCAGGTCGACCCCTTGCCGTTCGTGCCAGCGACATGGACGAACTTCAAGCGGTCCTGAGGGCGCCCCAGCCGATCGAGAAGCTCGCGGATGCGCTCAAGGCCGAGTCGGGACGTCAGCCAACGAGGCGTGTTGATGTATTCGATTGCGTCGAAAGGCATGCTTCCACCTTTTTAGAGAAGTTTTTGCTGCGAGAACGATTCATTCTCTTTCACTGGAGAAGGCTGCGGCGCAACCCCCAACTCATCAGGGGGAACAGCAGCGACCGAGCGCACTTGCGGCACCCTGTCTTCCCCACCTGGCTGCGAACCATCGGGGGCAGCGGCAACGATGCCAGCCTGTCGCAAAAGCTCGCCGAGCGTCGCAAAATCGTTCTCCAACGCCTCGCGCTTGCTGCCATCGTAGAGCGCGGCCGCGGGATGGTAGATCGGGAAGACGCTGAAGCGGCCCGCATGCTGCAAGGTTCCATGCAGCCGCGTGATTCCCACCTCGGTCTTCAGGATGAACTGCGTGGCGAACTTGCCGAGCGTCACGATGAAGTCAGGCATGATGGTTCGCGTCTGTTCACGCAGGAAAGGCGCGCACAGCTCGATTTCCTCAGGCCTGGGGTCGCGATTTCCAGGAGGGCGGCATTTCAGCACGTTCGCGATGTAAACGTCGTCGCGGGAAAGCCCCGCGATCGCAAGCAAGTCGTTGAGCATGTGCCCAGCGGCGCCCACGAATGGCTCGCCCTGCAAATCCTCATTGCGACCAGGCGCTTCCCCGACAAACAGCACACGGGCGCGAGGGTTTCCCACCCCGAACACCGTTTGCGTGCGCCCCTGCGAAAGCGGGCAGCGGCGACAAGCTTCCACCGCGGCGCGAATCTCGGGAAGGGGTATGTGCGGCTTGCCCATCTATACGTACACCTTCGGCAGGCGCATTCCAAAGGCGCAGGCCAGCTCGTAGTGGATCGTGCCGAGCTTGTTCGCCATGTCGTCGAGCGTCACCACGGAATCTCCCTGGCGGCCGACGATGACCACCTCGTCGCCGATCTGCGGGTCGAGGCGGCGGCGGGTGCCGTACGTGCGCAAATCGACCTCGAACATGCACTGGTCCATGCAGATGTTGCCGACCTGGCGCACGCGTGTGCCGTCGACGATGAAGTCGGTGCGACCGGAAAGACCGCGGTTCAAGCCGTCCGCATAGCCGACGGGCACCGTGCAGATCTTCACGCTGCCGGGGCTGCGGTAATTCAACCCATAGCTCACGCCCTCGCTCATGGGAAGCGTGCGCGTGTCGGTGATGCGCGCATGGACGCTCATCGCGGGCTTGAGGTTGATCATCGAGCGCGTTTCCTGGCAAGTGTGCAAGCCGTAGAGCGACACGCCCCACCGCACCATGTCGAAGTGGACCTGCGGATAGCGGACCGTCGCGGCGGAGTTCGCGCAGTGCACGATGCCGGGGTCGATGCCCACCTCGCGCAGTGCGGAAATCGCCTCCGTGAAGCGCTTCACCTGGATGCCAAAGTCGAGCGTTCCCTCGCAGTCCGCCGTCGCGAAGTGCGTGAACGTGCCCACCAGATCGAGCGCACGATGAAAGCTCACCTTCCGCATGAAATCGACCACATTGTCATAGCGTACGCCGATGCGGTTCATACCCGTGTTCACCGCCAGGTGGAACGGTGCGCGAATGCCGTACTCGTCAGCCTTCTCGGCGTAGGCAATGGCGAACTCGGGCGTGTAAATGGACGGCATAATCTTGTAGGCGAGCAGCAGGGGCGCCGCCGTCGCAGGAGGCTCGGACAGAAGCACGATTGGCGCCCCCACCATGCCCTCGCGCAGCTTGATGCCCTCGTCTACCGTAGCGACAGCCAGGTAGTTCGCGCCCGATTGCAACGCGGTCTTCGCAACACGCACGGCGCCGTGACCGTACGCGTCGGACTTCACCACGGCGAGAAGGCGCGTGCTCGGCTTGATGAGCGATCGCGCGACACCGACGTTGTGGCGGATGGCCGAAAGATCGACTTCCACCCATGACCAGCGACGATCGGTTTCAGGAATCAGGGCGAGCTGGTCGGGATCGAACACAGGCTTTTCCGCCTGCTCATCCTGGGCGCCAGCCGCGCTCGTCTCATCGGGGGTCATCGCGCCAGACCGCCGTGCAGATTGTTGTTGCTGCTGTTGAGCTTTGCGAGCGAACCCCGTGAAGCCGTTGATGAGCTCCTCCACCGCTTCCAAGCCTTTCTCGTAACCTGTTATCGGTTGCAAAGTATAGCACTCATGAAAAACGCGCCCGAGCAATCAGGCTGTTCGGGCGCGTTTCGAAACAAAGCGGCAATAAAGCGGCAGGGGAATTAGTGCCCGCCGCCGGCCATCATCTTTACCGCATGGGGAAGCGCGGCGACGATGCCGTCCCAATTCTCGCGGGCGGCCTTCTCGCTTCCCGGTAGGTTGATAACGATGGTGTTGCCGCGCTGCATGCAGATTGCGCGCGAGAGCATCGCGTAGGGAGTGATCTGCAGGCTGTGGTAGCGCATAGCCTCGGCAATGCCCGGAACCTCGCGCTCGCACACGTCGCGCGTCGCCTCGGGTGTGTTGTCGCGCGGGGACAAGCCGCTTCCACCGCAGGTGAGCACGATGTCAACCTTCAAATCGTCGGTGCAGCGCTTGATAGCGGCGGCGATGCCGGCGCGGTCGTCCTTCACGATCATGTGCGTACGGCAGGCCCAGCCCTGCTCCTCGATCAGCGATTCAAGCGCGTCACCTGCGGTATCACACTCGGGGCCGCGCGTATCGGAACAGGTGATGATGGCGAATACCGGTTTCTCGACACTCATGGTTTTATCCTTTCATCTTCCATCGGCGCCTCTGCGGCGCGAAATCGTAGGGTTCTTTTAGATCAGCACTTCCTCGGAGACGTCGAGCAACATGCAGTCGATCATCGAACCCGCTGCGCGAGACTCCAGCCCCTCGGGCATAATCGCCATGCAGTTGCTGCGCTGGATCGGCCCGAAAAGCCCCGAGCTCTGATTCTGCGCGGGGGTGACCAGATAGCCTTCGTCGTCTTTCGTGAGCGTCGCGCGCAAGAAAATGCGGCGCGGATCCTTCTTCTTGGTGTCCTGGGACAAACGTGCGCGAACGACAGGACGGTTGAAGTGGCTATAACCCTGCATCTTGCGCAGCGCCTGACGGACGATCATCTCGAAGCCGCAGTACGCCGCGGCGGGATTGCCGGGAAGGCCGAAGACGGGCTTACCTTTCACCAGGCCGAACGTCTGAGCTTTGCCGGGACGCATGTTCACGGTGGTCATGAGCAGCTCGCCCGTTCCCTCCACCACCGGCTTGATGAAGTCGAAATCGCCGTTCGCTGCACCGCCGGTCGTGACGACGAAATCATAGGTTTCCACCGCGTCGAGCACCGTCTTCTCAAGCGCCTCGTAGGTGTCCTCCACGATGGGAAGGATGGTGGGAATGCAGCCAGCAGCCTTCGCGCATGCCGCGATGGCAAGGCTGTTCGAGTTGCGGATCTTGCCAGCAGAGGGGACCTCGGAGGGGTCGATGAGCTCCGACCCAGTTGCCGCGATGGCGACCTTCGGACGTCGATAGACCGGCACCTGCAGCACACCGCACCCAGCAAGGAAGCCGACACCGGCGGAGGTGATGACCTCGCCTGTATGGACGATGACCTCGCCTGCATGGGCCTCTTCGCCCGCTTCGCGGATGTTGTTGCGCAGTTTAGTCGGGGCGGTGAAGGAAACGCGGCTGCCCGGTTTGCCGTCGCCCGACACAATGCCGACGATCTCGTACTTCACCACTGCGTCCGCGGCGTCGGGAACGGGCGCGCCCGTCATGATGCGCACGCACTGGCCTGCCTCGATCGGCCCGTCGTACACCTCGCCTGCACCAATCTCGGCAATGACGTCGAGTTTCACCGGCTCGTCCTCGCTCGCGCTCTCGAGCTCTGCCGCATGCACCGCAAAGCCGTCCATCGCCGAGTGCGCGAAGGGCGCGATATCGATGTCGCTCGCCAAATCGGCGGCCGACACACGGCCCACGGCGTCGAGAACCTCGACCACCTCCGTCGAAAGCGGCGCCACGTTCGCGAGAACGAGCGCTTGCGCCTCTTCCAGAGAAATCATCTCTGTCATCGAATCCCCTTTCATAGAAAAACGCGCCGCCGCGAAAGCGACGGCGCGCACACGTTCGATGGCACCTATTATAGCGGTTCGACTCGAAAGGCCACCGAGCGATTTCTTCTTACGCTTGCGGCACCTTGATGTTGTAGAACGCGGAAAGGCCTGCATATTCGGCCTGATCGCCCAGCTCTTCCTCGATACGGAGAAGCTGGTTGTACTTCGCGACGCGATCGCTTCGACACGGCGCGCCGGTCTTGATCTGGCCGGTGTTGCAGGCAACGGCCAAGTCGGCGATGGTCGTGTCCTCCGTCTCGCCCGAGCGGTGGCTCATGACGCACGCATAGCCCGCGCGCTTCGCCATCTCAATCGCCTCGAGGGTCTCGGTGAGGCTGCCGATCTGGTTCACCTTGATGAGGATCGCGTTCGCGCAGCCAAGCTGAATGCCCTTCGCAAGGCGCTTAGAATTCGTGACGAACAGGTCGTCGCCGACGAGCTGCACCTTGTCGCCGATGCGGTCGGTCAGCGCCTTCCAGCCGTCCCAATCCTCCTCGGCCATGCCATCCTCAATCGAGATGATGGGATACTTCTCGACGAGCGCTGCCCAGTAGTCGACCATTTCGGCGCTCGAAAGTTCGCGGCCTTCGCCCTTAAGCTCGTACTTGCCTGTCTCGGCGTTGTAGAACTCGGTGGAAGCCGGGTCCATCGCGAACATGATGTCGACGCCCGGCTTGTAGCCCGCGGCCTCGCACGCGCGGACGATGTACTCGAGCGGCTCCTCGTTGGTGGTGAAGTTCGGCGCAAAGCCGCCCTCGTCACCCACGCCACCGCCAAGGCCGGCGTCGTGCAGGACCTTCTTCAGCGTGTGGTAGATCTCCGCGCACCAGCGCAGCGCCTCGGCGAACGTGGGCGCGCCAACCGGCATGATCATGAATTCCTGGAAGTCAACGTTGTTGTCAGCATGCACGCCACCGTTCAGGATGTTCATCATCGGCGTGGGCAGCACATGCGCCCCGATGCCGCCGACGTACTTGTACAGGGGAAGCTGCGCTGATTCGGCTGCCGCCTTAGCGCAGGCAAGCGATGCGCCCAGGATGGCATTCGCGCCGAGCGCACCCTTGTTGTCGGTGCCATCGATCTCGAGCATCGTCGCGTCGATAGCGCGCTGATCCTCAGCCTCGAAGCCGATAAGGGCCTCGGCGATTTCCTCGTTGACATGGGCCACGGCGTCCATAACACCCTTGCCCATATAGCGATGCGTGTCGCAATCGCGCAGTTCGACAGCCTCGAATGCGCCCGTCGACGCACCGGAGGGAACCGCAGCGCGACCGAACGAGCCGTCGTCAAGCGCCACTTCAACCTCAACCGTCGGGTTTCCGCGAGAGTCGAGAACCTCACGCCCGAATACGTCGATGATCATGCCCATGCAAAACCTCCCTGAAGGATTCTTTTCGTCCGACCGACGCAAACGCGGCCGAAACCTAACAGGGAAACTATACCACTACAACCGCGTATAGCTTCGCACCCGCACCTGAACCGCCCGCCTGGGCGCGTCTGCGGGGAACGCACGCAGGCGAAACGGCGTTCTAGAAGAAGAGGGCGAGAAACGCACAGGCCGCAATACCGACGACGATTGCCGCCACCCCCCGAATGGCGAGATGCGATTCCTCAAGGGAGCTTCGACGCCCATCCTTCGTCGGAGCGCCGTAGCAACGTGCGTCCATGGCGGCAGCTAGACGATCTGCACGCCGGAAGAGCGCAACGAAGAGCGCGACGAACACGCGCCCCCATGCGCGCAGCGTCACGACAACGCCCGACCCCGAGAAACGGGCACATCGCGACCACTGCGCATCGTGAACCTGGCACAACTCCTCAGCCGTCACGGGAATGAAGCGAAGCGCGATCGAGATGGCGCACGCAGCATCATCGACGGGAAGCGGCGTGCGTTTGAGGGGAGCCATGAAGCTTGATGCCGCGCTCATCATCTCCGCCGAGGTCGTCGTGAAGCTCACAAGCAGACTTGCATACACCAAAATCACGACACGGATCGCGTTAAACGCCCCCTTGGCGAAGCCAGCGGGAACGAAGCCGAACGACCCCGCAAGGACAATGGGGTCGAACGCCGCAAACGGGGCAGCCATGGACACCTCGGCGTCTGAAAGGTATATCGGCAACGAAACATCCCCGGTGAAAGAGCAGAACGCAATGGCAACGGCAACCAAGACGTACGTCGGCGCCGCAAGCACGAAGACGCTTCTGAAGGGGACGCGGCTTATCGCGTGAGCAAGCGCGTACAGCACCGCAGCAATCGCGAGCCCCGTCCAGGTCTCAAGGAGAAACAGGGTGATCGAGTACGCGAGGAGCAGCGCGATCTTTATGCGCGGATCAGCCTGGTGGAAAGGCGATGTCCCGAAATGATATGTCTTCACAGCTAAATGCACGCAAGCAGTATACCGACTAAGCGCGCAGGACAGCGTTAAGTCGGCCCAAATGCAAAAAGAGAGCCGAGGCAATGCCTCGACTCTCTCGTACATCCCATAGGGGAAAGGCTACTCGGCCTTCTCCTCGGTTGCGGCCTCCTCGGCAGGAGCAGCTTCCTCGGCTGCAGCTTCCTCGGCGGGAGCAGCCTCTTCGGCAACTTCCTCAGCCTTAGCTTCCTCAGCAGCCTCGACCTTCTTCGGAGCAACCTTCTTAGCAGCCGGCTTCTCCTCGGTCTTGGTCTTCTTGGAAACAGGCTCAGTGCACAGCTCCATGATGACCATCGGAGCATTGTCGCCCTTGCGGAAACCCAGCTTCATAATGCGGGTGTAGCCGCCCTGGCGATCGGCGAACAGGCCCTGCTCAACCTTCTCGAAGATCTCGCGAACGAGCTCTTTGTCGTTGCCAAGAGCTGCGATAGCGAGACGACGGGAATGCAGGTCGCCCTTCTTCGCCCAGGTGATGATTTTGTCGACGTCAGGACGGATCTCCTTGGCGCGCGACTCGACCGTCTTGATGCGGTCGTTCAGGAAAAGGGCTTTGACAAGGCTGCGCTTCATAGCCTTAGTGTGGCTCCAGTCGGTGCCGAGCTTGCGCCCCTTCTTGTTGTGTCTCATGATCTCGGTCTCCTATTGCTTCAAATTGAGGTCCATGGAAATGAGTTTGTCCTTCACTTCCTCGATGGACTTCGCACCAAAGTTCCTGATGTTCAGCAGGTCGTTCTCGGAGAACTCGACGAGCTGACGGACGGAATGAATGCCAGCGCGCTTCAGGCAGTTGTAGGAGCGGACGGAAAGGTCCAGGTCCTCGATCTGCTTGTCGAGCTCGGCATTGGACTCCTGACCCTCGGGCGCGAAGATGGAGGGAGCTTCCTCCCCTTCTTCCTCGTCGGTATTCGAAAGGCTCAGGAACGCGCCCATGTACTGGTTCACGATGTTCGCAGCACGGCACACGGCCTCAGTCGGGGCGATGCTACCGTCGGTCTCGACTTCGAGGACGAGCTTGTCGTAGTCGGTACGCTGACCAACGCGCGTATCGGACACGTTCAGCGTGCAGCGGCGAACCGGCGAGAACAGCGAGTCGACATGGATGACCCCGATGGGATCCTCCGTGCGCTTGTTGCGCTCGGCGGAGACATAGCCGCGGCCGACGCCGATGCGAATCGTCATGTCGAGCGTGCCGCCGTCGGCGACCGTCGCGATGACGTGCTCGGGGTTCACGAGCGTGAACTCGGTCGGAACGTCGAGGTCGGCGCCGGTAACCGTGCACGGACCCTCGGCGAGCACGTGAGCAGTCGCCTCGGTGACGTCATCGTTCAGAGCCGAGAAAACAAGGCCCTTCACGTTCAGCACGATGTCGGTGATGTCCTCGATAACGCCCTCAGCCGTGGTGAACTCATGCTGCACGCCCTCGATCTGGATGGCGGTCGCTTTCGCGCCGTCAAGAGAGGAGAGCAGCACGCGACGCAGGCTGTTGCCAAGAGTATGGCCGTAACCGCGCTCGAGAGGCTCGACAATGTAGCGAGCCACCGTGTCGTTGACTTCTTCCGTTGTTACAGTAGGCCTCATGAACTCTGTCATGTTTTAAAAGCCTCCTTACTATGCTGCGATTACTTCGAGTAAAGTTCGACAATAAGCTGTTCGTTAATGTCCAAATCGATTTGATCGCGCTGCGGAAGGGCCAACACGTTGCCCTGGAGTTTCTCGATGTCAACCTCGAGCCAAGCAGGAACCTCGAAACGAGCGTTGGAAACGAGAGCGCTCTTGATGACGAGGAGCTCCTTGGATTTCGGAGCCACGGAGACGACGTCGCCGGCCTTCACGCGGTAGGAAGGAACGTCGACACGACGGCCGTTGACCATGATGTGGCCGTGGGTGACGATCTGACGAGCTTCCTTGCGGGTGCGGGCGAAGCCGAGACGGAAGATGACGCTGTCGAGGCGGGACTCGAGGATGCGCATCAGGTTCTCGCCGGTGATGCCCGGCATGGCCTTCGCCTTCTCGAAGTAGCCATGGAACTGCTTCTCGAGAACGCCGTAGATGAACTTCACCTTCTGCTTCTCGCGCAGCTGCATGCCGTACTCGGATTCCTTGCGGCGACGCTTGGGCTCGCGCTTGGAGGTTTTAGAGCTGCTGTACCCCAGCACAACGGGATCAAGGCCCAGCTGGCGGCAGCGCTTAAGAACCGGAGTTCTGTTAATTGCCATGGTTATATGATCCTTTCAACTACACGCGACGACGCTTGCACGGACGGCAACCGTTGTGCGGGATGGGGGTGCAATCCTGGATGCTCGCGATTTCGAGGCCAGCTGCCTGCAGGGAGCGGATTGCGGTCTCGCGACCGGAACCGGGGCCCTTCACGTAAACGGCAACCTTCTTGAGGCCGTGCTCCATCGCGGTCTTGGCAGCAGCTTCCGCAGCCATCTGCGCCGCGAACGGCGTGGACTTGCGGGAACCCTTGAAGCCGACGGTGCCGGCGGACTGCCAGGAGATCACATTGCCCTGAGGATCGGTGATGCTCACAATGGTGTTGTTGAACGTGGATTTGATATGTGCGGCGCCAACGGCAATGTTCTTGCGCTCGGAGCGCTTGATGCGCGCACGCACTTGTTTCTTAGCTGCCACTTATCTGCTCCCTTACTTCTTCTTGCCGCCGATTTGCTTACGCGGGCCCTTGCGGGTGCGTGCATTGGTGTGGGTACGCTGACCGCGAACGGGCAGACCCTTGCGGTGACGAAGGCCACGGTAGCAGCCGATTTCCATGAGGCGCTTCACGTTCTGGGAAACTTCGCGGTGCAGGTCGCCCTCAACCGTGAGGTTCTCCTGGATGTAATCGCGGAGCTTGCCGAGATCCTCTTCGGAGAGGTCCTTCACGCGGACGTCCGGGTTCACACCGGTTTCCGCAAGGATCTTCTTGGAGGTCGTGAGGCCAATGCCGTAGATGTAGGTCAAGCCGACTTCAATGCGCTTATCGCGAGGAAGGTCGACACCAACGAGACGTGCCATAGGTTAATTCCCCTTCTTTCTTCCTAGCCCTGACGCTGCTTATGACGAGGGTTCTCGCAAATCACGAAGACCTTGCCATGGCGTCGGATGATTTTGCACTTGTCGCACATTTTCTTGACCGAAGGACGTACCTTCATTTCTCAATTCCTTTCGGTTATGCGTTCTCTTCTATATACAAACGTCCAGCCGCAGACGTTATTGCCGAGATTCGGCGAGGAAAACCCGCGGTTCCCCCTACTTGAAGCGGTACGTGATGCGCCCGCGATTCAAGTCGTAGACGGACAACTCGACCGTGACCTTATCGCCAGGGAGGATCTTGATGTAGTGCATACGCATCTTCCCCGAAATGTGGGCCAGGATCTCGTGGCCGTTCTCGAGCTCGACCTTGAACATCGCGTTCGGCAACGCTTCAAGGACCGTGCCCTCAAGCTCGATGACATCTTGTTTCGCCAACTGTGCTCTCCTCTTAATGTGGACTTAAGACAGCAACACGAGATGATATCAAACATATGAAGTTATGTGGTAGATTTGAGCGTAAAAGCACACAAAACCAACAAACCTGTGGTTTTCGAAATACCTGCTTGCCAGGCCCGCGGTCATGCCGCGCGATTGTCGCTCCGCTTTATCCGGAGTGGAATCGCCAGGTATTCGCGCTTTCGAGAAGCGCAGCCGCCTTGTCGGCTTTTTTGACTGATGCCAGCTTGTTCCAACGGCCCCAGTCGATGCTGCTTTGCTGCATCCAAGATGGCTGGGGTACCAGGATTCGAACCTAGATAGCTGGTACCAAAAACCAGAGTCCTGCCATTGGACGATACCCCAGTCTGGATTGGTGCAGACCCAAAGCAGGTCTTACGCATTTGGAATGGTGGGCCGTCGGGGATTCGAACCCCGGGCCTTGGGATTAAAAGTCCCCTGCTCTGCCAACTGAGCTAACGGCCCTCTTATCCAATAGCGCAACTGTATATGCTAGCGATGCATCGATGCCGCGTCAAGGAAAAAGTTCGCGAATTCGCAGCAAGGAAATGCCACGCAAGCCGGTTTTATCTACGCGTTTTCGCGAAAGACGACCTCGCCGGTGTTGGGATCCATCGATTCGAGGATTGCGAGCGACTCCAGGTGATAGCCCTCCTCGCGCAGCTTGTCGCCTCCGTGCTGGAAGCCCTTCTCCACCGCGATGCCGATGCCCTCGACCGTGGCGCCCGACTCCTCCACCAACTCGATAAGGCCGTTCAGAGCACAGCCGTTGGCCAGGAAATCGTCGATGATGAGCACGTGGTCTTCAGGACTTAGGAACTTCTTCGAAACGATGACGTCGAAGATGCGGCCGTGGGTGAACGACTGGATCTTGGTGGAGTACATCTCGCCGTCGAGGTTGATGGACTGGGCCTTCTTCGCGAACACGACGGGCGCGTTGCCGAAATGGCGCGCGACCAGACATGCGATGCCGATGCCCGACGCCTCGATCGTGAGGATCTTGTTCACGGGCGCATCCGCGAACAATCGGGCGAACTCCGCGCCCATCTCGTCGATCAGGTTGACATCGATCTGGTGGTTGAGGAAGCTATCGACCTTCAGCACGCCTTCCGACTTGACGACGCCATCACGCTTGATGCGTTCTTCCAAAAGCTTCATTCCGTGCCCTTTCGTGCGCTTCCGAACCAATGAATCATGCTCGAACAGTGTAGCAGAATTAGAACACGATGCCCGCAGCAGAGACAATCGCTCCTGCCACAATGCCGACGACGAGGAGTATTGCCACGATGATGAGGTTTTGCTTAGGACGGCGGTTCGCTCGGAAGAGGACAAGCAGGCCGACGCCCGCCGAGACGAGCAGGCCCGCGAACATGGCCCCCGCGCCGAGCACGCCTTCCACATACAGGTCGGCGATAACGACGCTCGCTGCGCAGTTCGGGATGAGGCCCACGATGGCCGCCACAACGACCGAAAGCGCGCTGTTCGAGCCGAGGATCTGTGCCAGCGCGTCCTCGCCTACCGTTTCGAGCACCACGTTCAAAAGCAGCGTGACGATGAAAATGAAGACTGTGACCTGGGCAGTGTGCTTGAGCGCGCTCTTCACGATGGAAGCGCCCGCATGGTCGTGATGGTGCTCCTCGTCCTTTTCCGCCTCGTAGGCAAGCTCGGGATTCTCCTCGCAGGCGTGACATTCGCCGTTGCAGTGGCAGTGATCGCGCTGGCAGAGCTCGTGGATGCGTAGATGCTCTTCGGGACGATGGAGCAAGCGGAGCACGCCGTCGAGCGCAAGGCCCGCGACAATGCCCACGACCACCTTCGCACCCAGGATAGCGCCCATGGTGGAAAGGGGCACCTGAGCCGCGAGGAAGATGGGGATCATCTCATCGGAGGTGGACAGGAGCACGGCGATGAGCGTGCCGACCGTGATGACGCGGCCCGCATAGAGCGTCGACGCCGCCGCCGAAAAGCCGCATTGGGGCACGACGCCGAGCACCGCGCCAATGACGGGGCCCGCCTTCCCCGCGCGCTTGATGGCGTTTTGCGCCTTGTCGCCCGCCTTGTGCTCGAGCCATTCCATAGCCAGATAGGTGACGAACAAAAACGGGATGAGGTAAAGTGTGTCTTCAATTGAGTGTTCGAGGACATGCCCCGCGATATGCATGATTTCTTCCATAGCAAGGTATTCTAACGCAGCGGCATTCGCGCAGGCGGCAACGTGGGCGCAGTTTCGCCAAGCGACACGAAAAACAGAAGGAGCAAACACGGCCATGATCGGAACCATCGTCAACACCGCGGCCATCGTCGCAGGAAGTGCCATCGGAAGCCTCGCGAAACGCGGTCTTGGTGAGAAGTACCAGGACATCCTGTTCTGTGCGATGGGTCTTGCGGCGACGGGCCTGGGTCTTCATTCCGTTGTCGAGGGCATGAGCGGAAGCGTCTATCCCGTGCTGTTCATCGCGAGCCTTGCCATCGGCGGCGTCGCGGGCACGGCGATCGACATCGAGGGACACTTCGACCGCCTGACCGAGCGCCTGTCGAAGCCTAAGGCGGGCGAAGGCGGCGGAACAAACCTCTCACGTGGTCTTTCGACCGGCATCGTGCTGTTCTGCTTCGGCACGCTTTCCATCTTGGGGCCGATCAATAGCGCGCTTTACGGTGACGAGACGTTTCTGCTCACCAACGCGACACTCGACTTCGTGACTTCAATGGTGCTCGCATCGTCATTCGGCATCGGCATGGCGCTCGCGGGCGTGGTGCTCTTTTGCTGGCAGGGTTCGATCTTCCTTTTGGCGCAGTGGCTCGAACCGCTTATGACCGCGAACCTGATGTGCGAGATCACCATCGTCGGCGGTTTTCTGATTCTCGCATCGGGCCTGTCCATCTTGAGGATCAAGGAGATTTCGGTCATGAATCTCCTGCCCGCACTCTTAGTGCCGCCCGTCTGGTTTGCCATCCTGCCGCTTTTGCCCCTTGGGTGAGCTATCTTTGACATCGAGCATAAGTCGCTCGTGCCTCGCGGGAGGTGTCTTAAGCGCCTCATTCCCCTTTGCCGGACGCGATTTCCCCAATTGTTTTTTCCAACTTACGCTTGTAAACAGAATCGGCGGCATAAAGCACTGAGCAGGGGTTATGCACCGTCATAAAATCCTTTGCAACCAAGGTCACTGCGGGCGCATTCGAATACTTGCAGAAAAGCGCATCGTGTCCTACGCAAATTCCCATCAGGATATTCAGATCCGTCTTTGCATCGTTGAGCAACAGAGCCTGCATGATTGGATTGCAGATAACACTATCTTCCGCCAATGAGGGCGCGCCAATGTTCAGGTCGGCTTTCATGTTGCTTTCCAACTTGCAGCCAACTACCTGCACTTCAAACCCAGCCTTCCTGAGAAGCTCTGTCAGGATACGCGTTTCCCTCAACATTGCCGTGCAGGTTGCTATGCCAACAAGAGACGCCCCCATGCAGGACGCAAACTTGATCGTGTCCTGAACGCGTGTCGAATTAACCGTTTCAGCGCTGACTATCGCGGCAGATTCCATTATGAGATGGTTCTCGGGTTCGTTGTAGAGACGCAGCGCCTCGTCATGCATTTCTTTGGTAATTGCTGCTTGAACGCAGAAATCAGGCGCCGTCTTGTCCAGGTGTTCGCAAGCTACAACCCGGCAACTCTCGCAAGCAATATCGCTCATCGTCCTCAACGCCTTTCGATTCCGCATTGCACTCAATTCCGCAAGGGAACGAAGATGCCCCGTCTTGCGTCGTTACGCTCAGCCACAAAATAACACCCAGCAAGAGGAAAGGCAATTCTTGACAAGTGCTCCGACCAGAGCACCCTGCGCATGGGGGAAGTGCGAAGCGCCACGCTCGCTCCGAAGACAGCGAGGGCCCGCCTGGCGAGTTCAGGTGGCGCGAAAGGTTGAGGACGCGTACTTCGGTACGCGACGAAACCTTGGAGCGCCAGCTGGACCGCCAGACGGGCCCGCAGCGTCGAGCTGTTTCGCTGGCTGCAAAGCCAGCGAAACCTATTACATCATGCCCATGCCGCCGCCCTGGCCTGCTGCGGCGAGAGCGGAGAGGTCGGGACCGTCCTTGGGGATCTCGTTGATCGTAGCCTCGGTGATGAGGATGAGGCCGGCGACGGAAGCTGCGGACTGCAGCGCCGTGCGGGTAACCTTGACCGGGTCATTTACGCCCATCTCGATCATGTTACCGTACTCGCCGGTTGCGCAGTTCAAGCCTTCACCGGTGGGCAGACCCTTGATCTTCTCGACCACAACGGAGCCTTCGAAGCCGGCGTTCTGGGCGATCGCGCGAATCGGGGCCTCGAGGGCCTTGCGGATGATGTCGATGCCGACGAGCTCGTCCTTATCGGTGGTCTCGATCTTGTCGAGCTCGGAGACAACGTCGAGCAGAGCGACGCCGCCGCCAGGAACAATGCCCTCTTCGACAGCTGCGCGCGTTGCCTGCAGCGCGTCCTCGATGCGGGACTTCTTCTCCTTGAGCTCGGACTCGGTTGCAGCACCGACCTTGAGCACTGCCACGCCGCCGGAGAGCTTGGCGAGGCGCTCCTGGAGCTTCTCGCGGTCGAAGTCGGACTCGGTGCGGTCGAGCTCGGCCTTGATCTGGGCAATGCGGTCCTCGATGTCCTTCTTATCGCCCGCGCCGTCGACGATGAGCGAGTTCTCCTTGGTGACCTTGACGGTCTTAGCGGTGCCGAGCATGTCGATGGTGACGTCGGCGAGCGTCATGCCGAGATCCTTGGAGACGACGGTCGCGCCGGTGACGGCGGCCATGTCCTCGAGGATGCGCTTGCGGCGATCGCCGAAGCCGGGGGCTTTGATGGCGACGCAGTTGAAGGTGCCGCGCAGCTTGTTGAGCAGGATGGTGGCAAGCGCTTCGCCTTCGACGTCCTCAGCGACGAGGAACAGCGGGCGGCCGGTCTTGATGATCGACTCGAGCAGCGAAACCATATCCTGGATGTTGGTGACCTTCTGGTCGGTGAGCAGGATGAACGGGTCCTTCAGATTCGCTTCCATCTTCTCGGCGTCGGTCGCCATGTACGGAGAGATGTAGCCGCGATCGTACTGCATGCCCTCGACGATGTTCACGTCCATGCCGAACGTCTGGGAATCTTCGACGGAGATGGCGCCGTCCTTGCCGACAGCTTCCATAGCCTCGGCGATCTTCTCGCCGATTTCGGGGTCGCCCGCGGAGATGGTGCCGACGTTGGCAATCTGCTCTTTGGTGTCGATGGTCTGGGCGTTCGCCTTGATGGCCTCGACGACGGCGTTGGTCGCCTTCTGAATGCCGCGGCGGATGCCGAGCGCGTCAGCGCCAGCGGTGACGTTGCGCAGGCCCTCGTTGACGATGACGTCGGCGAGCAGGGTTGCAGTCGTGGTGCCGTCGCCCGCGTCGTCGTTGGTCTTCACGGCAGCCTCGCGGATGAGCTGGGCGCCCATGTTCTCGACGGGATCTTCCAGCTCGACTTCCTTCGCAACGGTGACACCGTCGTTGGTGACGACCGGCGCGCCGTAGGACTTCTCGAGGGCGACGTAGCGGCCCTTGGGGCCAAGCGTGACCTTCACGGCATCGGCGAGCTTGGAGACGCCGGCCGCGAGAGCGGAGCGGGCGTCAGATTCGAACTTGATATCCTTAGCCATTTTTAGGCTTCCTTTCCTTGAAAGAACTCAGCAACGTAAAGGACGGGGCTTCGCGGAAGATTCCGAAGCGGAAGCGCGATGCGCTTGCACCTTGCTATCGAGCGCGAACGCAATGCGGCGCGGTGCGATTTCGGGACAACCGCGGAAAGCCGTCGGGAGAGCTATTCGAAGACCGCGTAGATGTCCTCGGAGCGAAGAATCATGACCTCTTCGCCATTGACCTTGACTTCGGTTCCGCCGTACTTGCCATAGAGCACGCGGTCGCCTTCCTTCACGGGCACGGGAACGAGGTTGCCGTCCTTGTCGAGCTTGCCCTCGCCCACCTTGAGAACGACGCCCGTCTGGGGCTTTTCCTTCGCATCGTGTGCGAGGATGAGGCCACCTGCGGTGGTTTCCTCTGCTTCGTCCTGCTTCACGATGACGCGATCGCCGAGCGGCTTCAGGTTCATCATTGCTTGCCTTCCTCTCATCAACCTTGAATCGATGGTTGCTAATACCGAGCTTTCGAGTGCTAGCACTCTTCGAACGTGAGTGCTAACAACATTGGGTTACTATAGCATCTGGGAAGGCGAATGCAAGCATTTTGCAGAAAACTTGAGCGATAGGGACTTAGGTTTTATCGAATCGCCACACTGCGTTCATATTTCAGTTCGCACGCGGGGAAACGAGCCCGCCCTCATAGGCGCACACCACGAGCTGCGCCCGGTCGTGCGCATCGAGCTTTCCCATGATGCGGGCGACGTGCGTTTTCACCGTTGCAGGAGAAATTATTAATTCGCCTGCGATTTCCTCATTGGTAAGCCCGCGCGCAACCAACGTGAGAATCTCTCGCTCGCGGTCGGTGAGCGACCTTATGGCCTCCCGTGCGTGCGAGCCCTTCGGCATGCCCGCGCGAGGGCGCGACGCCACGAACGTCTCCACCAAGCGTCGCATGACCGAGGGCTGGATGAGGGCATCGCCGCGTGCGACGATGTGGATGGCCTCGACAATGTCGTCGGGCTCGGCGTCTTTCAGCAAAAAGCCGCTCGCCCCCGCAGCGAGCGCGTCGTAGACGTACTCGTCGATGTCGAACGTGGTGAGAATGAGGACATGCGTGCCCGAGAGCAGCGGGTTTGATGTGATGTCGCGCGTGGCGTCGATGCCGTTTCGCACCGGCATGCGGATATCCATGAGCACCACGTCGGGGCGGATCTTCTGGGCGAGGTAGACCGCCTCTTCGCCGTTGCGCGCCTCACCTTCGACCGACAACCCGTCGTAGGAGTTGAGAATCATGCGGAATCCGCTTCTCACGAGATCCTGGTCATCTGCGATGAGGATGCGCAGCGTTTCCCTCGATGGAGCCCGGTCGCTTGTCTCACGGGCTCCGCCGGCATCGCATTTCCCGAAGCCGGAAGCCGCAGGAAAGCTCGCCGCCTTCTGCCTATCTTCGCTCATGGAACCCCCTTTCCCCGCGCGCAGCGCCAAAACCGGAGGACTCGTCGCCGACGGGGATGGACGCGCGAACGCGAAAGCCGCCGCCGGGAAGAGGGCCCGCGTTGAGGGTGCCGCCGAGCAGCTTCGCGCGTTCCCTCATGCCGTCGATGCCGTGTCCGCCCGTCGGGGACGCCCCGTCCGCAGCGCCCAGCAAGCCGTCGCCATCGTCTTGCACAGTGAGCAGCGCCCTCGCGCCGTCGCTTTCGAGGACGATCGACGCATTTTTTGCATGGGCATGGCGGACGATGTTGGTCGTAGCCTCGCGAGCGATGCCGAACAGCGCGATGTCGATGAACGCCGGCGTCGCTTCCCGATTGTAGCCCGACACGTCGAGTGTCGTTGTAACCCCCGCTTCTTGAAGGTAGTCCGCCAAATCCATAAGACGCGCCGTGCCCTCGGTCGGTGTGGTCTCGGCGGAGGAATCTCCCGTCTTGAGCACGCCGATCATCGCACGAATCTCCTCGAGCGCTTCTTTCGCCGTCTCGTGCGCGAGCGACACCGCCTCCCTTGCGGCGGCGGGATTGCGGTCGATCAGGCGCTCGGCTGCTGCAGTCTGGATGCTGACCGCCGAAAGTGAATGGGCCGTGATGTCGTGGACCTCGCGAGCGATGCGAACGCGCTCCTCCTCGACGCGACGAGCCGCCACCTCCTCGCGCGTGCGCTCGGCCTCTTCGGCGCGCTGCTCGGTGGCCCGCACGGATTCGCGATGGGCGCATACGGCAAGCCCGCCGAGCGCCGAGACGACCATGAGCACGAGGTTTTGCACGTATACCCAGAACCACAGCGCAGCCGAGGTTCCGCCGTACGTCGCCGCCGCAAGCCCCAAGGCGCTCGCGGCGCAGGCGACGCCCATCTCGACGCGCGAGCATTCCACAACAATGGTGAACAGAGCAACCATCGGCCCAAAGACGGCGAGCATAGACCCATGGAAAGAGTTTTGCAATCCAACGAACGCCACGAGCGTGAACACGAAGACAAGCCAAGGGGATTTCCTGCGCGCCACGAGGGGAAACGTCGTGAGTGCAAGCGCGATGAAAGATGATGTGGCGGGAACGACGGCCTCGATGCCGAGCATGCGGCGCAAAGCCTCGTCGGGAAGGATGAGACTTGCAGAGACCATCAACTGCACGGCGCCGAAAGCAAAGGCGGCAAGCGCCACCGCGACGTCGACCGCCCAATCGCGCGGGCCCATTTTCCGATTATGTATAAGCACGCTGTCCATGCCCCCATTATGTGCAAACCCCGCACGACGCGCCATACGCCATGCGGGGTATCCGACTCGTGGCGCGCTAGGCCTGCGCGACAAATTCGACACTCCGGGATATTGGGAGACGCGGCGAGAATCCTGCCTGGTGGCAAGCGCGGTGAACCCGCTACGCGTTGGCGGTAGCGGCCTCTTTCGCCTTCGCAGCTTTCTCCGCCGCCTCCTCGGCGCGCACCTTGGCGATCTCGTCGAGCGCTTCCTGCGGGGTATACTGACAATGGCCATCGCCCATCTTGGTAACGATGATGGAGTCGCCCACAGACACCGTGCCGCCGGTAACGACCTCGAAGAAGATGCCCTCGCGCGGGAAGATGCAGTCGCCCGCCAGGTAATAGATAGCGCATTTCTTGTGGCATACCTTGCCGATCTGGGAAAGCTCGAGGGTGACCTCGTCGCCGATCTTCACCTGAGTGCCGAGCGGCAGCGCGAGCAGGTCCATACCCTCAGTGGTGATGTTCTCGGCGAAGTCGCCTTCCTTCACGTCGAGACCCATCGCGCGCGCCTTCTCGATGGACTCCCATGCGAGCAGCGACACCTGCCGATGCCAGTCGCCTGCATGGGCGTCGCCCGTCACACCATGGTGCGGGTCGATATGGATTTGTCCACTCTCAACTGGCTTTTTGCGCGTACCCTTGCGCTCGGAGACGTTGACGGAGCGAACATGGCCGGTGTTTTCCATGATGGTTTCTCCCCTCAGTGCGAAAAAGGCCGCCAGTCCGTGCGAGCGAGCTCGCGGCGAGGACTTGCGGCCTTTACGTAACTTCTAGTAACTGAGTAGGAATAATAGAACGCTTCGCTATTAAACGCAAGAAGGAATAATCGTTTTCCCATCGTTGCACGATTTTCGTTGCGTTTCGCGCCTTTTTGTCACGTTTCATCTCAACACAGGCTGGGAGGTCGCGGATCTCTGCGAGGGCGCAAGGGCTCGCGCGTACGCGGGCACAGGCGGGCATGCCTGGACGCTCGCTGGAAGGGACACCCCCTTAGCGCAGCTTCGCGCGGCGCTGCTTCCAATCGGGCATAAACGCGTCCATAAGCTGGTGAAACCTTGGACCGTGGCCGCGCTCCAGCAAGTGACACAGCTCGTGGACGACCACATATTCCAAGCATTCCGGCGGATAAAGTGCCAACCGCACATTGATGCAGATGCGCCCTGTCGCCGGCTGGCAACTGCCCCAGCGGCTCGTCATGTTGCGATACGCGAGCTTGCCCGCCTTCACGCCCATGATCGGCTCCCACGCGGCCACGAGCGCGGGCACACATGCGCTTACCGTTTCGTGCCATGCAGCGACTTCTTCGGGAGTCGCCTGGGCCGCACGCGCCATGGGAGTTTGCGCGGCTTGCGCCATGCGAGATGCGATCCACGCGCTCTTCGACCTGATGAAAGCCTCGACTTCGGAATCCGAGACCCACGAAGGCGCCGACACGTCGACGTGCGATCCGTCGCGCGCGATCCGCAGGTTTACGTTTTTCACGCGCTTGCGGACGATATGCGCCTCGATTCCATCTACGACCGTGATTTCGCCCGAGGGCGAGGGAGCGGGGGCGCAGGCACGTGCCCCTTTGTTGGAACGTTCGCTATTTCGCACGCGTTTTCCCTGGTCGAACGCTTGTTTTTCACGTTCGGTCATTTTACGCGTGCGCACGGGCCCCGATTGGTTGGAATACGGCACAATGCAACCTTTAGGCGTCGAGCGCGATCTCGTAGGCGGCGTTCCGGGGAAGCCCGAACTCGGCAGCGACCGCCTTGGCGATTTCCTTGTTGCGTGCACCTTCGGCCTTGAGCTCGGCAGCGCGGGCGCGGGCGGCCTCGGCGGCATCGAGCTGAGCTGCATCCTCCTCAGCGGCGCTCGGCTCGTCGATCACGATGGCGATCTCGCCCTTGATGGAGCCCTCTTCCGCGCGTCGGGCGAACTCGTCGCGCAGGCTCGGCAGGGTATCGCGCACCACTTCCTCGTGCAACTTGGTAAGCTCGCGGCACACCGCCGCCTCGCGCAAAGGAAACGCCTGGGCCATCGACTCGAGCGCCGATGCCACGCGATTGGGGCTCTCGTAGAAGATGAGCGCAGCATCGAGAGTGCGCAGCGCGTCGAGCGCCGCCTTACGCTCGACATCCTTGCGCGGGAAGAAGCCGCCGAAGTAGAAGCGGGGACACGTGCAGCCGCTTGCCACGTACGCCGTGGCACAGGCGGATGCGCCGGGGAGCACCTCGACAGGCGCGCCAGCTTCACGAGCTGCGCGAACAAGCCGAAGCCCTGGATCGGACACGCCCGGCATGCCGGCGTCGCTGCAGTACGCGATCACCTCGCCGGCAAGCACGCGCTCTGCAATCGAGGCTGCACGATCGCCGATGAGCGCCTCGTCCAAACGCTCGAGCCGTTTCTCGATGCCGAAGGCGGCAAGCAGCTTCCCCGTCACGCGCGTGTCCTCCGCGCAAACGACGTCTGCCTCCCCGAGCGCCGAAACCGTGCGCTCGGTCATGTCGCCTAAGTTGCCGATGGGTGTCGGGCAGATGATGAGTTTTCCAAGTGTGTTAGCCATGCGCGTTAGTATAGCGCGAGCAAAACCACGGTGCGCAGAAAGGAGCGCACCCAACATGAGAAAAGGGCGCCCGCCGCGACGCAAATCGCAACGGACGCCCTTCGCGCGAGCCTCGGTGGAACTTGGAACCGAGAGCTGTTACTTCTTGATAGCTTTGAAGGCCTCGGTCTGGGCCTTGATGCCGCGCTCGGCAGCCAGGCGCTCGATCGAGGTGGCGCCGAAGAAGCCGTCGATGCCGGGCACGTGCTCAATGACGTACGCCGCGTCCTTCGGCTCGGAAATCGGGCCGCCGTGGCAGATGACGAGCGCGTCGGGGTTGATGTCCTTCACGACCTTCACGATGCCGGTGATGATCTCCACGCAGTCGTCGAGCGTGCGCGCGGTCTCGGCACCGATCGTGCCGCCAGTGGTGAGGCCCATGTGCGCGACGATGATGTCTGCGCCGGCCTTGGTCATCGCAGCCGCCTGCTCCTCGTCGAAGACGTACGGGCAGGTGAGCATGTCGAGCTTGTGAGCCTCGGCGATCATGTCGACCTCAAGGCCGTAGCCCATGCCGGTCTCCTCAAGGTTCTTGCGGAACACGCCGTCGATAAGGCCCACGGTCGGGAAGTTCTGCACGCCGTTGAAGCCCTGATCCTTCAGCTCGGCCAGGTACTTCTTCATGACGCGGAACGGGTCGGTGCCGCAGACGCCGGCGAGAACCGGGGTGTCCTTCACGACGGGCAGCACCTCGGCGCCCATCTCGACGACGATCTGGTTCGCGTCGCCGTAGGAAAGCAGGCCCGCAAGCGAGCCGCGGCCGGCCATGCGGAAGCGGCCGGAGTTGTAGATGACGAAGATGTCGGCGCCGCCGGCCTCAGCCGACTTCGCCGTGATGCCCGTGCCGGCGCCGACGCCGAGCAGGATGTTGCCCTCGGCGAGGGACTTACGGAAACGATCGAGGATTTCCGCGCGGGACAGTTCAAGCATGGTGTTCTCCTTCTTTTCGAGTACTACCTTTTTCTTGCCGAACATATGCGTTCACGGCGCGCCCGCGAGTTAGAGCGGACGACGCCGATGAAGCCTGGGGGAAGGCGCCGCCGCCCCGCAGCAAGCCCGACAACGACGGGATGGCTGCGATCCGGCGCGGCGCGGTGCCAGGGAGGGGAAGGCGGAAGCGCGTCGCCCCGCCTTCCCGGTCGTGCTATTTCTCCATGAGATCGATAAGTTTCTGAGCTGCGGCGATCGCGAACTCGTCGTCGTTTACGTGTGCATCCATCTCGACGACCTCGGCCTTCGCGGGGTCGATCTCGTCCTTGAGCGTCTTGAAGAGCGCCGCGTCCTCTTCGGGGCCGTAGAACGGCTGGCCCTCGGCGTCGATCATCGACACGCCCTTGAGCGGCAGCATGACCGCGCACGGGCCGATCGACATGTTCACCTTTTCGGCGATGGCATGGCCGATCCGCTCGTTTTCCTCCGCCGTGGTGCGCATGAGCGTGACCGTGGGGTTGTGCTTGTACAGGTTTCGGGACTTATACTGCTCGGGGACGGTTTCCCACGGCCCGAAGTTAACCATGTCGTCGGCGCCGACCGACACGACGGCGGGCACGCCGTTCAGGGCAGCCGCGCTGCAGCGGTCGGGGCCTGCGGCAAGCACGCCCCCGACGACCTCGTCGCACCATTCGGTGGTGGTCAAATCGAGCACGCCCTTGATGAAGCCGCCGTTGACCAGCGCTTCCATGCATTTTCCGCCCGTGCCCGTCGCGTGAAACACGAGCACCTCGAAGCCCTTCGACTCCAGATAGGCCTGCGCCTTCTGCACGGCGGGGGTGGTCACGCCGAACATGGTCGCGGCGACGAGCGGCTTGTTGTCCTCGTGCTTGGGGGCAACGTGCTCGAGCATGCCCGTCATGGCGGCGATGGCGTTGTTGAAGATGGTCGCCGAGAAGGAGTTGATGCCCGCCACGTCGACGATCGAGGGGAACATGGCGATGTCCGACGCGCCGATGTAGGGCGACGTGTCGCCAGACGCCATGGTGGACACCATGACCTTCGGCACGCCGATGGGCAGCTTGCGCATGCCGGCGGTCGCGATGGTGGTGCCGCCCGATCCGCCCATGGAGAACACGCCATCGAAGCGGCCGTTCGCGTAGAGCGTGGGCAGAAGTTTCTCGACGCCGCGCGTCATGGTCTCGGTGGCGAAAGCGCGGTCCTTCTTCTCCACGATGGTCGACATCTCGATATCGACCGCCGCCGCGACTTCCGTGTTGGGAACGTCGGGCATGGTTTGCGGGTCGAAGACGCCGCAGTGGATGGTGAGGGTGTTGATGCCCAGCTTCTCAAAGCGGGCTTTCACATAGGCGAATTCCTCGCCTTTCGTGTCGAACGTGCCGATGATAGCAACTGTTTTCACACAGGCCTCCTGACGTAGGGTTTCGACTCGCTGCCCAGTTTAGTTCGTGCTCTACGGTTAGAAGACCTCGTTTGTCACTCGCCACAGCATCACGACAATTCCGCAGAGGGCGTTTGTTACGCGACGGGTGGCATAAAAGGGATGCGAAGGGAGCACACGCAGCGTCGAAAGCGCAAGGACACCGCTATCCGAAACGGCTTCCCATCCTCGGACACCCCCAGCTTCATACGCACGAAGAGGCACTGAAGGAAGGAAGGTTTCTCTACGATAAGTAGAGAAACCTTGACAGGCCTGTCAAGGGGAAAGGAATGTGACCATGGACGCCGAAAAAGAGACCGACAGCAACAAATCAGCCCCGAGCCATTGCAAAACCGAGCGCGAAGAGCCAAGCATCAAGAACGCGGCCGAAGCCGAGGGCAGTAAAAACGAATCTGATGTCGAAGCGGACGGGGTTTCCCAAGCCGCAGACGAGGCCGAATGCGTCCTCGAAGCCAAAGCAATCGAGGCGCCTGAAGTCTCAGGCGAAGGTGGCATTCAAGGTCACGACCCAGAGCAAACTGAAGAAGGAGGCAGCGCGAGAAGCCCTCATGCGGACGGCCCGGACAACCTTCCCGTTCTCAGCGAGGCGAAGGCGCAGTCGAATGCGTATCGCTGCAAGAAGTGCGGTGCCGCACTCGAAGGCGATGCGGCGTTCTGCCCCAAGTGCGGCACCGCCACCTCCCCCTCCTCGGCTGCGTGTGCGGGCAAGCTGAAGGCGAACAAAAAGGTCTTCGGAATCGCGGGCGCCATCGTGGTCGCGGCGATAGCCGCCATATGCTTCGCGGCCTTCCGCCCCATCCCCGTCGACACGCTCTCCATCACGCAAGCCGACAAGGAGGTCTATGTCGGCTACCCGTCCAGCCCCGTCAAAGTCGCCTACACCCCGACCGACGCGCGGCAAACCAAAATCACCTGGTCGAGCTCGGACGAGTCGGTCGCGACCGTCGATTCGGACGGCATCGTGAACGCCATGGGCACCGGAACCGCGACGATAACCGCCGAAGCCGAAAGCGGGGCCACGGCGACCTGCGAAGTGCAGTGCTACGCCATCCCGAACTTCAAGCAGATTGTCAAAGATAAGTGCAATGACGATTCGACGTACTGCACCGTCGCCCCCGATGGGCTGTCCCTTCAAATTGACACGAACCCCACTGATTCGAAAAGCGACATCACGCAATCATGGGGAGACGTCGTCGCCTCCCCCTATGTCCAAGCTACCAACAAAGCGCTCGGTCTGCCTGATTCACTCTGGAATTCAATGAAAAACACCACGGGATCGCAAGGTAAGCAGACCAAGACCTACGGAATCATCGAGGTGTCTTGGAGTTACCTCCCCAGACACGGTTTAGAGGTGCTCTACGAAAACACCTCAGGAAAAACTCCCGTGAGCGGCACCACTGCATAGCCGAAAAGCAAAATGGCTTCGAACATGGCTTCGGTTTTCGCGGGCGACAGCACAGAAGAGATTACTCTCTCGAAATCGAGCACCCAACCCACCTTAAAGATTCGAAGCTGGAACGTGAGGGGACATACGAAATCGATGGAGAGAATCTCTACATTAGCTTTCCCGAAGGAAAAGGACAAAGCGCCGGTGCCATATCCATCTCTTTCAAAGCAGTCGAAAACGCTGAGGCGACAATCGACGGGGACACTCTGACAACGAACGGTATTTCAACAAAGGGAGGTGAAACCGTCGCGAATAAATCCACGGACGAACAGTACCAAGAATACGTTGATCGGGTTGTCGCGTTGGGACCCAAAAAGCTTGCAGTAGGCGAAACGGGCACCACAAACTTGGCGACATTCACCATCGATTCATTATCCTACGTCGATGAAGTCTACCCTTCGGACACCTCTGGTTTTTACAGCTACTATACTCATCAGAATGGCAAGTCCTACTTGCTGGCAAGAGTCACTTACACGAACATCGGCACAGAGTACGCCTTGCCTGGATATGCCACCGAAGCATCCTTCGAAATCGCTGGAAACAAATACTCAGGTAAGATTGAAATCGATGCTGGACCTCGCTTTGGGAGCAATTACCGCGTCGAAGCGAAAGATACAGCAACTGTTGCTATTTATTGTCTCGTTCCCGATTCTGTGAAAGATTCGGGCGAAACTAAATTGACATGGAGCATTCCCACCGACCAGCAATATATGAACACGTACTACCGATCGACCTTCCCTCATGATGATTTCGTTATCACCATGTAGACCGGTTAAATGAGCTAAACGCAACAGCGGCTCCAAGACGCCCCATCTAACCGCAGCGTCACCGAAAAGCTCAGTTAAGGCGGTGTAATTTGCAAAAATGCGAATTTATATCGCCTTAACCGCCATTTTGGAGGATCTGATGAAGCTGTTCCACCGCACGTCGTATCTGAAAAAGCTCCAGCCCTTCTACGACAGCGATCCCATCAAAGTTATAACGGGCATTCGCAGATGCGGGAAATCGTGCCTCATAAAACCGTCATCGAAGAACTGAGGGAAGCAGGCATCGAAGAAAGCCGCATCGCCTATCTCGACCTCGACGCCCGCGGCAACCGCAAAATCACGACACCCGACCAACTTGATACGCTCATAGAGCAGTCGATCGATCTTGGTTTGGTAGTGTCCCGAATGTTGGTGTAGAGCTCGGTTCTCGAGGGTAGCCGCAGGCTGCCCGAGGAGCCGAGAATCACCTAGAATGCCGTCATTCTAGCGCATGCTACGCCGCCTTCCTGCCGGGAATCG
>NZ_WAJR01000001.1 GCF_008831035.1 Ellagibacter isourolithinifaciens | reverse complement strand
AGGTCCAACGCGCGCTTCCGCGCCGGGTCGTGCTAGAATGCGGTCATCCGCAGCGCCGATGGCGCCCCGATCCCCGTCGCACCGGCAAGGCTTCCGGTCGGCTTTTCCCGCAAAACTTAACTCGCACTTTGGCGGAGGAAGCCCTTGTTTCGTTATGCCGTTTCCCGTATAATCTATAACTTGCGTATGGTTGCGCGCGATGCGCAACAGGTAGTAATCGAGTAACGAAAAGAGTAACGTTTTGAATCCATTGCTCATCCTCATGCTGATTCTGCTGGTCATCTCCGGCATTGGCTTGATCATCTTCATTCTTCTGCATTCCGGCAAGGGCACCGGCATCTCCGACATGATTGCCAGCTCGGTGTATTCCACGCAGACGGGTACGAGCATCGTCGAGAAGAACCTTGATCGCATCACGATCATCTTCGCGATCATTTTCATCGTGTCCCTTCTCGTGCTGATGGTTATTTACCCTCAAGGATCGATTTCCCGTTAGCTTGCAATATCCCCTAATATCAAAAAAAATGAGATTAGGGGTTGCGCAATGAGGTAGAAAGGCGTAATATACTACCTCGCGACGCGGACATGGCTCAGCTGGTAGAGCACCACCTTGCCAAGGTGGGGGTCGCGGGTTCGAACCCCGTTGTCCGCTCCATTGTCATGAACGGGCTGGTCAGGCTAATGTTTGGCCAGCTCTTAAAATGACAGACGCCAGGATGGCGACGTGGCCAAGTGGTAAGGCAGAGGCCTGCAAAGCCTTCACCCCCGGTTCGAATCCGGGCGTCGCCTCCAATTTTGACAATCGTCTCGCGAAAGCGAAGCGAACATATGCGGACATGGCTCAGCTGGTAGAGCACCACCTTGCCAAGGTGGGGGTCGCGGGTTCGAACCCCGTTGTCCGCTCCAGAATCTCAAACGACCTGGTCATCCGACTGGGTCGTTTTTTTATATCACAAGTCTCTCGCATATCCCGAAAAGGCGGCTATCATGGGCTCACGCCAATCGCTAACACCATCTTGTTTTCGGATAGGGGAGAAGAATCATGTCGGTATGGAAGCTTTCGCCCAACGAGTGCAGAACGCTCGATCTCAGCAATCCAGATGAGCTGTTGCGGTATGCCAAGAAGCTCGTTGGTCATTCTTTTCGAGAGGTGCTTATGCTTGGCATATCGCCTGATGATTCGTCGATGAAGGATTATGGCAACGTTAAGTTCAAAGGCGGTATGGGCACGCTCATCGAGGAGCGCTACTTTGGTTATAAGGCGAATAGCGATGAGCACCCTGATTTTCCAGATGCCGGCGTAGAGTTGAAGGCTACCTGCTACGACGTCAAAAAGGACGGAGAACTGTCTGCTGGAGAGCGGCTTTCCATCACTAATATACATTACGACGAACGCATTGAGGTCAATCTTGAAGAGTCTGGCGTTTGGCACAAGGCTTCCCTTATTCTTCTCATATATTACGAGCGCAACCGCTCTATCGAAAAGCTTGATCAGAAAATCAAGTACGTGATTATGTTTACGCCGTCTGATGTTGACTGGGCTATCATCAAGCAAGACTATGAGTTAATTCAGAAGATGGTTATGGACGGCGAAGCTGATATGCTGAGCGAGAGCTTGACGCGCTATCTTGGAGCGTGCACTAAAGGCGCGACTGCCGCCAAGTCCTGGGTTAATCAATATCGAAATCCCGCCCGACAGGCAAAGCAGCGGAATTTCTGCTTTAAGCGTCAGTATATGGATTACATACTGCATCACTACATTATGAGCGAGCCGGAAGACAGCGAGAGCATCATTGAAGACGCTTCCGTTCTGAATAAGCAGACTTTCGATGAATATGTGCTGTCCGTGATTAACGCTTATGCTGGGAAAACTGATAAACAGCTTTGCGAAATGCTTGGAATGGCATACACGGGGAACAAGGCGCAATGGGTTTCAATCACTTATAAGCTTCTCGGTCTACGAGGCGAACATGCTCAAGAGTTCGAGAAGGCGGGTATCAGCGTTCGCACTATCAGGGTAAAGCTGTATGGAGGAGTGAAAGAAAGTCTGTCGCTTGACACGTTCGATTTTATCGAGCTGCTCGAAGAGGAGGATTGGGAGCACTCTGATCTCTTTGCTTATTTTGATGAGACTAGGTTTCTTTTCGTCGTCTTTCAACAGGTTGATGAGTCGATGGTCCTGCGTGGCGCCCGCTTCTGGAGTATGCCGATTACTGACCTGGAGGGCCCCTTGCATGACGTTTGGGATAAGACGAGAGAGGTCATAGCTGAGGGCGTTGAGCTTGTGCCAGTAAGGCAGAAGGACGGCAAAATCGTTGTCAAAAACAACTTGCCCGGCAAGCAGGATAACCCTGTTGCGCACGTCCGTCCTCACACGGGAAAGAGCGCATATCGTTTCATGGACGGTTCGGAAATCGGCGATGTCGAGAGACATGCCTCGCCGTTGCCGGACGGACGCTGGATGACGAAGCAGAGCTTCTGGCTGAATAACGATTACGTGTACAGCATTGTCGATTTGGTAGGGGACAACGACAGCGAAAGAGGTTAGTGCTCTTTTTCTGGGTGTCCCATAATCGGATCTTCCCATAGCGGTGTTGATCGGATACAATAGCCTTCTGTGAAATTCAACAGGCACAGTAGCTAAGGAGAAACGTGCCATGAATACTATCAAAGTTGCCGAGCTGTTTGCCGGCGTGGGAGGCTTTCGCCTTGGTCTGGAGGGCTATAGCAATCCCGACAATCCTGAATTCGATATGCCGTCTGCGGGTCCTTTTGAGACTATTTGGGCGAATCAGTGGGAACCGCCTGGAAACGATAGCAAGCAGTTTGCCTGGCGCTGCTACGAGGAACGTTTCGGAGAAGGAAGCTGCGTTAACGAGGATATCAATAAAGTCCTCGATGCTTACGAAAAGGGCGAAACTGATATTCCCGATGTCGATATGGTTGTCGGTGGTTTTCCTTGCCAAGATTATTCAGTTGCTAAACCGCTCGCGAAGGCTGGCGGTATCGAGGGCAAGAAGGGCGTGCTCTGGTGGGATATCTACCGATTTCTGCATCTGAAAGAGCCTCGATATGTCCTCCTTGAGAACGTCGATAGGTTATTAAAGAGTCCGGCTTCGCAACGCGGTCGCGATTTCGCCATCATGTTGTCGTGCCTGTCTGATCTTGGCTACTCCGTTGAATGGCGTGTGGTCAACAGCGCTGAGTACGGTTTCCCGCAGCGCCGCAAGCGCGTTTACATTTACGCTGAGCTCACATCCGAGAGCTGGAACCTCGAAGAGCGCATTTCGAGTGGGGTATTGTCTTCTGCTTTGCCGATAGTAAAGCCAGAAGCCTTCAATGATTTCATGGTCCCGAATGACCCGTACGAGGCTACGCAATCGTTCAACGTAGGCGGCAAAAGCAAATCGCCTTTCGGCACCGCTGGGGCGATGAGCGATTTCCATGTTGTCACGTGTGATGTCGCCGAGGACTTCTGCGGTGAGCGCCGTACGCTCGGTGATGTGATTGTCTCGCCGAAGGAAGTACCGGAGTCGTTTTATATTCCCGAGGAGAAGCTTGAGAGGTGGCGCTATCTCAAGGGTTCGAAGAGCGAGGAGCGCGTGAACAAGCAGACGGGTTTCAAGTACCATTATTCGGAAGGTTCGATGGCTTTTCCCGACTTGCTTACCAACCCGTCTCGCACAATTTTAACTGGGGAGGGCGGCTCGGGAGCTTCCCGCTTTAAGCACATTGTGGAAATCGATGGGCGCTATCGTCGTCTCGTTCCCGATGAGCTTGACCAGCTGCAGGGTTTTCCGAAGGGCTGGACAAATGTCGGCATGACTGATGGACATCGCGCGTTCTGCATGGGCAATGCGCTCGTCGTGGGGATACCGCATCTCATAGGGGAGCAGATAGCGGCACAACAACGTTAACGTGGCTTGCTCTCTCGCTTGAGGGTTTCGTCACCTTTTTAGCTATCAAGAAGGCCGCCATCGCCTTGGTCGGGCGATGGCGGCCTTGGTTTATCTCGATAGCGGAAGGCGTCCCGATGATGGGGCATGGCTCTGGTTGACTCTAGTAGATTCTGCAAATAGCAAAAGAGCCAGGCGCTTTGCCTGGCTCTTGGATTCATGGTGGGCGATACAAGATTTGAACTTGTGACCCCTACCGTGTCAAGGTAGTGCTCTCCCCCTGAGCTAACCGCCCATGATTTGTTTCCGCTCCGTGTTTCTGCTTGGCGCGTCAACAAGACGATAGTTTACCAGAACGAGAATCTTTGCCAACCCCTAATCTCAACTTTTTTGAAAAGTTTGGTCGGGTGGGAAATCCGCCCGAGTTGCAACCCGTTCTCACACCTTGAAATGTCTTGCCGTGAGCGGCGTTCTAGGGTCGCCTTCCGTCTTTTACTTCGTCACGCGCACGCCGACGTAAATCGCAGTGTCGGGAAGTCCCTTGATCTTGTAGACACTCGACAGCGGAATCGCGGAAACTCGCCAGTTGTACGTCGCGCCGTTTGCGTCAATCGTGCCGGAGCGATAGGTGTTTCCTGCGCTGTCGGTTCCCGAATCGACAATTGGCGCCTCAGCGAGCCCTGAAGCCGCCATCGCATTCTGGATAGCCGCATCTACGCCGCCCGACGAGAAGTCGGCGAACTTCAGCCTCATGTCGGTCGTGCCCGAATGGTTAACCGAAAGCGTCCACGAGCCCTTCAGAAGGCGCGAGGCATCCGTTGCCGAAAGGCTCGATATGCCGCTTGCGTACATCAAGCCGGCTTCGGCGAGGGGGACGTCGCTCGGAAGCTTCACAATATCGAAGCCGCCATCGAGGTATTCGCCTTCCTTAGTCGTCTCGTAGGTGGTGTACCCGGCATCGACGAGCGTTTGCTTGATCGCGTCGTCGCTGCTTTCCATAAACGTCGTAAGGTTGGGGATGTCGTAGCTCACGTCTCGCGCGAGGTTGTCTGAAACTGTCTGCTCTGCTCGCGCAGGCGCGCCGTAGACGCCGTCGAAGTACTTCGCGAGCATGAAGGCGCCGATGAGGGCTGCAACAATGATGAAGACCCCGGCCAGGGCGTACGATGTGCGGGGGAGCTCGAACGGCCGCGCAAGGCTCGAGCCGTCGATATACTTCACGGAACCTTCGATGTCGGTGAACTCGGGCTCGTGGTTGCGATAGGGCGCATCTTCGAACTTATCGATTGTCATGCTTTGCTCCTGGATGATTTGTGCATTTCGCCGATTATAGCATTGCCCGTTCATAGCTCCATGGTAGGATACCCACTGCCCGTGGGGGAGTAGCTGGCGCGACATACGCGCGGCACGTTCAACATCGTGGTTCGTCATAAGACGGATCTGGCGTGTCTGAAATAGCGAGACTCATGGCGCATCGATTCTGTCGGTGCGCCATGAGTCTTTTTTTATACCCCCGAGCATTTTGACGAGAAGGCCGGAACTGAAAAGGAGACAACGACAGTGGACCTTTCCATCTTTGCAAGTCCTGAGGCATGGATCAGCTTAGTAACGCTCATTTTTTTGGAGATCGTGCTCGGTGTGGACAACATCGTGTTCATCTCGATCACCTCGAATCGCCTGCCGGAGGAGAAGCAGCATATCGGCCGCAAGCTCGGTCTCGCCGGCGCGATGCTCTCCCGTTGCATCTTCCTTTGCTTCGCAAGCTATCTCGTGCACATGGTTGCGCCCCTGTTCACGATTGACCTCGGGTTCTTCGCTCACGGTTTCTCCGTGCGCGACATCGTGCTCCTGCTCGGCGGCGCGTATCTCATCTACAAAGGCATCGATGAGCTGCGCGACGTGCTCGCGCTCACCGAGGAGAAGGCGTCTCACTCCGATGAGCACAAGGCGAAGCATCAGATTGGTCTTGGTCAGGCTATCGGTACCATCATGGTGATGGATATCGTCTTCTCAATCGACTCGGTTATCACGGCGGTGGGCTTGGCGAACTACCTCATCATCATGATCCTCGCGGTTGTAATCGCAGTCATTATGATGATGGTGTTCATCGACCCGATTTCCGACTTCATCAACAAGCACACGGAAATGAAGATTCTCGCGCTCTGCTTTATCTCGGTCATCGGCATTCTGCTCGTGCTCGATTCGCTTGGCATCAACTCGGGTATCGAGGTTCTCGACATGCACATGGAGAAGCTCATGGTGTACTTCGCCATGGTGTTCGCCTTTGTGCTCGAGCTCATTCAGATGCGCTGGTCGTCGAATTACGCGAAGTGGAAGCGGGAAGTTGCCGCGGGCTCGACCTCTGCGAACGACGGCACGGTGGGGAAGACGGCGCGTGAAGAGGCTTCTGCAGATGCAAAGGCTGTTGAAGCGGGCGATGCTTCCAAGGGGGAGGGCGAGTAGCTCCCGCATGCCGAAGGGCCTTTGGGCGGGTTTATCGAAGGTGTTTTAAAAAAGTTGAAATTCCCTCTTGCGCGCTCAGCTGGTTCTGGTAATATATGCAACGTTGCGTCTGACGCAGCCGAGAAATTCGTCGGAGTGGTGGAACGGCAGACACGCTAGCTTGAGGTGCTAGTGCCCACTTAACGGGTGTGCGGGTTCAAATCCCGCCTCCGACACCATTGAAATCGAAAGCCCCTCATCAGAGGGGCTTTTTCTTTTTCGTGAGACCCGTGGACCCGTGAGACCTATGTTGGTGCAATCGGGCTGATTGAAGGCGATGCGATGCGGGAAAGCTGCGCACCTCGATGACCCGTCGGCTTTTTAGACGGTTCGAAGCTGGTTGCGCGTTCCCAGGGCTGCTCGAGCGGACAGCCAGCCAGAAAGTTTCGCGTAGACCGCCGACAGCAGCCTCCACCCCTTTGGGACTCGCCTAAGCCTCCCTGTCGGTCCAGGGGGCAAGTTTCGCGTCGCCCTCGGCGCCGAACAGCTCGACGCACTCTTCCGACACGACGAAGCGCGCGGCGCTGGGGAGGATACGTGCTGCGAAGGGCGTCGTCGCCTTTGCGACCTCGCCGTCGTATTGAATCTGCATCGGCGGGTCGGCCTCGACGACAACCTCCCTCGCCTGGAACGTCTCGATGGTCTCGGGGCTGTCCTTAAAATTGCCCTCGTGGTCGATGGCGCGGGCGAACAGCGCCGGTAAAAGCCCAAACGCGTTTTCGGCCTTCAGCACCACGATGTCGAGCAGTCCGTCGCGCGGGCTGTTCTTGTTCGTGACGGAGATATCGAATTGAATCTTCGAGAAGTTCACGATCAGGATTCCCAACCCCTCTTCCTCAACGGTCTCGCCGTCGAGCGTGAGCGTGATCTTCGAGGTGGGAGGCAGGGGGTTTGCGAGCGCGGCGGAAAAGTACGCCATAGGCCCGAGCAGGCGTTTCGAGGGCTGTGCCCCCTTCATGATCATCGCGTCGTACCCGGCACCCGCCATGATGCCGAAGCCTTTCTTCGCGGATTCGCCGTCATCGGCGCGAAATTCGATTTCGGCCATGTCGAAATCGAGCGTGATTCCGGCGCGCAGCATCTTCGCGAGCGCATGGGGCTCGTTGGGCGCTGCAAGGTTCAGCGCGAGAAGATTTGCGGTGCCTGCGGGAAAGGGCATGACGGGAATTCCTGTGCCGGCAAGGGAATACGCGGTGGTAGTGACCGTTCCGTCGCCGCCGCTCGCGATGACCGCGTCAAAATCTCGGGCGTCGGTGATTAAGCTTTCGAGCTCGGTCGTCCCATCGGTTGAGCGCAGGCAGACCTCGTCGCCGTCGGCGGCGAACGATCGCACAAAATCGTAAATCGCGCCTTCTCCGTAACCAGACGCCAGGTTGTTCAGCACGAGTAGTTTCACAGATTCCCCTTCGATTGCTATTATGAGAATTGTAAAGCAACACGCGATTCAGGCGTGCTAGATAAGTAAGGAAACCATTTTGTACCTAGCCGACCAAGCGAGCCTCGAGGCGTTCGTCGAACGCGTTACGGGCGCAGAAGTGCTCGCCATCGATACCGAGTTCCTCCGCGAGACAACCTACTACCCGAAGCTCTGCCTTTTGCAGATGGCCACCGACGACGAAGTCGCCATCATCGACCCGCTCTCGGTGGACGACCTTTCCGTGATCGCCCCGCTTCTAGAAGACGAGCGCACGGTGAAGCTCTTTCACGCGGGCGGGCAGGACATAGAGATTCTCCTGCGTGAGGTGGGATCGATGCCGCGTCCCCTTTTCGACACGCAGGTGGCTGCGGCTCTTCTCGGCCATACGCAGCAGATTGGCTACGGGGCGCTCGTGCATGCTGTTTGCGGCGTCACGCTCAAGAAAACCGACTCCTATACCGATTGGTCGCACCGCCCGCTCTCCGATTCTCAGATCGACTATGCGGCCGACGATGTAATCTATCTTCCGCGCGTATACCGCAAGATGAGAAGCGAGCTCGAATCGAAGGGACGCCTTGGGTGGCTTGCCCCCGACTTCGAGGAGATGATGAACCCCGCGAAGTACAGTGAGGATCCTCGCCTGCGCTATCGTCGCCTGAAACGAGTGACGCAACTTGACGGGAGGCAGTTGTGCGCGGCGCGCGAGTTCGCGGCGTGGCGCGAGGAGGAAGCCCGCAAACGCGATATGCCCCGCAAGTGGCTTGTCTCCGACGAGCAGATCGTGGAGGCTTGCCGTCGCGACGCGCGCACGATCGACGATCTTTACATGGTTCGAGGTGTGCGGGAGAAACTTCCCGTGCGTGATGCCCGCGCGGTGATTGAGCGCATGAACAAGGCTCGGTCGCTTCCGAAAAGCGAATGGCCCAATCTGGGGAAACCGTCGCGCAATGAGCGCAATGTGGACGCTTCAATCGACCTCATGGCAGCGCTTGTCCGCCTGCGCGCGAAGGAGAACGGGGTTGCCATGCAGACGCTGGCGAGCCATAGCGATTTGGCGGCGCTTGCGCGAGGCCACTCTGAGGACAGCGATCTGATGCGCGGGTGGCGATGGGCGCTTGTGGGGGAGGAGCTTGTCGACCTCCTCGAAGGCCGCATCGCTTTGAGCCTCAGCAAGGGCGAGCTCGTCGTCGAGCGTCTGGGGTAGAGGGGTCTGCTTGGAGGGGACTCCTTCCGATTGAGGACGTTTCGCGTAAAGCGCCGCCGTGCGTTTGGGCGCGGGTTTGCATGCGCTAAAGTGTACAATTGTTCGTAATAACGAGAAGACATCGTCTCCCCTTTATGAAGGAGTGAGTTGTATCTATGTTTATGAGTGGAAGCTACCTCGCATTCATCGTCCTCACCATGGTGATCGGCCTGGGGGCTCAATGGTATGTGAACAGGCAAATCTCCAAGTTCTCGCGCGTGAGGTCGTCGTTCGGCATGACCGGTGCCCAGATGGCGCAGCGCATGCTTGCCGACCACGGCATCACCAACGTCGCGATCAGGCAAGGCGGCGCGGGGCAGGACCACTTCGACCCGCGCAACAATTCCATCACGCTCGACCCTGAAGCCTACAACGGCACGAGCATCACGGCGATTGCCACGGCGTGTCACGAAGCGGGCCACGCGTGCCAGTTCGCGCAGGGCTATACACCCATGACGGTGCGCGGCGCGCTCGTCCCTGCGGTGAACCTTGCATCGAACGCCTGGGTTTTCCTGCTCGTGATAGGAATCGTTCTGCAGCTTGAGGGCCTTCAGGCGCTCGCGATTGCCATGTACGCGGTTGTCTTGGTATTCCAGCTGGTCACGCTCCCTGTCGAGTTCAACGCTTCGCACCGCGCGATGGACTACCTGTCAGGTGTCGGAGTCGTCTCCGCTGAGCGCAAGGGCGCCTTCAACGTGCTGCGCGCCTGCGCTTTGACCTATGTGGCCGCGGCACTCATCTCCGTGCTGCAGCTTCTGTGGCTTTTAAGCCAGCGCGAAGAATAGCTGCCATGGAACGCTGGGAGGAAAGCCTTAAGCGTGCTCGCAGCGCAGCGCGGGCAGCGGAGGGCCAAACGGACGCAACTTCTCGTAAATATGCTTCCGGGCAGGCGAAATTCGGGTCAACATATGCGGTCGAGTCTACGGGCGGGGAAGGTAAGGCAGAACCCGAGCCCCTCACCGTCTCGGGTGCCATGGCGCTTGCGAAAGGAGCGCTCGAGAACGTCACCGTGAAGCTCGTCGGCGAGGTATCCGAGGTGTCGAACAAGGCGGGCTATAAGGCCGTCTATTTCACGGTGAAGGATCAGAAGGCATCGCTTCCCTGTATGATGTGGCTCAATCGCTATCGGGCATGCGGAGTCGAGCTCGATGTCGGCGCGCTTGTCGAGCTGACGGGGCGGTTCACCCTCTACGCGCCGAAGGGTCGCATGAACTTCGACGTGTTCTCGGTAAGCTTGGCGGGCGAGGGGAACTTGCGTATGCAGGTTGCGAACCTCGCGCGCAAGCTTTATGTGGAAGGTCTCACCGACGAGGCGCGAAAGCGTCCCGTTCCTGCAAATATCCAGGTTGTAGGCCTTGTTACCTCGCCTCGTGGAGACGCAGTGCACGATGTCTTGCGAACGCTTCGCCGTCGCTGGCCGCTTGCGAGGGTTCTCGTCGCGGGTGTACCTGTCGAAGGTGCGCGTGCGCCGCAGGAGCTCGTCCGCGGCATCGATTGCGTGTCGCGCGCGGGTGCCGAGGCGGTTCTGCTCGTCCGCGGCGGCGGGTCGTATGAGGACCTCATGCCCTTCAACGACGAGGGGCTTGCGCGCGCCATCGCAGCATGCCCCGTCCCCGTGGTGACAGGCATCGGCCACGAGCCTGACACGACCATTGCCGACCTTGTGGCCGACGTTCGCGCTTCGACCCCGACCGGCGCTGCCGAGGCGGTGTCGCCCTCGTCTGCCGAGCTGTCGGGGAACCTCGTCGCTCGTGCGCGGGCAATCCACGACGGTCTTATTCGAAGACTCGACCGCTCCCGCGTGGCCGTCGACCGCGTTGCCACCCGCCCGGTATTTAAGGACTCGTCCTATCTGCTTGGCACCGACATGCAGACTATCGATTTCCTCTCCGAGCGGCTTGTGCGCACCGAGCCTGCCCGCATAGCGCGCGAGCGCGATTCCGTCGATGCGCTCGCCGCCCGCCTCGCCCGCGCGCTTCCTGCGAACACCGAGCGAAATCGCGTGGAGCTCGCCTCGCTTACCGTCCGCATGCGCGCAGCGGGCGCAGGCATCGCGCAGCGGGACGAGGCGCGTCTCGAGACGCTTTCGGGCCGTCTCGCTTCACAAGGGAAAAGCCTGGTCGCGCCCTTCGCTCACGAGGTTGGGCTTGCTGCCTCGCGCTTGAACGACCTTTCTCCGCTTGCCGTCATTGCCCGCGGTTACGCGATTGCCCGTACTGACGACGGAGCGGTGGTTAAGAACATCGGTCAGGCACCTGTGGGCTCGAAAGTCGCCGTGCAGGTGTCGGACGGCACGCTTTCGTGCACGGTGGACGCGGCAGCGCCCGCGACAGATGTCGCATCCAAGTAGACTAACGACAGCGATTGATAAAGGAGAAACCCTATGGTAGAAGAGAAGCCGATCGAGGAGCTCACCTTCCGCGAGGCGATGGCGGAGCTTGACCGAATCGTGGGTGTGCTCGAGAGCAATTCGCTCGAGCTGGAGCAGAGCGTCACGGCCTATGAGCGCGGGGTGAAGCTGATAGCCTCGCTTAAGAAGCGCATTGACGGCGCCCAGCAGCGCATTGACGTCCTCATGGGCGAGCTGGAGAAGCCGGCAGACGACGAGGTCCGCGACACGACGCTGTCCTAGGCGCGAGCGACGGTTCTCTGCCAATAAACCTTGGGATTACCATCGTCCATCAGCGACTTTGCGAGAACGCAGGCTTCCTGCCCCATGCGAAAAGAAGCCTGCGTGTCCGCTTTTCGTCTCTAATGAACAGCGGAACCGCTTGCCGAATTCGAACGGCTCGCACGTCCGCTGTTTGCAGCGCATGCCTACAATTTACCAAAACGAAACGTTGTAGGAGGTTGGCTGTTGAACGTTCTGGTCATCAATGCAGGCTCGTCCTCTCTGAAGTATCAACTTGTCCACGTCGAAAATCATGCTGTCATTGCGAAGGGCATCTGCGAGCGCGTGGGCTCGGCAAACGCCTTCCACAAGCACGGAATCGACGAGAACGAAGTGGTCATCGATGCGCAGATGGCCGACCATGATGCAGCCATGGCGCTCGTGCTGGACTCGCTTATCAACAGCGACGACGCCCCCATCAAATCCCTCGACGAGATCGACGCGATCGGGCACCGTATCGTCCAGGGCGGCAAGTACTTCGACAAGTCGGTCCTCATCGACGATGACGTTATCGAGAAGATCGACGAGCTTGCCGAGCTCGCCCCGCTTCACAACAAGGCGGCTCTCATGGGCATCCGCGCGTGTCAGAAGCACATGCCGAATATTCCTATGGTCGCCGTGTTCGACACCTCGTTCTTCCAGACGCTGCCGCCGAAGGCCTACATGTACCCGCTTCCGTACGAGTATTACGAGAAGTACGCCATCCGCAAGTATGGCGCCCACGGCACGTCGCACCGCTACATCTCCGAGCGCGCAGCCGTCGTGCTCGACGAGCCGTTGGAGGACTTGAAGCTCATTACCTGCCATCTGGGCAACGGTTGCTCCATGAGCGCCATCGACCATGGCGTTGCCGTGGACACCTCGATGGGCCTGACGCCGCTCGACGGCCTTATGATGGGTACGCGCTGCGGCGCGATCGACCCGGCCATCGTTCCGTTCCTCATGGAGCACGAGAATCTCACCACCTCCGAGGTCAACGACGTTATGAACAAGAAGTCGGGTCTGCTTGGCATCTCGGGTGTGAGCAACGATCTGCGCAGCGTGCGCGACGCCTCCGAGGGCGGCAACGAGCGCGCACAGCTCGCCTACGACATGTACTCGAACTCGGTGAAGAAATACATCGGTGCCTACATTGCCGTCATGGGCGGCGTCGACGCCATCGTGCTTACCGCAGGCGTCGGCGAGAACTGCGAGAAGATGCGCCGCATGATCTTTGCCGGCCTGCAGCCGCTCGGCATCATCCTCGACGAGGAGAAGAATCGCCAGCGCGGCTTCGAGCGCGAGATTTCCGCTGACAACTCGGCTGTGAAGATCATTATCATCCCCACCAACGAGGAGTACATGATCGCGCTCGACACCTTCCGCATTGTGGAGGAAAGCGAAATCGATCGAGATATCTAGCTTGTCAGGTCATTCCTTTTCGCGTGCGCGTCGGTTAAAAGGGCAAGGGCGCTAGCGCGAGGTTGAAAAAACAATCGGGGGGCTCACGTTTGAGCCCCCCGATTCGTTGCCGGTATAAGTGCCGGGTAAAACTTGCGCCTGAACCTACTTCACGGCCTGTGCCTGCACGCAGGTGATTGCGACGACGCCCACGATGTCATCGGCGGTGCATCCGCGCGAGAGGTCGTTCACGGGCGCGGCGAGTCCCTGGGTGATGGGGCCGTAGGCTTCCGCCTTCGCGAGGCGCTGCACGAGTTTGTACCCGATGTTGCCCGCATCAAGGTCGGGGAAGATGAGCACGTTCGCGTGCCCCGTGACGCGCGAGCCGGGCGCCTTCGATTCACCCACGGAGGGCACAATGGCGGCATCGAGCTGCAATTCCCCGTCGAGTTCGAGGCTCGGGTCGAGCTCGTGGGCAATTTCCACCGCGCGCACGACCTTGTTCGCATCGTCGTTTCGCGCCGACCCCTTCGAGGAGTGGGAGAGCATTGCGACGGCGGGCTCGGTTCCCATGAGCGACTTCCACGAGCGTGCGGAGTTCACCGCGATATGGGCGAGCGCCTCGTCGTCGGGTTGCACCTCAAGGCCGCAGTCGCTGAAGATGAACGTGCCGTTTTGGCCGTATTCGCAATCGGGGACCACCATCACGAAAAAAGAGCTCGCGAGCTTCACGCCCGGGGCGGTCTTTAGGATCTGCAGGCATGGGCGCAGCACGTCGCCGGTCGAATGGCAGGCGCCCGACACCATGCCGTCCGCTTCTCCGCACTTCACCATCATGACGCCGAAATACAGGACGTCGGAAATCTTGTCGAGCGCGTCTTCGGGCGTCATTCCCTTGTGTTTACGCAGTTCATAGAGGCGCGTAGCGAACTTCTCGCGCAGATCGGACGTTTCGGGGTCGATGATGCGGACTCCGCGAAGCTCGCGTCCCCCCGCCTTCAGCTCCTCCTCGTTGCCGAGGACGATCACGTTGCAGGCGTCGTGCGCGATGAGCTTCTCGGCAGCTTCGAGCGTGCGGGGATCGTTGCCCTCGGGCAGCACAATCGTTTGCTTGTCGGCTTTCGCTCGCGCGAGCATGGTTTCCAAAAACGACATGCGCATTCCTTTCTCCAGGTATACGCTGCGCATTCTACCCTTGTAAGACGGCATTTTTTGTTCCGTTTGTATGTGATGGCGTATAGGGTAGGATGTTATCGGTAGAATAATCTAGATTCGGAAGCGGGCGCTCACCGTCGCGCGCGTCGTCCGAGCGGGCCCGCTTACCGCGGCCTCTTAAAACCATCACATGCGAACGAAAGGCAAAGCTCACATGGGCGTGCAGTACACACAGTTCAACGAAGTGAACATGAACGACATCGACGCGGTTGTCGTCGGCAGCGGATTCGCCGGTGGCGTCGTGGCTCGCGAACTTGCGGAGCGTGCGGGCAAGCGCGTTCTCATCATCGAAAAGCGTCCTCACATCGGCGGCAACATGTACGATGAGAAAGACGAGGCGGGCATCCTCGTGCACAAGTACGGCCCGCACATCTTCCACTCCAACGACAAGCGCGCCTTTGATTACGCGCGCCGCTTCTCCGGCTTTTTGGGATATCAGCATCGCGTGCTCGCCGATTGGTACGGAACCTATATGCCCGTGCCCTTCAACAAGAACTCGATGGAAATCGCGTTTGGCGAGGAGAAGGCCGCACACTACATCGAGAAGCTCATCGACACCTTCGGCGACGAGTGCAAGGTGACTATCAACGAGCTGCGCGAGCAGGACGATCCCGAGCTCGCCGAGATCGCCGATTTCGTGTACAAAAACGTCTTTTTGTACTACACGCAGAAGCAGTGGGGGCTCACGCCCGAGGAAGTCGACCCGTCGGTGACGGCGCGCGTTCCTGTTTTCATCTCGCGCGATAACCGCTACTTCCAGGACGCCTACCAGGGCATGCCCGTCTTCGGCTACACGAAGCTCTTCGAGGAGATGCTCGACCACGAGAATATCCAGGTGTGTTTGAACACCGAGGCGGAAAGCGTGTTCGAGCTCGAGTTTGAAAGCGAAGCCGAGGACGCCCCGCTTTCCGCTATCAAGCTCCACGGCAAGAAGTTCGAGGGGCCCATCGTCTACACTGGTCCGCTCGACGAGCTCTTCCTCGCGCGTTTCGGGCGCCTGCCTTACCGCAGCCTCGACTTCGTGTACGAGACATTCGATAAGGAGCATGTGCTGCCGTGCGGAACCGTGAACTTCACGGTCACCGAGGACTACACGCGCATCACGGAGTTCAAGTACCTGACCGGCCAAAAGTCGGACAAGACCACCATCATGAAGGAGTACTCGCGCGCCTACGAGGACCCCAATACGCAGACTCCCTACTACGCCATCCTCTCCGACGAGAACCGCGTGCACTACGAGCGCTACCGCGCCCTCACCGCGAAGCTTCCGAACTTCTACCCGCTGGGACGCTTGGCCGAGTACCGCTACTACAACATGGACAAGATCATCAGCCTCGCGCTCGAGCTTTCCGACAAGCTGGTTGAGGAGTAGCTTTCATGAAGACCATCTCGTTCGCGGTGCCGTGCTACAACTCCGCCGCCTACATGGACAAATGTATCGAGTCGCTTTTGGCCTGCGGTGACGACATCGAGATCATCATCGTTGACGACGGCTCGACCAAAGACGACACCCCCCAGAAGGCTGATGCTTGGCAGGAGGCCCACCCGGGCATCATTCGTGCCATCCATCAGGAAAACGGGGGCCATGGTGCTGCCGTGAACACTGGCCTCGCTGCCGCTGAGGGGTTGTACTTCAAGGTCGTAGACTCCGATGACTGGCTCGATGAGAACGCGATGCGCCAGGTCATGGCCTATCTTCGCTCGCAGCTCGAGCGCGATCATGCGACCGATCTCGTCATCGGCAACTACGTCTACGAGAAGGTGCACGAGGGCACGCGTACGGTGATGGGATACTTCAACGTGTTTCCGACCGAGGAAGAGTTCGGCTGGAAGGACGTGAAGCATTTTCGCCAGAGCCAGTACCTGCTCATGCATTCGGCCATCTATCGCACCGAATTGCTTCGCGAAACCGGCCTGAAGCTTCCCGAGCACTGCTTCTACGTGGACAATATCTTCGTGTACGTTCCGCTGCCGTTCGTCGACACCATGCGCTACCTCGATGTCGACATGTACCGTTACTTCATCGGGCGCGAGGACCAAAGCGTGAACGAGAGCGTCATGATGGGACGCATCGACCAGCAGCTTCGCATCACGCGCTTCATGATCGACGCGGTGCGTCTGCCCGACGATGTCGTGGAGCCGAAGCTTCGCCGCTACATGTTAAACTACCTGTCCATGATGATGTGCATCTGCTCTATCTTCTGCCGCATGATCGGAACGCTTGAGGCGGACGAGAAACGCCATGCCATCTGGGAGTATCTGAAGGAGAACAACCCAGGCGCATATGGTGCGGTTCGCCGCAGCGCGCTTAATGTGGGAACGAATCTGCCCGGCGAGCTCGGCCGTTCGCTTGGCATCTCCGGATACCACCTCGCGCAAAAGGTGTTCAAGTTCAACTAACACATCTGCGGGTCGGATCGGCTCTGCGCTTGTAAGTTGGTGTTTGGTTCCTGCTGGTATAGCCTGCGAAAGCCGTCTTCGGGCGGCTTTTAGCGTCTTTACGCCCTGCTTCTCTCGCTTCCGCTCCGCGTTTTTCCTCTCAGGCTCTGCTTTTACGCATTCGTGTTCATATTCTTACCTTTACTTGATATAGCTGAACACTTCCCGTATCCTGATTCGAGTTCAAGATTCACGATTGAGGCGCGGGGCTCTAGGCTGCCTTGTGCTTTTTCGCATATAACCCGGAAGGACACCGTATGCTTTCCCGCTCGGAATTTGATGTGATGCTCGCTTTGAAGAAGACGCCTGCAGCCTCGCAGCGCGCGATTGCCTTGAGGTGCGGCATGTCGCTCGGCACGGTGAACGCGGTTGTCAAGTCGCTTGTTGATCGCGGCCTTGTTGAGGGCGGGACACTTACGGCAGAAGGTGAGGACGAGCTTTCCCCTTATAAGGTGCGCAACGCCGTCATCATGGCGGCGGGACTCTCGTCGCGCATGGCGCCGCTTTCTTACGAATGCCCGAAAGGCGTGCTCAAAGTTCGTGGCGAGGTCCTCATCGAGCGCCAAATCCGCCAGCTCAAGGAGGCGGGCATCGATGACATCACGGTGGTCGTTGGGTTTAAGAAGGAAGAGTTCTTCTATTTGGAAGACCTCTTCGGTGTGAAGATCGTCGTCAATACCGACTATGCGACGCGCAACAACCATGCGACGCTGTTCCAGGTGCGTGACATCATCGGCAACACCTACATCTGCTCGTCGGACAATTACTTCGCGAGCAACCCCTTCGAGCGCTACGTCTACGACTCGTATTACGCAGCGGTCTTCGAGGAGGGCGAAACCGACGAGTACTGCCTTCAGACGAGGGGCCGCGACAAGCGCATCACGGGTGCTGTCGTCGGCGGGTCGCACTCGTGGGTCATCATGGGGCACGCGTACTGGACACGTGACTTCACCTGCGATTTCATGCGATTCCTCTCCCAGGAGTACCATCTCACCGAGACAGTCGGCAAGCTTTGGGACGATATCTTCCTCGAGCACGCCGACGAGCTTCGTATGTACATGCGCCCCTACGAGAAGGGCGAGATCCGCGAGTTCGACTCTCTCTACCAGCTGCAGGATTTCGACCCGCTGTTCATAGAGAACGTGGCTTCGAACGTGCTCGACAACATCTGCGCGACGCTCAACTGCCAGCGCGGCGACATCTCGAACGTAAAGCCTATCAAGAAGGGGCTTACGAACCTCTCCTTCTACTTCGAATGCCGCGGCGAGGCGTTCGTGTACCGACATCCGGGCGCCGGCACCGACGAGATCATCAACCGCCAAGCTGAGACGTATGCGCTCAAGATTGCCTCTGACCTGGGGCTCGACTCGTCGTTCGTCTACGAGGACCCCAATCTCGGTTGGAAGATTTCCCGCTATATTCCCGATTGCGTGTCGTTTGACTACGGCAACGACGAGCATGTGGGACGTGCTTTGAGCCTCGTGCGGCGTTTGCACGAGAGTGGCGCGGATTCCCCCTGGTCGTTCGACTTTTACGATGAGGCGTGCAAGATCGAGTCGCTGCTTGCGGCCGAGGACTGGTCGTTCCCTGCAGACTTCTTCGAGGTCAAGAGGAAAATCGAGCGGCTTGTTCCGCTCGTTCGCGCAGGATCGGGAGCGCCAGTTCTTTGTCATAACGACTTCTACGGCCCGAATATCCTCGTGCATGGCGACGGGCTGTGTCTCATCGATTGGGAATATGCTGCGATGGGCGACTACGGCTGCGATTTCGGCAATTTCGTTGCGCAGGGGTCGGGCTACAGCGTTGAGCGCGCGAAGCAAGCCGTCCCTCTGTACTTCGGGCGCGAGGCCACTGCAGACGAGGTGTTCCACCTGATCGCCTGCACGGCGATCGTCGGATGGTACTGGTATGTGTGGGCCATGCACCGCGAGCTCAAGGGGGCTCCGGTGGGCGAGTGGTTCTACGTCTGGTACCGATCGGCGAAAGATTATGCGGAGGCTGCGCTTTCCATGGCACAGGCGGTCGGAATGCCGACGACGGGCGCCGGCGCGCTTTCGTATGAGGAGTTCGTCGTGCTCGCTCAGGCTGAGGCGAAGATGCGCGGCACCGTACATCCCGAGTCCATCGACGACGCCTCGCGCGATGCCGTGTCCGCCCGCCTTTGCGAGGATGGACTGCTCGCGGACGGCGCGGTAACCCCGCGCGGTCTTGCGGCGCTCGAGCCGTATCGTGCGAAGCGGGCCGTGCTTTTGGCCGCTGGCTTCGGCAGCAGGCTTCTTCCCGTCACGGTGAACACCCCCAAACCGCTTGCTCGCGTCCATGGAGTGCGTATCATCGACCGCCTGATCGACGCGGTCATGGCAGCCGGAATCGACGAGATCTATATTGTGCGCGGGTATCTGGCGGAGGAGTTCGACCAGCTTCTTAGCAAGTATCCTAACTTGCACTTCATCGACAACCCGTTGTTCGACCAGACGAACAACGTTTCGTCGGCAGTGGCTGCATGCGGGCATTTCGAGCGCGCCTACGTCTTCGAGAGCGATTTGTTCCTTACGAACTCGACACTGGTCAGCAAGTATCAGTATCAGTCGAACTACCTGGGCTTTCCTGTCGAGAGAACTGATGACTGGTATTTCGACGCCGACGGCGAGGGCGTTATCGAGTGCTTGGCGAAGGGCAAGGATGCTCCGTGCTGGCAGATGGTCGGCCTGTCGTATTGGACTGCGGCGGACGGGGCGCGGCTTGCGCGAGACATCCCCGAGGTGTTCGAGCGCGACGATGCCAGGCAGATCTTCTGGGACGACGTGGCGATCGTTCGACGACCGGAGGAATACTCCGTGCATGTGCGTCGCTGCAGCCCCGACGATATTTTGGAGATCGACGATTTCGACGACCTGCGCCGCATCGATCCCGCATACGTCGTGCGCCACAAGGACGCCTAGCGGCTATAATCGGAGAACTCAAGCAAAACGAACCGCGCATGGACGTTGCGCGCAGCTTTTAGGGAAAGGGGCCATCGCATCATGACTCAATCGAGGAAGGCGCCCGCCCGCTCGGCGTTTGCGCTCGCGATCGATGTGGGGAACACCCTTACGCGCTTCGGGCTGTTCGAGGGCAATGAGCTTGCTTCGACCTGGTGCGCAACGACGCGCCCTGTCATCACTGTCGACGAGGCCCATGCCATGCTGCGCGAGTTCTTCCTCATCCGAGGGTTCTCAAGTGCCTCGCACGAGGTTTCGATCGAGCGCGCCATCGTGTCGTCGGTCGTGCCCTCGATCACCGATGCGTGGGTGAAGGCCGCTCACGCGGTGAGCGCATTACGCCCGCTCGTCGTGGGGCCTGGCCTGAAAACGGGACTCAAGATGCGCTTCGACGACCCGGGCGAGGTCGGCTCCGACCGTATCGCCGACATGGTCGCTGCGAAGGAGCTCTTCGGCTTCCCCCTTATTGTCGTCGACTTCGGGACGACGACGAACTTCGAGGTCTTAGACGAGGACGGCGCATTCGCGGGCGGTATTATCGCGCCTGGCCTGCGTCTTTCCCTTTCGGCGCTCTCTTCCGCCGCAGCGAGGTTGTCCATGGTCGAGATGAAGGCGCCGGCGTCGATCGTTGGCACCAATACCCGCGCAGCTATTCAGTCGGGCGCCGTTATGGGCGAGGTCGCGCGCATCGACGGCCTCATCGTTATGATCTGGCAGGAGATGGGATGTGTGGGCGACGTTGTCATGTCGGGTGATGACGCCGCGGCGCTTGCCGCCCTGTGCTCTCACGAGGCGCAGGTGGAGCCAGACTTGACCCTTCTCGGACTGGGCATGCTCGAGCGATTGAACCGGCGCAGGTAGGTTCCCTATGTCGAACGCTCTTGCCGAATCGCTCCTGCAGCCGTGGGAGGGCCCGGCGATCCTGCTCGTCGATCTCGACGCCTTTTTCGCGTCCGTCGAGCAGCTCGACCATCCTGGCTGGCGCGGAAAGCCTGTCATCGTCGGTGGCGACGCCGACAAGCACGGGGTCGTCTCGACGGCGTCCTACGAAGCGCGTGCCTTCGGTGTCCACAGTGCCCAGCCTGCATCGGTTGCACGGCGGCTGTGTCCCGATGCCATCTGGACGCACGGGCACTTCGACCGCTATCGCGAGATGTCGGAAACCATTATGAGCATCCTGCGGGACGAGACCCCACTCGTGCAGCAGGTGAGTATCGACGAGGCGTTTGTGGACGTCTCTCCCACCAAGGTGAATACGGAGCATCCTGTGCGCATCGCTGAGCGCATCCAATCGCGCGTCGAGGCGCTCGGTGTTACATGCTCGGTGGGCGTGGGCACGTCGAAGACGATCGCGAAAATCGCCTCCGACATGGACAAGCCGCGTGGACTCACTGTCGTTTACCCAGGATGTGAGCAGGGATTTCTCGCGCCGCTGCCCGTGCGGAAGATGAGCGGCGTGGGCGCCGTCGCTGAGCGCGAGCTTATAAGCCACGGTGTGCGCACGTTGGGGGACCTGGCCTTGGCGGACGAGTCGCTTTTGCGCCGCATCTTCGGGAAGAATGCGATCGTGATGCGCACCCGCGCGCAGGGCGGCGACATGACGCCCGTCGAGGAGGGAGAGGCCGCGAAGTCGGTATCGAACGAGATGACGTTCGCGAAAGACCTCACATCGCGCGTCGATGTGGAGGCGGCGATCGCCACGATGGCGGCGAAGGTAGGCCGCCGTCTGCGCAAGAAGGGGCTCGCGGGCCGCACGCTTTCCCTCAAGCTGCGCTTCGGCGACCGCTCGGTTCGCTCGGTCCAGAAGCGCCTTCCTGCTCCGAGCGACGACGAGCTCGCCTTCACCCCGCTTCTCTATCGCATGGTCGATGAGGTGTGGTGCGAGGGGATTCCCGTTCGCCTCCTCGGCGTGGGGATGAGCGGGTTTCGCGAGGACGAATACGTTCAGGATACGCTGTTTGACGTCGCGCGCGAGGCGCCTTCGACGCTCGATGCTGAGCCCGTTATCGTTGACGACGTGAAGCGCCGCGGTCTGCTTGATGCTACCGATGCTTTGCGCGACCGCTTTGGGGAAGGCGCCGTGCGGTTCGGGCACGAGCTGCGCAATGCGGAGAACACGACGGGTACGGGTGCTAAGAACCCTGACGATTACAAGTAGGGTTTGCGGCTGGGCTGCAGGGGCATCTGCGGCTGGGCTGCGCGGGCGTCTGCGGCATATTCCCCGATTTTCACCACAATGCCGTATACTTCTTCTTGGAGGAAAACGACTCGCGCTTGGGGGTGCTTGCACGAGTCTTGTCAAGAAAGGATAGCCATGGATTTCGAGATCGTCACCGACTCAAGCTGCAACCTGAAAGAGGAAATGATCGACGAGTTCGGTCTCCACGTGCTTCCGCTGACGTTCATGGTCGATGGTGAGCAGCACCAAAGCTACCTTAAAGGCCAGGTCACCGATTTGCAGCAGTTTTACACGATGATGCGCGAGGGCAAGGTCATCACGACTTCGCTTCCAAATCTGGCCGATTCCGAAGCGCTTTTGCGTGGCCTTCTGGAAGCGGGGCGAGACGTTCTTTACCTGGGATTCTCGAGCGGCCTTTCGGGAACGTACGAGGCAATCTCGCTTCTGTGCAACCAGCTTGCCGCCGAATTTCCCGAGCGCAAGATTTTCTCCGTCGATACGCTTGCCGCGTCGGGCGGCGAAGGCCTGCTCGTATGGCATGCGGTTCAGAAGGCGCGTGAGGGCCTCTCGATCGAGGAGCTTCGCGACTGGGTGAAGCAGCATAGGCTCAACCTGGCGCACTGGTTCACCGTTGACGACCTCATGTTCCTGTGGCGCGGCGGACGCGTCTCGAAGACAAGCGCCTGGGCGGGCACGCTTTTGAACATCAAGCCCGTGTTGCACGTCGACGATGAAGGCCACCTCATTCCTATGGAGAAGGTTCGTGGCCGCAAGAAATCCCTGAATGCGCTCGTCGATCATATGGAGAAATCTGCCATTCCGCCCGTTGCCGATCAGGTGGTCTTCATCACGCACGGCGACTGTCTTGGGGATGCCGAATACGTGGCCGACAAGGTGCGCGAGCGCTTCGGCGTGCGCGATGTCGTCATTAACTACGTCGACCCCGTCATTGGCGCACATTCCGGCCCGGGCACGATGGCCCTGTTCTATATGGCGGAAAGCCGCAACTAGCGATCATGTCCGCCCCTGCAATGCCTGCGACCACTCGTCGTACGCTCCATTACTTCTGGCTGGTCACGCGCTCGCATTTCGGCCTGTTCGCAGGGCTTGTCGTCTCCACGCTTGCCTATGTGGCTCTGCTTTCGTACGCGAATCCCTACCTCATGTCCATGGTGGTCGATCAGGTGAGCGCGAACCCCGTTGCTGCTGACGAGGTGTTCGCCGCGTTCGGTCCCTTCGCGCTCGCGCTCGTCGCCGTGAACGTGCTCGGCCAGGCGGCGAGCAAGCTGCAGGACTACTGCATGTACCGCCTGCAGATTGCAGCCTCCTACGACCTTGCCACGATGAGCTTTGACGCGCTGTGCAACCAGTCGATGTCGTTTCATTCGAACCGCTTTGGCGGGACGCTCGTGAGCCAGACGTCGAAGTTCATGAGTGCTTACCAGCTCATCTTGGAGACGCTGTCGTTTCCCTTCCTGCCGGTGCTCTGCTCGGTGGTGTTCACCTGCGCCGCGCTAATCCCGCGTGTGCCCGTCTACGTTGCCGTCCTGATGGTGCTGCTCGTGGTTTACGCCTGCGTGTCCTACTATATGTACAAGAGGATTCTCGGGCTGAACGAGAAGGCGGCGAGCGCGCAAAACCAGCTGTCGGGAGAGCTGTCCGATTCGGTCGCGAACATCCTCGCTGTGAAGACCTACGGACGCGAGGATTATGAGCGCGCGCTTTTCGACGAGGCGAACCGCTGCGTCGTCGAGCGCGACAATCGGCGCATGCGCGCATCGCTTGCGCGCGGCATCGTCACGGCGTGCATCGCCGTGGTCATCATGAGTGCGGTCACTGTCTTCATCATCGGGGGGAACGCCTGGTACGGTATCACACCCGGCACGCTCGTGCTCATGTTCACCTACACCTATACGGTGACGAACCAGTTCAACTTCATCAACAACGGTTTGCAGAAGATGAACCGCGCGTTCGGCGACGCGAGCGGGATGACGCAGGTGCTCGACGAGCCGCGGCTCGTGGCCGATCTTCCTGGCGCTCCCGATCTGCGGGTGAGCAACGGGGAAATCGACTTTCGCGATATCGGGTTCTGGTATACCGACGGTTCGGCGACAACGCGCGTGTTTGAGGATTTCAACTTGCATATCGCCCCAGGTGAGCGAGTTGGCCTTGTCGGTATGAGCGGGGCGGGCAAGACCACCTTGACGAAGCTGTTGCTGCGCCTTTCCGATATCCAGGAGGGGAGCATTCTCGTGGATGGGCAGGACATCGCTCGCTGCACGCAGCAATCGCTTCGCCGCCAGATTGCCTACGTCCCCCAAGAGTCGCTGCTGTTCCACCGCACGATCGCCGAGAACATAGCCTACGGCCGCCCCAACGCGACGCCTGAGGAAATCCGCGAGGCGGCGCGGCTGGCGAACGCGCTCGAGTTCATCGAGCGGCTGCCGGAAGGTTTCGACACGATCACTGGCGAGCGCGGCGTGAAACTCTCGGGTGGGCAGCGTCAGCGCGTGTCGATTGCGCGCGCCCTTTTGGCTGATTGTCCCGTGCTCGTGCTCGACGAGGCCACGAGTGCTCTCGACTCCGAGAGCGAGCAGCTCGTCCAGGATGCGCTTTCGACGCTCATGCGCGGGCGCACGTGTATCGTGGTGGCGCATCGCTTATCGACGGTGGCAAGTCTCGATCGCATTGTCGTTCTGGACGACGGGCGCATTGTGGAGGATGGCCCGCATTCCGAGCTTGTGGCTCAAGGCGGGGAATACGCCAACTTGTGGGAGCGCCAGACGGGTGCCTACCTGGAATGACATCGCGTTTCCCGGCGCTTCTCGCCTAGCAAGAAAAATTTAGTATCCTGTTGGGATTTTGTGTCGGGGCGCGCGCCGTAGCATGATTCTCTTCTTATCGGTGCGGGGCCTTATAGTATGGCACCTATGGATACAAGAAGTGCGGACAGATACGGCTTGCTCGAGCGCGATTGCTCGTCTTTTCTCAGCGCAGTGTTCGGCGCCAACGTTCGCCGCCTGCGCAAAATCTCGAAGGTTTCGAAGGTCGAGTTCGCCAGGCGCTGTGGGGTGGGGCGCCCTTACCTCGACAAAGTCGAGCACGGCAAAGCGAATCCGACGCTTGAGTATCTCGGTCGATTTGCGGCGGCGCTCGACGTGGACCCCCTCTACCTGCTCACGCCCCAATCTCCGCTGGGCAGCGGCGGTGATGCTAGCTTGGCGCCGTTTTGCGGCGTCGCGAACCCTGTGTCCTCTCGGGGTGGGGATACCGATTGCGGTTGACGGGGATTGCCGCGGTTTTGACTGCGAGATGGCCATGCCGCCTATCGTGTTTTTGGGAAACCGTGCGCTCTTCCAATTACCGAGCCTTCTTCTTGGATTATAATTTAGTAGTTTGACGGATGGCGCACTCGTGCGCTTTGCATAGGAACCGATCGGGAAAGGCTGGGCCGCTTTTATGGCGAGCAATTACAAGAAAACGATGAACCTGCCCACTACCGACTTCGCGATGAGGGGTAATCTCCCGAAAAACGAGCCCAAGCGCCTCGCGGAGTGGGAAGAGGACCATGTTTACGAGAAGCTGCAGGAGAAGAACAAGGACGCTAAGCCCTTTGTTCTGCATGATGGCCCTCCGTACGCGAACGGCCCCATTCATCTCGGCCACGCGCAGAACAAGATTTCGAAGGACATAATCAACCGCTACAAGGCGATGCGCGGCTTCCGCACCCCCTATGTACCCGGCTGGGACTGCCACGGTCAGCCGATTGAGCACAAGGTCGAGACCATGCTTGGTACTGAGAAGTTCAACCAGCTGCCCACCGAGAAGGTCCGCGAGCTCTGCCGCAAGATGGCCGTCGAGCAGGTCGACACGCAGCGCCAGGGTTTCAAGCGACTGGGTGTGCTTGCCGAGTGGGAAAACCCTTACCTCACCTACGTGAACGATTACGATGCGACCGACGTTGAGATCTTCAAGGCTATCTTCGACCGCGGTGCAATCTATCGCGGCCGCAAGCCGGTCCATTGGTGCTCGCACTGCCACACGGCGCTCGCCGAGGCGGAAATCGAGTACGGCGACGAGGTCAGCCCTGCCGTCTTCGTGCGCTTTCAGATGACGACGGTGCCGGCTGGGCTTGAAGCCTGGGAAGGCAAGCTCTGGGTCGACATCTGGACCACCACTCCCTGGACCTTGCCCGCCGACGACATCGTCATCCTACACCCCGAGGCCGATTACGTCGCGGTCGTCCACGACGGCAAGGCCGAGATCATGGCGCAGGCGCTCGTGGAGAAGGACTGCGAGAAGTTCGGCTATGGCGAAGTCGAGCTTGTGCGCGGCGCCGACGGCGAGCCTTGGAGCATGACCGGCATCGAGCTGGCCCACAACAAGTATAAGCAGCCCATCTTCGGCGACCAGGGAGTCGAGGGCGAGTTCGTCTACGCCGACTACGTCACTTTGGATGACGGCACCGGCATCGTCCATGGCGCTCCCGGGCATGGCGTCGACGACTACCTCGTCGGCATGAAATTCAATATCCCCGTGGTCATGCCCGTCGATGACGACGGCCGCTTCTACAAAGGCGATGAGTTGGGCACGGGCGGTCCCTGGTCTGGCATGGAGGTCAACGAGGCCAACCCGAAGATCATCGAGTGGCTGCGCGAGCGCGGTACGCTCATCCTCCACGAGGACATCAACCATAGCTACCCGCACTGCTGGCGCTGCAAGCAGCCCGTCATCTTCCGCGCGACGAGCCAGTGGTTCGTCTCGATGGACAAAGCGCTCGACGGCGGTCACACGCTGCGCGAAGAGGCGCTCGACGAGCTCTCGAAGGTCGCGTTCTATCCGCCTCATGCTGTGAAGCGCATCGGGTCCATGGTGGAGGGCCGTCCTGACTGGTGCATCTCCCGCCAGCGCAACTGGGGCGTTCCTATTCCTGCTTTCACCTGCGAAGACTGCGGCGAAACGGTCGTGAACGACGCGACGCTCGACGCTGTCATTGCACTGTTTAGGAGCAAGGGCTCCGACTGCTGGTTCACCGACGACCCCGCAAGCTACCTCGGCGATGCGTGCGTCTGCCCCAAGTGCGGCGGCCATCACCTGAAGACGAACAAGGACATCCTCGACGTGTGGTGGGACTCAGGCGTTTCCCACACCGCCGTCTGCAAGCACCGCGACAACCTCGAGTTCCCGGCGGATATGTACCTCGAAGGCTCCGACCAGCATCGCGGTTGGTTCATGAGCTCGCTTATGACCTCGGTGGGCGCGTACGGCACAGCTCCCTACAAGGCGGTCGTCTCCCAGGGCTTCACGCTTGACGGCCAGGGCCGCAAGATGTCCAAGTCGCTCGGCAACGTCATCGACCCGAACAAGGAATGTGACACCCGCGGTGCCGACGTCATGCGCCTGTGGGTTTCTTCCGTCGATACCTCCAACGACGTCACGTGCGACGACGAGATTCTCTCGCATGTCGGTGAGGCGTATCGCAAAATCCGCAACACGCTTCGCTTCCTGCTCGGCGAGATCGAGGGGCGCTTCGACCCCGCGACCGACGCTGTGGCGGTGGACGATCTCGCGGGCTACGACAAGCTCGCGCTTGCCCGTCTGTGCCAGGTGCACGAGATCGTGACGGAAGCCTACGAGGGCTATCGTTTCAACGTGGTGTACCGCAACCTCTACGATTACGTGACCGAGCTTTCCAACGGTTACTTGAACGCCACCAAGGACCGCGTCTACTGCGGTCAGGCCGACGGGTACGATCGCCGCAGTGCTCTTACCGTGTGGGCGCAGATCCTCTCGATGCTCGTGCACGATTTGCAACCGATTCTTGTGTTCACCTGCGACGAGGTTATGGCGTTTCTGCCTGAGTCAATGCGCGACGGCCAGACCCGCGCGGCTCTGCTCGACTGGTTCGAGGCTCCTTGGTCCGCCGAGGAAACCTCCGCGCTGCTTTCTGCTTACAACCAGCTCGCAACCGCGCGCGACGTCTTCACCAAGGCTTTTGAGGAAGCGAAGGAGGCCGGCGTCGTGACTGAGGGCACGAGCCAGGCCGCTTTCGCCACGCTCACCCTTCCCGCCAATGCCGCCACCGCGTTGGCCGACGTCGACCTTGCCGAGGTCTTCGTCTGCGCGGCGGTTGAAGTCGTCTCGGGCGAGGGCTTCTCCTGCACTGTTGCCCCCGCGAAGGGCGAGAAGTGCCCGCGCTGCTGGAACGTGCGCGAGCTCGGTGGCAACGCCAACCACCCGCATGTCTGCGAGCGCTGCGGCGACGTGCTCGACTCGATCGGCTTCTCCGAGGAGGATTAGCGCTTGATCGCCGACAAAGATTTCGAGAACGGGCGGACCGCACGCGCAGTTGCGCGGCGGTTCGCCGTGTTTATCCCCATCGTGGTTGTGTGGCTCGTCCTCGACCAGGCGTCGAAGCTGTTCTTCAACGGCAGTTATCACGCAGGTCAGGTGATTTCCGACCCGATTCTCGGCATATTCCGCTTCCATCTCGTTTACAACACGGGCGGTGCCTGGAGCATCTTCTCAGGCGCCACCTGGGCTCTCGGCGCGTTCTCGCTCGTGGTTTGCATCGCGCTCACAGCGTATCTTGCGCTTACCCCGCAGCACCCGAACACAGGCGAGCTTATCGGCATATCGCTTGTCGTCGCGGGCGGCATCGGCAACGCGATCGACCGCTTCACCCTCGGCTTTGTCGTCGATTTCATCGAGCCGACGTTTATCGATTTTCCTATCTTCAACATTGCGGACATTGGTGTGACCTGCGGAATCATATTATTTATCGTGTCGCTTCTCATCCATGAGCGCACCGAGGCGAAGCGCGCGGCGCGTGGGAGCGAAAACGGGGGTGGGGAATAGATGGCGCGTATGTTGAGTTATTCCGCCACGGCGCTTGATGCGGGGGAGCGGCTCGACTCGCTTCTTGCAGCGCGCGCATGCTTTGCGAGCCGCAGCGCCGCCGCGCGGGCAATCGAGTCGGGCAATGTCTTCGTGAACGGGGCCAACGTTGTCAAGAAGTATGCGGTCGCTGCGGGCGACGTGATCGTGTACCAGGAAGAGGAAGAGGTCGAGGCGGGCCCGGTAACGGGACAGCCAATCGACCTTGACATCCGTTTCGAGGATGACGACCTTATCGTGCTGTCCAAGCAGATAGGGCTCGTGTGCCATCCGTCCGTCGACCATGCCGATGGGACGCTCGTGAACGCGCTCATCTATCATTGCGGGGCCGACCACCTTTGCAATGTGCAGGGCGAGGACGACCGTCTCGGCATCGTGCACCGGCTCGATCGCGACACGTCGGGGCTTATGCTCGCTGCGAAGACCGATGCGGCTGGTTGTGCCCTTATGGAGGATATCCGCGATCGCGCGGTCGATCGCCACTACCTCGCGCTCGTTCACGGCGTGATCGCACCGGACACGGGCATGATCGACGCGCCCATCGCGCGAAGCGCCAACGAGCGCACGCGCATGGCCGTGCGCGACGTGCCCTCCGCCCGCGACGCCGTCACCACATTCCGCGTGCTCGAGCGCTTCGAGCCGCGCCAGCACGACGACGGCTACACGCTGATCGATTGCAAGCTGTTCACGGGTCGCACGCACCAGATTCGCGTCCATATGCAGTACGCGAAGCACCCGCTCGTGGGCGACCCCGTCTACACGGCGAACGGGCCGAAGGACGCGCGCGCACAGCTGGGGCTCAAGCGACAGTTTCTCCACTCGTTCAGGATTCGGTTCACTCACCCCGAGACCTCCGAGGAGCTCGAGTTCGCCGATAATCTGCCGCGCGACCTTGACGAAGCGTTTCGCAGCTTGGGCGACCGAAGCCGTGGCATGACCGACGCCGGACGGGAAGTTGCCGCCCTTTTGGCAGATGCGCCTCGCCCATCAGTCGAAGGCGAGCTACTCGAATAGGAGTGATGCGTTATGGCGTTGCATGGCAGAGAGAAAGTGGGCGTGCTCCTCGTGAACACCGGGACGCCGTCGGCGCCTGAGCCGAAGGCCGTCAAGCGCTACCTAGCACAATTTCTCATGGACAAGCACATCGCGCCCATGAATCGTTTCATCTGGTGGTTCATCCTCCATTTGGCCATCTTGCCGAAGCGAAGCGTCGCGTCGGCTGAGAAGTACCGAAAGATCTGGACCCCAGAGGGCTCGCCCTTGCTCGTGACGCACAAGGAGCTCGCGGCAGCGCTCGAGGCGCGCCTTGAAAGCGAGGGATTCGATGCCCCCGTCCGCATCGCGATGAACTACGGCGAGCCGCCCATCAAAAAGGCGCTCCGTGAGTTTCGCGAGCTCGAATGCGACCGCATCGTCGTGCTGCCGCTTTACCCGCAAACCGCGCACAGCACGACGTTCTCCGTGAAAGAGGGGGTCGCTCGCGCCGTGCGGAGGACTCGCTTCAAAGGCCTAACGACGGTAGTGGAGGGATATGCCGAGCACCCGAGCTATATTCGCGCGCTCGCTGCCTCTATCGAGCATGCCGGGTTCGGCCAGCAGCCGGGCGATCGCCTTGTGTTCTCGTTCCATTCTATCCCGCTTGTCGACATCGAAGATGGTGACACCTATGAGCTTCAAACGGGGTCTACGAGCCTGCATGTCGCCGATGAACTGGGTCTTGACAGGAAGACGTGGACGATAAGCTATCATTGCCGTTTCGACAACGCGCGCGCGTGGCTGTCTCCCTTCACGAAAGACACGCTTGCGCGTTTGGCCGAGGTTGATGACGGGCGCACCTTCGTCGTCTGCCCTGGCTTCTCCGTCGATTGCCTGGAGACACGCTTCGACGTGGAAATCGAATTCGGGGAGCTCTATCGCGACAACTTGCGGGCTGCGGGGCATCCTGTGGATGGCTCCCGCTTCGTGTACGTCCCGTGCTTGAACCGAAGCCGCGCGCACGTGCGCGCTCTCTGCGATGTCTTGAAACCGTATCTTGGGGAAGGGGATTGACGTCATGGGCGAAATCGATTTGACGAAGATGCGGAATGCGAACGGGAGGGCATCGAGCACGCCGTTGGTGCTTCTCGGCGTCACCGGGGGCATCGCTGCCTATAAATCCTGCGAGATCCTTCGCGGCTTGCAAAAGGCGGGCGTGCGCGTGAAAGTCGTGATGACGAAAAACGCTTGCGAGTTCGTCGGGCCGACCACGTTCCGCGCCTTGACGCACGAACCTGTCGCAGTCGACACGTTCGGCGACGGTCCGGGCGACCCGATTCATCACGTGTCGCTTGCCGAGGAGTGCGACCTGTTCCTCATCGCGCCCTGCACGGCGAATGTTTTGGCGAAGATGGCCGCGGGCATCGCCGATGACCTGCTCTCGACGACCGCGCTCGCCTGCACGGCGCCGATCGCGGTGGCGCCCGCGATGAATGTCCATATGTACGAGGCCGCGGCGACGCAGCGCAACATGCAGCTTCTCGCCTCGCGCGGGGTGCGTTTCATCGAGCCTGGAGAAGGCTATCTGGCCTGCGGAGACGTCGGGCGAGGTCGCCTCGCCGACCCCGCGGACATCGTATCGTATGCCCTCGAAGTGCTCGGACGCAAGAAAGACCTGGTGGGAAAGCGCGTCGTTGTGACGGCGGGACCCACCGTCGAGCAGATCGATTCCGTGCGCTTCATCTCTAACCCCTCGACGGGCAAGATGGGCTTTGCGATCGCCGAGGCTGCCGTTGAGCGCGGTGCCGATGTCACCCTCGTCACGGGCCCGGTCGCCCTTACGGATGCTCGTGGCGCGAAGATGGTACGCGTAAGCACGGCGCGGGAGATGAAAGCAGCTGTCGATGAGTCGTTCCCATCTGCCGATATCGCCGTCTTCTCCGCTGCGGTGTCCGATTTCCGCCCGCGCACGGCCTTCGACCGCAAGCTCAAGAAGGGCGTCGACGACGAGGCGCTCTCGCGCATCGAGCTCGTCGAGAACCCCGATATCCTTGCCTCGTGCGGAGCTTCAAAGCGTGCGGGACAGGTAGTCGTGGGCTTCGCCGCCGAGACGAACGATGTGATCGATAACGCTCTCAGCAAGCTTTCTCGCAAGAAGGCCGATTTTATCGTGGCAAACGACGTTTCTCGCGGTCAAGGTTTTGGTGCCGACTCGGACGAGGTGACTTTTGTGTCTGCTTCGGGGGAGCAGCATCTTCCTGAGCTTGGAAAACGCGAGCTTGCCGACAGAATTCTCGATAAAGCCCTAGAATTCTTGAAATTGGGGCTTGAAACCAGTTAAGGGTAACGGTATTATAAACGAGCTGTCTTAAGCGGACGGCAAACAAATGAATCGGGTTGTGGCGCAGTTTGGTAGCGCACTTGACTGGGGGTCAAGGGGTCGCAGGTTCAAATCCTGTCAACCCGACCAGCTATTACAGCAGGTCAGAAGACAAATCTTCTGACCTGCTTTTTTGTTTCCCGCTCAAATGTGAAGCCCCAGGGGGCAAGAATCCTCATGGTGAACTTCTACGTTTACCTGTACAGGGTCAACCAGGCGGAGAGCAAATGGCCCGAACCAGAAAGGGTGGTTCGGGCCATTTGCTGCAAGCTGAAGCGCATTACCGCAGCTGAGGCCGTCTCAAAGAGCACCTGCTTCCTTAATTGCTAGAACTCGTTTTAGCTCCGCCAAAGTTGGCCCGAATGTTCGCAATTTGCAAAAATTCTTGATATTTCGCCGCAATAATAGATTATCAATGATATTTGATATTGCAATTCTGTTTGACAATGTCTAATATGTTTGACAAACTGAGCGGAGGAGTTGGTTTTCGTGACTTGGACAAACGCTTACACCGTCAAACAGGTGGGGACGTTTCTGAAGAAGAGGCGCCGTGAACGCGGCTATACCCAAGATGAATTTGCCGAAATGGTTGGCGTTTCCCATGCGACGCTTTCCGCGCTCGAAAACGGAAAGAGCGTTTCTACGAAAACGCTTGAACTCGCGTTGCAGTTGTTGGGCCTTCGCCTTGTGGTCGTTCCGAAAAACGCCGAAGTTTCCGTGACCGTTCCGTCGCAAGGGGCAAAACATGAAATCTGAGAATCTCGTTGTGCGCCTTCATGGCGAAGTGGTTGGTTTTTTGGAGCCCTTCAAAAACGGTGCGCGCTTTAGGTTCGCAGAGTCGCTTTCGTCAGCCCATCCCGATTCTCCGCTTCTGTCCACCGCGCTTCCCGTGTCATCGAATCCGTTCCCTTCGGATGTAACGAGGAATTGGTTTGCCGGCCTGTTGCCCGAGGATGCGCGCGCCGAAGAGATATCCCGGTTCTTCGGTGTGGATGCCGACGACTATCTATCGCTTTTGGAAGAGGTGGGGTGGGAGTGCGCCGGAGCCGTTGCGGTCGAGCCTCCGGACCGAAATCGTGCGGCGGTTGCCGATGACTGTTTCGAAGAGATTGGCGAAGTCGACCTGGCCAAGCGACTTGGGGCGCTTCCAGGCCATCCTTACGACAGCGCGAAAACGCTGAGGGTTTCTCTCGGCGGTTTCCAAGAGAAGATCTGCGTGTCGGCGCAAGACGCTCCCCCTCTCGAGAGCGGTTTTGTGCGGTTGGAACATGTGGGCATTCCGCTGAACGGGGCCATTTCGACGCATATTCTGAAGCCGCAGCCGGATAAGTTCCCGGGAATGATAGAGGGCGAGGCGTGGGCGATGCGCGCCGCCGCGTATGCGACGGCCACTTCTGAGGTTGCCCTCCTCGAAAACGAGGATGCGCCCCAGACGCTGGTGGTAAAGCGCTTCGACCGGGCAATGGTTGACGGCAGGGTCGTCCGCCTGCATCAGGAGGATTGCGCTCAGGCGCTTGGCCTGGCGCCATCGGGAAAGTATGCCGCGGTTTCCTCCCTGAAGAAAAGCGACCCGTCGTTTTTGGGGATAGCCAAGCTCTTGCGTATGTACTCCGTTGACCCTATGGGGGAAATCGAACAGCTGCTTCGCCAGATGGCCGTAAATGTTGCTTTGGGCAATACCGATGCCCACGCAAAAAACTACGCGTTGCTTCATCCCGATCGTCAGACGATTACGCTGGCGCCTATGTATGACGTTGTTCCCGCTTTGGAGATTACGCCCGAAACGCCGTATATGGGCATGCGCGTCAACGGCCTGATTCGCATAGACCGTCTTGGGCGAAACGACCTTGTCGAGGAGTCGGTAAGGTGGGGAGTGCCAAGGAGACGTGCGTGCGCCGTTCTGGACGAGGTGGCCAATCAGCTGAAGACGGGCATGAAGCGCGCTTCCGAACTGTATCCCAGGGCGGGCGCGAGGCATTGCGGGCCTGCGCTGCGGCGCATCGACCGGATATTTTGCGGCGTTAATAATTAACATCGGAAGCTAACGACTATTAATCGCTTGCTTTGTATTGCGAAAAACAAATCGGGATGCCGCCGGTGGCTCGCGCAGCCGAAAACGAAGATCTTTCGTATCCTGAAGTGCCAAACGCTCTACAACCAGCCCCAGCACGGAAAGAGAGGAAAGGGCTGCGGTTCTTCGAGAAATAAATAAAAGGTCTTTACAACTATTGGACAATGTCATACACTAGCCACTGTCTGAAACACAAGTGGACAGCCTCGACCGAGTCTCGCTTTACCACTCGGTCGGGGCTGTTTGCTGCTTTCGCGGATCGAAACTGGTTCGCCTATTGCTTGAGAGCCTTGCTGTTGGCCATATTGACCGTATTGTCTTCTTCTCTTGCAGGCTCTACGTTTAGGAGATGCCTTGAATCCATTCAACGACAGGGAAGCCGCCGCAACCCGTTCGTCCTGCGGCGCAGGCAGCGGCGCTCGCTTCTCTCTCATTCTCGAGCGCTATTGCTCAAATGACCGCCAGCACGTCACGGTCCCCGAGGGAACGACTCAGATTCTTCCCAGTGCATTCATGGGGCATGGCGAAATAGAGACCATCACGTTGCCCGAGAGCTTGGAGTCGATAGGGGGCAAAGCCTTCGCGCAGTGCTCTTCCCTGCGCGAAATCGTGCTCCCCCCGGCGCTGTTCGAATTGGGGCAGGGGGCGTTCTGCGGCTGCGTCTCCCTTGAGCGGGTCGTGCTGCCGGATTGGCTATTTCGCATTGGCGCGTCTGCCTTCGCCCAATGCGATTCCCTTCGCTCGGTTTTGGGCGGCATGCGCGTGGGCACTGTCGAGAGCGACGCCTTCTGCGGCTGTGGCCGTTTAACTGAAGTGTCCTTCCTCTCCGGCGTCAAGGAACTGGGCAGGGGAGCTTTCGCAGGATGCTCCGCGTTGGAAGAGGTGACGCTCTCTCGTTCGATGGACCGGATAGGAGACGAGGCGTTCAGGAGCTGCCGTCGTCTGACGAGGGTTCGCATGCCCGATCACGTCGCCTCTCTCGGCAAGGGGCTATTCACAGGGTGCTTTGATCTTGATGCGATCGAGGGGATGCAGCCTCTGGCCGAGGCCTTCCCCGGGGCGTTACCGCACAAGGCGACGCTGTCTGACCGCTAGGAGGGACGCGTGTGGGAATAGGGTAAGGCTGCGCTCGCGCCACCTCGACGGAGACCAGCCCCCCTTCCGCTTGCCGCGCCATTCGGGAGCGAATGCGCTTGGATTTTATAATAGACCTTGTCCAGTAATGAATCATGACATACAATTGCTTAACGCAATTGCATCGTGCGTTTTCAGACCAAATTCAAAAGGAGCATAGACATGCAGGTTTTTGACCAACACATTTACGACATCGTCGAGAAGGGCCTTCAGGGCAACGGGCTTACCGAAGAGGAGACGCTCGCCCTTTATCGCGTTGAGGCCAGCAGCAAAGAAGCGGCGTATATCCGCTGGGCAGGGCAGGAGCTGTCCATGCAGGCAGCGAATGGGACCGCCGAGATCCATGCGCAGATCGGCCTCAACAGCACCATCTGTCCCATGAACTGCAAGTTCTGCTCCTTCGCCTCGTGCAACACGGTGCGCAAGGGCAAGTATGAGCTCCCGAAAGAAGACGTGCTGGAGTATGCGAAGATCTACATGGAGGAGGGCGCGAACCTCCTGCTCATGCTGACCACTGCGAGCTACAGCTTTAACAAGCTCGTCGACATGGTGGGCTCGGTGCGCGAGGTCATCCCGGCCGACATGCCGTTGCTCGTCAACACCGCCGACATGAATCTCGCCCAGTGCAAGGAGCTCAAGGCCGCGGGTGCGAACGGCGCCTACCATGCCGTTCGCATGCGCGAGGGCGTCGACACCGACATCCCCGTCGAGAACCGCATGCAGACGTTCGCCAACATGCGCGAAGCGGGCCTTTCCCTCTCCACGTGCGTTGAGCCTGTCGGTCCCGAGAACACGCCCGAGGAGCTTACTGAGGCGACGATGCGCTGCATCTCAACCAACCCGGTTTCCGCCGGCGTGGGCAAACGCATCACCGTTCCCGGCACCCTGCTGGAGGACCGCGGCATGCTCACCGACATCGTCAACGCAAACATGGTTGCCGTCTATCGCCTTGCGACAGGCCGCGATCTGCGCTTGAACTGCTCGGCAAACACGGTGATGACTGCTGCTGCAGGCGCCAACCTGGCATGGGCGGAAGTTGGCACGAACCCGCGCGACACCGTCGAGCGCACCGAGCACGGCGGACGCGGCGGCAACATCAAGCAGCTGCGCAAGATGTTTGCCGCCTCTGACTGGAAGGTTCTCGAGGGACCGTCAACGGGCTGGATGCTCTAAAAGCCCGCATGTGTTGTTGAGACGGTTGTGAATTGCGAAACATGATGTCGACAGAATCAGTCTTCGGGAAGGTTAACTTCATCGAGGCGAAGGACGCTCTGAAGCTTCTCGCCGCACTTGCCGCCATCGCCGTTGCGATAGGCTTCGATGCTCTTGTGCCCACGGTTTATCCTGAAGGGTATGTGGAGCGCTATTACCCGATATTTCTTCGCATCTTGTTTGCCGCGTATCTTGCGCTTTCCGTCTTGTCGGTTTGGTTTCCCGGTATTCGTAGGAGAGTTGTTCGATATTGGGGGTTGCTCATTGCTCTAGTTGCCCTGCTGTCGCTTTACACCTATCAAACGACGAAAACGGGAAACCTGCTCTTGCCGGTCATGCCGAGCCCCGATGCAATTATCGCAGCGGTGTTCGAAGACGGCGCAAAGGTTTGGAAGAACTTCTCGGCTTCGTTCACGCTTCTTCTTGAAGGCGTAGCGTGCGGTTTCGTTGCGGGAATGATTTACGGAACTCTCATGGGCTACAGCCGCTTCTTCAATTATTGGCTGCAGCCCATCATCAAGGTAATAGGTCCCGTGCCTTCCACGGCCTGGATGGCCATTGCCATGGTTTTGGCGCCGTCAAGCCACATCGCTTCAGTGTTCTTGGTGGCGCTCACCACGTGGTTTCCGCTGTCGGTGAATCTGTCGGGCGGCATTCGCGGTGTACGCAAAGTCTATATTGAGCGTGCCCAGATCATGGGGGCTTCGCCGCTCCATATCATTCTTCACGTGATTTACCCCGCGGTTCTTCCCAACATCTTTACTGGGTTGTTCATGGGCCTTTGCTTTTCCATGACGTCGCTTGTCGGTGCCGAGACGCTCGGCGTGCAGGCTGGGCTTGGGTGGGTCATCAACTACGCGCAGGGTTGGAATGAGTTCGATCTCATCTTCAGCACCATAATCATATTCATATTGATGGCTTTCGTGTTGCTGACCATCTTGTTCAAGTGTCAGAAACACCTCATGAAATGGTCGAAGGGAGCCATCCAATGGTAGTGTCCAATCATCATCTTATTGCCCAAGGTATCAAGCGCGCGTTTAAAACAGACGATGGAACCGAATTGGTTGCTTTGAGCGACTTTGATTTCGAGGTGAAACAGGGCGAGGTTGTTGCCTTGATCGGCCCTTCCGGTTGCGGAAAGTCAACTTTCTTGCGCTTGGTGGCCGGCCTGGATACACCTCAGTCAGGCGAGCTCACCTACAATGGCAGCCCTATCACGGGCCCCGACCCGAATCGCGGATTCGTCTTTCAGCAGGCTAACCTCTACCCATGGCTGACGGTTGAGAAAAACGTCGCCTTCGGGTTGAAGGCAAACGGCACGTACAAGGAAAACCGGCATCGCGTGCAGGAGATGATCGACCTCATGGGCCTTGCCGGCTTCGAGAAGTCATACCCGCATCAGATCTCGGGCGGCATGGCCGCTCGCGTGGCAATCGCCCAGACGCTGGTGATGGATCCTGACGTGCTGCTGCTCGATGAGCCTCTTTCGGCTCTTGATGCTTTCACGCGTGCCGTTATTCAGGATGAAATCTTGGCTATGTGCGTGAAATTCAAGCCAATTGTCTTGCTCGTGACCCACGACATCGAAGAGGCGGTATACCTTGCCGACAGGGTTGTGGTTCTCTCTCCTCGTCCTGGTACGAAAGTGGCCGAGATTCCCGTTGACTTGCCGCATCCCCGCGATCGCATATCCAGCGAGTTCATCGCGAAGCGCCACGAGATCCTCGACGCTCTTAGGTTTGAGTAGGAGAAGGTTCAATGGCGAGATTTTCTGCCTCAACTGAAGCCGACAGCTCAAACCAAAAGGATACGGCTTCAATCGAGAGCCTCATGATACGCGATTCTGATGTTCCCCCCGAGCGAAGGGTGGTTCTCCGGGCGCGTTCGACGGAAGCGGCGAAGATGCTCATACCTTTTGCGGGCATCTTCCTTGCGTATCTAGTGCATGTCCTTGTTCCCAATGTATATCCGGCAACCTATGTTCCGAAGTATTGGGCGCCCTTCTTGTTGGGGTGCGCGGGCGTTTGGACGGTCGTTTGGCTGCTGGGCTTGTTTATCGTCCCTGTCCGCAAGAAGGCTCTTAGGCTCTCTTGGCTGCTGGCGTTTCTCTTTGTGTTCCTTGAAGTTTGGGATATTGCCACGCTGAAGACTGGGTATATGAAACTGCCGTTTATCCCGAGCCCCGACAAAGTGCTCGAGCAGCTCACGGTTAACCACCTCAAGGTGATCGAGTCGGCGCAAGCGTCTTTGTTGTTGCTGTTTGAGGGCCTTAGCATTGGCTTGATTTTGGGGTTTGCTTCGGGCGTTTTATGCGGCTGCTCGCGCTTGGCGAACTATTGGCTTGCGCCGCTGCTGAAAATTGTGGGTCCCGTGCCCGGTTTGGTGTGGCTTCCCGTGTTCGTGAAGATGTTCGGGTCGAGCCATGCGGGATCGGTGGCGGCGATCGTGCTGGCTGCTTGGTTCCCCATGACGCTCATGTTGTCGAATGCCATTAAGAACACTGATATCGCGCTGATCGAAAGGGCTCAAACGCTCGGGGCATCGAAAACGCGCATCGTAGCCCATGTGATGATCCCGGCCGCTGCGCCCGCATTAGCCGATGCCCTGTTCATGGCCCTTGCCGGTTCGTTCGGGGCGTTGTCGGCGGCAGAGCTTTGCGGCGTCAAGTCTGGCCTTGCGCTCGCCGTGAGCACATGGGGAACCATCGCGAACTTCGGCGTAGTGTTCGCTTACGTTTTGGCCATGATAATCATCTTCGCCACCCTGACGGCTTTGATGTTCGCGGTGCGCAATTGGCTGCTCAGGTGGCAGAAGGGCCTTGTGCGTTGGTAGTGCTCACTCAGCTTCGCGCTGTTTGATGACAGGAAGGGCCGCCGATCAGATCGGGCGGTTCGGGAATCGATGAAGACAAAAGGGAAAGGGACAATATGAAGGAAAGTACTAGCAAGGGCTTGAGCCGTCGCTCGTTCGTGAAGGCTGCCGGTGCTACGGCGGCGGTTGCAGCGATGGGCGGCGTTGTGGCTGGTTGCGCCGGCGGCGAGTCTGCCAAGCAGGAGAGCAGCTCTGCTGCTGCGTCGAGTGACAAGACGCCGTGCACCATCGGCTACTGGGGCGGCTCCCCGTGCGAGCTTCCCGTGTACGTGGCTATCGAGAACGGCTATTTCGAGGAAGCGGGCCTCGACCCGAAGATCACTTTGATCACGAGCGACGTGTCCATCCTGCTCGCTAACGACGAGATCGACTTCTTCGAGTCGACCCCCGGCGACTTCCCAGCCATTTACCAGGGCATGCCTTTGAAGCACCTCGACACAATCCATGTGGGTTGCTGGTCGGGCGTCACGAACAACCCCGACATCAAATCCTGCAAAGACCTCGCCGGTCGCCGCGTGGGCACCACCATGATGAACGGCCCCGCATACACTGAGTGCATCTCGCTGTGCGCCCGCGAAGGCGGCGACCCCTCCACCATTGAATGGGTGAAGTACTCCGGCTCGACCATCGCGGATGCGTTGAAGAACGGCGAGATCGACGCAGCGTGCGGCTCCGATGCCACCACCTATCCTATTCGCTGGAACAACAAAGATGATGTCCATTTCTTCTACACGTCTTGCGAGGATCTTGGCGAGTACTACTGCTGCTTCATCGGCTGCAATTCGAACAACCTCGCCAAGTACCCCGAGATGGGCGATAAGCTGACGAAGGCGATGGCAATGGCCAGCGACTACATCAACGAAGATCCCCAGCGAGCCATCGACATGGCCATGGAGAAGGGCTATGCCGATAACGCGTTCCCCGAGATCCAGCGCGGCTTGACCGTGAACTACTTGTGGGGCCATGGCAACGAGAAGGACATGCGCGCTTCGAGCAAGGAGCGTTGGCGCGAGCTCTACGACGCGGGCGTGCTCACCGAAGCTCCTGCTGATGCTTCGAAGGTCGATGCCTACCTCGACAGCCTTGTCGACATGGTGGTTGACTTCCGCGGCGACGTCGCGAAGGACACGGCCGACACGAAGGGCTGCGCTGCTCGCTTGGCCGAGTTGGGTGAGATTTACACCATCTAGTTATCGTAAGCGCAATTAGGCACATCTCTTTTGATGACACAGGGCGGCTCGCCAAGGCTCATTGCTTTGACGAGCCGCTTGAGCGAACGGTTTGTGGGGCGAAAGCCGCGCTGCACGAGGGAGAAATCGAGAGACGAAGGGAAAGGGAAGGCGTTGGGTTCGTTGATACTGCGCAGCTTGCGCATGCGTAAAGTGCAAACGGCGTCGATCATCGCATCTGTCGCGCTGAGCGCGGCGTTGATTCTCGCGTTCGGCCTTGTTTACGGAGGCGTTACGAAGGGCATAGAGTTGTCGGGCGAGCGCGGTGGCGCTGACATCATGGTGGTTCCAGCCGATGCCGAGAAATACTTGACCGGTGCTGACCTTCTGTTCACGGGCGCACCGGTGTCGATGTACATGACCGAAGATGAGGTGCGTGCCGTTTCTGACATTGAGGGAGTTACGCGCGTGACGGGGCAGTTCTTTAGCCAAACGCTCGACCAATCCTGCTGTTCGGCGACAAGCCCCACGCGTCTCATTGGCGTCGATTTCACCACCGATTTCGTGGTAACGCCCCTTTTGGATGAAGGGTTCGCCGGCGAGCTCGGTGCGAACGAAGTCGTCGTCGGCAGTCGCGTCGACGGCATCTCGCAAGGGCAGATCTCAATCTTGGGCAAGCCGTACAACGTGGTTTCCACGATGGCCGAGTCGGGCGGAGAACTTGACGAGTCCATCGTCATGGACATCGATACCGCACGGGAGATATCTCGCAATACCGATGGCAACGAGCGCTATTGGGATATGTACGGGGATCCATCCGAGCTGGTCAGTTGCATCATGGTCGAGATCGACGATGAGCAGCTCACTCGCGTTGAGACCAAGCTGAACCTTATGCGCGAGCTTTCCTATGTTGAGCATTCGGAGACCGCAGAGCGCGCACAGGCTCAGCTCAAGGCTGTGTTTGTTCTTCTCGCCGGGTCGGCGGTGCTTATGTTGGTCGTAACTCTCCTTCAGATTTTCGCGCGATTCTACTCGTGCGTGTGGGACAGGAAGAGCGAGCTGGCTTTGTACCGCGCAATCGGCGCAAGCAAGTCAGATATCAGGAAGCTCATCGGCGGCGAGGTTTGCTGCCTTGTGGTAATTGGACTGGTTGTCGGCCTTGCTTTGGGAGCGGTGGCCTATGAGTCGCTCATTTCCCTGCTTCTTGACACTTTGGCGTTCCCCTTCGTGGGCTTGGGCGCTCCGGCAGTTGCGGTATTTTGCTTGGGTATCATTGCCCTGTTTGCTTTTGTGTCTTTCCTGTCGGTCGTTTGGCCGCTTCGTCAAGTCGGGCGGTTGGATCCATCGTTGGCAATGCAACAGGGGGATATCGATTAACATGGCATATCTGAAAGTCGAGAACCTCGGCAAAACATACGGCGAAAACGTGATCCTGGAAGGCATTTCGTTCACTGCCGAGCCCGGCGATTCCATCGCCTTCGTCTCGCCGTCCGGGTCGGGAAAGTCTACATTGCTCTCTATGCTGGGCCTTCTTCTCTCATCGACGACCGGAACGGTGATCGTCGACGGAAAAGACAGCGATTCGATGGGAGACAAAGAGCTCTCTGCGCTGCGGCGCGAGACCTTCGGCTTCGTGTTTCAGCATACTCAGCTCGTAGGGTCGCTTCGTGCCATAGAGAACGTTACCGCCCCTGCAAGTTTTGCGGGCAAGATGCCCTTCGATGCGCGCCGGCGCGCGCAGTCGCTTTTAACCGATCTTGGCCTTGCCGACCGCATGGATCATTTTCCGTATCAGCTAAGCATCGGGCAGAAGCGACGCGTTTCCGTTGCGCGCGCCTTGCTGCTCGATCCCCCGATCGTCATCGCCGACGAGCCGACGAACGACCTCGACTCGTCGAGTTCTCAAAGCGTTGCGGATACGCTGTTCTCGCGCGTGGAAGAGGGCGGGATCCTTCTGTATGCAACGCATGATCAGGCGCTTGCTTCGCGCGCGAAGCGTGTAATGCACCTTGAGGGCAAGACGTTCGTCGAGCGTTGATGCGCGCATGTCTTCTAAAAAGGCGAAACTGAATTAATGATGCGCGAATCTTTACGAAAGGGATTTCAATGAGGAAAAACGTTTGGAAAGCTGCTGCGGCCGCGATTGCCGTATGCATGCTTGTGATGGTTGCCGCGTCGCTTTTCATCGAAGGTTGCACGAAGATGCTTGAGACGACGGCTGGCAATATGGTTCCTATGAAATGCCATTGGGTCTTCGTCGCAACTGCGATAGTGGGCATCGTGGGGCTTGTGGGCGCGTTGTGTTCGTTTGTGTGCTCCACGAAAGAGGGACGTCGCGTTTCGTCGATCCTTGTTGCAGTTTGCGCTGTTGCTGCAATCGTGCTGACAACTTCGCTTGGCATTGGAATATGCGCAAGCGCGGAGATGGCCTGTCATCAGAAGGCTTTGTTTGTTTGGGTCCCCGCCGGCATCGCTCTCGTGATTGCCCTTGTCCAGGTTGTCAAGGCTGACCTGAAAGCGGCTGACGCCCCGAAGATGAAGCTTTAGCAACCTAGCCCGTGCTGCTGGCGTTCCCATCTGAGAAACGAAGAAGGAGAGCATTTGGCGCAGCTTTCGAGGCGTCTTCAAGAGAAGCCATCTTCGCATCTCGTGGCCTCGTGGATAGAGTGGTACCGGAGAACCCCGATCTTGGTCTCTCGCAGCATAATGGATGCGGTGGACGCTGGGGAATTGAGCAAACCTTTGGATCGTTCGGGATTTCGCGCCATGCCACGCTTGCGCGTTGAGGATGTTGTGTTTGGCGAGGAGCTTCTTTCCGCAAACGATGCGGGCATTCCGTCAATCGAAGCTTTTGGTAAAAGCGGGGTTCTATCTGCTCGGGAGCTGGCCTGTCTATCGGCGGATCCCCGTAAGAAAGACGATTTCGAGCCCGCAAACCCTGAATGCGGCTTCGCGTTTGATGTTGCTCGCGATATGCTATCTGAAGCGAAAGAGAGATGCGACAGCCGCGGCTATTCTTCTGAGCTAGCCTGGGCCGACGAGTTCGCGCAAAACGTGCGCCGCGATTTCCCATTGTTGAACGACCGTAAGCACAGACGCTCTTTGGCCTATTTGGATTCGGCCGCCACGGCGCAGCGCCCTGCATCGGTGCTGCAGGCCATGGAAGATTTTGACAAGCACGAAAACGCGAACGTATACAGAGGGGCCTATGAGCTCTCGATGCAGGCAACCGCTTCTTTCAACGATGCGCGTCAGGCGGTGGAGGAGTACCTGGGTGCTTCTCGCCGTGAGGTGGTTTTCACGCGGAATACGACCGAGTCCATCAACCTGGTTGCACTTTCGTGGGGGTCGCACAACATAGAGCGCGGCGACGTTATCGTGGCGACCTTGGCAGAGCATCATTCCAACTATCTTCCATGGCTGCTGCTGAGCCAGCGAGTCGGCGCGCACGTCGAATTGGTGAGGTTATCTTCCGATGGCTCAATCGACGAGGCAGATTACGAACGTGCTCTTGCCCTGAAGCCTAAGCTTGTGGCCCTTTCCCAGATGTCTAATGTGATAGGCGTTGAAAACCCCTTAGACCGGCTCGTTAAGCGCGCCAAGAGCGTTGGTGCTCGAGTTTTGATCGATGCAGCGCAGGGGCTGCCTCATTGCGGGATGCGCGTTGACGAGCTTGATGCTGACTGGGTCGCTTTCTCGGGGCATAAGATCTATGGCCCTATGGGCATTGGGTGTCTATGGATCTCGGCCGATGCTTTCAACGAGATGGACCCTGTGATGTCGGGCGGCGGCTCGATTTCCCATGTGGGCGAGGGCAGCTACTACTTGCGTCCCTTGGCCATTCAATATGAGGCGGGCACTCCTGCGATTTCTCAGGCAATTGGTTTGGCAGAGGCTATCCGCTATGTGAAGGGTCTGGGCCCGAACAACATCTGCAGGCACGAACGCGTTATGACCCGTTACTTGATGGACGGCTTGCGCTCTATAGAAGGCGTTACCGTGTGGGGAGACCACACTGCGCAAGAAGGTCTTCATGGCTTGGTCTCGTTCACGGTTGAGGGCGTCAAGCCCATTACCGTGTCGAAATTCCTCGCATCGTTGGGCGTGGCGATTCGCGCGGGAGGCCACTGCGCGCTGCCTCTTCACGCCAGTATGGGCTTAACGGGGACGTGCCGCATTAGCATGGCAACGGGGACGTGCCGCATTAGCATGGCCACATATACAACAAAAGAAGAGCTTGATGCTGCGCTTTTAGCTTTGCGTCTGTTGGTGCGACTGCTTTCGCGCAGCCGGGCGCTAAAGGAACCCTTTGCGCGCGAAGATTCGATTCGCCGCCATTATGCGCAGGTGGCCGCGCAGGCTTCGCAGTGCGATATCCATGTTGGAGAAGCGGTGCAGCTATATGATGACCGCATCGTAGCCGGGCTCCCCGATGCGGCGATCGCGGCTTCGCGTGGCTGTGGAGACCCTGTGGCGAAGGCAGAGCTCAAGGCCGGCGAGCACGTTCTTGATTTGGGAAGCGGCGGAGGCATAGACGCCATAATCGCATCGCGTCTTGTGGGTGCTTCGGGTCATGTTTATGGGCTCGACATGACCCCCGAGATGATAGAACTAGCCAATAAGAACGCAAGCGAAGCCAACGCCGAAAACGTTGAGTTCATCGAGGGAAACATCGAGTCGATTCCGCTGCCTGACAATTCGGTTGACGTTGTTTTGTCTAACTGCGTTCTTAACTTTAGCAGCAATAAGCGCGCTGTTATGCTTGAGGCTCTTCGCGTGCTTCGCCCCGGCGGGCGATTCGTGGTCTCCGACATCGTCTCATGGCAAGCGATTCCAGATTCTGCCCAGCGCGATTTGTGCGCAATCATGGGATGCACCAACGGGGTGTCTACGCGGGAAGAATACGAGACTTTTCTTGAAGAGCTTGGATTTTTGCGTGTGAATTTGGAAGTGAAAAGCATTTACACGAGCGCCGTTCTGCAGGGCAAGGCAAAGAAAAAAGGAAGGCTCGAGTCCGTTGAGGCCCTGAAATCCGCAGGTGTCTGGGAAGCTGTGGATGGTGCTTGCGGCAGCGTGGTTATCTGCGCTTACAAATAGCAGGGAGGCTGCATCTCTTGGACCGAATCGTCTTGAAAATAATCGAACAGGCACGTTCGGGAGAGCATCTTAGCCGCGACGAAATCGCGTGGCTGCTTTCGTTTCCAGAGGAATCCCCTGAGAGCCTCCTTGTGGTAAAGGAGGCGAAGAGGCTGGCTTGGGAGAGGTGCCGCGGCCGTGCTTTCGTGCATGCCCAAATTGGCCTTGACTCGCTGCGTTGCCCGGGGAATTGCCGATACTGTTCTTTTGCGCAGGTCAATGACTCCAATAGCAGAGAGTGCTCCGTGATGGACATGGATGCATTGCTCGCTTTCGCGCGCTTGTTCAGCCAAGAGGGCGCAAATCTAATTTCGCTGATGTCGACGGCCGCGCTCCCTTTCGAGAAGCTGCTTTCCTTTGTAGCGGCAGCACGTCTTGTCATTGACGACCATGTGATTCTTTTGGTGAACGGCCCAGATCTCTCGCTCGAGCAGGCAATCGAGCTTCGGGAGGCAGGTGCTGATGCAGCGTATCATGCTGTTCGCTTGGGAGAAGGTTATCTGACTGACTTGGATCCTCGAAGAAGGGTGCAGACGATTGAGAATATCCAGGCTGCTGGTTTGGCCTTGATGAGCGGCGTTGAGCCTCTATGGCGCAATGCCCCCGAAGATGAGCTGCTTGATGCTATTGAGAGGCAAATCGGCTTGCGACCCGTATGGACAGGGTGCTGCAGCCTGACTATTGCGGAAAACTGCTCTATACATGGCCTAAAGCCCGCATCGCGCTCAAGAGCAAGGCAAGTTGGTGCTATCATTCGTCTTGCTGCCGGTTCTCGCATACCTGTTGGCGGCGTCGGCGGCGTTGCGTGGGTTGATGCAGGGACCGACCCCCGAATGCGCGGGAGGAGCTCACATCATGAGTCCTTGCGCCGGGACATGCGAGAAACTCGACGCGATCTGGAAAAAGACGGATGGCTTGTTGCAGGCCAAGATGAATCCTGGGCATATTGCTTGCGGGGCGTGAAGCCTAGCGCGTGGTGAGCGCCTTCGGGGCCGTTGCCTCCGTTGTGCCGAAAACGAACTCGCTGAGCATTCTGGGGAAAGGGGATCTATCATGAATCGCGAGATGGCTTCTGCGAACGCCGGCGCCCCCGGCGAGCCGAAGGGCGCGAGCGAGGGCAAGAAGGTTCTTCTGTTCTTGCCCGAGGCGTTTGAAGACCTTGAGGCGGTTGCTGCGCTCTCGATGTGCGGGTGGACAGGGTACAGGGCCCATCTTCCGAACGTGTCCGTTGACTGCACAGGCTTCCACGAGGTGGCGCACGGGCGTTTCGGCCTTTCCGTTCCCATAGATGTCCCCATTGGGGAAGTGGACCCCCTCTCATACGATGCGCTTGTGGTGCCCGGGGGATTTCATGGCTTTGGCTTCGATGAGGCCTATTGCCCGGAACTGCGCGCTTTGGTGCGGGCGATGCACGGCAACGGCGCTTTCGTGGCAACCATGTGCGTGGGTGTCCTTCCCGTTGCAGAAAGCGGTATCCTTAAGGGCGGAAAAGCAACCACGTATTCGCTCAGCAGCAGGCACGACAACTTTGGAAGGCTCAAAGAGCTGGGCGTCAACCCCGTGAAGAAGCCGGTTGTGTGCTGGAACGGCATCGCATCATGCTCGGGCCCCGCATACAGCGAGCAGGTTGTCGAGCTGATGCTCGAGCATCTGGTCGGGCCGCAGGGTGCAATGGAAATCGCGCGTTTCCGCAAGGGTCTTCCAGGCTAATCGCTCTCTAAGTTGCCGTTTTGGCCGAGCACCCACTGCCCTTTGGCGTGACCCCCCGGCGACGGACAGCCTGGGCCGCCCCTCCGGCATCAGCGCATCGCCGTCTTCGCGAACATGGCCGAAGGGCCCTCGAGGACCTCCCAGCCGCATTCGCTATACAAGTCGCGGCAGCGATCGGCGGTCCAGCCTCGCACGGTCTCGGCCTCGACATCGCGAGGGTTCGACCCGACTTCCGCCCACAGCAAGTTGGCGCCCGCGAACACCCCGAGCCCGTTCGGCTCGTGCGTGCAGTTTCCTGGGACGGCAGCGCCCGTGGCAAGCGCAACGGCCGCGACGATGGTCGCCATGCGGGCGTAGCTCAGCTGCCCATGCGCGGCGAGCGGCGACGTTGGGATGCTCGTGCGCCGCATCGCACCCGAAAAGCATGCCCCAAGGTCTCGAGTGAGCAGGGTTTTCTCGACCAGCTCCTCGACGGAGTGCTCCGGCCCGACCGGCTCCACGCACATGCCCACTTGAAGCCCCGCCTCGCGAGCGTTTTCGATCGACTTGATGCGGCGGGCGACGGGGATGCGGGTGAACTCGCCCTCGCCCATGCGGATGGCATGGTAGACACCCGTATAACCGGCATCTACCAGGTCATTTGCGTGCTGGAGCGAGAAATCGCCAGTGTTCGCGATGAGCGGAACGTCGGATATCATCGCGTCTTTGATGGCTCTCGATAGCTCGAGGAACCGGTCGGCGTCCATGTCTGCGGTGGACATGACGTACACGGCGTTTACGCCTTGGCGCTCCATGGAATTCACGCCGGCGATGGCGTCTTCGGCGGAAAGCACACTCGCATCGGGAAAGACGCCGTTACATGCGGCGAACGAGCAGAACTTGCAGTCCATGGGGCATGATCCGGTGTTGATGCCGATCTGGCCGTGAATTTCCGCTTTTCCTTGCGAAAGCCCGGCGGAAAGCAAGCGCCCCGCGCGCTGGATGGCAAAAGCCTCCTCGCTCAGGTCGTCGATCTCAAAAAGACGCGTGACCTCAGTCTTTGTAAGGTCCGATCCGTCCAACGCCTTGTTGATCGCGGCAGCAACGTCATGGTTCATGATCTTCTCCTCCTCAAGCGCCGCAGCGGCCCCCGCTGCGGCGCGCTCACAGCAGCTCTCTGTATGAGACGTATGGCGATTATACGCTTAGATTCATTAATGGACAATGGCATATATAGGATGTCGTCCATCTTAGGTATTGCTGACCGTTGGCCTTTAGCCGCAATCGCCATTTTATTTCTTCTGGCTCTGCTGTTTGGGAAATAAGGACTTATTGGTGGGGGCCGAACAATAGCTGCATCGACTGGCGCCTCCCTAAAGATTAGAGGGGGTTTTCTTCGAAAGCCGCAGGCGTTTGAAGAAAGGTTATCTGAAAACCATCGACAAGCTTTGCATTGAGTACCTTGCGAGTGCCAGCAAAACACGAGCTGGGGATACTGAAGCCGCTCCCGTACGCCCCGCTCGCTTCTCTATTCGAAAAGGAAGGGGGGATTCGGGGGGAATGAAATCGAGAAAGCGGATAACGTGGGAGTACTGAAATCCACGAATCGGGGCTTCATCAGGCATTATCGGTCTCTGCGGTTATCGGCGATATTGTCAAAAATCACCCTTGACCCGCTGGGGGTCAAGGGGTCGCAGGTTCAAATCCTGCCAACCCGACCAGCTTTCTCAAGCGGGTCAGATGGAAATCTGGCCCGCTTTTTTCTTTCGCGAGATAATTGCTACCTCTGCGATAGCCCTTTTACCGATTGATTTCGACCTGCACCCCAAAGGTACAGGTCGTACCCTTTCTTTAATATTAGAGTAGACGCCACGCGAGTCTCGCGTTCGCCTTCTTGCTTGCGTTTGGCGTTTGGCCTCCGCCTTGGGCGGGAAGGTTTCTATTCAAGTAAAGGAGTATGCATGGAGCTGGTAGCCTCCCTCATTGTCGTTCCCGTTGTTGCGGCATTGCTGCTTCTCGCGATCAAAAACGACCGTGCGCGCGATGTGATAGCCATTGCCTTCGCCGCGCTTATCGCGTTGCTCTCGATTGCGTTCGCGGTTGTGTTCGCGGGGCCTGGCACCTATGAGTTCGCTCTGCCCGCCGAATGGGGGCATCCGCTTTCTCTGGTGAACCTTGCCATCGACCTCACCGTCGCCATCTTCGTCGTGTGCTATGCGGTCCGCTACAAACGCCCGCTCGCATTGGGCCTGGCTGCGCTGCAGATCGTTGTGGCCCTGTGGTTCGAGTTCGCCGTTCAGGCGGGTGCCGAATTCTCCACGACGATGCGCGTCGATGCGCTCGGCGTGGTCATGGTGCTCATCATCGGCATCGTCGGCTCGGGCATTTGCGTCTATGCGCTCGGCTACATGAAGGATTTCCAGGCTCACGAGCTGCATGGGAACCCGCAAGCGCGCGATCGCCGTCCATGGTTCTTCGCGATCATGTTCGCGTTCCTCTCTGCCATGTTCAACATCGTCCTCGTCGACAACATGGCGTGGATGTACACGGCATGGGAGGTCACCACGCTGTGTTCATTCCTGCTCATCGGGTTTACGAAGTCCGAAGAGGCCATCAACAACGCGTTCCGTCAGATCGTGATGAACCTTCTTGGCGGCGTTGCATTCCAGTTCTCCCTTGTCTACCTGGGCGTTTTCGGCCTGCCGCTTTCTTTCTCGACGTTCGTCGAGATCGGTAGCGCCTTCCCGGCGCTCGTTATGCTGCCCGTCACTTTGCTCGCGTTTGCGGGCATCACGAAGGCCGCGCAGATGCCCTTCCATACATGGCTGCTCGGCGCAATGGTCGCCCCGACGCCGACATCGGCTTTGCTGCATTCCTCCACAATGGTCAAGGCGGGCGTGTTCTTGCTCGTGAAGCTCTCGCCGATCTTCGCGGTGAGCTTGGTGCCCTCCGTGATGGTTGTGCTCGTCGGCGGGCTCACCTTCGCCCTGTGCTCGTTTATGGCTATCTCCCAGAGCAACGCCAAGCGCGTGCTTGCGTACTCCACGATCGCCAACCTCGGTCTCATTACCGCATGCGCCGGCGTGGGCACCCCCGAGGCTGTTTGGGCAGCTATCCTGCTCATCATCTTCCATGCGGTCGCGAAGAGCCTCTTGTTCCTGTGCGTTGGCACCGCCGAGCACCATATCGGCAGCCGCAACATCGAGGACATGGACCTGCTCTTCGAGCGCATGCCGCGCCTTGCGCGCTTCATGATGCTTGGCATCATGTGCATGTTCGTGGCTCCCTTCGGCATGCTCATCGCGAAATGGGCGACGCTCGTGTCGTTCGTCGAAACGGGCAACGTCGCGCTCATCATCCTGCTCGCATTCGGCTCTGCTGCAACGTTCATGTTCTGGGCGAAATGGCTCGGCAAGCTCTCGGGCATCGCGGGCGAGCCGCAGAATGTCGAGCTCACCGTGCATAAATCCGAGTGGGCGGCACTGCTTTTGATGGCAGGGCTCGTCTGTGTGACGTGCGTGCTGCTCCCTGTCATGTCATCGGGGCTTGTCGTTCCCTATGTCCAGACCGCATTCCGCTACGGCGGGCAGGACATCTCCGACGGAAATCTCTGGATCGCTGCAATCTGCGCGGTGCTCGTGATTCTTATGCTTTTCGCGGGGCTTGGCCGCTCCTCGAAGCAGAAGAGGGTTGACGTCTACCTCGCGGGCGCTTCGGCGGACAACGCGGCGCGCACGTTCCGCGGCTCGCTTTCTGCGCCGGTCGAGGCAACGTCGCGCAATTTGTATCTCGACGGTATCTTCGGCGAGGCTCGTATCGCCCCGGTCGGGTCGGGTGTGTGCATCGTGATTATGGTTGCGGCGATAGCTTGGGCGGCTGCTGTGCTGCCGAGTATGCTGTAGGAAGGCGAGGCTTCTCATGACGATCATCGTTACGGTCATCGGCATCATCGCGTTTGCGATTGCTGGCCCCATCATCGGCTGCTTGCTCGCAGGGCTCGATCGAATCATCTCGGCGCGCATGCAAGGTCGCGTTGGTCCGCCGCTTTTGCAGCCCTACTACGACGTGCGCAAGCTCTTCTCCAAAGAGAACGCCTCGGTGAACACCTCCGAGCATGCCTACATCCTGTTCGCGTTCATCTTCACCCTGGTGGCGGGCGGCGTGTTCTTCTCTGGGGGAAACCTGCTTTTGAGCGTGTTCCTCGTGACGCTCTCCTCGCTGCTCTTCATCGTGGCCGCCTATTCCTCGCGCTCGCCTTACTCTGAAGTGGGTGCCGCGCGAGAGACGTTGCAGGCGATGGCATACGAGCCGATGCTCTACCTCATGTGCGTCGCGTTCTTCATGGCGTCCGGGTGGTTCGACGTGGCGGGCGTGTTCTTCCTCGATGCTCCCGCGATCACGACGGCGTGGCTTGCGTTTCTGGGCTTTTTGTTCGTGCTCACTATCAAGCTGCGCAAGTCTCCTTTCGACATCTCCATGTCGCATCATGCGCATCAGGAAATCGTTCGCGGCGTCACCACCGAAATGAGCGGCCCCACGCTCGGTTTGGTGGAAGTGATGCACTGGTGCGAGAACGTGCTGTTCATGGGATGGGTTGCCATGTTCTTCATCTGGTCGAACCCGCTTTCGATCGTACTTGCCGTTGTCGTCGTTCTCGCGGTGTACTTCCTTGAGATCTGGATCGACAACAACTTTGCCCGCGTGAAGTGGCAGCTTATGCTGAAGTCCGCATGGGCTGTCGCGCTCGTCGCCGGCGGCTTGAACGTGGCCGTTCTGGCCTACCTGTAAGGAGGCTTACCTATGGCATATAACTCGAAATCACCCTGGGTCATCCACTACGATGCCTCGAGCTGCAACGGCTGCGACATCGAGGTGCTCGCGGCGCTGTGCCCGGGCTTCGACGTCGAGCGATTCGGCATCATCAACACCGGCAACCCCAAGCATGCCGACATCTTCCTTGTCACCGGTAGCGTGAACGAACAGAACATCAAGGTCGTCCAGGAAATCTACGATCAGATGCTCGAGCCCAAGGCGGTCGTTGCCTGCGGCATCTGCGCGTGTTCGGGCGGCGTCTTCCATGACTGCTACAACGTGCTCGGCGGCGTCGACAAGGCGATTCCCGTCGATGTGTACGTGCCAGGTTGCGCCGTTCGTCCCGAGGCGATTATCGACGGCGTCGTGCAAGCGATCGGCATCCTCGATGAGAAAGCGAAGGCTATGGCGCAACAGAAGAAGGGAGCGTAGGACCTATGGAATTCTCCTCCGAGTTCATTCCGCTCAAGTTGGACGAGGTGCCATCGCTGTCCGACCGTATGAAAAGCGAGCATGCGCGCTTCGTGCAGATTCTCGCGGTGAACACCGACGCGGGCGTCGATTTGGTCTACTCGTTCATGATGGGCGACGGCGCGCTTCAAAATTACGAGGTCAAAGGCGTGAAGAAGACCGACGTCGTGCCCTCCATCACCGGCAATTTCCTCGCAGCTTTCGTGTTCGAGAACGAGATCCACGACCTGTTCGGCGTCACGATCGAGGGAATCGCCATCGACTTCGGCGGCAAGTTCTACCAGCTTGCCCAGTCTGAGCCGATGACCATCATTTCTCCTGCTCAGAAGGCTGCCCGCGAGAAGGCCGCCAAGGCTGCGGAAGCCAAGCGCGCTCGAGCCGCGAAGGTGGCCGAGACCGAGTACGCTGCTGACCACCCCGACGCCATCAAGCAGATGAAACAGAAGGTCTCGGGTATCGACCCTGCACAGATGGCCGATTTCGAGGAACGCTTCGCGGGCACCGACCCCGAGAAGCTTGCGCGCATCAAGGCTGCGTTCGCGGCGAAGGCGGCAAAGGCTGCCGAGGCGGAGCAGTCTCGCAAGAGCAAGCGCGAGACCCGAGCGGCGGAGCTCGAGAATCTCGATCCCGAGAAGGCCGCCAAAGTCCGCGCGGCCCTCGAGCGCAAGAAGAAGGCCGCCGAGGCGAAGCGCGCTGTCGGCTCTAGCAACGTCGAGCGCGACGCCGAGATCGAGGCCAAGCTCGCCCAGCTCGATCCCGAGCGCGCGGCCAAGGTCCGCGCCGCCCTCGATGCGAAGGCGCGTAAGGAAACCGCCGAGCGTGCTGCGAATACCGGAAAGGACGGTGAATAACGATGGGTAAGGCAACCGTCATCCCCTTCGGTCCGCAGCACCCCGTGCTGCCCGAGCCGCTTCACCTCGATCTTGTGGTTGAAGACGAGAAGGTGCTCGAGGCGATTCCCCAGATCGGCTTCGTCCATCGAGGCCTCGAGAAGCTCGTCGAGACCCGCGATTACAACCAGTTCATCTTCATTGCCGAGCGAATTTGCGGCATCTGCGCGTTTGGCCACTCCATGGGCTATGCGGAGACCGTCGAGAGCCTCATGGGCGTCGAGATCCCCAAGCGCGCCGAGTACCTGCGCGTCATCTGGCACGAGCTCTCGCGTGTCCATTCGCATATCCTTTGGCTCGGTCTTGCCGCCGACGCCTTTGGCTTCGAGAGCCTGTTCATGCATTGTTGGCGCCTGCGCGAGCGCGTGCTCGACATCTTCGAGAAGACGACCGGTGGCCGCGTCATATTCTCGGTCGTGAAGGTGGGCGGCGTCGTGCGCGACATCGACGCGGTGCAGTTCGCCGAGATTAAGCGTGTGCTCGAGGGCATCAAAGACGACTATCGCCAGATTATGAACGCCTTCCTGAAGGATTCATCGGTCAAGAACCGCACCGTTGGGGTGGGGCATGTGAGCCACGAGGACGCGCTTGCGCTATCCATGGTGGGTCCTTTCGCCCGCGCCTCCAGCGTGAACTACGATGTGCGCATGCTCGGCCGCGGCGGTTACGCGGAGCTCGCCGATTTCCGTCCCATCCTCGACGATCAGGGCGACTGCTACGCGCGCTGCAAGGTTCGCGCTCTCGAGGTGCTGCAATCCATCGACATCATCGAGGAGATGATCTCCAGGATCCCCGAGGGCGACATCTCGGTTTCCGTGAAGGGCTCTCCGGTTGCCGGCTCCGAGGCGTCCAACGTTGTCGAGCAGCCGCGTGGCGAATGCTACTACTATGCTCGCGGCAACGGCACGAAGAACCTCGAGCGCATGCGCATGCGCACACCGACCTCGCAAAACCTCGCAGGAATGACCGCGGCGCTCAAGGGCTGCGATTTGGCTGACGTGAACAACATCATCCTCACCATCGACCCCTGCATCAGCTGCACGGAAAGGTAGAAGAACATGGGTGGATTCAAACTGGGAAAGATGACGCTCGGCTCGCTGTTCAAAAAGCCCGAGACCGTGCTTTACCCCGTGGAAAAGAAAGAGGCTCCCGCAGGACTTAAGGGCCATATCGTCAACGATGTCGATGTTTGCATCCTGTGCGGCATCTGTCAGCGCCGCTGCCCGTGCGCGGCCATCGTGGTGGAGAAGCCCAACCGCAAATGGACTATCGACAAGTTCCGCTGCGTCCAGTGCGGAACCTGCGTGCTCGAATGCCCGAAGCACTGCCTGTCGATGGAGCCTGGCTGGCCGGCGCCTTCGAAGGAGATGTACATCGAGTCGGTAGACGTCCCCGAGCATCCCAAGCCAATGAAGAAGGTTAGTTAAGAACAGCGTTCTTGTATCGCCCATTGGGCGAAGGTTCTCGAATGCGCGTTTTGAAGGGACCCTGCGGGGTCCCTTTTCATTTTCGCCAAATTCGCGGTTCTGATGTTGCGCAACGGAATCTAGCGGTATAGTCGGGCCAGTCGAGGAGGGCGGCGTTGCGATGCGTCCGAATGAGGGAAGGTTGTGAAACGATGGGTTTTTTCGATAGCGCGCAAGGCATGATTGACAAGGGAGTTTCTGCGGCGAAAGGCGTTGTTTCGGGCGTTGCCGTGGAACAACAGCCCTTCATGAAGGGCTTTGCGCGCCTGTGCGCCGACGGTTGGGACCAAGGCTGGCACGAGCGCAACGGCGGGAACCTCACCTATCGCATGACCGAGGGGGAAGTGGCGGATTGCCGTCCGTTCTTCTGCGAGAACCCGTCCAACTGGATTCCCCTCGGTGTTCAGGCTGACAACCTTCGCGGAGCCTTCTTCGCCGCGACCGGTGCGGGATGCTATCTGCGCAACGTTGCGCTCGACATCGCTCGCAACGTGGGGATTGTCGAGATTAACACCTCAGGCGATGCCTGTCGTGTAGTTTGGGGACTTAAAGACGGGGGGAGACCTACCTCTGAATTCCCCTCCCATTTCATGATTCACTCGGTTCGCCTGGACGCGACCGAAGGTGCGTCCCGTATCCTCTACCATGCACACCCCACCAATGTGGTCGCGCTCACTTCCGTGATGCCGCTCGACGCTCGCGCTATCACGCGTGCGCTCTGGAAAGTCATGACGGAGTGCATCATCGCTTTCCCGAAAGGTGTTGGCGTAGTTCCGTGGATGGTGCCGGGAGGATCTGAGATCGCGATGGCGACAGCAAAGCTTATGGGGACCTACGATGCTGTCATCTGGGCACAGCACGGTCTGTTCTGCTCGGGTGCCGATTTCGATTCCGCGTTCGGTCTCATGCACACCATCGAGAAGGCGGCGGATATCTATGTGAGGGCGCGCCTGCTCAACGGGGGCGGCGATTTTGCGAACACCATATCCGACGACGGGCTTCGCGCCATCGCCCGGGATTTGAGGCTGGATGTAAACGAGATGTTCCTCGACTAGGCTTCTTCCAGCCGGGCTTTGGCGCACAGTGAGCAATCCGCGATCAAATAAACGTGCTGGCAACATCTCCGTGAGGAATCGGCGAAGTGTTCCGCATCGGAAAGGCGGGGCGCTATAATAATTCGCTGCAATTAACACGACTGACCCGCTGGGGCTTTATTTACTGGGGGCTTGGCTTATATGGCGAAGATGATAGACAAGGCCGCGAAAAACGACCTGACACCCGAGGAAGACGAGGTGCTCGACACCATTTTCACCATTCCAAATCTCATTTCGACGATTCGCCTGTGCATGGTTCCGTGCTTCATCGTTTTGCTTCTGACCGGCTACGACATCCTTGCGACGGTTCTTTTCGCCGCGGCGGCGGGAACCGACTGGATCGACGGGCAAATCGCTCGCCGCACGCACACGGTCTCGAAGCTTGGCCGACTGCTTGACCCCGCCGTCGATCGCATCCTCATGATCTCAGGTGTCGTGTGCCTGCTCGCCGTCGGGCGCCTGCCGCTCTGGGTCGTCGTCTTGGTCCTTGGCCGCGATCTGCTGCTCCTTATCGGAGGGGCGTATCTGCTCAAGAAGTGGCGCATTCGCGTGGCGGTAATCTATCCTGGCAAGGTGGCGACAACGTTTTTGTTCGTCGGATTTGCAGCGCTCCTTCTTAACTGGCCGGTGCTCGCTGGCATGGGGGTCGTGCCCTTCTCTTGGCTTCCCGGCTTTTCCTCGGACCCCTATTCGTGGGGCATCTGGTTTGTCTACGCGGGACTTCTCGTCGGCGCTTTCACGACGATCTATTACGTCACGGCTGGGGCGCTCAAGCTATCCGCTGCGAAGCGTGAAATGCGTGCCGAATAACGCTTTGAGGCGCAGGAAATCTAGTTTTGCCGCCCTTTTCCTATGACGGGGTGGGCATAAACGCTACACTGTACGAGTTAACCCTAGCTATCGGGTCTAATTTGAGTGTGCGATGGCTTGGGTGGCGTGGGCAAGGGCGCTCATGCGCCGGGTAAGATAAGGAAGGACTTGAGGTGTTTTTTCAAGAAGAAATCGAGACTATGCCGCGCGAACAGCTGCGCGAGCTTCAGCTCGAGCGAATGAAGAAGTCGATCCGTCACGCGTACGACAATGTCGATTTCTATAAGAAGTCCTTCGCCGAAGCCGGTGTCACGCCCGATGACCTGACCTGCCTCGAGGATATCGCGAAGTTCCCGTTCGTCGTCAAGCAGGACATGCGCGACGCTTATCCGTTCGGCCTTTTCGCCGTTCCGAAGAAGGACGTCGCCCGCATCCATGCATCCTCTGGCACCACCGGCCAGGCGACGGTCGTCGGGCATACCGCGAACGACATCAAGAACTGGGGCGACTGCTTCGCCCGCGGCATCTACATGGTTGGCGGCTCCGCCGATTCGACCGTTCAGGTGTCCTACGGCTACGGCCTGTTCACAGGTGGTCTCGGTGCGCACTATGGCGCTGAAGCCGCTGGCTGCTCGGTCATCCCGACCTCTTCGGGCAACACGAAGCGCCAGATCCAGATGATGGTCGATCTCGGCACCGACATCCTGTGCTGCACGCCTTCCTACGCGCTTTATTTGGCCGATACGGCTATCAGCATGGGCTATGATCCTGCAAAGGATTTCAAACTCTCCGCCGGCATCTTCGGCGCCGAGCCTGCCTCCGAGAATATGCGACAGGAAATCCGCGACAAGCTCGGCATCCGCTACTGCGATGTGTACGGCCTGTCCGAGGTCATGGGTCCGGGCGTCGCGATGGAATGTTCCGAGTCCCATGGCTTGCATCTGGCAGAAGACCATTTCTTCGCCGAGATCATTGACCCTGAGACGCTCCAGCCGGTGCCTGACGGCACGTATGGCGAGCTCGTGTTCACCACGCTTACGCGCGGGTGCTGCCCGCTTGTGCGTTATCGCACGCGCGACATCACCCGCATCATCAACGAGGAGTGCGCATGCGGGCGCACCCATCGCAAGATCGACCGCATCATCGGCCGCTCTGATGATATGATGATTATCCGCGGTGTGAACGTGTTCCCGCAGCAGATCGAGCAAATCATCACCGGCTTCGACGAGATCACGGCGCACTATCAAATTGTGCTCACCGATAATGGACCGCTCGACAAGGTCACGCTGAACGTCGAGACGGTGCCCGAGTTCCCGATTGACGAGATTCGCAAGCTCGAGGACTTGAAGGCGCGTCTTGGCGCCGAGCTTAAGAGCAACCTGCAGATCAAGGTTGACATCAAAATCGTCGAGCCGAAGTCTATCGAGCGCAGCGAAGGCAAAGCCAAGCGTGTCATCGACTTGAGAGAAGGGAAGCACTAATGATTTCTCAGCTGACTGTTTTCCTGGAGAACGACAAGGGTCGCCTCGCTTCTGCATGCCGCGTGCTGAGCGATGCGGGCGTGAACCTGCATGCCTTAAATCTCGCCGATACAGCCGATTTCGGTGTCGCCCGCGTCCTCGCTGATACCCCTCATGCCGCTGCCGAGGCGCTTCGCGCGGCCGGCTATCGCGCGATGGTCACACCGGTCCTTGCCGTCCGCGTCCCCAACGTGAAGGGCGGGCTTGCGACTCTGCTTGAGTTTTTGGACCAGCAGTCCGTCAACATCGAGTACGGATACTGCTTCTCCGTCAATCCCGAAATGGCGATCGACATACTGAAAATTGGTGAAGCGGAAGGCATCGAGGCCAAGCTCGAAGAGGCTGGCTTCGCAACTGTATCCCCGGAAGAGGTTTACCAGCTTGATTGCTAGCTCTCGTCATATCGCGCGTAGCGCCCGTGCCCCCTTCGGGGTGCGGGCGCTTTCCGCGCTTTGCGCCTGTGCACTCGCAGTCTCGCTCTCGTTCGCTCTCGTGCCCGCCACCGCTTTCGCCGGCGTCGCGAAAACCGATGTCGTCGCTGGCGAGACTGTCGAGTCGCGCGGGCTTGCCGTCTCGCAGTGCCCAAGCATCGATGCGACGTACGCTTATGTCGTCGACGGCAACGGTACGGTGTATTTCGAGCGCAACCCGGACACACAGACGCATATCGCTTCGGTAACCAAGATTATGACGGCGATCGTTGCCTTGGAGAACTCCCAGCTCACCGATCAGGTGACGGTGAGCGCTGAGGCAGCCTCCATCGGCGAGTCCTCGGCATCGCTCAAGGAGGGCGACGTGCTTTCGATGGAGGACGCCATCAAGGCGCTTCTCACCTCGTCGGGCAACGACGCGGCTATCGCCATCGCGGATACCGTGGGCGCGAAGCTCGGCGGCGCGGGCGGAGCGCGGGCGGCATTCGTTGCCGCGATGAACGCCAAGGCGGCAGATCTCGGGTGCGCAAACACGCTGTTCGCAAATCCCCATGGGCTCGATTTCAACCAATACGCGGGTGATATGCACAGTACGGCCCGCGATGTGGCAACGATGTCCGCCTACGCGATGAAAAGCCAGACGTTCCGCGATATCGTCTCGAAGGACAAGGCGACGATCACGGTCACGCGCGGGGGAGTCGCAACTCCGCTCGAGCTGGAATCGACCGATGAGCTTATCGGCGTCTACGAGGGTGCTTGCGGCATAAAGACAGGATTCACCTCGCTCGCCGGAGAATGTTTTGCGGGTGCCTGCAACCGCGACGGGCTCGACTTGTATGCAATCGTGCTCAACTCGTCAAGCGAGCAGCAGCGCTTCACGGACGCGAAGACGCTTTTCGACTGGGTTTACGCCAATAGCGTGAACTACCCGTATGCCCATGCGAGCGAAACGGCTACGATGTCCTGGGGTTCTTCCACCAAGGAAGTTCCCGTCGTTGCCGAGGTCGCGCATGGCGATTGGACGGATAAGACGATCAAAGCGACCTTCTCCGAACCAGACGGCTCGCTCGACGTGTTCTCGCTCAAAGGCAACGTGAGCTGTACAATGAGTTTCGACAACGTGAGCGGGAATGTGCATGAGGGCGACAAAGTTGGTAGCGCTGTCTTCAAGCAGCACAACGAGACGATTGCCACGGTCGACCTTATCGCGTGCGAGGACGTTGCGGCGCCGAATCCTCTCGAAGCTGCCGGTATTTGGGTGGGCAGGCTTCTGTCTCATTTCACCGGGAGCCAGACCGTTGCAACGTCCGTTGACTTGAACGACACCCCGCTCATCAACGACAAGACGAAGGCCAAGTACTGATTCGCTACACTTTCATATGCAAGACGAAAGAAGGACGAGCATTATGACTGAAACGTGCCCCGTATGCGGTGCAACTCTTAACCCAGATGCTTCTGCGTGTCCGACCTGCGGATTCAAGTTGCTTGGCGCAACGCAGAGCTTCAAGCCGTTTCCCATTGAGGGAGGGGACGTGCCTGCGGCAGACCATCCGCAACACCAGTTCGTGCTGCGAGTTGTTAAGGGCCCTCAGATCGGAATGGTCTACAGGCTGGGCAATGCGCCGATGAGCGTCGGGCGCAATCCACAGTGCGATATCTTCTTAAACGATATGACAGTTTCGCGCAGCCACGCGGTCGTTGAGCCGACAGGCGATGGTTACACGATCACCGACGACAGCTCCTTCAACGGGGTGTGGGTGAACAACGACAATGTCGAGGCGCGCGAGCTTCATGAGGGCGACGTGGTGCAAATCGGAGCCTTCTGCCTCGTTTATCGGGAGGAATAGGCGCATCGACGCATAAGGCGAGATTTACGAGAGGGTTTTACATGGAATTGTTAAGCGGAAATGAGGCGATTGCTCAGGGGGCTTGGGAAGCCGGCGCCCGTATTGGCGTCGCGTACCCGGGCACCCCTTCGACTGAGACGCTCGAGGCGTTTGCGAAGAAGGATGGCGTCTATGCCGAGTGGTGCGTGAACGAGAAGGTTGCCGTTGAGGTGGGCATCGGCGCATCTGCCGGTGGCGCCCGCGTTCTTTCGACCATGAAGCACGTCGGCGTGAACGTCGCGGCGGACCCGCTGTTCACGGCTGCATATACCGGCGTTGGCGGAGGCTTCGTCGTGCTTGCTGCCGACGATCCGGGCATGTACTCCTCGCAAAACGAGCAGGACTCCCACTACTATGCCTGCGCTGCCCATATCCCCATGCTCGATCCCGCCGACTCCGCTGAGGCGCTCGCTTTCACGCGCGACGCGTTCGAGCTTTCCGAACGATTCGACGTGCCCTTCTTCATCCGCTCTTCGGTGCGCGTTTCGCACACGAAGACGCCGGTCGAGGTCGGGCCCCGAAAAGAGATCGAGCCCGCTCCCTATGAGAGCAACCCTGCAAAGTGGGTCATGATGCCCGCGTTCGCGAAGCCGCGCCGCAAGGTGCAACTCGAGCGCATCGAGGCGCTTTCTGCATGGGCCGAGACCTGCTCGTACAACCAGGTCGTTAGGCGCGGGGACAAGGCTGGCGTCGTGTGCGCCGGCGCGGTTTCCCAGCATGTGCTGGAGGGTCTGCCCGATGCGTCCGTGTTCAAACTTGGATGCACATGGCCGCTTCCCAAAAAGGCGTTGCGCTCGTTTGCCGAGAGCGTCGATGCGCTCTACGTTGTCGAAGAGGCATCGAGGTACCTAACCGACGCTGTGTCGGCCCTCGGAATCGACGTCGCCACTTTCCCTGCGCCCTTGCCTCGCGACGGTGAGCTGTCGGTAGGCTTGATCCGCGCCGCGTTCGGCTATCCCAAGCCCGCCCATGCGCCCGCTCAGAAAGACGTTCCCGGCCGTCCGCCCGCGCTTTGCCCCGGCTGCCCTCATCGCCTCGTCTTTAAGGAACTCTCGCGCTGCAAGGCTATCGTGACTGGCGATATCGGGTGCTACACCCTAGGAGCTCTGCCGCCGCTTTCCGCAATGGACACCTGTGTGGACATGGGCGCTTCCGTGTCGATGGCTCACGGTTTCGAGCTTGCGCTCGCAGGGCGCGAGCATCGTCCCGTTGTTGCCGTGATCGGCGATTCCACGTTCGCGCATTCCGGCCTTTCGTCGCTCATCTCGATGGTTTACAACAAGGGTGCAGGCACCGTCTGCATTCTCGACAACCGCACGACCGCAATGACCGGCCGCCAAGGCAATCCGTTCAACGGCGAGACACTCCAGCACCGCCCCTCGCGCGAGCTCGATATGGAAGGCGTCTTGAAGGCGCTCGGCATTGAGGACGTGCGCACGGTTGATCCTCACGACGCGAGGGCCGTCCGCCGCGCCTTGAAAGAGGCAACTTCCGCCACCGATACGCTTTCTGTGATCGTCTTCAGGGCTCCGTGCGTTCTGCTCGAGCGCCATCGCGAGCCTGCATTCGAGGTTTCTTCCCAGTGCACGGCATGCGGCGTGTGCATCACCCTCGGCTGTCCTGCGATTTCCAAGGACGAGTCGACCGGCCAGGCGCTTATCGATCGCGACATGTGCATCGGCTGCGGGCAGTGCGCGCAGTACTGCGCACGCGGCTTCATCGTTCAGGATTAGGAGGGGGCCCGATGAGTTCGAACACGAAAACGGTTCTTCTTTGCGGCGTTGGCGGCCAAGGCACGATTCTCGCTGCCGATTTGCTTGCCCGTGCTGCCGAGGAGAGCGGGCTTGACGTGAAGGTTTCCGAGATCCATGGTATGGCCCAGCGCGGCGGCGCGGTGACCACTGTCGTGCGATTCGGTGATAAGGTCCAGTCCATGATTGCCGATCTGGGCTCGGCGGACTGCGTCGTGTCGTTCGAAACGACCGAGGCGCTTCGCAACCTTCCCTACGTGAAGGAAGGCGGCAGCCTCTTTGTGAACGACGAGTCGATCAAGCCCCTTCCCGTCGCAACGGGTCGCGCCTCCATGCCTGAGCATGCACGCGAACGGTTGCGCGATGCGGGTGCGATGCTCATTCCCGCAACCGAGCTTGCCCGCAAGGCGGGTACCACGAAGGCGGCCAACGTCGTGCTGCTCGGTGCGCTCTCACGCGCTCTCGGCTTCCCGACGGATGTATGGAATCGGGTTATCGCTGCCCGCGTTCCCGAGAAGTATCTCGATGTCAACCTCGAGGCGTTCAAACTGGGTGCCTCGTTTTCCGCGGAATAAGCGAGAAGGAGTGTTCTTATGAGCGTTTCCCAGATCAGCGTCTTCATCGAAAGCGAGCCCGGCCATCTTGTCCGCGTGCTCGATTCCTTCGTCGAGGCGGGCGTCAACGTTCGCGGCTACAGCGCTTCCGATACCGGTGACTACGGCATCGTTCGCTTCATCGTCGACAACCCCGATGCGGCGCTTGCGGTGCTACGTGATCAGAACGCTGCCTGCGCGAAGTCCGAGGTGCTCGTGCTGCGTTTGGAGGACACGCCTGGCGAGCTCGCACGCGTCATGGGAATCATCGCCGACTGTCACATCAATGTAACGTATAGCTATTCGCTCATCAGCACGTATATCGTCCTCTCGGTGAACGACGTCGCTGCCGCCGAGAGGATGCTCGAAAGCGAGCCCGTTGAGCTCCTGGGCCAGGATGATCTTGCGCATCTCGTTGCGTAACCGCTTAAGAAAGTTGTGATGATGGTGAACAGTACCGCTGAAGAGATATTCGATCCCTCCGTGAAAGGTGCCGCCCTCAAGGCTGCTGCTGCGGGGAATTTCGACGTGCTTCCCATGTTCGACCGCGCCATGGAGACCTCGAGCCGCGAGCGCATCCGCGCAATCCAGCTTGAGAAGCTGATCGCGCAGGTTGCCTACACCTACGAGAACGTGGCGTGGTATCGCGACAAGATGAACGAGATGGGCGTGAGGCCCGAGGACATCAAGACGCTTGAAGATGTTCGCAAGCTTCCCTTCACTGATAAGAACGCGCTGCGCGAGACGTTCCCCTATGGGCTTTTCGCCCAGCCGCTCGACAAGATCGTCGAGATGCACTCGTCCTCGGGAACGACGGGCAAGCCGATTGTCGTCGGCTACACCAAGCATGACATGGCCGTTTGGAGCGATTGCATCGCGCGTCTTGCCAGTATGGCAGGCGTCGTTCCGGGCGATCGCGTGCAGATGGCGTTCGGCTATGGTATGTTCACTGGCGGTTTCGGTCTTCACTACGGCTGCATGAAGCTTGGCTGCACGATGATTCCGGCGGGCTCGGGCAACACCGAGCGTCATATCCAGATGATCGAGGACTACGGTACGACTGTTATCATCGCGACGCCCACCTACGCGCTCCATATTTGCGAGGTGGGGGAAAAGATGGGCTACGATTGGGCGAAGTCGACGTTGCGCGTCGGGCTTTTTGGCGGCGAACCTTGCCCGCCTGCACTCAAGGCGGAAATCGAGAGCCGCATGCATATCGTATGCACCGACAACTACGGATTGACTGAGGTGATGGGCCCGGGCGTCTCGGGCGAGTGCCTCGCCGAGCGCGACATGCAGCACATCGCCGAGGATCATTTCCTGTGGGAGATCGTCGATCCGGCAACGGGAGAGCCAGTGCCTGAAGGGGAGATGGGCGAGCTCGTTTTGACGCCGCTCGACAAAGAGGGCATTCCCGTTCTTCGCTATCGCACGCACGACCTGACGCGTGTTGTCACCGAGAAGTGCAGCTGCGGACGCACTCACGCGCGCATGCAGAAGGTCCGCTCCCGCTGCGACGACATGCTTATCATCCGCGGCACGAATGTGTTCCCGAGCCAGGTCGAGGATGTGCTCGCGGGCATCGAGGGCGTCACCCCTCATTACCTTATCGTGGTCGACAATGAGACCGGCCTTGACCGTATGACGGTCAATGTGGAGCTCAAGCCCGAGGCGTTTAGCGACTCTTTCGAAGTAATGGACAACTTCCGCCAGATGGTCGCCGAAAAGCTCAAGGGCACGCTGCTTGTTGGCGTGAAGGTGAAGCTTGTCGAGCCGGGCGGCATCGAGCGCTCGGTCGGTAAGACGAAGCACGTGAGGGACCTGCGCAAGTAGCGTTTTCAATCTTTACTCGATGCCGGCGGCGTTTGTCGTCGGCATCGTTGTTTTGGGGCTCTGCCTTGCGCGGGGCTCGGGTTCTGTTCTGGTTGTTACATCATGAGGGAGCGAAAGGGGTTATGCGGTGAGCGAGAAGGTGGTCGGGCGTTTTGCCCCTTCGCCCACGGGGCGCATGCATGCGGGCAATATCTACGCTGCGCTTACGGCGTGGCTCGTCGCGAAGTCCCAGGGTGGCGATATCGTTTTGCGCATCGAGGATTTGGACCGCGACCGCTCGAAGCCGAAGTATATCGACGCAGTGCAGCGCGACTTCGAGATGCTTGGCTTGACATGGGATCGCGGCCCTTTCTTCCAACACGATAGAGATGAGGCTTATGCTGCTGCCTTCGATTCTCTCAAGGAGAGGGGCCTTATCTACCCCTGCTACTGCACGCGTGCAGATTTGCATGCCGCCTCTGCCCCTCATCGCGGGGAGAAACTTGTCTATCCGGGAACGTGCCGTTTGCTGTCCGCCGAGGAACGTGCGGCAAAGGAGGCATCGGGACGCAGGCCTGCCATGCGGTTGCGAACGCCTGAAGAGGTCATTTCGTTTCATGATTCAATACAGGGCGACTATTCCCAGGACCTCGAGCGCGATTGCGGCGATTTCCTTGTTCGTCGCTCCGACCAGGCCTTTGCCTATCAGCTCGCCGTCGTCGTCGACGATGCCGCACAGGGGGTGAACAGCGTGGTGAGAGGCGTCGACTTGCTCTGTTCGACGCCGCAGCAAATCTACCTTCAGAACCTGCTCAGCCTGCCGCATCCCATCTACGGCCACATTCCACTCCTCGTCGCCGAACGCGACCGTCGCCTCTCAAAGCGCGATCACGACGCATCGCTTGATGCCTTGCTTGTGAGATTCGGTTCGCCGGAGGCGATCATCGGGCATATCGCGGGGATTGCCGGCCTTGCTCCTACGACTGAACCGGCAACTCCCGAGCAGCTCCTTTCTTGCTTCTCGCTTAAGAATCTTCATGGTAGAATCCAGATAGCCTGGATTTGATAACCTGTCCGACTAGGGGATAGGCGGCGTTTTCGTCGTCGTTTGAAAGAGAGGTTTCATCATGGGATACTCAAAGATTCTCGTAGGTTACGATTGCTCCGACGCTTCGAACCGCGCGCTCGCTGACGCTTATGAGCTCGTCGACCATGGTTTGGCCGATGGTGTGGTCGTTGTCACGGTCACCGACTTGGCGAAGACGGGCGATCCGGCGTTCAACGCGGCTGCGCGTGCCGCAGGCGTTCTTCTCACCTCTATCGGTGACGAAGAGGAAGCGCTTTCCAATTTGAAGAAGAATATTGGTGAGAGAATCGCCGGCCATGAGGGTGTCACGACGCTGCGCGTTGCCTTCGGCAAGCCGCACGAGCTGATCATCTCAATCGCGAAGTCTGAACGCTGCGGGCTCATCGTCATGGGAAGCCGCGGCTTGGGTGCTGTCCGCTCGATGTTGGGCAGCGTTTCGACGGCGGTCCTTCGCGAGTCGGAAATACCCGTTCTCGTGACGAAGTAACGCCTTCCCACGTGGTTGTTCGCAAAAGCGATACATGCCCTGCATTCCGATGCCAGCCTTCGGGGTGCAGGGCATTTTATGTGGCGTGAATGCGATTGCTCGCGCGTATCGCCCTCAATAGGGTAGAGGTGTTGGTGCTGGTGGCGGTCCCTTCCCTTAGGCGACGAAGGCGATGGCGCTGCTCGCGAGTATTGCGGCAGCATAGAACGATCCAAGTGCGATGTTCACGCTGCAGATCTGCGCCATGGCTCCAATGCGCGCCTGGGGAGCGAGGGGGTTGCTTAAGAGCGCCTTCAACAAAGGATAGGAAGCTAACAGCGCGAACACCAAGACGATTGTTCCGCGCGTGAAGAAGACTGCGATAATGACCGCAATCGCAACGAGCCAGCAGAAGACGAGTGCATGGTAGAGCTTTCGAGCGTGCGGCCGGCCGAGCAGCGTCGGCAGTGTGCGGCGGCTCACTTCGATATCTTTCTCGATGTCGCAGGTGTTGTTTGTCATCATGATGAGCCCGATCCCGATGATCGTTGGGATTGACCAGACAAGCACGACGAAATTGAGCTCTCCCGTGAGGGCTTGGTAGCACGCGAGTGGAATGAGCCCGCCCATGACGAACCCGCTTACCACTTCTCCGATGGGAAGGTAGGAGATAGGCGTTTTGCCAGCGGAATAGGCGATGACGATCACCGCGCCGATGATTCCAAGTACAAGCGGGATCCATCCAGCGCAATAGATGACGTAGACGCCGATCGCAAAGGCGGCGACAAGCAGCCCAACTGCCAGGCGAAGCGCCGACGCGGGGTTGATATGGTTGTACACGAGCACAGCGTCGGTCACGTCGACGTTATCCTCTTCGCTGTCCGCGCCTTTGACGAAGTCGTAGTAGTCGTTGAAGGTGTTGACCGAAGCCTGCATGAGGATGCAGATGGCGAGCAGCGCACACACCATAAGGATGTCGAGGACGGGGGAGTGCACGACCGCGCAGCTTGTGGCTACGAGCACGGGCAGAATGGATGCGGGCCATGTGTGCGGTGCGGCGAGCTCGACAGCCATCTTCAACGTGAATCTCTCGTAAGGTCGCTGGTCTTTGTTTGAAGCTGATTCGGTCATTGTCTCGTTTTGCCCTTCTTGATATCTCGACGCGCCGCAATGCGCTACCATACTAAAAGGTATTCTACCGTTTTTTAGAAGGTGTGCTCGTTATGCGTCTGAATGTGCCCATATCCGTTCGCTACGGCGAAACCGATATGATGGGAGTCGTCTATCATGCCAACTACATCCTCTACTTTGAGGATGCTCGTGAGAAATATCTTGCTGAGTTAGGATTTCCCTATGCGGACTTGGAAGCGCGGGGACTTATCTCTCCCGTTCTCCATGTCGAATGCGACTACGGCGAGTCCGTTCGATACGGGGACAAGGTCGTTGTGCAGCTTGCCGTCACCGCACTCAAACCGACGAAGGTGCAGTTTCGCTACAAAGTCTTCGATGGGGAAGAGATTGATCTTGACGAGGCGAAGCCGTTTGCGACAGGAATGAGCGAGCATTGTCTTATTCGGCGCGATGATTTCAAGCCGGTAAGCATTAAAAAGGCGGTACCGGAGCTTTACGAGCGCTACACAGCGGCGCTTGAGCCAGATTATCAATGAGAATAACGGCAACGTTTGAAAGGGAGTTTTCTCATGATTGAACTCGATGATGCCAAGACACTGTTTTCGTTCGACAAGGATTTGGAGCCGGTGCTGAAAGTGCCATCGGGCGAGACGGTGCGCATCCGCACGAAGGACTGCTTCGGCAACCAGCTACAAGGTCCCGAAGATCAACTGAGCGAAATTGACTGGGAGGCGATCAACCCCGCCACGGGCCCGATTTATGTCGAAGGCGCTGTTGCGGGCGGCACGCTGAAGGTCCATATCGACAATATCGAGCTCGATGCGCAGACAAGTTCTTGCACCGGAAAAGACGAGGGTGTTTGCGGCGACCGCTTCAGTGACTGGGCGACGCATTTTTGCAAGGTTGAGGACGGCAAGGTCGTGTGGGACGAGCGCCTGAACATCCCTCTTGCTCCGATGATCGGCGTCATCGGTGTTGCCCCCGAAGGCGAGCCGGTCAACTGCGGAACGCCGGGCAAGCATGGCGGCAACATGGACAACACCGCCATTGCCGCAGGTGCGACGCTGTATTTTCCCGTTGCCGTCGATGGCGCGCTGTTCGGGTGCGGCGACATGCATGCTGTCATGGGCGATGGCGAGGTGAGCGTGTCGGGTGCGGAAGTTGCCGGTTATGCGACGGTGACGCTGACCGCGTTGCCCGAGCTTTCGGTCCCGAACCCTCTGATCGAGAACGAAACGCATTTCGGCATCATCGTTTCCGCCGAATCGCTCGATAAGGCTGCCGAACTCGCGGTTCAGCAAATGGTCGATTTGCTTGCATCGCGTACCAACGAGTCGGAAGCTGACCTGGTCATGCTGCTTTCGCTTGTGGCCGACGTGCGTGTCTGCCAGATGGTCGATCCCGAGAAGACGGTTCGCTTCATGGTTCCGAAATACGTGCTCGACGCTATCGGCTTTTCGTTATAAAGAGCGAATATGAGCGCTTCCAAGCCCGCCGAGAAGGCCTTAATGCCGCTGCTCGCTGCAGTCCTGGCCGTGTCGGTTTGCCCCCTCGTGCCCGCTGAGAAAGCGCAGCCATAGTCTTCGCGCGTGCCTTCGAGTGGGAAATCCTAGAGTAAGCCCAGCTTCAAGCGCAGCGATTGCCCCCTTCCTTTTCATCCGAACTCGAAAAGGAAGGGGGTTGCCTTCTTGAATGTGTGGCTTGCGATTCGGAGAGTTTACGTAATGAAAGACCTTGCCAAAAGAATGGGAGTCCGTCTGGTCTGTTTGAGTGTCATAGGATACACTTACCGCAAGTCGTGGTGCGGCGATTTAGGGGAAACGTCGCTAAGTTGTTGAGAATCGGAGCTGCGTTTCGGGCAATTTACCTGCACTCTTTCATAGGACCAATATAGGGTCTGACCTGGCATTGCGCCGCTTTGGTCGCGTCTGCACATATCGCGGAGCCGGCAAATCGAAATGAAAGACTGGAGGCAAACGATTCGAATCCGCGACCTGGTTTTTGAAAGAGTGCAAGTAAACGAGCCTTTGAACTGCACAAACGTTTACTTAGAAGAATTCAATCAACCCAAAGTACACACGCCTTAATTCTTATCTGAAATGCACGTTCTGTGCATTTAGTCTCGGAAAGAAGCGGTTCGCCTCCCGAATCCCATCGGATACCATCGTTCCAGCGGCATTCGGGCGAGGGGAGGTGGAGAGAATGCCGAGAAGCAAGAACGGGCAGCTCACCCAGGGGGACCGCATGGCGATCGAGCAGCAGCTCAAGGACTGCCGGCCGCTGCCGGAAATCGCCAGGGGGCTGGGCGTCGCGCCGTCGACCGTGGCCCGCGAGATAAAGCGCAACGGGATGTCGTCGAGCCCGAGCTTCCTGTCCGTCGAGACGCGCAACATATGCCTGAGGCGAGAGGCGTGCTCGAAGAGGGACGTGTGCGGCAAGGGCTGCCTGATGCCGTGCCCGACGTGCCGGACGTCGATGTGCAACAAGGTCTGCCCGGATTTCCTCCCGGACCAGTGCCCGTGGCTCGCGAAGCCGCCGTTCGCGTGCAACGGCTGCCACAGGCGCTATGGGATGGGGTGCGGCTACGAATACCGGTTTTACGACGGCAGGATGGCCCACGAGCTCGCGCAAAAGCGGAAAGTCGAGTCGAGGGAAGGCATCGACGTCACGCCCGAGGAGCTCGAGGCGATGCGGTCGATCGTCGGGCCGCTCATCAAGAAGGGGCAGAGCCCCGAGGTCATTTGGGCCACCCGCGCCGGCGAGCTGCCCGTGTCCCTGAGCACGTTCTACCGCTACGTCGAGATGGGGGTGTTCGGCGACATCATCGGGCTGGACTTGCCAAAGAAAGTGCGCTTCAAGCCAAGGAGGAGACGCGCCGACGAGACCCCGATTCCCAGGCATGACCTGGAGGGGCGCGCATACAAGGACTTCGAGGCCCTTCCGGATGACGAAAAGATGGACGCCGTCGAAATGGATTGCGTGGTAGGAAGGCGCGGCGAGGCCCAGGCAATCCTAACACTGCTGTCCAGGCGATTCAGGTTCCAGCTCATGCTGTTCCTGCCGAAACGCAACCAGGAAGAGGTAGGCAAGGTGCTCGACATGGTCGAGAGGCTGATCGGCCTCGGGGAATTCAAGAGGCTGTTCGGCGTCGTTCTCACCGACAGGGGGTCGGAGTTCTTGGACTACGGCGCCATCGAGAAAAGCTGCACGTCGAGGGGCTCGCGCTGCCGCGTGTACTACTGCGATCCGATGAAGTCGGGCCAGAAAGGCAGCTGCGAGAAGAACCACGTCGAGCTGCGCAAGGTAATCCCCAAGGGCTCGTCGTTTGCCAAGTTGACCCCGGCGAAGCTGTCGGTGGTGTGCTCGCACGTGAACTCGTACGGGCGTCCGCAGTTCGGCGGCGCGTCGCCGCTGCAGCTGGCCTCCCAGGTCGTGCCGGCCGAGCTTCTGGACGGCCTGGGCATAGGGCTCGTGCCCGTCGAAGAAGTCATGATGAGGCCGGGTCTGATCGAGCTTTAAGAAACGGAAGAGCAGGAAACCCGAAGAGAAAACGGCCCGAATGCCATCGAAAACCGCATACCGAGGCAAAAACGAGCAACGGCCCCGCGCTCACGGCGTGCGTTTAGTCTCGGAATCGCAAAATGAGGGGTCTATCTGGGCATGCGCGTCTTCATATCCCGCACACAAGCGAGAAATGCCATGCATCGATTCCAATACTAAACGCATGATGAAAGCAGCACGAAAAGGCAGCGATTCCAACACTAACTGCATTACTCCACGTCACCTGCGCAAATACGTGCATTTGAGATTGGAATTAACCCAAAGTACACACGTTATCTTCATTTGTAATTAGTTTACATAACGTCTATTATCAAGTGTTTATGTATAATAGGAAAGCGATGTATAGTGAATTGGCAAACCCTTGAATGGGCTTTTGATTGAAGCGTGGTCTGGTTAGCCGAAACGCTGTCGTTTCTTTAGCCCCAGGTGGACGTAGCTGTTCCTGCGGTGTTTACCGCACCGCCCCCGAAAAGCGTCGTCAGATTACCTGTCTGTGAGGCTTCGAGCACGGCTGGCATCACAAGCGCCAGCGAAATGACATTAAGAACAAGCGCTATCGTGCAGATAATCAGTGCAATGGCGCCTGGTTTTGCCGCCTGCATGACCTTTTGCGAAAATATCTGATCTTGCGGTTGCTCTTTCAGCATGGTGTTGATTCTCGAACGCGCGATCAACGAGCATATAAGTCCTGCCGTGCTCAGCAAGACTCCGCCTATAATGAGCGAGACAGGTCCAGCGATGTTGGCGAATGTAATCAGTTTCCTCGTTGAGGCGAGTTTCCGCTCTTTTTCTTCGCTATTCTGCACTGCTATCCTTTGTCTCGTAAAAATATCAAGCTGTTGACCTAGGGTTTCATGGGCGAAGCTCTTAGAGCCGTTCTAAGGCCCGATCTGGGTTTCTTTGGGCAACTATACCGTGGAAATAGCTAGCTTTGAATGCCGCTGCTTCCGAATCCGGAATCTCCGCGCTCGGTTTCGTCCAATGAGGCTCTGCATCCGAAGTTTGCGTTCTCTACCTTCATGATAACGAGCTGAGCAATGCGGTCGCCTTTTTGCGCCTGGAATGATTCATTTGGGTCGAGGTTGATCAAGGTGACCTTCAGCTCGCCTCGGTAGTCGCTGTCGATAAGTCCCGGCGTGTTGACGATAGATATCCCATGCTTCACAGCAAGCCCGCTCCTCGGCATAACGAAGCCTGCATAGCCTCTCGGCAGTGCGATTGCGATTCCTGTTGGGACGAGCTTTCGTTCGAACGGCTTGAGCGAAAAATCTTCGGCTGCGCGCAGGTCTACGCCTGCATCGCCCTCGTACGCATAACGGGGAACCTCCAAGGTCTCATCAAGCTGTTTTATAGGAACGAGTAACTGTTCTGGCATGACTTATCGCAACTCCTCAAGTGCTTCAGCGAATTCTTCAATGTTTTGAAAGTCTTTGTATACGCTCGCGAACCTGACATAGGCGACATCGTCGAGCTTTGCAAGGCGCTTCAACGCCATTTCACCAAGCTCTTTCGATCTGATTTCGGTTCGCGAGGTATTGCGAAGCTCGGTTTCGATGCTGTCGATCAAATCGTCGACCTGCTCTTTCGAAATCGGCCGCTTGGCGCATGCGATAAGCAGGCCCCTGAACAGCTTGTTACGATCGTAGGCTTCGGATGATCCGTCGACTTTAACGATGACGAGCGGGTTATCGCCCAAGCGCTCGTATGTGGTGAATCGGCGTTGGCATTTCAGGCACTCTCGGCGCCTTCTAATTGATGTTCCGTCTTCGGATGGGCGTGAGTCTACGACTTTTGATTCAAGGTAGCCGCAGGAGGGACAACGCATGCGCATGCTCCTTTAAACTTTACTTCTGTTAAAGGTATCATACCGTATGGATTGTCTGTTACGGGTTTGATCAGGATGTCCGCACAATTGAAGATGCGGACACCATCAACAGGTTGTTTACAGGAAGAACAGGATAAACGAAGCGATTGTCATTGCGACACCGCATGCGATTGCGTGTGACGGCTTCATATCGCTGCGAGAGACGCCGCGCAAGGTTCCCTCCTTGAGGCTTCGCACCATCTGCCGATCATCGAGCGGCGTGGTGAAGAGCGCTTTGAGCTGAGAGAAATCCGAAGGCTGTGCCGCTGCGCTGTTCTGTTCGAGAGACTCCCAATCGAACTCGTTTTGCGCAATAGCTGGGAACTCGATGATGGTCGCAGATTGCGATTTCTCTGCTGAACTGGGCTTCAGCGCGGCTGATCCGTGTACGGGGTACCTCATTTCGAAATTTCCCATCTTTGTGCCTCCTTGCCCTTGCGTAGAACCTTTGTTCGCGTTTATAATAAATCGAACAAAGGTTCACGTCAATAATTATTTCAAACATTTGTTCGATTAATTGAAAGGACGCACTATGGCCGCCAAAGTGACGAAGCGTCAACAAGCTGTTCTCGATTGCATTGAGGATTGCATTCGGGAAAAGGGCTACGGGCCGACGGTTCGCGAGGTATGCCATGCCCTGGGGCTTTCCTCCCCTTCCACCGTCCATGTCCACCTGAAGGCTCTTGAAGAAAAGGGTCTTATCAAGCGAGACCCCTTAAAATCTCGATCGATCTCGCTTACCTACCCTCTTGAGGGCTCATCGGTGCAGGCGAGCTCTGTGCCAGATGTTGTTCAGCCGAGCTTCAGTAAAATCGTGAACGTGCCGCTTGTGGGCGATGTCGCTGCGGGCGTGCCGATTCTTGCTGAAGAGAATATCACCGATACGATTTCCCTTCCGACCGACATTGTCGGCGATGCCCCCTCGTTTCTCTTGTCCGTGCGCGGCGAATCAATGATCGAGGCAGGCATCAACGACGGCGATTATGTGGTCGTTAAGGAGCAGCCAGTTGCTAATAACGGCGATATCGTTGTCGCCATCATCGACGATGGGGCAACCGTGAAGCGCTTCTACAAGGAGAAGGACCATATTCGGCTTCAGCCGGAGAACTCCTCTATGGATCCGATCATCACTACAAATTGCTCTATTGCGGGCAAGGTTGTTGCGGTGTTCCGTCGTTTGTAAGGTAGGGCTGAAAGGCGCTGACATAGCTTTGGGGGACGAACATTGTGATCGCAGTCCCCTGTTCTTCGTGGGTTTCGCTCACGATATGGCAGCGCTCGTGAGCCTTCGCAACAAGAGCCCCTTTTGCATAGGGAATGAGGACGCTCATATGCGTATCGGCAGCTGAAGCGGCTTGCGCGATTCGTTTGACGAGCTCCTCAACCCCCTCTCCTGTTGCAGCGGATATCGCAATCGCCTGCGGATAACGGGACTTGAGAGCGCTAATGTCTTCGTCGCTTAGCAGGTCGCACTTGTTGAATACCTCGATTCGGGGAATCGATTGAGCGCCGATTTGCTCGAGCGTCTCGTCGACGGCATCGCGTTGGCCTTCTCGTTCACTTGAAGAAGCGTCAATCACGTGCAGAATCAAATGCGCTCCCGTGATCTCATCGAGTGTCGACTTGAATGCCTCAACCAAGGTCGTCGGCAGTTTTTGAATGAACCCAACGGTGTCGGTCACGGTTATTTCGCGCCCTTCGGGTAGCTCGAACTTTCTTGTCGTAGAGTCGAGGGTTGCAAAGAGCTTGTCATAGCTGAGGACGTCGGCGTCACACAGACGGTTGATCAAGCTTGATTTACCTGCATTGGTATATCCGGCCAGAGCAACGCGGAACATGCCGCTTGAATATCGTTCCTCGCGCTGCAGCGATCGTACATCGGCTAAGTGGGCGAGCTCGCGCTTGATGGAGGTGATTCGCTTGCGTACCATCCTTCGGTCGACCTCGAGCTGGCTTTCGCCTTCGCCGAAGCGCGATCCGACGCCGCCACCCATGCGATTCGAGGCGAGATGCGCCCACATGCCGCGAAGGCGGGGGTAGAGATATTGGTTCTGCGCAAGGCGCACCTGCAACCTGCCCTCTTTCGACGAGGCGTGGAGTGCGAAGATGTCGAGGATGAGCGCCGTACGATCGATGATCTTGACGCTCTTATCGACGGTCTTTTCGAGGTTTGATTGCTGCGACGGGGTGAGCTCATCGTCGAATATGACCAGGTCCGCCGAATACGAGCGAGCAAGCTGGGCAATCTCTTCCGCCTTGCCTGTTCCGACGAACGTTCGAGGATTGGGCGATTCGAGTTTCTGCGTCGTCTTGGCGACGGTGTCAGCGCCCGCAGTGTCGGCGAGGCGTTCAAGCTCGGCGAGCGAAGAGTCAAGAGACCACTTTTGGTTCGGGCGATCAACCCCAACGAGGATTGCTCGTTCCCTCTGTTCCTCGAATGTCGTTTGCGCTCCCTTGGTGAGCACCGAGGCGAACTGCTCCATGCTTATAGGACTACCGTTCCCTCGAACGCTTCGGCGGCAGGTCCCGTCATCATGACATGGTCGTCCTCGGTCCAAAGGATATGGAGCACGCCACCGCGGAGGATGAGGTCGTTTTCGCGCCCGGTGCGCTCGGTCAGCGCAGCAGCGACGCAGGTCGCGCACGCACCCGTGCCGCACGCAAGGGTTTCGCCGCAGCCGCGCTCGTACACGCGCATCTCGATTCCCGCCTCTCCGATGTGGGCAAACTCGATATTGGCCTTCTCGGGGAATACGGGGTTCGACTCGTAGAACGCCCCGATTTTCTCAAGGTCGAGCGTCTCAAGGGACCTTTCCTCGGAAATGAACAGGTCTTTCGGCAGTGTGTTGAAGTCGTTGATGAAGGTGATCGCATGGGGGTTGCCCATTGAGACGCAGGTGAAAGCGAACGGCCCCCAGGGTGAGTCGATTTCAATTTCGCGAGCATAGGCCGCGCCCGCAGGAGACGTTGCGTTCGCCTTGGCGTTAACGGGAACCTCGCTCGGCTCGAGGATCGGATGGCCCATATCGACCGTTGCTTGGAGCATCTTGTCCTCATCGTCGACAGTGAAGCTGATCGGCTTCGGTCCTGCGAGCGTATCAGCGACAAACGAGCCGTCGCTCGCCTGCACGTATCCACGGTCGACGAGGAACTTCGCGAAGCAGCGCACGCCATTGCCGCACATTTGGGCAAGCGTTCCGTCTGAGTTGATGTAGTGCATATAGGCGGCGCACTCCGGTCGCACGGAGGGGCGCACAAGAATGACGCCATCGGCGCCAATGCCGAAATGCCGATCGCAAAGCCAGGAAACCTGGGACGTTGTCAGCTCGATCTCGCTTGAAAAATCGTCCACAAAGACAAAGTCGTTGCCGGCTCCGTTGAGTTTGGTGAATGAAAGCTCCATAGGTGCATGTCCTCTTTCTGTTAGCTTAGGCGCCCATTGTATCAAGTGAGTGTTGCGCTTGTGTTGCGATTGCTTCAGCGTTTCCGGAATCCGCGTCAATCCATGCAATTCGCGAATCTTTGCGGAACCATGTTCGCTGTCGTTTTGCATATCGCCGTGTTGCAGTCTTGATCTGCTCGATGGCCGCGTCGAGCGAGATATCCCCGTCAAGCGCGGATACGATTTCCTTGTATCCAATAGCCTGAGGTGCCGTGATGCCCTTGCGAAAGCCTTCGTCGAGCAATCGTTCAACCTCGCAGACGAGCCCGCATTCGATCATGCTGTCCACACGCCGCTCGATTCGCTTGTTGAGTATTTCTGGATCGACGGCGAGCCCGATGAACTTGGCAGGAACAGCTTGCGGAATCGACGCGAGATTCTTCTTTTGAATCGCATACGTTGTGCCCTCTTCGAGAAGCTCGAATGCCCTGATCACGCGTCTTACATTGTTTGGGTGGATAACGGACGCGCTTTCGGGATCGCGCTCGCGTAGCCGCTCCCAAAGCTTATCGGCCCCGTTGTCCTTGTAGTATGAGGTCCACTTTTCGCGTACGGGGTTGTCGACCTGCTCCCCTTTCGGGAAGTCATAGGCGTCGATTGCCGCGCGGACGTAGAGTCCCGTTCCCCCGACAAGCAGCGCTCTCTTTCCACGTTTGTCGATATCGGAGAAGCATTCTCTTGCATACTGTTGATACACGGCTGCCGAATATGGCTCCCCCGGGTTCACGAGGTCGAACCCGAAATGGGGAACAAGCCGTTTCTCTTCGGGAAGTTTGCCAGTGCCAATGTCCATGCCGCGGTAAATCTGCATGGAATCGGCGCTTACCACTTCCCCACTGAGATTTTGCGCAAGCAGCTGCGCAACGTCGGTCTTTCCTGATGCCGTCGGACCAACAACGCAGATAACAGGGCGCATAAGTGGAAGGCTGATGGCCGTCTTCCCCGTTTCGTCGATCATAGCGCTTAGAGACGCTCGTTCGCGCCCAGCACGTGGCCCGAAAGGTACCATGTCTTGGCGTCGTCGATCTTGACGTTCACGAACGTGCCGGCCAGTTCGCTCGGCGTCACACCCTGCGGGGCGAGCGCGTGGACGGTTTGGTTCTTGGGGCTTTTGCCGGCAATCATTCGCTCATCGCGTTTCGAGGATCCCTCCACAAGGATAGGGACAACGCTTCCGACATCCGGTTGGTTGAGCTCGAATGCGCGCTTTTGCACAAGATCGACGAGGCGATCGAATCGCTCCTGGATAACCTCGCGCGGTGTGGGGTCTTCGATCTGAGCCGCAGGGGTACCTTCACGCTTCGAATAGATGAAGGTAAAAACCTGATGGTAGCCGACCTCTTCCACGAGGCGATACGTGTCTTCGAAATCTTTCGCTGTTTCACCTGGGAAGCCGACGATGATGTCGGTCGACAGGGCGATATCGGGTTGCACGTCGCGAATCTTGCTGATAAGGCGTAGGTAATGGTCGCGCGAATAGCGCCTGTTCATTGCCGCGAGAATAGCGTTGGAGCCCGACTGCACGGGAAGGTGGAGCGCAGGCATGAGCGATCGCAACGAACCGAACTTCTCGATAACCTCGTCGGTGAGGTCCTTCGGATGGCTCGTTGCGAAGCGAAGCCGCTCGATTCCCGTTTGGTCGACGGCATCGAGGATGTCGGCGAAACGGGGTTTTCCATAAAGATCACGGCCGTAGGAGTTCACGTTCTGCCCGAGCAGCGTAATTTCTTTCACGCCGGAAGCGACATAGCGCTCGGCCTCGGCGACGATATCCTCAATAGAGCGCGATTTCTCGCGACCGCGGACATAGGGAACGATGCAGTAGGAGCAGAAATTGTTGCACCCGATGGTGATGGGCAGCCATGCCGCCCAGGAATGCTCGCGGCTTGTCGGGAGCTCTGTCGGGAATTCGGATGAGGCGGCGAGCACTTCGACCTGCTTCCCCTGTCCCTCAATCGCCGCCTCGAGCAATCTCGGAAGCGACCCAAGGTTGTGCGTGCCGAACACGACATCGAGATGAGGAAGGGCTTCAGTGAGCTTCTCCCCGTCGCGCTGTCCGATGCAGCCGCCGACAGCGATGACGCGCTTCGACAGAGGAGATTCTGCTCGAAGTGGAATGTTCTTCATGGAGGCAACCTGGCCATAGAGGCGTGTGTCGGCTGCTTCTCGGACGCAGCAGGTCATGAAGACGACGATATCGGATTCCTCAACGGTTTCTACCATGAGTGCTCCGAGCGCCTCGAGCATGCCTGCTATGCGCTCGGAATCGTGTTTATTCATTTGGCATCCGAAGGTGTGGATGCAGAACGTAAGCCCATTGATGGGTGAATGCATGCGGTATCAGCGCTCCGTAGGGTTGGCGGTTTTCTGTTCAGCGGCGATGGAAGGTATCACGGCGCCGCGCGGTTCAACGGTGAAACGGATGGCGGTTCGGTATTCGCCATCGATGACGATGTCGGCAAAGGATGGGGCGCATACGATTTCGACGCCCACGGGAGAGAGGAAGCCACGCGAGATAGCGATGGCTTTGACTGCTTGGTTCACGGCGCCGGCCCCTACCGCTTGAATCTCGACGTGAAGTCCATCCTTGATCATGCCAGCGATCGCTCCAGCGACAGATGCAGGAGAGGATTTCGACGACACTTTTAAGCAGCCGATTGACGGCTGCGATTCCGATGGGGTTGTCACGAGCATTTCCTTGTCGTTTCGTAGTGTGTTTCAGTGGTGGTATTTATGTCACTGAGAGAAATGATAGCAATTACTCATCAGCGTGGCAACCTGCGCAAACGGCTATCTCAGCTTATCGAAGCGCAGGGTGATCTCGATCTTTTGGGGGCCGACCTTCACTTCAGGTGCGCCGAGCGGATCAAGATAATACCGATTGGCGATATCGAGGAAGGCATCCTTGCAGGAATCCGCGAGCATTGCCTTGTCCTCATTGCAGAGACGAAGCGACCTGCCGTCGCGATCGACGGCTTTCTGACTTGCCGCTTTCGAGGTTTCGTGTGCCTTTTCCTTTGCGGGAATCGCCTGAGTCCTTACGAGTTCAGCCAATGAAATGATGGGCTTGATCTCCTCATTTAAGATTCGGCGCGCCGATCGTTCTGAAAGCGAGAGCCCCAATTCTTCTGCGATTTCAGCGAAGCTTGCCGGATCGGATGCAGTGCAGAGGCGTTTGCATACTGGCAGCTCGAGCGGATCTTTGCAGAAGGCTCGAAGGGCAGGAGAGGTGGTCGTCGCCCCGAACTCGTAGAGCGTGGCGGCGATTTCAGTCGCCGAACCCCAATAAACCGTGCATGCCTTCCTTGATTCGAGGGCGAATTCCGTTGCGGTGCGGACGATGTTTTTCGGCCCTCGCATCGAGTAGGTTCCCGCTTCCGTTACTTCGAACGTAGGGAAGGTCGATTGATCGGCACGTTCGGGAAGTTTGGTGAGGTCGGTTTCGACGTAAATCGCGCTACCGAAATCCTTGTCCGATGCGAGAACCTTTGCCTGCGTCGAGTTCACTTTGATCGAGTAGAGAGCCATTCCCCTGCCGTGGACTCCCCATTTGTCTATGTGGACAGTGTCGAGCTTGGAAGTGACGCGCGGTTCGAAGATCTTCTCATGCAAGGCGAGTGGAATGCCGTCTCCGTCGTCGAGCATCGTGAGCTTGCGAGTATTCCCGTCGCGTCCTACCGCAAGGAAAATGGTGCGGGCATGGGCGTCTCGTGCGTTGCGAAGCAGCTCGATAACGATGTCCTCGGTCGATCGGATGTCGTGGGCAGCTTGACGCCGCTCCGCTTCGGACGTGCGAAGACGAACGAAGCCATCCCCTAAATCGTCTTCGATTCGGAGATGGCTTTCGTCACAGATGGAATCAACGAATTGTTCGAGATTCGATGCGCCCATGTATTATTTTGCGATCCCGATGGCTCGACTTTCACGGATGACAACGACCTTGACCTGGCCCGGATACTGCATCTCGCTCTCAATGCGGTGAGCGATATCGTGAGCCAAGACGACGGTCTGAGCCTCGTCGACGACTTCGGGCTCGACCATGACGCGGACTTCGCGGCCGGCCTGGATAGCGTAGGTGCGCTCGACGCCCTTGTAGGAGTTGGCGATTTCCTCGAGCTTCTCAAGACGCTTGACGTATGCGTCGAGGGTTTCTTTACGTGCACCAGGACGCGCAGCGGAAACGGCGTCGGCGGCCTGCACGAGTACGTCGAGGACGCTGTTCGGCTCGACGTCGTTGTGGTGCGCTTCGATCGCATGGACGATTTCGGGGCGCTCTCCGAAGCGGCGTGCAAGGTCTGCGCCGATGACGGCATGGCTGCCCTCGACTTCGTGGTCAACCGCCTTGCCTAGGTCGTGCAGCAAGCCAGCTCGCTTGGCAGGAATCGGGTCGAGCCCAAGTTCGGAGGCCATGACGCCGGAAAGATATGCAACCTCAAGCGAGTGGTTGAGCACGTTTTGACCGTACGAGGTGCGGTAGCGAAGGCGGCCTAAGGTTCTTACGAGCTCGGGATGCAGGTCGTGGATCCCCGTGTCGAAAGCCGCTTGCTCGCCCGCTTCGCGAACGCGCTGGTTAACGTACTGCTCGGCTTTGCCGAACATCTCCTCAATGCGCGCCGGGTGGATGCGGCCGTCAGCGATGAGGTTCTCCATCGTGACGCGACCGATTTCACGGCGAACGGGGTCGAAGCATGAGATGGTGACGCACTCGGGAGTGTCGTCGATGATGAGGTTCGTGCCGGTGAGCTGCTCGAACGAGCGGATATTGCGGCCCTCTCGTCCGATGATGCGGCCTTTGAGGTCGTCGGACGGGATATGGATCGTCGACACCGTGTTCTCGGCCGAATGGTCGGCAGCCACGCGCTGGATGGCGAGGCTCAAGATCATGCGGGACTTCTTGTCTGCCTCGGCTTTCGCCTGTGCTTCCGCATCGCGGATGATCGCGGCAGATTCGTGAGCAACCTCATCCTTCAGCGAGGTGAGCAGTTCGTTCTTGGCTTCCTCGGGCGTCATGCCCGCGATGCGCTCAAGGCGCTGCGAGGCTTCTTGCTCGACTTGAGCGACATCACGCTCGCGGCGTTCAATCTGGCCCTGCAACGAGGAAATTTGATGCTCCCTTGCGTCGAGCGACTCAACGCGGCGATCGAGCGATTCTTCGCGCTGGGAGACGCGGTTCTCAGCGGCGCGCACCTCTTTCATGCGCTCCTTGTTCTCTGCTTCGGCTTCCTGCTTGAGTTTGAGAGCCTGGTCCTTTGCTTCGAGGACCGCCTCTTTGCGCATCGTCTCGGCTTGTCGTTTTGCGTCAGCAATCATGTCGTCGGCCTCTTGAGCAGCTTTCTTCGTCGAGGCGTTGATTACGTAGCGGGTGATGACGAAGCCGAGAGCTATGCCGACGATTGCGCCGATAATCAGCCATACAATTCCGGGCATATGCTCCCCCTTCCCTTTTTGGTTTCCAGTAGTCATGGCATAAAAAACCCGGCAATGCCGGGCCAAAGCGAAACGCGTATCAAAAGGAGCGTCATATTGGGTTATAGATATATATGAAGTCCCTCATGGGACGCAAATCACTTATGCCTCCATACATAATAGAGGATGTTTGCTGGTCATATAACCCTCAAGGTCAAAAAATGCGAAATTGCTCGCTTAGTCGGCGAAATATTCGCATTCAGGTGCAGCAAGAGACTCGCTCCAGCGTCTCGCGGCGGAAGCGGCGACGTCTGCGCTGTACCCTTTTTGGACAAGCTTACGATAGGCGCCTTCTCGGAGATTCTTCGACCGCGGTGGCTTTCGGTGTAAAAGCGCCATTGCTCGCTCGAGCTCATCGTCTCCGAATTGCTCGTAGGCGAGCTGCCATGCTTCTTCCGATGGCGAGTCGATATTGAGCTGTTCGAGAGCGCGTTCGACGCCGCGACGGCCTTTGCCCTGCGCCAGCTGGGTGCGCATGAAGGCTTCGGCATAGCGCTCGTCGTCGACGATGTGTGCCTCGATTGCGCGCCCAAGGGCGTTCGAGACAGCCTGTTCGCTAAAGCCGTCCTTGATGAGCCTCTCATGGAGCTTCTTGCTCGCTTGTTCACGGATGCTTGCAAGTTTCAGAATCTTCTTGAAGGCCTTTGCCTCCTCCTCCGCCAAGCTGGTCTCTTCATAAACGGAGGAGGACTCGATTTCCCTGATATTGCGCTTTAGCTGCTCTATGTCGACGAGCGTTGCCATGAACCGCTATTTCTTCTTCGGTTTGGCGACGGGGGTGACTGCATCGGCTTCTTCTGCGGTGCGCGTCGGGATGGGGATTTCGAACGCTTCGCGAACTTTGTTTTCGAGCTCTTCCCTCATCTCGGGGTTTTGACGCAACGTGGCCTTCGCAGCCTCGCGACCTTGCCCCAAGCGCTCTTCGCCGTAGGTGTACCACGCGCCGCTCTTCTTTGCGACGCCGCATTCGACGGCCATATCGACGATGCAGCCCTCACGGGAGATTCCTTCGCCGTACATAAGGTCGAACTCGGCCTGGCGGAACGGAGGCGCGACCTTGTTCTTGACGACCTTTGCGCGAACGCGGTTACCCACGACCTCGCCGTCCTTCTTAATGCTGTCGATGCGGCGGATATCGATACGCACGCTGGAGAAGAACTTCAGGGCGCGGCCGCCTGTCGTAGTTTCGGGGTTACCGAACATGACGCCAATCTTCTCGCGGAGCTGGTTGATGAAGATGCAGGTTGTGTTCGATTTCGAAAGGGAGCCTGCGAGTTTGCGCAGCGCCTGAGACATGAGTCGCGCCTGAAGTCCGACGGTGGTGTCGCCCATCTCGCCTTCGATTTCGGCTCGGGGGACAAGCGCCGCGACCGAGTCGACTACGACGGCATCGATCGCACCGGAGCGCACGAGCATATCGCAGATTTCGAGCGCTTGCTCGCCCGTGTCGGGCTGGGAAATGAGCACCTCGTCGATGTCGACACCGAGGCGGGCGGCATACACAGGGTCGAGCGCATGCTCAGCGTCGATGAAGGCGACCACACCGCCCATCGCTTGGGCTTCGGCGAGAATCTGGAGGGCAAGGGTTGTCTTGCCCGATGATTCAGGGCCGTAAATCTCGATGATGCGGCCACGAGGCACGCCTCCGATTCCGAGGGCTGCGTCGAGCGGCAGTGCCCCGGTGGGAATGACGCCGATGTTGAGGTGCTCGCCCCCTTCGCCAAGCTTCATGATCGATCCCCGACCGAATTTCTGCTCGATCTGATCGGTTGTGATCTTGAGCATCTTGGCTTTTTCGTCGTTCATTCCTTCTCCTCCGATTACGGCGATTTCATCCATGTCATAGCTCCTCATTATACGAACAAACGTTTGTGTGTCAAGGCTCGCGGTGGAACTTGCCTCAACAGAATCGTAACGTCGCATTCTGGCGGAGCTTTTACGAAAACCTTCCCGATTCCTGGCAGCTTATCTGCAGGAAATTAAGCGAAACTCGTCGAAAGCGCGCCCTCGATCATGCGCAGAGCTTCCCGAACTGTCGCATTGCGGACCTCTTCGCGATTGCCCTCGAAATGGAAGCACATCGCTTCGCAGGAGTTTTGCGCGGAAACCGCGGCCCATACGGTGCCGACCGGCTTGCCCGGCTCTTCTCCACCGGGACCTGCGATTCCCGTCACAGCGACGGCTATGTCGACATCGAGGTTCTTGCGTGCACCCTCTGCCATTTGCCGGGCGACCGCTTCGCAGACGGCCCCTTCGGTCTTGAGAACCTCCGCGTTGACGCCGAGCTCGCGATGCTTGATGTCGTTCACATAGCTCACAATCGCACCGTGCACAACCTGCGAGCTTCCGGGGATCGCCGTGAGAGCGCCCGCGATGAGGCCTCCTGTCAGGCTCTCTGCGCACCCGATGGTCGCACCCTTCTCGCTCGCGCTTTCGATGATGCGACGTGCGATTTCCTCGTTCGATTCGCTCTTTGCGTTCCCCTCTCGCTGGAGAGCTCGTTCCTTGCTTGTGGTGAACCCGAGGAGATGGCGCGCCTTTGCGAAGTAATCCATCATTGAAATGATAGTGAGAGCGAGCGCTACGACCATGACGAGCCACGAGAGCACGTAGAGCGGGTTGTCAAAGGGGTTCGGGCTGGTCACGGGGAGGATGGAGTCCTTTACGATGAACAGCACGATTGCGATGATCTGCGTGACGGTCTTCGCCTTGCCATACCAGCTTGCCGCGATGACGACGCCCTTGTCCGCGGCGACCATGCGGATGCCCGACACGATGAACTCGCGTGCCAAGATGATGAGCACCGGCCAAGAAGGCAGAACCCTTAGCTCAACCAGCGCGAGAAGCGCCGCGCAAACGAGAATCTTGTCCGCGAGCGGATCCATGAACTTGCCGAAGTTCGTCACCTCGCCGCGGCTGCGAGCGAGGTAGCCATCAAGCCAGTCCGTGCATGATATCAAGATGAAGATAAGGGCCGCAATCAGGCTTTTTGTGGTCGATGAAACGCCTGCAATACTGAACCAGGTCGGCCAGGGGGTGATAAGCGCCACGACGAACACCGGGACGAGGCAGATGCGCACGAGCGTGATGATGTTCGAGATCGTCCAAAGCTTGTCGGTCTCCCCCGGTTTCAACTCGGTCGACATTACTCTGCCTCCATCTCGTAGAGCAGCGTGTCGGCAATGCGAACGCGAACGATGTCGCCCACGTTCCCCTCGGTGAGGTAGGTCTCGCCGTCAACGTCGGGGGCTTGGCACATCGCGCGGCCGAACAGTTGACCGTCCTCTTCGATGCCCTCTACGAGCACGTCCATTTCCTGGCCCACACGCTGCGCGATGCGCGGCGTGCACGATGCATCGGCAAGGTCGCGCAAGGTCTGCGCGCGCTCGGCTTTGATGTCCTCGTCGATCTGGCCAGGCAGCTCGTATGCGGTCGTACCCTCCTCGCGCGAGTACGCGAAGACGCCGATGTAGTCGAAAAGCCCTTCGGAGACGAAATCGCACAACTCTTCGAACTGGTCTTCCGTTTCTCCGGGGAATCCTGCGATTAGCGTTGTGCGCAAGGTGACGTTAGGAATCGCTGTGCGAATCCGCTCGGCGAGCGCCAGATACTTCTCGCGCGAGCCTGCGCGGTTCATGGCGCGCAGAAGCGACTTGTCGACATGCTGGAGCGGGATATCGAGATAGGAGCAGATGTTGTCGCGATCCGCTATGGTCTTGAGCAGCTCGTTGGTGATTCCCTCGGGTTGGACGTACATGACGCGAAACCACGTCGACGGGTAGCGCTGCGCAAGCTCGTCCATAAGCGCTGCAAGCGATGACGGTTCCTCGAAGTCCTGTCCCCAACGGCCGGTATCCTGGGCGATAAGCACGATTTCCCGTGCGCCCTTTGCGACATGAGCAGCCACCTCGCGGTCGATGTCTTCAAGTGCGAAAGAATGATAGCGCCCGCGAATATAGGGAATCGCGCAATATGAGCAGAAGCGGTCGCAGCCGTCGGAAATCTTCACGTACGCTGAGACGCTTGCGGGCTCGTCATCGGAATCATCGTCCGCCGCGGCGCGCTCGGGCGAGCCTCCGAACAGGGCATTAAGAATATCTCCGAGATCGTCCTCCTTGCTGCAGGGGACAAAAGCGCAGGCCTCGGTCAGCTCCGCCGCAAGCTCGTCGCCGTAGCGTGCCGGCATGCAACCTGCGACAATGAGCTTGGCATCTCCCGAGGCGACGTTTTCCATGCCCGCTGCCTCGAAGATTGCCTCGAGGCTTTCCTCTGTAGCACTTTGAATGAACGAGCAGGTGTTGATGACGATCGCATCGGCCTTCTCGGGGTCTTGCTCGATGTGATAGCCCACGGCTTTCGCCTTTGCGCGCATCTTCTCGGAGTCGACTTCGTTTTTGGCGCAGCCGAGCGTGATGAAGGCGACGGAGCGCCCGCCGCCTTGGGTAACTTCCACTGTCATGAACAAGGATTCCTAGCGATAGTTCGTGTACTGAAGCGGTTGGCCGTAGTCTTGGCCTTTCAGGAAGGCGATGACCTCCTGGAGCGTGTCGCGGGAAGCTGAGGAGACGCGGAGCTTGTCGCCTTCGATGGTCGCCTTGCATTTCAGCTTGAGGTTGCGGATGTCCTTGCTGATCTTGCTTGCCGTTTCCTTATCGATGCCGTCGACGATCGTGGCGGAAAGACGCACGCTCTGCCCGGTTGCGGCTTGCGGCTCGCCCCACTTCACAGCGGTAAGTTCGATCCCGCGCTTCACGAGCTTGCTGCCGATCACGTCTTTCACCTGACGGGCGACGAAGTCTGCCGGTGCGTGGATGCCAAGGGTCTTGTTCTGTTTGTCGAGTGTGATCTCAGCGCCCGAGTCCTTCAGATCGTAGCGCTGTGAAATCTCGCGTTTAGCCTGTTGGAAAGCATTGTCGACTTCCTGGAAATCAACGGTCGAAACGATATCGAAGCTCGATTCCTTTGCCATGTGGGCCTCCTTGCTTATTCGGATGTGCGGGTCGTGCTCTTCGTCGAGGTTGCGTTGCTCGACGAAGAAGAGATGGTGCTTTTCGTGCTGCTGGGTGACGACGTCGAAGTCGATTTCGCTGAATCGCTTGAGGTTGCGCTCGACGACGAGCTTGCTTGGCCGTGGTCCTGCTGCCATTTCGCAAGAATCTGCGAGAAGTCGACGGTGTAGTCGTACATGCCGTTGCTGTTCTCGGTCAAGTCGACCTTCTCCCCGTCGACGGTGACCTCAACTGCGCTCGAAGCGTCGGAAATGAAGCGCAGCTTAGTCGTGACGTCAAAGGACTTCTCAGCCGGCCCCGTTACCGTCTCGGCGACGGATGCCGAGCTCGAATCGCCCTCGTAGATCTCGATGTAGACTCTCGAACCCGACGCGACCTTGTAGGTGAAGGTGGCCTTCGTCGGAGCGACGGAGGACTGCTGGGTCTGGGAGTCTGAGTTCGAGGTGCTCTCGGAGTCGCCTTGTGCCTGCTTGTTCGACGTATCAGACAAGCCCGTGATGGGCACGGTCGGCGTTTCCTGAGCGGGCTTGGATTCTTTGCCGCCGAACACGAACACGCAGATGATGATTATGATCACGGCGATGACGCCGATGCCGATGAGCAGAGGAAGCTTTGGGCGCTGCTGCGTTACGTTCTGCGGCGCTGCGTAGAGGTTGGTATACTGCGGGCTTCCCGGCGAGAGCGGCCTGCGCGACGTGTGCACATGGTCGTTGCCTCGTGCCGTTCCTCGCGCATCGCGCCGGTCGTCAAACATGAGGCGCCCCGATGACCGGCGCGGCGAATCGTCGGCCTGTCGCGAGCTAGAGCCGCGCGATGAGCGCTGTGACCTCATGTTCGGCACACGGCTCGAATCGTTTTTCATCTTCCCCGTCTCGTAGGCGTTTGCTGCCTCAAGGTACATCCGCGTGATGGTCGTTTGGTTGACGCCGACGATGCGCGCGTAGGTGGCGACCATGTTCTTCGCGTATCCACGAGGCGGCATGCGCGTGAAGTCGTTGTTCTCGATTGCGCGAATGATGTCGGCGCGAACGCGCATCTGCCGCGCGATGGATTGGACGTCCATCCCCCGGTGTTCGCGTGCTTCCCTGAGCACAGCGCCGAATGTCGTATTGCTAGCCACCTTCTACTCCTTTGCGGCGTCGTTCGCTTCGAATGCCTTCAGTGTCTCGAGCTCCATGGCGTCGACGAGAACCTCGCGCGGCTTACTGCCGTTGGGCGGGCCGACGACTCCGTGTTCCTCAAGCATGTCAATTATACGACCTGCTCGCGAATACCCCACCTTCAAGCGTCTTTGAATGTTCGAGGTCGATCCGAGACCTGATGACACGACGATGTCGGCCGCTTCCCAGATAAGCGGGTCGTCCTCCTCCACCGTGCCGCCTGAGCCGTCGGGCGACTGCGAGAGGTTCGTCACGATGTTGGTCTTCAAAATCTCGGAGTGGTACTCGGGCTGTCCCTGTTCCTTCAACGTGTCGACCACAGCGTTGATCTCGTCCTCGGAGACATAGCACCCCTGGATACGCTGCGGCTTCGCGTACTCGGGCTTGCTGAAGAGCATGTCGCCCAGACCGATGAGGTTCTCGGCTCCGGGGGTGTCCAAAACGACGCGCGAGTCAATGCCGGACGCCACGTTGAACGCGATGCGGTTCGTGATGTTCGCCTTGATGAGACCGGTCACCACGTTGGTGGAAGGGCGCTGCGTCGCCACGATGAGATGGATGCCCGCGGCACGGGCGAGCTGCGCGATGCGGCTGATGGAGAACTCGACTTCCTTGCCAACGTTCATCATAAGGTCGGCAAGCTCATCGATGATGATCACGATATAGGGAAGCTGCGTGGCAAGCTCCTCGGGGATGGGGTCGTCTGCCGCTTCCGCATTCTCATGCGCTGCGTGCACTTTCGCGTTGTATTGGCCGATGTTTCTGGCGCCGACCTTCGAGAAGACCTTCAAGCGGCGCTCCATCTCAGCGACGCCCCAGGCGAGTGCGCTCGCCGCCTCCTTCGCCTCGGTCACGACCGGGACGTAGAGATGGGGAATCCCGTTATAAGGCGTGAATTCGACGCGCTTCGGGTCGATCATGATGAAGCGGACCTCGGCGGGCGTCGCGCGCATGAGGATTGACATGATCATGGCGTTGATGGACACCGATTTGCCGGAGCCGGTCGTGCCGCCGATGAGGAGGTGGGGCATCTTCGCGAGATCGGTTATGATCGACGTGCCCTCGACGTCTTTGCCAATTGCCATAAGCAACGGGCCGCCATCGGCGTCTTTGAGGACATCGCCTAGAAAGACGGTCTGGCGAGTACGGTTAGGCACCTCGATGCCGACGTAGTTCGTCCCAGGGATGGGCGCGAAGATGCGAACACCTGGGGCGGCGAGCGCGAGCGCGATGTCGTCGGAGAGCGCTGTGACGCGGCTTACACGCACGCCCGCAGGAAGGTCGACCTTGAAGAGCGTGACCGTGGGGCCTGCGACCCACCCGACAACGTCGGCCATGATATGGAAATCGGCAAGCGTTTCTTGCAGGTGGGCAGCTGTATCTTGGAGCTCGATTTCGGATGCACGGTCCTTCTCGGGGTCGTTGGAGTAGGAAAGCAGGTCCATCGAGGGCAGCGTGAAGCCTTCGAGCGGGGTCGGAGCGCTTGCGGGCAGTTTCGCGCGTGCTGCCTTCTTGGGCTTGGGCGCCTCTTCTTGCGGTGCCGCTGCGTCGGAATCAGCCTTTTTGCCGAGCTTGCGCGTGAGCGACGAAGACGTGCCCTCGATGGGCTCGATCCGGCGGGTCGGCATCGAGGCAGGTTGAACTTCTCCCCCATCGGAAGTGCTTGCCTGTTGCTCCTCGAGCTCGGCGAGGCGAGCCGCCTTGCGCTCTGCGCGGCCGAGGGTTCGGGTTTTCGCGGAGGAAGACGCTCCCTGCGCGATGGACTTGGGGGTTGCCAGGGGATGCGCGGCGATGACCCGCGTCTCGGCGCTGCTGTCGACCTCGGGAGCTTCGTCATCTGCCGTATCGATTCTCTTTGAGTTGCGGCGAATCCTCGCGAAGGGGAACGACGCGCCCGCACCCTCCTCCGCTCGGCGCTCGGCACGGCTTTCCCTGATTTTCTCAATGAGCTTGGAGATGGACAAGCCGATGATACACAAGCCGGCAACAGCGACGCCGATGACGATAATCATCGAGATAACCTGCCCGAATAATGTAATGCCGAGCCAGGCGATGCCCGCTCCGATATAGCCGCCCCGAACGGTCAACTCATGTTCGTTGAACAGGATGCCCGCAGGGTCGCCTCCCTCAGGCAACGGCGTCGCAAGAGCGAACACCGAGAGCAACGCGACGAAGACGAGTGCAAGACCCACTGCGACGCGGGTCGGCACGCGTTCTGCTTCGAAGCGGATGAGGAAGGTGATTCCGATAGCCAGCAGGAACAGTGGCAGGATATAGGCACCGATTCCGAGCGTGAGATGAAGCGCGCTCGAAATGAAGGAGGTCACGATCGCGTCGGAGCGCATGACGGCCGCGATGAAGAGCACGACGGCCGCAACAGTGAAGGCGATGCCCACGATGTCGCGTTTCGCGTACTCGTCAATGAGCTTGCGGGAATCGCGTTCGGCGTCAGCCGCCTTCTGGGCGCGTGGATTGCGCCCCTTGCGCGTGCCCGGCTTCCCGGATCCTGCGCTTTGTGGGCGACGGTTCGCGGCGGTGTTCCTCGACGACGAAGATGGCTTCCGAGCCACTATTGCTCCTAACTGGTTCGTTAATGCTGCGTGTCTGCGAAGCAGGCCCCCGCGTCGCTGGGGCGCGGGGGCATGTTGGGTCGTTTAAATCTCAAGTAGGTTGGCGATAACCATAGGACGCTGCTTGGTGCGCTCCCACAGCAGGGACAAAAGCGCGTCGCGCGCGGCCTTCTTGGCCTCCTTGAGCGTGGCGTTCTTGCCAAGCGCCTTGCGAAGCGCGCTCTTCACAGCAGCTTCAGCGTCGTGCGCGAGGTATGCGTCGTCGCCGCCGGTAATGCCGCGCATCTCCACCTGGACTTCGCCCTGCACCTCGTGGCGCGAAAGCGAGACAGCAGCTGCGATGCAAGCAAAGCCCTGCTCGCCGAGCGCGCAGCGCTCGTCGAGGACGTCTTGCGAGGTGTCGCCGACCGACAGGCCGTCGACGTAGACGATGCCGCTCTGGACAACCTCACCGCGATGGACGCCGCGCGGGGTGAGCTCGAGCGATTCGCCGTTCTCACATAAAAAGATGTTGTCCTTCGGCACGCCGGTTGCTTCCGCGAGGCGAGCGTGGGCGCGCAGGTGCGTCGACTCTCCGTGGACGGGCATGAAGGACTTCGGCTGCACGATCGAGAGAACGATCTTGAGCTCCTCAGCACCCGCGTGTCCCGAAACATGGACGCGCGCGCGGCTCTTGTCGTACACGTCTGCACCAATTTTCGCGAGCGAATTGATGACGCGCGTGACGGCCTTCTCGTTACCGGGGACAGGCGTCGCTGAAATGATGACGGTGTCGCCTTCCTCGATGTCGATCGTCTTGTGCTCGCCGTTCGCGATGCGTGCGAGGGCTGAGAGCGGCTCGCCCTGACTGCCCGTGCACATGATGACGACCTTCTCGGGCGGGATGCCCTTCAGCTCGTAAGCGTCGATCAGGTCCTCGTCGGGAATGTTGAGGTATCCCAGCTTGCGAGCAATGTCGGTGTTCTGCACCATCGAACGGCCCGTGACGACGACCTTGCGGCCGTTCGCGCGCGCGGCGTCGCAGATCTGCTGCATGCGGTGGATATGGCTCGCGAACGAGGCGATGATGACGCGCTGCTTCGCCTGGCTGATGATGCGGTTCAGGGTCTTGCCGACTTCGGCCTCGCTCGGCGTGAACGTGGACTTCGTCGCGTTTGTGGAGTCGCTCATCATGAGGTCGACGCCGATTTCGTGGTAGCGCGCAAGCGCTCCGAAGTCGAAGTGAACACCGTCGATCGGGGTCTGGTCGAGCTTGAAGTCGCCGGTGTGCAGCACGTTGCCCGCCGGGCTCTGCAGAAACACGCCCACGGCGCCGGGAATCGAGTGGTTCACGGCGAAAAACTCCGTCGTGAAGCAGCCCATCTTCACCTGCTGGCCGGGCTTGATTTCAACGAGCTTGGCGTTTTTGATGCGATGCTCGGCGAGTTTTCCCTCGATGAGGCCGAGCGTGAGCTTGGTCGCATAGATGGGAACCTGGCGATCGAGATCCTTCAGAAGGTACGGGATCGTGCCAGTGTGGTCCTCGTGGCCGTGCGTGATGACGATGCCGCGCAGCTTGTCGGCATGCTCGAGCACATAGGTGTAGTCCGGCAGGATAAGATCGACGCCGGGATGATTGTCGTCGGGGAACATAAGGCCCGCATCGTCGACGATCATGTCGTTTCCACATTCGAACACGGTCATGTTCTTGCCGATGGCGTCAAGGCCGCCGAGAGGGATGATCTTCAGCTTGGCCTTGGGGTCCTTGCCCGCGCTCGATGAACGCTTCTTTTGGGTGGGCTTGCGCTTCTTCTGAGCGCCATCGCCCGCTTCCCCACCCTTGGTAAGCTGGGGGCGCTTGTGCTCGAGCTTCACATGCTTGTATGTTTTGGTTTTCTTTCCCTTCTCCGCGGCACCGTTGTCGGGCTGACGAGAAGCTGATTCGGTATGTTTTTCCTTTTCCATATATTTCCTTTATCACGGTACGCGAACGCCCGCAGGCGCAATCCACCTGCGGGCGTTCGCGCTGATCGATTAAAGGACGCCGACCTCGCGCATGATCGATGCGAGGCGAGCCGATTGCTCGGCGGTGGCGTCGATAAGCGGCAGGCGCACGCCGCCGACGGGGAAGCCGACAAGTTTGAGGGCTTCCTTCACGAGAATGGGGTTCGAGGTTTCGAACAGGCCGTTCATAAGCGGCAGAAGCGCTTCGTGGGCAGCCCATGCCTCGTCCCACTTGCCTTCGGCGCACTTCGTGACGAGCTCTTTCATGCGCTCAGGCGCGACGTTGCCGGTTGTCGAGATGACACCCGCGCCGCCGAGGCGCATGATGTCATAGGTTGCGGAGTCGTCGCCGGAATACACGCTGAAGCCCTCGGGAGCGGCAGCAGCGATGGTTGCGATCTGATCCATCTTGCCGGACGCCTCCTTCACGGCGATGACGTTCTCGCAATCGTTGGCGAGGCGCAGCGTGGTCTCAGCTTCCATGTTGACAACGCAGCGGCCCGGGATGTTGTAGAGGATGATGGGGAGCTCCACCGCATTCGCAATGGTCTTGAAGTGCTGGTACATTCCCTCTTGCGGAGGCTTGTTGTAGTACGGGACGACGCACATGAAGCCGTCGACACCGAGTTTCGCGACGTCCTTGGCGAAGTTAACGGTGTCGGCCGTGCAGTTGTCCCCCACGTTGGCGATGACGGAGGCCTTGCCGCCGACCGCCTCGACGACGGCGCGGAAAAGCTCGATCTTCTGAGGGTAGAAGACCGTGGGGCTCTCGCCGGTGGTTCCATTGATGATAAGCGAGTCATTACCGCCCTCGATAAGGCGCGTGGCAAGTGCCTGCGCACGGTCGAGGTCGAGTTCGCGTTCATCGTTGAAGGGCGTGACCATAGCGGTGATCAGGCGACCGAAACGGGGTTCAGCGTTCGACATGGGCGTCTCCTTAATCCATGCATGCGCCTCCCCGCCATAAAGGCAAGGAGGCGAACATATGCTCGATTTATCTATTATGCCAAAGTGCGCAGGGCGGATTACGCCTCATGCATGAAGTTCTCCAAACCTACAATCAGGCCCTCACGAGCACCGACGCTCCTGATACCCAGCAAAACGCCAGGCATGTAGGACGCTCGATCCCAGGAGTCGTGGCGGATGGTGAGCGTCTGCCCCATCGATCCGAAGACGACCTCCTGGCTCGCGACGTAACCCATCGAACGTACGGAGTGCACCGGAACACCCGAGACAAGCGCACCGCGCGCACCTTCGGCCCCTGGAAGCTCCGTCTCAGCCCCGGGTGCCTCGCTCGCGCGGCCGCTTCGCGCATCTGAGATGATCTGCGCCGTGCGCATGGCCGTGCCCGAAGGCGCGTCCTTCTTGTTGCAATGGTGCATCTCGATGACTTCCGCCTCGGGAAAGTAAGGGGCTGCCGCCTTGGCGAACTCCATCATGAGCACCGCGCCTGTCGTGAAGTTCGGGGCGTAGAACAAGCATGTCCCGGAAGGCGCAAGCGCAGCGAGTTCGGTGAGCTTTTCATCGGAGAGCCCTGTCGTGCCGACGACGCAATCGATGCCGGCGGGCAGCGCGCAGCGAAGGTTTCCCTCGATAACGCTCGGCTGCGTGAAATCGACGACGACGTCGAACCCACCAGCAGCCACGGCCTCCTCCATCGAGGAGTAGACCGTGAACGATGCCCCCTCCTTGGGGAAGGGGTCGATGCCGCAGGCGACTTCCATATCGTCTGCGGCGCTCACGGCGTCGATGACCGCCGAACCCATGCGGCCGAAGCATCCAGAAACAGCTACTTTAATCATGGTGTCTCCGTTTCTCATGCAGTCGGATAGTGCGTGATTTAGGCTTCGTGGCGACGGCGCGGCGTGCGGCCGTTGCTCGAGCGCTGGCTGCGGCCGGGGCGCATGTCGCGCTCACCGCGATCATTGTTGTTGCGGTGAGAATGCTCGCGTCCGTTGTCGGCGGAACCTTCCGGGGCATCGGGCTTGTCGAGTCGATCGAGCGAGATCTTGCCCGTCTTCGGGTCGACCTCGAGGACTTGCACCTTCACGATGTCGCCCAGGGAGAGGACATCTTCAACCTTGCCCACGCGGCCGTTGGCGACGCGGGAGATGTGGAGCAGGCCGTCCTTGCCCGGCGTGAGCTTCACGAAGGCGCCGAAGTCCTTGATACCGACGACTTCGCCCTCGTAGACCTCGCCGACCTCGGGCTCCTTCACGATGCCCAAGATCATGGCCTTGGCAGCCTCGCCGGCCTTGCCCTCGACTGCAGCGATGTGGATGGTGCCGTCTTCCTGGATGTCGATGTTGGCGCCCGTCTCCTCCTGGATGCCGCGGACGACCTTGCCGCCAGAGCCGATGACGTCGCGGATCTTGTCGACGGGAATGTGGATGGTTTCGATGCGCGGCGCGGTGTCGCGAAGCTCAGCGCGGGGCTCGGGCAGCTTCTCGAGCATAGCGCTCAGGATGAATGCGCGACCTTCGTGTGCCTGCTTGAGCGCGCGGGCGAGGATGTCCACGGACAGGCCCTTGGCCTTGTTGTCCATCTGAAGTGCGGTGATGCCCTTCGACGTGCCGCAAACCTTAAAGTCCATGTCGCCGAGGAAGTCCTCGAGGCCTTGGATATCGGAAAGGATAACGACGTCGTCGCCTTCCTTGATGAGACCCATGGCGATGCCGGAGACGGGGGCCTTGATGGGTACGCCCGCATCCATGAGCGCGAGAGTGGAGCCGCAGGTGGAAGCCATCGAAGAAGAACCGTTGGACTCCATGATCTCGGAGACCACGCGGATGGCGTAGGGGAACTCGTCCTCGGAGGGGATCACGGGCAGAAGTGCGCGCTCAGCGAGGGCGCCGTGGCCGATTTCTCGGCGCTTCGGGGAGCCCATGCGGCCGACTTCGCCGGTGCAGTACGGCGGGAAGTTGTACTGGTGCATGTAGCGCTTGCCCTCGACCGGCTCGATGGTGTCGAGGCGCTGCCACTCGTTGAGCATGCCGAGCGTGCAGATGGAGAGCGCTTGGGTCTGGCCGCGCTGGAAGAGGCCGGAGCCGTGAACGCGGGGCAGGTAGCCAGGAACGATGTGAAGCGGGCGAATCTCGTCCGGGCGGCGGCCGTCGGCGCGCTCGCCGGTCTCGATGACCATCTTGCGCATGGCCTTCTTCTCGAGCTTCTTAAGCGCAGCAGCGATGTCGGAGCCCCAGCTTGCGCGCTCTTCGTCGGAGAACTCGTTGGTGGTGATCTCGGCCTTTAGATCCTCGACCTTGCCCATGCGCGAGAGCTTGTCGGCGTCTTTGAGCGCTGCGGACATGCGATCGAAGTATGGCTCGACGCGTTCGGCAATTTCAGGAGCGGGGGTATGGAGCTTGTACTCCATCGGAGTGGGATTGACCTTGGCGATGAACTCTGCCTGCTTGTCGCAGAACGCGGCGATCGCTTCCTGGCCGAAGGTCATGGCAGCGAGCATGTCCTCTTCCGAGATTTCCTTAGCGCCCGCTTCGACCATGGAGATGTAGTCCTTGGTGCCGGCAATGGTGAGGTCGAGGTCGGAGTTGGCGTCCTCCTCGTAGGTGGGGTTGACGATGAACTCGCCCGTTTCGGCGTTGCGGCCGATTTTGACACAGGCGGCAGGGCCGTCGAAGGGGGCACCGCCGACAAGCAGTGCCGCCGACGCGCCGCCGACGCAGATGACGTCAGGCTGATTCTCGCCGTCGCACACGAGCGTCGTTGCGACGATGTGGACCTCGTTTTTGTAGCCGTCGGGGAAACCGGGGCGGATCGGACGGTCGATCATACGAGCGTTTAAGGTGCCCTTCTCGGAGGGACGCGCCTCGCGCTTCAAGTAACCGCCGGGGATGCGGCCGACGGAGTACATCTTCTCGATGTAGTCGACCGTGAGGGGGAAGAAGTCGTAGTCTTTCTCCTGCTTGGAGACGACGGCGGTCACGAGGATCGTGGTGTCGCCTTGGGTGACCAGCACGGCACCGGTTGCCTGCTTGGCCAGCTCGCCAGTCTCGAAGCGGTACTGCTTACCGTACAGCTCGAAGGATTCGACGATCTTTTCCATGTGTTTCTTTCTTTCTCTTAGCCTCATGCGCCCTATTGCGCCTGAGCTTCTTCGGCTGCGGGGTACTCACATTCCCCCGCTTCCACGAGCGCGCCCGCCGAATGCGATGCGCGACCGCCTTGCATATAGCACGGGACCCGCAAGTTGCGGGCCCACGTTCCAAGCTTAGATGTTGTCGCGAATACCGAGCTTCTTGATGAGTGCGCGGTACTCTTCGATGTCGCGCTCCTTGATGTGCTTCAGGAGGCCGCGACGCTTACCGATGAGCTTCATCAGGCCACGACGGGTGTGATTGTCCTTCTTGTGGGACTTCAGATGCTCGGTAAGATTGCGAATGCGCTCGGAGAGGATGGCGACCTGGACCTCGGCGGAGCCGGAGTCGTTGTCGGACTTACCGAATTCCTTGATGAGTTCGGCGGTCTTCTCCTTGGAGATGCTGAGCTTTGTTGCCATTTGTTTTCCACCTTTCAAGTATCTAAGCTCTCGATCGTCCCGGGTAGGCAAGCGGGTGGCGCATGCGAACTAGGGGCGAACCAGCTGCCGTTATGGCAGCCTGCTTATTGTAATGGGACGTCTTCGGTGCGGCAAGCGAGACAAGGAGCATTCCCACCTGTTCTGCACAATCTGGCCGTTATTCGGCAGATTTCGCCTCGCGAAGGGCGTGGCAAAGCTGGTCAGCGCACGAAGTGGAACGATTGCCGCAGGTGTTTCCATCGAGGATCGAGCAGACCTCGGCGATGTCTTTGCCCTCGACAAGCTTGGAAATTGCCTTCAGGTTGCCGTTGCATCCACCGATGAAGTCGACATGCTTGATCTTGTCGCCCTCGACCTCAACGTTGATGGCGCGGGAGCAAACCCCTTTGGTGCGATAGGTGTACATTTCTTCCTCTTTCCGTCATTTCGATTCGTAAAGCCCGCTCGTGAACATAAACGAGAGCGAGCGAAGCCTACAGCCGACATGCTCGAGGCACCATCGCTGGCACAGATCGAGCACCGAGAACGCCTCGCGTACCCCCATGCGCGCGCATGCGATGTCGGAGAACGTCGAGCGCAGAAGGAAGTTCGACCATTCGGCGGTTTGGGCGTCGATGTAGCCAGCTTCCGTATGGACACGACAGTGCGAGCATATCACACCGCCTTCGCGCGGGGAGAAGGCAAGCGAGCCGTCTGGCAGGGGCGTCACGGGATTTCCGCAAGCGGCACACTCGGAGAGTACGGGTCGCACACCGGTCATGGCGAACGCCTTCAAAAGATGGCCGGCAGCGATTGAAGGCGCGCCTGCGGCGTCTGAGTCGCACATCGCCCGAAGCGCGGTCTGCGTCATCGCGAAGAGGTTCGGGCATTCGAGGCCCGCCTGCGTGGTGCGTTCGACGAGCTCAGCTATAGGGGCGGCGGCGGAGGTGCGCTCGATGTCGCCACGCAGGGCGGCGTTGCCTTCGACGAGGCGCGCCTCAGACACCACATCGAGCGAGCGGCCCTTCGCGCAGAGGACGTCTGCCACCGAGAAGAGTTCGAGCCGCGAGGCGAAGCTGCTTTTCGGCTTGCGCGCCCCCTTGGCGACCGCGCGAAGCTGAGAGCCGTCCTCGGCGAGAAGGGTGAGGATAAGGTCGCTCTCCCGCAGCTTCGTCTTGCGCACGACGATGACGCGCGCGGTGTAGGTGGGGTGTGCCACGAGCGCTACTTCTTAAGCGATGGATTGCTGGAGGCAATGCTGTTGTCCGAGTTCCACTTGATGGTGCCCGACTTCTGCTCCGCCGAGCCGTAAATCGTGCCGAAAAACAGCGTGTTTTCGAACTTCTTGGCGGTGATTGTGTAGCTCACGCGCCCGTCGCCCTCGTAGTTTACACTGTCACAGGAGACCACCTCGTAGTTAATGCCGTCCACGACAACGGTAGCGCCCTTGCTGAAAAAGGCATAGGTTTCTGAGATGAGCTCCTTTTCGCGCGATTTCGACACGGTAATCGTCACGGTGGATCCCGATTTCAGCTTCGTTTCGGCAGCGGGATCGGTGGAGAGCACCGTGCCCTCGGAGCCGTCTTCAGAATACTTGGTTGCGACCTCGACAGCGTAGCCCGCTTCCTTGAGCGCGGCAGTGGCGTCGTCCTGTGATTTGCCGGTGACGTCAGGCACAACGTAGGACTCGGCAACCGTGACGGTCACGGCGGTTGCCGACTTCACTTTCGTGCCTGCTTGAGGCTCGACTTCGAGCACAGTGCCCTCGGTCTCGTCCGATTTCACCGTCTTGAACGTAACGTTGCCAAGCCCTTCCTTCTCAAAGGCAGCCTTCGCCTCATCTTGGGTGCTCCCCACGATGTCGGGGACGGCACGCGGGGTTGCAATGGAGACGTTCACCGTGGTGCCGCTGGGAACGCGCGAACCTGCAGCGGGGTCGGTGATGAGAACGATGCCCTCGACCTCATCCGATTTCACCTGCGACGTGTCGACGGCAAATCCCTTGCTCTCGAGGAGCCAAATCGCGTCAGCCTGGGCCTCCCCCGACACATCGGGCACGGTCTTTCCGCCCCAAAGCTCCATCGAATAAGTGACGCCGATTGCCGCGGCGGCGAGGATGGCCACAACGACGACCGCAACGATCGCGCGGGTTCTACGGGCAGCCTTGCATTTCTTCGCTTCCTTCTCGGCGTCGGGCGACTCGTATTTCTTCTGGGCAGGCGCGGGCTCGCCTTCGATTTTGGGAAGCTCCATCGTATCGCCGGAGCGCCACGAGCGCGCAGGCGGGACATAGCTCGAGTCGACAAGCCGCTCGAAGCCCGATAGGTCGACGGTATTCGCTGCGTTCAGGTCGATCTTGCGCGTCTGCTCGCTGGCGAGCGAATCGCTTCCACCGGATTGAGCAATGTCGATGCGCGGCAGGGCTTCATCGAGCGCCTCACGTTCAGCGTCGTCAATCGCGTCATGCGAGGCCGCCTGCCCGTCGGGGGTTTGCCCGAGCTCCTCGTCTTCTGCTTCCTCGATATCTTGCAATTCTGCGGCATCGTCGATGAAATCGGGGTCATCTTCGTCGATGAGCTTGAAGGAGTTAGTCTCATCGACACCAGATATCTTCGGGTCCGCAGCATTCAGGGGCGTGACGGCGTCGATGACCTGCGTCTTGTCCGCATCATCCGCCTCTTCGCGCCCATTGAGCTCCTGTGCATCGCCGAGGGCCACCGCGTCGATGACCTGCGTTTTGTCTGCACACGAGAGTAGAGGGCTCCCGCATTCATTGCAGAATTTAGCTCCTTCGCGATTTTCGCTTTGGCAATGAGGGCAGATCATCATGCGCGCATTCTCCCGTTCAAACGTCTCATCTGCGTTATTGTAGCTGAACGGACGTCGGTATTTCGGCGTCGCTGCTCACTCCGTCCGATACGCGACAATACCTGCACAAAGCGAAGGCCGCGAGAATTAAGCGCCCTCGCCGTAGCCGAAGCGGCGAATCTGCGTGGCGTCACGACGCCAGTTCTTCTTCACCTTTACGTTCAAATCGAGGAACACGCGGCAGCCGAGCAGCTGCTCGAGATCGGCTCGTGCCTCGCTGCCGATGCGCTTGATCGCAGCGCCCTTCTTCCCGATAATCATGCCTTTTTGGCTGTCGCGCTCGACGTAGATAGTGGCGAAGATGCGCTGAAGGTCCTTCTTCTTCTCGTACTGCATGTTATCGACGGCGACGCCGATCGAGTGCGGCACCTCATCGTGGAACGAGCGCAGGATCTTCTCGCGGATAAACTCGGCGATCACGACTTCCATCGGCTGGTCGGTCTGCATGTCGGGCGGGAACCATGCGGGGCCTTCGGACAGGAAGAAGACGGCCTCCTCGACGAAGGCGTCGACGTTCGCGCCGCTGCGCGCAGAGAGCGCCACCATGGCGTCCCAGGTCATGAGGACTTCTGCTGCCTCGCGCTGTGCGGCGATCTGCTCGGGTGTGGCGATGTCGGTCTTGGAGAGCACGCAGATGCGGCGCGCCTTGCAGGCGGCGACCTGCTTGGCGACCCATTCATCGCCGCGGCCGATCGGTTGGGAGGCGTCAATCACCATGGCAACGACGTCGATGTCTTGTAGGCCTTTGAGCGCGGACTCGTTGAGCTCCTCTCCAAGGGCGTCGTGGGGCTTGTGGATGCCCGGCGTGTCGACGAGGATGAGCTGGAAATCGTCGCGCGTCAAGACAGCGCGGAAGCGGTGACGGGTCGTTTGGGCGGTCGAGGAGGTGATGGCGATCTTCTTGCCCATGATGGCGTTCAAAAGCGTCGACTTGCCCGCGTTCGGACGTCCGACAAGGGTGGCGAAACCCGACTTGAAGCCTTCTTTTTGCATTCCTAGCACAGAAATTCTCCGATCTTGGGGATGAAAACGATAGCGGCGACGACAACCGACGCTGCAGCGAGGATGAGAGCTGCTCCCGCCGCGCAGTCTTTGGCGTGCTTCGCGAGCACGTGGTATTCAGGTGACACCAGGTCGACGATGGCTTCGATCGCGGTGTTTGCGGTCTCAGCCGCCATGACCGCGCCGATGCAGATAACGATGGCGAGCCACGAGGGGGCGTCGATGCGTAGGGCAAACCCGAGCACAACGGCGGCAACGGCGAAACCGGAGTCTATGCGCATGTTCCGCTGCTTGAAGGCGAAAGCGACGCCCTCGGCTGCGCATCTGAAAGCATGAGGGAGCGATTGGGTCATCTAGTGCTCTCCCCTCACGAGCGCTCCCGGACCGTTCATCTCGCCGAAGATGGAAAGCTCGAGCCCTCGCTTGCTCGCCCAACCGCGAAGAAGCTCCGCCTCGCGCGACTCCATGACTTCGGCCTCGTCGTCTTCGATGTGATCGTAGCCGCACAGGTGCAAAAGGCCATGGACGAGAAGGACGCTCAGCTCGCCTTCGAAGGTGGTGCCGAACTGCTCGGTCTGCCGCTCGGCGACGTCGACCGCGACGATCACGTCTCCGAGCTCGAAGGGCATCCCAGAGATTTCGCCGTACTCTCCGCCCATCTCGTCGTCGAGTCCGTCGCATTCGAACGAAAGAACGTCAGTGGGACCGGTCTTTCCGCGGAATTCCCTGTTGAGACGGGCCATCTCAACGTCGTCAACGAAGCTCACGGAGGCCTCAGCGTTTTGCGGACAGTCCTCTTGGGAGAGCACGAAGGCGGCAAGCTCGGCGACGGGGACGCTCGCGATGAGGTCCTCCTTGTATTCGCAGTTCACTTCGATGTTCATGAAAACCTCCTTGCGCGCTTTAAGCGTCAGCTCGGTCGTAGGCGGCAACGATTGCGGCAACGAGGGAGTGGCGCACAACGTCTTTTCCGGAAAGGCGGCAAAACGACACGTCGTCGATGTCCCCAAGAACGCGCTCGGCGTCGGCAAGGCCCGAGCGCGACCCTGGAAGGTCCCGCTGCGTCAGGTCGCCGGTGACGACCATCTTCGAGTTGAAACCGAGCCTGGTCAGAAACATCTTCATCTGTTCTGGCGTGGTGTTTTGCGCCTCGTCGAGGATGATGAAGCTGTCGTTTAGCGTGCGCCCGCGCATAAAGGCGAGCGGCGCGATTTCGATGACCCCGCTGTCGATGAGGTCGTTGGCGCGCTCCATGTCGGTCATGTCGAAAAGCGCGTCGTAGAGTGGGCGGATATAGGGGTCGACTTTCTCGTTGATCGTACCCGGCAAAAAGCCCAGGTTCTCCCCCGCCTCAACGATGGGCCTGGTCAAGATGATGCGCCCAACTTCCTTGCGCTTGAGCGCAGCGACGGCCATCGCCATGGCGAGATAGGTCTTGCCCGTTCCCGCAGGACCGAGACCGAACGTGATGGTATGGGAGCGGATGGCGTCGACGTAGCGCTTCTGGCCCGCCGTCTTCGGTCTGATGGCTCGCCCGCGAAAGGTGAGCAAGATGTCCTCGCGCAGTGCCTGGGGCGAGAACTCCGCGCTGCGGAGAAGCTCGATCGAGCGCATGGCGTACTCGGGGGTCACTTCCTCGCCCCGTTCTGCAACCTTGATGAAGTCGGAGAAAAGGGCTGTAAGCGACTGCACTTCGCTTTGATCACCTGCGAGGATGATGAAATCGCCCCGCACGGTGATGCTCGCCTCAAAGGCCGATTCGACGACCCGCAGCGTCGAATCGGAGGGGCCGACGACAAGCGCCAAGTCAACGCTCGCCGGTGCAGTTAGTGTAATTTGCGTTTTGTCTGTCATGCTTGCCATTGTAGCATGCGGGCAACACGTTACCCTGATGCCCGACATTCACCACATCACTGGATGCAGAAGGAACTATCATGACCACGGTAAAGCAACTGTTCGATGAATCGCGAGCCGCTTCGCGTCCAACGCTCTCGTTCGAAATCTTCCCGCCAAAAGGCGATCTGGACCACCGTACCGCGCGCGAGGTTGCAGGAGGCCTCGCCCCTCTTGGCCCCGACTTCATTTCCGTCACCTACTCGGCGGGCGGCGGCGGCAACAAGCATTCCACCAACGATGTTGCAGAGATCATCCAGTCCGACTTCGACACGGTCTGCGTCGCACACCTCACCTGCGCTGGGGCGACCGCGTCTTCGATTGCGGCCTCCATCGAGGATTTGCGTGCGCACAACATCGAGAACGTCCTCGCATTGCGCGGTGATATCCCGGCAGGAGTTGAGCCCGCCGAGTTCCGCTTCGCGAAGGATCTTATCCCTACGCTTGCCGATGCCGGTTTTTGCGTGGGCGCTGCGGCGTATCCCGAGGGGCATATCGATTGCATCGACCCGAAGGTCAACATCGAGCACCTGAAGGAGAAGGTCGATGCGGGAGCGAGCTTCCTCGTCACGCAGCTGTTCTTCGACAACGATTATTTCTACCGTTTCCGCGAGCGTTGTACCTCCGCGCGGATTTATGCCCCGATCACCTGCGGCATCATGCCGTTTTTGAGTAAGCAGCAGATCCAGCGCATGGTGTTCATGTGCGGCGCCTCTCTTCCGAGCCCCATCATCAAGCTGCTCGCCCGCTACGAGGACGATCCCGCAAGCCTTCGTGCGGCTGGCATCGAGTATGCTTGCAAGCAGCTCGTCGACCTTGAGGAACACGGCGCGGACGGCCTTCATGTCTACACGATGAACCACCCCGACATCGCCCGCGCCTGCACCGAGGCGATACGCTGTGCCGGCTAGGAGCGACAGCGCTTCGCGTTTCGCTCGCTTCCTCGACGGGAAGCCGAAAAGTGCAACGTTTCCCTGCGCTCCGGCGGAAGGGTCTTTGCGACTCGACCGCGACGAGGCGCTCGGGTACCTTGGCTACGGCGACCAGGAACTCGATTGCGAGCTTGCTGCCCGCTTCGACGCGATAGCGCTCGAGTGCGAGGAGACGCTTTCGCCCGCCTACTCGTGGGCGGCGTTCGCCATCGAGCGCAACGTGCCTGATGGAGAAGGCGCAGGGGTGTATCTTTCGGGGACATTCGCTCGCCTTGAGGGAACGAGCATGGCGGCGCACATGGAAGGTGCTGCTGGTGTGGCGCTCCTCTCGTGCACGGCGGGAATGGCGTCAGAGCGCGCGATCGCCCGCTACCAAGCGACAAGCCCGACCGAGGCGCTTTTCTACAGCGCCTGCGCCTCCGCACTAGTGGAAGCGTGTGCGAACCGTGTCGAAGCCGAGGTGGTCGCAGAAGCGAGCGAGGCGGGGCTTCGCACCAATTGGCGTTTCAGCCCAGGCTACGGCGATGCGCCGCTGTCGATGCAGCCCGCTCTGCTGCGAGCGCTCGGCGCACCGGGGCGATTGGCGGTGAGCTGCACCGACAGCTTCCTGCTCGTGCCGTCGAAGAGCATCACGGCGGCGATCGGGCTTTTCGAGCCTGGAACGCGTGCGGCGGGCGTGAGGCGAAGCTGCGCCACGTGCTCGCTCGGGCAGGTATGCATGATACGAAAACAAGGGAGAACATGCCATGGCTAGTAACTTGAGCGGCCTTACCATCAAAGACGAGCACCTAAGGCGCGCACTCGAGGGGCGGGAGTACCTGCTCGTCGACGGTGCCATGGGAACACAGATGCAGGAGCGGGGCCTCGATGCGCTCGAAGCCGTCCCCGAGCTGCTCTGCAAGACTCATGCGGCCGATATCACGGCGATTCACGCGGCTTACATTGCGGCGGGCGCCGAGGTCGTCACGACCAACACGTTCAGCGCGAACCGCCTGAAGCTCGGCGATAAGATGAGCGTCGTGGAGGCGTACCAGCTAGCTGCCGACTGCGCGCGAGCTGCCGGTGCACCCTACATTGCGGGCGACATCGGCCCGACGGGCTCGCTGCTCGAGCCGATGGGAACGCTTTCCTTCGACGAGGCCTACGACATCTTCGCTGAACAGGTGCGTGCAGCTGTCGCCGCGGAATGCGACATCATTCTCGTCGAGACGATGGCGGATTTGCGCGAGGCGAAGGCCGCTCTGCTCGCGGCGCGCGAAAACTCGACGCTGCCGGTGTTCGTCACGATGACCTTCGGGGAAGACGGGAGAACGTTCCTCGGTACCACACCCGAGATCGCGGCGGAGGTTTTAAGCTCGCTCGGCGCGCAGGCGGTCGGTCTCAACTGCTCGCTTGGTCCTGCCGAGCTGACCGGTGCTGCGCGCGCCATGGCGTCCCGTGTGCGCTGCCCGCTCATGGCGCAGCCCAATGCCGGCTTGCCCCATATGGAAAATGGCGAGACCGTCTTCGACGTCGGTCCTGAGGAGTTCGCGCGAGCAATGGGCCCTCTGCTCGATGCCGGCGCGAGCATCGTCGGAGGCTGCTGCGGAACGAGCCCCCTATCGATTGAGCTGCTTTCAAAAGAAATCGCGCGCCGCGGGAAGCCTGCGCCACGCGCCTTCAAACCTGCCTGCGTTCTTGCGAGCGCCCAGGAAGCGGTTGTGCTTGAAAAGGGAAAACACGCTGTTGCCGTCATCGGCGAGCGCATCAACCCCACGGGCAAGAAGAAGCTTAAAGCCGCGCTGCGCTCGGGCGATCTGGACTACGTCATCGGCGAGGCGGTTACCCAGAGAAACTCAGGCGCCGATGTGCTCGACGTGAACGTCGGCCTTCCCGAGCTCGACGAGCCCGCCATGCTCTCCGCCGTCGTCGAGAAGCTCTCGGCCACGGTGACGCTGCCGCTCGTCATCGACTCGAGCAACCCCGACGCCATCGAGCGCGTGGTCCGCAGCTATGCAGGAAAGCCCCTCATCAACTCCGTAAACGGCAAGCGCGAGAGCCTCGACGCCGTGCTGCCGCTCGCCAAGAAGTATGGCTGTGCGATCATCGGGCTCGCTCTTGACGAATCGGGCATCCCGCCTACAGCCGAGGGCCGCTTTGCCGTTGCCGAGAAGATTGTCGCCGAGGCTGAGCGCATCGGGATCCCCCGCGAGGACATCGTGATTGACTGCCTCGTCATGGCCGTCGCCACAAATCAGAGCGAAGCGATGGAAATCGTGAAGGCGGTGTCGCTTGTCAAAGAGCGCCTCGGGGTGCGCACGGTGCTCGGCGTGTCCAACGTGAGCTTCGGCATCCCGCAGCGCGCGCTTCTGAACAGCACGTTTCTGGCGGCCGCTCTCGGCTGCGGGCTCGACTTCCCAATCCTTAACCCCTCTTCGGCGCGCTATATGGACACGGTGCACGCCTTCCGCGTCTTAAATATGCAAGATGAGGGCGCGGTTCGCTACATCGAGGACTACGCGAATGCGCCCGACCCCTACACGGCGCCCGCAGGCACGGCGGCGGCGCAGGCGGGAACCCTTCCGCAGCCGCAGCCCTCGAAGCCAACCGACGCCGCCTGCCCGATCGTCATACCGGAATCGCTCGCGCATGCATCGGGCGAGGTCGAGCAGGTCGTCAATCTCATCATGTCCGGACGTAAGGGCCCTATGGGAGAAATGACCGAGAAGCTGCTTGCGTCCTGCGATGCGCTCGACGTCGTGAACGGGGCATTCATCCCCGCGCTCGACGTCGTCGGCAAGAAGTTCGATGCGGGCGAGTTCTTCCTGCCTCAGCTCATGGCGTCGGCCGAGGCCGTGAAGGCAGGCTTCGACGTCGTGCGCGAGCATATGGGCGAATCGGGCGCCTCCCTCGATGACTGGCGCGCAATCGTTGTCGCGACCGTGAAGGGTGACATCCACGACATCGGCAAGAACATCGTGAAGATGCTGCTTGAAAATTACGGGTACCGCGTCATCGACCTGGGGCGCGACGTTGATCCGCGCGAGATTCTGCGCGTCGTGCGCGAGCAGAACGTCCGCCTCGTCGGCCTATCGGCCCTCATGACGACTACCGTGAAGGCGATGGAGGAGACGATAGAGCTGCTGCATCGCGAAGTGCCGGATTGCTCGGTGTTTGTCGGCGGTGCCGTGCTCACGCCCGAATACGCTGCGCAAATCCACGCCGACCACTACAGCAAGGACGCGGCAGATTCGGCGCGTTATGCGGAAGAATATTTCGCGAGCATCGGCCTGTAAGAAGCGCGCTGCGTCATACAATGCGAAGGAGCCTTCCCTTTCTCGTGTTCGGGAAAGGGAAGGCTCCTTTTGATTGGAGGTGCCATTCCTTCAGCGAAAGCTCGTCTTACACAACGGGAAACCCCAGTTAGAGCGTGATCTCAATCATCTCGCCCGCCTTTGCATTCTTTGGCGCAGGGACCTCGAAGTAGCTCTCCGTGAGGGCAATTCCCTCCTCCTCGACGACAGCGAGCTCGCGTGTGTCCTTGCGGGCCTCGCGCTCATTGTCGCGCAGCAGGTCTCCCAAATCGCGAAGCCGCTGGGCGCGGTCGGCCTTTACGCCGGGAGGTACCTGGTCGATGCGCGCCGCCGCGGGCGTCCCCTCGCGCTTCGAGTACGGGAACACGTGGATCTTGGAGAACCGGCAGGTACGGGCGACACGGAGCGTGTCCTCGAACTCCCCTTCCGTCTCGCCGGGGAAACCGCAGATGATGTCGGTCGACAGCGACAGCTCGGGAACGCGCTCGTACAGGTTGGCGACGATTGCCTCGAAATGCTCGGCATTGTAGGGGCGGTGCATCTCGCGCAGTACCTTCGAGTTGCCCGATTGCAGGGGGAGGTGAAGATGCCGGCAGACGCGCCCGCCGGCCGTTGCGAGCACCTCGATCAGATCGTCGTGCACGTCGCGCGGCTCGACGCTCGAAAGGCGGAAGCGCACGGGGTATTCCCCATCTTTATGCAGGTCAGCCGTCTCTTCGAGGAGCATTCGCAAAAGATCGGCGAGCCCTGTCGCCTCCCCCGTCTCCTCGTCACGCCAACGGTAGGAGCCGAGGTTTATCCCGGTAAGGACGATTTCTTTCACGCCGGCACTCGCAAGCGCGCGACATTGGCGCACGACCTCGCAGGGATCCACGCTGGTCGCCTTCCCGCGCGCGACGTGCACGACGCAGTAGGTACAAGCATTGTTGCAGCCGTCCTGGACCTTTACGCCCACGCGGGTGCGGTAGCCTTCCCCAACGGGAAGCGCGGGCCCGTGCGCCGCAGCGTCAAGTCCCCAGGCGCCAGCATCGATCGAGGATGCAAGCTCGGCTTTCCCCATGACGCGCACGCGAGGGTCCATTGCGAGGAAGGTGTCCTTGTCGATGGCGGCGGCGCACCCGGTGACGATGACGGTCGCACGGTCGTTCGCGCGCAACGCTCCTCGCACGGCCTTGCGCGTCTTCTTTTCGGCCTCGCCTGTAACCGTGCAGGTGTTCACCACGATAAGGTCGGCGTCGGCCGCGTCGCAGCTTATCGCACCGTGGGCATCGAGGGAAGACGCGAAGGCGTCCGACTCGACGCGGTTGACCTTGCAGCCAAGGTTGACGACGGCGTACTTCATCGAGTGCCTCCAAGTTTTCCCAGCTCATACAAGGTGAGAGCAGGTGCTACGACGCCCGCCGTCTCCGTACGGAGAATCGATGACCCCAAGCTGACAAGCGATGAGCGGGGGTTCGCGTCCAGAAAGAAGCTTACCTCGCGCTCGGTAAGCCCGCCCTCGGGTCCGACAACGACGGCGATGCGCGCATCGCCGCGGGGGCAGGAGCACTCTGCAATTCCCCGCCCGATCGCTTGCGCAAGCGAAGCAGTCTGAGGAGCCTCCTCCCAGCAGATGAGCACGGCGGTTGCCTCTGCGAGCTCGGACGCCGCCTCCTTCGCGCTTCGGGGCTCGAGCACCTCGGGGATGCGCGGCTGGCCCGACTGCATCGCGGCGCTCTTCGCGATAGAACACCATCGATCAAGTCGCGTTCTCGTTTTCTTCGCGTCAAGCTTCACGATGGAGCGCTCGCAGGTCAGGGGCATGAATGCCGCCACGCCGAGCTCGGTCGCATGTCGAATGACCGAATCCATCTTTTCGCCCTTGGCAAGCCCCTGCACGAGCATCACAAGCGGGCCGTCGTCGGTCGCGTCCTCGTGGCGCGTGATGCGCACGAGGGGGAAATCATCGTCGAAGGATGCAATCTCGCATTCGAAGTAATCCTGAGCCGCATCGATGACCGCGATGTGCTCGCCCGGGGCCAAGCGCAAAACCTTAGCGTGCTTGGCGTCATCGCGCGCGAGCCGCAAGGGGAAAACCTCCTGCGGCTCGTCGGCGATAATCTGATTCTCAAGGAAGAAACGTGGCAGTGACATGGGTTTTTGCAACCTTACCCTTCAGGTGCGCTAGTTGAAGGCGTCGCGCAGCTTTTGCAACGGGCTTCGGGGAGCCGCCACCTCTTCGCCCATCTCGTCCGCGAGCTTCTCGAGCAGCTCGCGTTGCTTCTTTGTGATCTTCTCGGGGATGACGACGTTCACGTGGACGTACATACTGCCGCGGATATCGCTCTTCAGGCGCGGCATGCCGAAGCCCTTTACGCGAACGACCTGCTCGTTTTGGCAACCCGCGGGGATACGGACCTGCACCTTCTCGTCGGGCATGATGCCGTCGATCTCGATTTCGGCACCGAGGATCGCCTGGATGAAGGATATGTTCGCGCGCCCGTGCAAATCGTCGCCGTCGCGTTCGAAGAATTCGTGCGGTTGCACGCGGCATGTGACGATGAGGTCGCCCGCCTGTGCGCCCTGGATGCCCGCTTCGCCGAAGCCGCCCACGCGCAGCTGCTGGCCGTCGCGGATGCCCGCAGGCACCTTCACCGTGACGCGCTGGCGGTCGGGCACACGGCCCTGGCCTTCGCATTCGGGGCAGGGGTTCTCGATCGACGAGCCGGTGCCGTTGCACTTCTTGCAGGTCGTGGCCGTCTGCATGTCACCCAAAAACGTACGCTGAACACTGACGACGCGGCCCTTGCCGCCGCATTCGGGGCAGGTGACAACCTTGCCGTTCTCGCCGAGGCCCGTCCCCTTGCAATCGGGGCAGGGTGCGAGGCGGTCGTAGACGATTTCCTTCTCGACGCCGCGTGCGACCTCTTCAAGCGTGATACGTAGGCCGACCCCCATGTCGCGGCCTTCCTTGCGCGCGGGTCGCCCGCCCTGGCCGCCTTGGCCGCCGAAGAACGACGAGAAGATGTCGCCCATTCCGCCGAAGCCGCCGCCGAACAGGTCGTCGAAGTCAACATAGCCGGACCCTCCGCCATATCCGCCGCCCGCAGCGCCGGGGATGGTCCCGAAGCGGTCGTATTGCGCTCGCTTGTTGGGGTCGGAGAGAACGTCGTATGCCTCGTTGAGCTCCTTGAACTGGTCCTCAGCGTCGGCAGCTTTGTTCACGTCGGGGTGCAGCTCGCGCGCGCGGCGACGAAACGCTTTCTTGATCTCGGATTCGGACGCGTCCTTCGACACGCCGAGAATCTCATACAGGTCCTTGGCCATCTCTTGCCTTTCTCAACTACTTTCGTCAGCGGCTCGCCAAAGCCGCACAGTTCACTACGATTCGCCAAGCGCCGCGCTTGCCGCACGCACGGCTTGGATAACCTTCGAATAATCCATTCGCGTCGGCCCGATGACGGCGACGACGCCTTCCGCCTCTCCGCGTCCATAGCGGCTCGCCACAACGGAGACCCCCGAGAGGCCCTCGGTCTTGTTTTCCTTCCCGATCTGCACAGAGAGGTCCTCGTCGGTGCTCGTCAAATCGTCGAGGATATGCAGAAGCACCGTGTCGTCCTCGAGCACCTGCACAAGCGGCAGCACCGCGTCGGTGTGCGAGAACTCGGGCTGCGCAAGAAGCGCGCTCATGCCGAGCTGGTGGGTGCGCCCCGTCTGCCCTTCCTGGATGCAGGAGAGCACCTCGTCGAGCACTGCGCGCACGAGCGGATCGGAGAAGGCGCGCTTCATGCCAAACGACAGGCCGCGTTCCACGTCGGAGAGCGATTTCCCGCAAAGTGCCTTGCTGAGCAGGACCTGGATGCGCGAAAGCTCGTCGCTGCCGACGGGGATGCTGAAGTCCATTTGACGGTTGAAGACATTGCCGTCTTCGGTCACGACAACGCAGATAGCGCGAAACGCCGTAAGGCTCACGAGCGTGATCTGCTTGACGCGCGTCTCAAGTACCGTCGGCGCGAGGACAATCGAGAGGCAATCGGTAAGCCTTGCAAGGGCGCTTGAGGTCTGCTCGAGGAGCGAATCGAGTTCCGAGGCGCTTTTGCGCAGGTCCTCGGCGACCGCTCGGTAGCGCTCCTCGTCAGGAAGCGAATCATTTGCGAGCAAATCGTCCACGAAGGTGCGGTACCCGAAATCGGTCGGGATGCGACCTGCAGAGGTATGGGGTTGCGCGATGTAGCCCTCGTCTTCGAGAATCGAAAGCTCGTTTCGGACAGTGGCGGGGCTCACGCCGAGCTTGTAGCGCTCAGTGAGCGTTCGAGACCCGACGGGCAAAGCGCGCGCCACGTATTCCTCGATGAGCGCCGCGAGAACGCGCTGCCTTCTATCTGAGAGCATGACTTCACCCCTTTCATCTCGATGTCTGCCATGCCAAAGAGCCATTCTAGCAGCCGATGCCTTCGAGTGCTAAAGAATTTGGTAAGGTGCGCCATATCTTGATAGATGCATCACAGGAGTTGCGCCCGCAAAGGCTTAGGCGAGGTCGAAAAGCGCGCCGTAGAGCTCGTTTCCGAGAAGCCATCCCCTCTCGGTCGGGCGCAAGCGATCCTCGCTCCAGGCTGCGAGGCCTTCCTCGACAAGCTTGTCGATCGTCTCGTCGAGGCGCGGGAGCACGAGCCTGGCCTCGGCAATCTTCTCGCCGGAGACGCCGCGCGTCATGCGCATGCCGAGCATGAGGTCCTCGGCGACCATCTGCTCGGCGTTCAAATCGTCAGTCACTGAACCGTCTGTCATGCGCATCCGCCGCTCGCTGTTCTGCGTCATTGTTGCCGCCGAAGTGCCGATTCCCAAGTAGGGTACGCCCGTCCAGTAGGCGATATTGTGACGGCACTCGTAGCCTGGCTTCGCGTAGCTTGCGACTTCGTAACGTTCGAAGCCGGCGGCCGCAAGAAGCGACTGCGCGATTTGCATCTGCTCGGCTTCGACATCGTCATCGGGCTCGGGCAGCTCGCCTGAGAGCACCATGCGGTCGAACGGAGTGTGCGGTTCGATGGTGAGCGGGTAGACGCTTACATGCGAGACGCCAAGCTCGATAGCGCGAGAGACGCTTCGCTCGAACGATTCCGCGCTCTGCCCGGGGATTCCGCACATAAGATCGCAGCTCACGTTGATGAATCGCTCGTGAGCCGCTTCTATCGCCCGGCATGCAGCCTGCGCATCGTGCGCGCGCCCGATGGTTTCAAGCACCTTGTCGTCAAAGCTCTGAACGCCAATGGAGAGCCTGTTCACCCCAAGCGCCCAGATGTCGCGGACCATATTCGGAGTGAGGCTTTCGGGGTTCGCCTCCATCGAGCATTCCACGTCGGGCTCGAGTCGCATCGACGTCGAGAGCGCGTAGAGCAGCATGGACAGCCGCGACATCCCGATATGACTCGGGGTACCCCCGCCCAGATACACCGTTTCGATTGCTGAGAGCTCGCCTTCCTTCGACTTGCGGCGGATCGCAAGGCAGAGGTCTTCCACGTACGCGTCGATGCGCGGGTCGTCCGTGGCAACGGCGGATGTGGTGAAATCGCAGTACGAGCAGCGCTTCACGCAGAAAGGCACGTGCAGATAGAGTGCGCGATAGGGATCGTGCGGCATCAGTTGGCCTCCTTGTTTACGAAGGCGCTCGACGCTGGGTTGTGCGCGCTATCGTGTGCTGCTGCAAAGGCGAGCAGATCGTCGAACACCTTGTCGAAATCTTCCGGCGTGACACAGGCATTGATCTTCCCGCGCGCGGTCGCTGCCCTGGGAAGGCCTGTCATGTACCACATCGCGTGCTTGCGCATCCGCACGATGTTGCGCCCTTCCCGCTCGGCGAGCAAGTGCGCATGGCGGCGCGCCATGGCAAGACGCTCGGCAACACTGGGCAAAGCGGGCTCCTCTTCGCCTGCAAGTGCGGCTTTCACCTGGGCGAACACCCAAGGGTTGCCCTCAGCGCCGCGTCCGATCATGATCGCGTCGCAGCCTGTCTTCTCACGCAAGGCGACCGCATCGGCACCGCAGCGCACGTCCCCGTTCCCCACGACGGGGATGGCAACACTGCGCTTGACCTTCGCGATGACGTCCCAGTCAGCACTCCCGCGGTAGAGCTGCTCGGAGAAGCGCCCGTGCACGGTGACGGCGCACGCGCCCGCGGCTTCCATCCGACGGGCGAACTCGGGGGCCGTCTCCTCCCCTATCTTGAACCCGCGGCGAAATTTCACCGTGACGGGATGATTCACGGCGTCGCGCACCGCGGACACGATAGACGCGGCGAGCGCAGGGTCGCACATGAGCGCCGAGCCGTCTCCTTTCGTCACGATCTTGCGCGCAGGGCAGCCCATGTTGATGTCGAGGTACGCGAGCGTGTCGCCCATCGTATGCTCGATCCATGCGGCCTGCTCAGCCATGACGGCAGGCTCGTGCCCGAACAGCTGCACAGCGACGAGGTCCTCTCCAGGAGCCAGGCGCAGCAAATGGCGCGTCTTCTCGTTCGCGAAGGAAAGGCCCTTCGCGGAGACCATCTCGGTATAGGCGAGCGAGGCCCCCTGCTCGCGGCAAAGCGCGCGGAACGCTTCGTCGGTCACGCCCGCCATCGGCGCGAGGAGCAGCGGATGCTCGGCGAAGAAATCATGCATCATGTGGGTCTTTCGAAACGTCGTTGCTATTAAACTCTCGCAAGCGTGCCGAGCGCGAGGGCGCCCATGACAAAGAGCGCCACGATGAGAATCAAGGCGACGACTCCCGCGATGAGGCATCCGGCTACGGGGAAAGCACCTTTTGCATTCATACGCTCGCGTTCGGCGGCCGCTTTCTTCTCGTCGAAGGGGTCGTCTAACCAGTTGTAGGATTCTTTATCTCTTCTCGACATAGTTAATCGTCGACCTTAAGGATCGCCATGAACGCCTCTTGCGGGACCTCCACGTTACCGATGGCCTTCATACGCTTCTTGCCCTGCTTCTGCTTCTCGAGCAGCTTTCGCTTGCGCGAGATGTCGCCACCGTAGCATTTCGCAAGGACGTCCTTGCGCTTCGCCTTCACCGTCTCGCGAGCGAGCACGCGTCCGCCGATGGCGGCCTGGATAGGCACCTCGAACATCTGGCGCGGGATGATTTCCTTCAGCTTTTCGGTGAGCACGCGCCCGCGGTCGTAGGCCTTGTCCTTGTGGACGATGAACGACAGCGCGTCGATTGGCTTGCCGGAGAGCAGGATGTCGAGCTTCACGAGTTGCGAGGGCTTGTAGCCTGCGAAGTCGTAGTCGAGCGACGCGTAGCCCTTCGTGTTCGATTTCAGCTTGTCGAAGTAGTCCATGATGAGCTCGGAGAGGGGAATCTCCCAAAGCATCTCGACCGTGTTCTGCGAGAGATAGTTCATCGTGACGAACGTGCCGCGGCGGGCGACGGTGAGGTCCATGACGGCTCCGACGTAATCGGGCGGGATGAGGATCTTCGCCTTAAGGTAAGGTTCCTCAATGTGTTCGATCTCACCGGGGTCGGGCATTTCCTGAGGGGAATGCAGGCTCATCATCTCGCCGCCCTGCTTGAAGACGTGGTATTCCACCGAGGGAGCGGTCGCAAGCAAATCGAGGTTGAACTCGCGCTCGAGGCGTTCCTTCACGACCTCCATGTGCAAAAGCCCCAAAAAGCCGACGCGGAAGCCGAAGCCGAGTGCGTGGGACTTTTCAGGCTCCCACAACAGCGCGGGATCGTTGAGCGAGAGCTTCTCGAGGGCTTCCTTCAAGGGCTCGTACTGGTCCGACTCGATGGGGAACAAGCCCGTGTAGACCATGGGCTTGGCCTCACGATAGCCCGGCAGCGGGTTGTCGACGCCGCCTTCCGCGAGCGTGATCGTGTCGCCGACCTTCACGTGGACAAGGTCTTTCAGCCCCGTGACCAGGTAGCCGACCTCGCCGACGCCAAGCTCGGGCAGCGGCTCCTCAACGGGATGGCGCGCGCCTACTTCCTCGGCCAGGATGTCCTTGCCCGACGCCATGAGGCGCAGGCGCTGGCCTTTCCTCATGGAGCCGTCGACGATGCGGACGAGCGCAACGACGCCGCGGTAAGGGTCGAAGTAGCTATCGAAGATGAGCGCGCGCAGCGGGGCGTTCGCGTCACCGGTTGGCGCGGGGATGTTGTAGACCACAGCCTCGAGCAGGTCGTGCACGCCGACGCCTGTCTTTCCCGAGGCGAGCACCGCGTCGTCCGCGGGGATCGCAAGCGCGTCCTCGATTTCGGCGCGAACGCGCTCGGGGTCGGCCGAGGGCAGATCGATCTTGTTGATAAGCGGGATAATCTCGAGGTTCGCGTTCATCGCCATCATGGCGTTCGCGACTGTCTGCGCCTCGACGCCTTGGGTCGCGTCAACCACGAGCACCGCGCCCTCGCATGCAGCCAAAGAGCGGCTCACCTCGTAGGTGAAGTCGACGTGGCCCGGGGTGTCGATAAGGTTGAACTGGTATTCCTCGCCGTCGTCGGCCTGATAGCTCACGCGCACGGCCTGGCTTTTGATCGTGATACCGCGCTCGCGCTCGATGTCCATCGTGTCGAGGAGCTGGGCTTGCATATCGCGCTCGGCGATGGTGCCCGTCATCTCGAGAATGCGGTCGGAAAGCGTCGATTTCCCATGGTCGATATGGGCGATAATGGAGAAGTTCCTGATATGCGAGGGGTCGGTCATGACGATCGATAGGTCCTTATCTCTTGCAGTATTTGTGTTCAATGTATACGTTTGCACCTTAAAAGGGCGCAATTCACTAAAAACTACGTGCAATTGGCGCAAGCGTTTGCTATTCTATCGCATTGCGTATCCAGCAAGCGTTCGCATGGTGATATTCATCGGCGAATCCGCAGACATGGCTGCAACAGGGAAAGCGCTTGTGCTGGATGGCCGATTGGCCTGCGAGACAGAGAAATCCTGACTGTTTCCTATGCGAGACGCGCATCTATGCGGTTTCTTCGTCTCGCGTGTCAATCTTGCCTTCCAACACTCTTTCCTGCAACGTGTCGTGCTGCATGCGCGGACTATCAGTTGTTTTAGGAAAGGAACGAACATGGCAAACATCAAGAGCCAGAAGAAGCGCAACATCACCAACGAGAAGGCGCATCAGCGCAACAAGGCTTGCAAGTCCGAGCTGAAGACCGCAGTGCGTCGCGTGCGCGAGGCTGTCGCTGCCGGCAACGGTGCCGAGGCTTACGCCGCCGCTCTCGCCGCGAGCCGCCTGCTCGACAAGGCTGCTTCCAAGGGCATCATCCACAAGAACCAGGCTGCCAACCGCAAGTCCGGTGTCATGCAGCTCGCCAACACCATCGTGACCGACGCCGATCGCGCTGCTTATGTGAAGCCGGAGCCGAAGAAGCAGGAAGCCACGGGCAACAAGAAGGCTGCCAAGAAGGCCGAGCGCAAGGCCGCCCTCGCTGCCGCTTCCGCCGAGAAGGCAAAGCGTCGCGAGAAGCAGCTCAAGGAAGAGGCTGCTGCTAAGGCTCGCAAGGCCAAGGAAGCCGAAGAGGCCGCCAAGGCCGAGGCTGCCGAAGCTGAGGAAGCTGCTGAATAAGCAAATCGCCTAACGCGACTTTCGAAGGATCCTGAGTTCATCGCAAGAACTCAGGATCCTTTTTCTTTGGGACGCCAATGCGAGATAGGGATCGAGTGGTTTGCCTTGATCGTGGATGGAGGGGCTATCTTCCCGTGCAGACGGAGGTGATCCAGTCCATGAATGCCGCTTCGGGATCAGCGCCGCTTTTCATGGCGCGCTCGGCATCGCGTGCGGTGATGATCGCGCGGCGAAGCTCCTCTCTCGAGAAGCGCCGTGCGAGGGTGCTATGCCCTTTCACCTGCCATGCCTGTTTCGGGCGGGCTTTGGGGTTCGCAATTTTCGCATACTCGGTCAGCGCTGATGCAAGCGCATTGGGGTTGCCCCGCTCTGCCAGGACCTTCGCGCACATGATCTCGCGCAACCGGGTAGTACACATCGCAATGAGCGCATGAGGCGAGGTCGACTCCATCTTCGCGCGATAGATGAGGCACTTCTTAAGGTCGCGCGCGGCAAAGGCATCGACGAATTCCCAAGGAGTTGCCTCGGTCGTGCGGCTTACAAGCGAGCGGACCTCGTGCTCGGAAACAGGGTCGTTCCCCCGATGCGCGAGCGCAATCTTAGCGATCTCGCTGTCGAGATGCACCGTGTTCTCGCCCACGAGCTCGACGAGGGCATTTGCAGCCCCTTCGGTGAACGTCGTCCCGTGCGAGACGGCCATCGACCGGACGGTGTGGGGCAGCTCCTTCTTCTTCAGTGGGATGCATTCGATGACAGCGCTCTTCCCCACTGCGGCGACAGCTTTGTACAGGCGCGTGTTCTTTGCAAGCTTCTCCGCCTCAAGCGCAAGCACCGTCTGATCGCTCGGGGAATCGAGGTAGGCGACGAGCTCCTCCGAATCGGCCTTCTTCAGTTTGTCGGCATCGCGTACGTAGACCAGTCGCTTCTCGCTTGCGAAGGGCATGGTGTTGCAAGCCGATACGATATCAGCCCCCAGCGCCGTCTCGCCGTCGAAGGTGTCGGAATTGAAAGAGAGATCTCCGTATTGCGCGAGGCGCTCGCGGAGCCTCCTCAGCACGGTCGAGCGCTTGAGCGCGTCCTCCCCCACGATCAGGTAGGCGGGAATGAGTGGTTTTTGCTTAGCTGTTTGTGTCATGCAGCCATTCTATCCCAGGGCTGTAATGCGGATGCCATCGTTTGAGAATTCGCATGAAACGTCTCCCATCTCGTCAGCGCGAAAGACGTGCGACCCAACTTTGTCCAGAAGCGAAAGCGTCTGCGCAGCAGGGTGGCCGTATCGATTGCCCTCACCAACGCTGATCAGCGAAATCTCAGGGCGAATCACCTCAACGACGCTCTCGGTGAGTGCTGCCTTCGAGCCGTGATGACCGACTTTGTAGATATCGATATCCCCTAATTCCCCCTCATCAATTATCTCTTTCAGTTGATCGGATTCAGCGTCGCCGCAGAACAATGCCGTCCACGTGCCCCCACTCGTCGCAAGAGAGGCTAAAAGGCAAAGACTATCGGCATTGCCGCCCTCGTCGGAAAACCCGTGTGGCCAGATCACTTTCAGAGAGAAGTCCCCGCAGGCAATTGCATCCCCAACAGCAAGAGGTTCGACGTTTGCAAATCCCACGACCGACGACGCGCTCTCGATGAGGTTTTCGCACGACTCGCAGTCGCAGGTGAGGGCATCGCGCGCCACGAGCACGCTATCGATCGCCACGACACCGTCAAGTGCCTGCAGCGATCCGCAGTGGTCGTCATCGGCGTGAGTGATAAGCACCGCATCGAGGTGGAATATGCCTTGCCTGGCAAGCGCCTCCTTGAGGAGCGTGTCGTGGTTTCCCGTATCGATGAGAATTGCCGACCCTTTACTCCTCACGAGGAACGCGTCTCCCTGCGCGACGTCGAGCATGACGATCTCGCTTGGCCTGAAAAGAGGAACAACGACAACGAGAGCAATAGCGCACGCGCAGGCCGCTGACACCATCGCGAAGATCGTTGCGCCTGTGAGCTGGGGCCATAAGAGCCAGAGCAGAAGCGGCCCAGCAATCGAGAGCGCAAGACCCCACGGCACGGAAAGCGATACCGGCACGCAAGCAAAGGGAATCTCCGCGAAGATCGTTATCGCTTGGGCAAGCAAGAAAGCGGCTCCGTTCGCGAAGGGTAGCGCGAGCGGCGCAACGACGGGAGCTGCTAAGGAGACAACGGACCCCACAAGGCTTACCGAGAGCGCAAGCGTGAAGAGCGGTGCAACGACAAGGTTCGCAACAGGGGATACGAGCGGCAACTGCGAGAAGAGCGCCGCGGAAAACGGTGTCGTAGCCACCATGGCCGCCAACGTGAGCGCTAGAGGCTCAGCTATCCGCCGCACGATGGGAATGTTCGACAGCCATGATGAGATGAGCGGCATGAGCGCGATGATCCCCAGCGTCGACATCGCTGAGAGGAAAAACGATATCGATACGCTCGATTGCGGGGAGATAGTAATGATCACGACAATGCACGCGCCAAGCGCTGAGAGTGTTGTCCGACGTCGGCGTGCGAGGAACGACATCATGCCGACGATAGCCATCGCCGCAGCTCGAAGTGCGGATATGGGCATCCCCGTCAGTACCAGATAAATTGAAATCACAGCAAGCTGTATCGCAAGGGAGAGCCTCCTTGGCGTTCGAACGACCTGAAGAACGGACGCAATCATCCCGCACGTGATGGAAAGATGGGCCCCGGAAACTGCGACGAGATGAGCCACGCCAACCGTCTTACATGCTGCGTACAAATCACTATCTCGCAGCTGCTCCCGATATCCGCAGACGAGCGCCTGGCAGAGCGCATCCGTATCTCCTTGACCGTCGAACAGCGCAATCGCTGATTTCCGAACGTTTGCGAGAACGCCCCCGAGAGAGCGCGAATTGTCCAGTCGTTCGATCGCTCCAGGCGATGACACAGCATTGGTGCCTTGAAGATAGAACCGCTTGGCAGATGCTTCCCTCGGCTGAGAAAGCGCGCACGTCGCGCTGAACGAGTCACCGTAGAATATGTCGCTTTCCCCTTTTGGCAAGGTAACGCTCACCGCGTGCTCCTCGCCGTTCGATTCCGAATGAGCCACCACGTGCACCGTGGCGCCGAAATCACCCTGCCTCGCGTCTTCTTCGGCGGTGAAACACCATTCCTGAACGGGTGAGGCTATGACTTGGTCGGCCTTCGCTATATACGAAAGTGTAGCGGAGAAGCCGAGTACGCACCCGATTGCGAGCCCCAGAGTGAGGACTGCAAGCGTCGGCGGGGCGCCCCGCATGAGGGCGACAATCGCAAGGGCGAAGAGAACGCATGCGACGAAAATGAGGGGAACCAAGAACTCCCGCGCGCATCGAAATCCCAGGGTATAGCTTCCCGCACAGGCGCCCCACAATGCGAGTGCAAGGATTGTAAGCGGTGGCATCGACGGACGCTTTACCGAGCCTTGGGCGCATGGGTCGTCAAGAGTGTCGCTTGAATGCTGGCCGAGAACGCTCGCCCTCATCCTGAGGCGGCGAGCTGCATCTTTTACGTGTCCGCCTCTCTCGTTACCCAACGGTAATACACTCCTCGAGCTGGGAAAACTTCTTATCGCCAATTCCCGAGACACGCTTTAGGTCCTCGATAGTTTTGAAGGGGCCGTTTGCCTCGCGGTCAGCGACGATTTTCGCGGCAGTCGATGCCCCAATTCCAGGCAGCGTGTCAAGCGTTGCCGCATCGGCGGTGTTGATGTTGACCTTCCCAGCCGCCGTGCCAGCTGAAGCAGCGGTTGCGGGCGCGGCGTCCGAGCCATCATCGGTTTGAGTGCTGGGAACGATGATCTGCTCACCGTCGGTCAAGACGCGCGCAAGGTTCACCGCGTCATGCCTCGCGTCTTCAGCGAAGCCTCCAGCCGCTTGGATAGCGTCGTACACCCGCGAACCTTCGGAAAGCTCGAGCAGCCCCGGGGCGGCAACCGCACCTTCAACGTGCACGAATATCGTATTTTCGGCAATGGGCGTATCGGAGGCTGTATCTTCGATAGGCTCCGAAGTGCTCGTCTGCGCCTTTGAGATTGAAAACTCTGTTCCAGGCAGCAGGGCATGGGCAAGCTGCAAGCCTGCGATGCAGAGTATCGCCACCGCGAGCGAGACGATTCCGATAACGACCGCAGGTTTCGGCTTGCGCTTGCTCGGCACAGAAAACGGTATTTTATCGCGACGCTTCATCGCTCCCCTTTCGATTAAGTAAGGGAGTATAGCGATGAAGCCTGGCGATGAGCTGACCCAATGCTTCCCGAATCGCGTCGCCTTATCCGCGCATTTTCCGCAGGAATGCACCGGTAAAGGCGCAAATACTCTGCCGTTTCTCGCCCAGAATACACAAAACCCTGCCAGATTCCTTGCAGAAACCTGGCAGGGTCTAGTCTCGAAAGACATACAGCAAAACGAACGGCGGAAACACAGTTCCAAGTATCTATATCATACAAGCCAAAGAGAGGACCTGATGAAACAGGTCCTCTCAGACACCTTCCTCGAGAAGGCACCGCAAATACCTTTGTAGCGCATCACAGCGAGAGCGCACTCAGACTTAAGCAACTGCGCAGACTAGTTAGTCCCCGTCGTTCTCCGTCATAAGGTCGTGCAACGATTTTTTGCGCGGCTTGTAGGCGGGGCAGGCATAGTCGTGCGGCTCGGCAGCACAGGCGAGCTCCTCTACCCACTGATCGATGGGGAAAGCGGCCTCGGCTTCGCGCACGGCCGTCAGGTTCGCGTGCGTCTCAGGGTTTCTCGGCATGAAGAGCGTGCAACAATCCGGCGCGTCCTGCGACGAGATGGGGAACGTCCCCAACTGCTGCGATTGCGCGATGATTTCAAGCTTGTCGGAGCCGATGAGCGGGCGGAACACCGGAAGTGAGACAGCGTCGTTCGTCGCCCTGATGTTGTCGAGCGTCTGCGAGGCAACCTGCCCAAGGCTCTCCCCCGTGACGATGGCCTTCGCATGCTCGTAGAAAGCGATGCGTTCAGCGACGCGGAACATAAGACGGCGATACAGGATAACGCGCAGCTCAGGCGGCGCCGAAAGGGCAATCTCGCGCTGATAGTCGCCGAAGGGAACAACATAGACGCGCGCGATGCAGCCCGTCTTTTCGAGCACATGCGCGATGTCGTCGACCAAGAACTCGGAGGCATCGGAGGTCTGCGGCCTGCCCGAGAAATGCACGCCGATGCAAACGGCGCCACGGCGCGCGATGCGCCAGAGCGCCACCGGCGAGTCGATTCCCGAGGAAAGCAAGCTCATCACCGTGCCCGAGCTTCCGACGGGAAGGCCCCCGATGCCGGGGATGCTGCGCGCGTAGACATAGGCCGCGTTTTGCACAACTTCGATCCCCACCGTAAGGTCAGGGTCCTTCATCTGGACTTTTACCTGGGGATAAGCCTCACTCAAACGCCCGCCGACAATCTGGTTGATCTCCATCGAGTTCACGGGGAAATCGGTGTGGTTGCGGCGCGCGTGCACCTTGAAGCTCGCAAATGCCCCCGACTCGCCCATCGCGAGGATGCCCGCCTCGGTCATCTGATCGAGGTCGCGCTCGCACTTGAACCCGCACGAGACACGCGCGGTGCCGGGAATCGAGCGGATGGCATCGGCGCATTCAACCATGGTGTCGTGCGTGGTTCCCTCCTTCAGGAACACGCAAAGACGCCCCGAGATGCGGTGAATCGTCACAACGGGGTACGCGCAAAGATGCGCCTCCAGATTCTTCAGAAGGCGCATCTCGAATTTTGAGCGATTGTGGCCCTTAAGGCCGATCTCGTGGTAGTGAACCAGACAGATTCGTTGATACTCAGCCATTAATGGTTCTTGATGTCGATGCTGTCAGGATCATAGGAAACATCGCCAGCAGCGATTTCGTTGAAGGCGATCGTGAGCGGCTTCTTGTCCGCAGCGCGTGCAATCTCGACGGCGGTCTGCAGCTGGATTGCGCGATTGCGCTGACCGCGCATCATGTCGTTGATGTCGTGCGCGCGCTTGGACGCGAGGGCACACAGAAGGAAACGGTCTTGATCGGTTTCTTCCAGTAAATCGTTGATTCTCGGTTCGATGATGCTCATCTTTGATGTTACCTCGTTATTCTTCAGCTTTTTCGTTCACGTAATCGACTAACTGCCTGGTGGCGGTCTCAAGGTCGTCGTTCACGATGCGAATGTCATACTCCATCTTGCGCGCAAGCTCTGCCTGCGCCGCTTCCATGCGGGAGGCTATCACCTCGTCGGTTTCCGTACCGCGTCCGCGCAGACGCTCTTCAAGCACGATAAGCGAAGGCGGCTCGATGAAAACCAGGTGTGCTTCGGGAAGCTTGTCCTTCACCTGGAACGCGCCCTGCACATCGATTTCAAGAACGACCTGCTCACCTTGGGCGATATGCCCCAGCACGGCGCTTTTCGGCGTGCCGTAGCGATGATCCGCATACGTGGCCCATTCCAAAAGCCCGTCCTCTTTGACAAGCGCGTCGAATTCCTCGTCGCTCTTGAAGAAGTACTGGACAGCCTCCTGCTCGCCTTCGCGTGGAGAGCGCGTCGTTGCGGAAACCGAAACCCAGCAATCGGGGACTTCGCGCAACAAACGGGCCACCAGGGTGCCCTTGCCAGCACCTGATGGCCCTGAAATCACAAAGAGATTACCGCGACGCATGGGCACGATTAGCCAAGACGCTCCAGCAGTGCGGCACGCTGACGGTCGCCAAGACCACGAAGGCGGCGGCTCTCAGCGATCTGGAGTTCCTTCATGATCTTCTCGGCCTTGGCCTTGCCGTAACCGGGGAGGGTCTCGATGAGGGTGGAAACCTTCATGCGGCCGACGATCGGGTCTTCCTTCATGTCGAGAACCTTCTCGAGCGTGAGCTTGCCGCTCTTGAGATCGTCGCGAACCTCAGCGCGCTTGATGCGGGCGGCCTTGGCCTTCTCGAGAGCTGCCTGACGCTCTTCGGGGCTGAGTTGAGGAATTGCCATCGTGAATCTCTCCTTTTGTTTCTCGGCACGACGCCTACCGCCGATTGCCGTTAGCAACAATTATTCTAAATGCCCAGTTGACCATTAGAAGGAAAATAATAGTTGACGGGCATTGTTTTTCCGCGACCACCCGCAAGCTCAATTCTCCATCGGCTTGCCCAAGGCGCGGCTAACGTTTGATTATCGTCGTGGATTTCCGTCGAATGGTCAAGTGTTTTTAAAAGAAATCACTGCTCATCAACGGAAAAATAAGGAGCATGGTCAAATCTGGACACATCTCAGCGCATCTGAGCATAAAGCATTCACAAATGGCGAACCCCCGATGCTAACCTGCGCCAGGATGCGAGCTGTCCCATCAGACACCGAGGGATGCGCGGAATTCCGCGCATCCCTCGGGCTTGAACGTGCGCTCACTTCGCGAGCGCTTATCGAGTTGAAAGAATTATGCCAGCTCTGCGGCGATTGCCTCGAACGCAGCGACTGGGTCTTCGGCCTGAGTGATCGGACGTCCTACAACAATATGAGAGGCACCGTTCTCGAAAGCCTGCGCGGGCGTGGCAACACGGCTCTGGTCGCCCTTTGCGCTCCCCGCGGGACGAACGCCCGGGGTCACGATAAAGGCATCCGGGCCAAGCAGCTCGCGCATGCCCTTGGCTTCTTGCGGCGAGCACACGATACCCGAGAGCCCCGCCTCGCGAGCTTGCACGGCGAGCGCGCTCACCTGCTCAGGCAGAGCCCTTGATACGCCCGTAGCTGCAAGCGATTCCGCATCCATGCTGGTGAGAACCGTGATCGCAAGCGTCGCCGGCACCGGAATCTTGCGCTCGAACGCGGCGGCTTCCGCACCGCGGTGCCCAGCTGCCATCATGGCAGAACCGCCGACAGCGTGCATGGTGAGCATGTCAGCCCCCGAAAGCACCGCTGAAGCCGCGGCACCTTCCACCTGATGCGGAATATCGTGGAACTTCAGGTCGAGGAAGACGTTGAAGCCGAGCTGCTTGAACGTCTGCACAATCTTAGGACCCTCGGCATAATACAGCGTCATGCCGACTTTGAGCCAATTCGCATGGCCGCGCAGCTGCACGGCAAGGCAAAGCGCAGTAGCCGCATCGCAGTCGAGCGCGACGATCACGCGGTCGCGAGCGGGTTGAGCGTGGAAATCCTCTAGCATTCAAGTGCTCCTATCAGGTCGTTCACATCGTTTACGCCCTGCTCTTCGCAGTAGTCGATAATGCCATCGATTACGTCGACGGTCGCTTGAGGGTTCATGAAGTTCGCCGTGCCGACGGCAACTGCTGTGGCACCGGCCAGCATGAACTCGACGGCATCGGTGCCGGTGGTAACACCGCCCATGCCAAGGATGGGAACGGAAACCGTCTTCGAGCACTGCCACACCATGCGCAGCGCAACCGGCTTCACGGCAGGACCCGAGAATCCACCGACAACGCGCGCAAGCACTGGCCGGCGTCGCTTCACGTCGATCGCCATACCAAGCAGCGTGTTGATAAGCGAAATCGCATCGGCGCCCGAAGCCTCAGCGGCACGCGCGATCTCGGTGATGTCAGTCACATTCGGCGTAAGCTTCACGATGAGCGGGCGCGATGTTGCCTCGCGGCAAAGAGAGACAACCTTCTCGACGCTTGGGACGTGGGTACCGAGCGTCATGCCGCCGGCATCGACGTTCGGACACGAGATGTTCACCTCGTACGCATCGACGGGTGCATCCTCAAGCGCTTCGATGACCTGCACGTATTCATCAAAACTATGCCCAGAGACGTTCACGATGGTTGCGGCACCCTGCTCGCGCAGCCAGGGAAGTTCCTCGCTCTTCAAGTGGACGACACCGGGGTTTTGCAGGCCGATCGAATTCAGCATGCCCGAAGGAACCTCGGCGATGCGCGGGCTCGCGTTGCCTTCCCAACCGTTGAGGGAAACGCCCTTCGTCGTGACGGCGCCCAAAGCGGACACGTCAACGAAATCGGAGTACTCCATGCCGGCAGCGAACGTGCCCGACGCCGTGGTAACGGGGTTCTTCATCGTAAGGCCGCCGAGGTTCACCACCAGATTAACGCTGGTTTCACGTGGGGTTTTCGCTGCCATTACCACGCCACCTCCTGGGCATCGAAGACGGGGCCGTCAACGCAGGAGCGCTTCTTGCCGTGAACGGTTTCTACAACGCAGGAAAGGCAAGCTCCGACACCGCACGCCATGCGCTTCTCCATCGACACCTGGCAAGGGATGTTCGCTTGCGCCGCTTGGCCGGAAACAATCTTCATGAGCGGCTCAGGACCGCAAACAGCCAGGTAATCGAAGGGCTTCCCACTCGCGTTTGCCTCGCTTACCGCATCATCGACAAGCGAGGTGCAAAAGCCCGCACGCCCGAAGGTGCCGTCGTCGGTGGCGCAAAGAGGCGCGTTCTCGGCACAACAGCCGGCGGTGGAAAGCACACGCGCGTAGCGTTCGCGGCACACGAGCGCAGCCTCGGTTTGGGCGCCGAGCACCACGGTGACGTCGACCCCCGCAGCAACCAGTTGCTCGAAAAGCAGGTACAAGGGAGCTGCTCCGACGCCGCCGCCCACTAGAAGCGCGCGCTCGCACTTCTCGGGTGCTGCCCAGCCGTGACCGACGGGCCCGATGAGCTTAGGGGCAACCTCATCGCCAGGCGCAAGCTTGGTCATCCGCTCGGAGCCGAAGCCCACCACCTGGTAGAGAATCTCGACCGTTCCTTCGCTCACGTACGTCGCATAGACCGAGAACGGGCGGCGCAGGATATGGCCTTCCATACCCGGAATCTGCATATGGACGAATTGCCCGGGCTTGATGCTCGAAGCGATTTCGGGCGCGCTCAACGTCATGAGGTGAAGCCTCGGGCCCACCTGGTGGTTATCGAGCACGGGCGCTGTGATATCTACCATCATTTAGCCTTCCCATTGTGGCAGGTCTTGCAGCGCGATGACGTCGAGCCCCGTCTCGCGGACCGCCTCCATGCCCGCGATAAGCGCCTGCGCGCCCGCAAGCGTGGTGCAGTAGCTCACGCCGTGGCGCACGCATGCCGCGCGCATCTCATAGCCGTCGGTGTTGGTGGAGCTGCCGAACGGCGTGTTGATCATGAGCACGATCTCGCCCGATGCGATGCGGTCGAGAATCGTGTGCGAGCCGGCATGGATCTTGCCAACCTCTTCGCATTCGATGCCCGACGCGCGAAGGGCGCGGGCAGTGCCCGTCGTTGCAACGAGCGAGAACCCGAGGCGCGCAACGGAGCGAGCGATCGCCGTAATGTTGCGCTTGTCGCCATCGTTCACCGAGATGAACACTTCCCCGCCCCGCGGCGGCTCGTAATCGATCGCGAGCTGAGTCTTGGTGAACGCTGCAGGGAAATTACCTGCGATGCCCATGACCTCGCCAGTCGATTTCATCTCAGGGCCGAGCACGACATCGGAGCCGGGGAAACGGCCGAACGGCATGACGGCTTCCTTCACGCAGAAGTAGTCGAACTCGCGATCGTCGGCGGGAAGGTTCAGATCGGCGAGCTTCTCCCCCGCCATGATGCGGGCCGCGATCTTCGCTAAGGGGACACCCGTGGACTTGGAGACAAACGGCACGGTGCGGCTCGCGCGCGGATTTGCCTCGATTACGTAGATGACCTGGTCTTTAATGGCAAACTGAATGTTGAGCAGGCCAACGACGCCCAGGCGCAGAGCAAGGCGGCGTGCGATGTCGCGCAGCTGCCCCTGAAGGCTGAGCGAGAGCGAGAACGGCGGTGTGCAGCAGGCGGAGTCGCCCGAGTGGATGCCTGCCATCTCGATGTGCTCCAAGATGCCGCCCACGAACACGTCCTTGCCGTCGCAGAGCGCATCGACGTCGACTTCAATGGCAGCTTCGAGGAATCGATCAAGATAGACCGGGTGGTCAGGCGAAATCTTCGCGGCTTCAGCCATGTACTTGTCAAGTTGGTCGTTGTCGTAGACGATGGCCATGCCGCGGCCACCGAGCACGTAGCTCGGACGGACGAGCAGCGGGAAGCTGATATGCTCGGCGACCCGGTGCGCCTCTTCGAGAGTAGATGCCTCGCCCGCTGCGGGGTAGATGATCTTGAGCTCGTCGAGCACCTGGGAGAAACGATCACGGTCTTCGGCGAGGTCGATCGCCTCGGGGCTCGTGCCCATAATGGGGACGCCCGCTTCCTGCAGAGCGCGCGCGAGCTTAAGCGGCGTCTGACCGCCGAGCGTCACGACGACGCCGTCGGGGTCTTCCACATCGACGATGTCCATCACATCTTCGAAGGTCAGCGGCTCGAAATAAAGCTTGTCGGAGGTGTCGTAGTCGGTCGAGACCGTCTCGGGGTTGCAGTTGACCATGATGGTCTCGAAGCCGGCGTCGGCAAGCGCGTAGCTCGCATGCACGCAGCAGTAGTCGAACTCGATGCCCTGGCCGATGCGGTTCGGGCCTGCGCCGAGGATCATCGCGCGCTTCTTGGTCTTGGGAGCGACCTCGCTCTCGCAAGTGTCGTAGGTCTTGTAGTGGTAGGCCGTCTTGCTCGGCGTTTCGGCAGCGCAGGTGTCGACCGTCTTGAACGCAGGGACGACGCCGAGCGCCTTGCGGTGCGCGCGTACGGAAAGCTCGTCTGAGCCGGTCAGATGTGCGATCTGCACGTCGGAGAGGCCGAAGCGCTTTGCGCAGCGCATGTCATCTTCGTCCAGTTCCTCGAGCTTGTGGCCCGAAAGCGCCTGCTCGACGGCGACCATGTCAGCCATGCGGGCCAAGAACCACGGGTCGATGCCCGTCTTTTCATGAAGTTCCTCCACACTCATACCGCGGCGCATCGCCTCGGCGATGAAGAAGATGCGGTTCGCGGTCGGGCGGCACACCATGTCGTCGAATTCCGCGCCCTGCATGGCGCTCTCCGCACCCTTGCCGTCGGCACCGAGGCCCGCGCGGCCATTTTCAAGGGAGCGAAGCGCCTTGCCGAGCGATTCCTCGAAGGTGCGGCCGATTGACATGATTTCGCCGACCGCCTTCATGCGGGTCGTGAGCGTGTCGTCGGTGCCCTGGAACTTCTCGAACGCGAAGCGCGGCACCTTGACGACGCAGTAGTCGATGGAAGGCTCGAAGCACGCGGGCGTCGCCTTGGTGATGTCATTCACGATCTCGTCGAGCGTATAGCCCACCGCGAGCTTCGCCGCGGCCTTTGCGATCGGGAAGCCCGTCGCCTTGGAAGCGAGCGCGGAGGAGCGCGACACGCGGGGGTTCATCTCAATGACGATCATGCGTCCCGTCTTCGGGTTGACGGCGAACTGCACGTTCGAGCCGCCGGTTTCGACGCCGATCTTCTCGAGGATGGCGAGCGAGGCCGTGCGCATGCGCTGGTATTCCACATCGGAGAGGGTTTGCGCAGGGGCGACGGTGATCGAGTCGCCGGTGTGGACGCCCATCGCGTCGAAGTTCTCGATGGAGCACACGATGATGCCGTTGCCGACGCGGTCGCGCATGACCTCCATCTCGTACTCTTTCCAGCCCTCGATGGATTCCTCGACGAGCACCTCGCCTGCGGGCGAGAGCTCAAGTCCCTGGCTCACGATGAGATGAAGCTCGTCCATGTCGTGCGCGATGCCGCCGCCGGCACCGCCGAGCGTAAACGACGGGCGGCACACCACGGGAAAGCCCAACTCGGCGACGATCGACTCGGCGTCTTCCATGGAGTAGGCGTAGCCGCTGCGCGCGACCTCGATGCCGAGTTCCTCCATGCACTCGTTGAACAGCTTGCGGTCCTCGCCGCGCTCGATGGCGGGAAGGTCGCAGCCGACCATTTCGACGCCGTACTTGTCAAGCACGCCAGACTTCGCCAGGGCGACGGCGGTGTTCAGACCGGTCTGGCCGCCGAGCGTCGGGAGAAGCGCGTCGGGGCGTTCCTTCTCGATGACTTTCTCGACGAACTCGGGCGTGATCGGCTCGACGTAGGTGCGGTCGGCGAGACCCGGGTCAGTCATGATGGTCGCCGGGTTGGAGTTGACGAGGATGACGCGGTAGCCGTCGGCTTTGAGGACCTTGCAGGCCTGGGCACCCGAGTAGTCGAACTCGCATGCCTGGCCGATGACGATCGGACCCGATCCGATGACCAGGATGGACTTGATGTCGGTACGCTTAGGCATTGACTTCTCCCCCAAACTTCCATCCGGCCAAACGGTCGGCGGCGATGTCGATATCGAGATAATCCTCGCGTCCATCCATCAGGCGCGAGAAGGCGGTGAACAGGTAGTGCGCGTCGGTCGGTCCGGGCGACGCCTCGGGGTGGTACTGCACCGAGAACGCCGGGATGTCAAGAAACGCGATACCCTCGGCGGTGCCGTCGTTCAAGTTCACGTGTGTGAGCTGGATGCGGCCGAACTTCTCGTTGCGCACGACGGGCGCAACGCACTTCTCGACCCAGAAGCGCAGGTCGTCGCGATGCTCGGTCTCGCCTGCCGACTCCTCGGGGATAAGCTCGCCGAGCGTCGGGAACAGAAGGCCGAACCCGTGGTTTTGCGCGGTGATCTCGACACGGTGAGTGCGCAGGTTCATGACGGGGTGGTTGCCGCCGCGATGGCCGAACTTGAGCTTCTCGATCTGAGCGCCCGCGGCCTTCGACATCATCTGGTGCCCAAGGCAGATGCCAAAGACAGGAACCTTGCCGAGCAGCTTCTCGACCTGGGTATACGTGCCCGAAACCGCATCAGGATCGCCGGGGCCGTTAGAGAGGAACACGCCGTCGGGGTTCATCGCGAGGACGTCTTCGGCGGGAGTGTCCCAGGGAACAGCGGTAAGCTCGCAGCCCACGCGCACGAGGTTCTGGAAGATGGAGAGCTTCGCGCCGCAATCGTAGGCGACGACCTTGTACTTCGCAGGCGCGGGCGCCGTGAGCGCGAAAGCCTGGGTTTTCGGCAGGTCATCGATGCCGAAGGTCGCCTTCTCGGAGCGAGAGACCGTCTCGGCGAGGTTCACGCCGACGATAGACTCGCTTGCGCGAACCTTCGCAAGGAGGCTTTCGGCGTCGGTGTCGAGCGTGGAGAGGACCGCGCGCTGGGCACCGTTGTCGCGCACGTGGCGAACGAGGGCGCGCGTGTCGACGCCCTCGATGGCGACGACGTTGTTCTCACGCAGGAAGTCGGGCAGCGTGAGCTCGCTGCGCCAGTTAGAGGGCACCTGGCACATGTCGCGCACTACGAGCCCGCGCAATGCCGGCTTCTCGGACTGGCAGTCCTCGCGGTTCACACCGTAGTTGCCGATCTGGGGGTAGGTCATCGTGATGATCTGGCCCGCGTAGCTCGGGTCGGTGATCACCTCAAGGTAGCCCTCCAGAGAGGTGTTGAAGCAGATTTCGCCGAACACTTCGCCCTGCGCCGCGCAAGAGGTGCCGCTGAACACGGCGCCGTCTTCGAGCACGAGCAGCGCTGGTGCACCGAGCGGCTTCGAGGTGTTCTCGAGCAGCTTTTTCGTGATCTCGCTCACATCGTTCCTTTCCGTTCAAGCCCGCCATCGCGGGCGTCATCCGCTATCGTATCGAAATCGCCGTAAAGGCGCCTTACTTTTTGACCGTAGAGCAAACCGCACCGTCTTCCATCGTCGCGTAACCGCCGACGAATACGTCGGTCGCACGCCCACGAAGATTCCATCCGACAAACGGCGTGTTCTGCGCCTTAGAGCAGAAGTCGTCTTTGGCAACCGTCCACTCCGCGTCGGGGTCGATGACCGTCAAATCGGCGATAGAGCCCGGCTCGATGGCCACACGCTCGTCTCGCAGGATCGTCCGAGGGTTCACAGCCATGAGCTCGACGAGACGGTTCAAACCGATCACGCCCTCACCGACCATATGGGTGAGCATGAGGCCGAGCGAGGTCTCGATACCCGTCATCCCGAAGGGAGCAAGCTCGAACTCGCGATCCTTCTCGTAGGTCGCGTGCGGCGCGTGATCGGTGACGATGGCATCGACCGTGCCGTCGGCAAGACCGGCGCGAAGCGCAGCGACGTCGGCCTTCGTGCGAAGCGGTGGGTTCACCTTGTAGTTCGTATCGTAGTCCTCGCCGATCATCGAGTCGTCGAGAAGCAGATGGTGCGGCGTGACCTCGCAGGTGACGGGCAGCCCCTCGGCTTTGGCGGCGCGAATGAGCTCGAGCCCGCGCGCGGTCGTTACGTGCTGCGCGTGGAAATGGCATCCCGTCAGGCGGCAAAGCGCGATGTCACGCATGATTTCGAGCTCCTCGCCTTCCGCAGGCCAACCTAAAAGGCCGAGGCGCGTGGAGCATTCCCCTTCGTTCACCTGGCCCGCGCCCACGAGACCCTCATCTTGGCAGTGGCACATGACGACGCGGTCGAACTGCTTGGCGTAGTCCATCGTGCGGCGCATCATACCCGAGTCCTGCACGCCGCGGCCGTCGTCGGTGAACGCGACGGCACCGTGAGCGACCATGTCCCCCATCTCGGAGAGCACCTCGCCTTCGAGCCCCTGCGTAAGCGCGCCCGACACGAGCACGCGGCAGAAGCCGACTTCAGAGGCCTTGCGCTGCACGTATTCCACGATGGTCGCGTTATCGCAGACGGGGTTCGTGTTCGGCATCGCGCATACCGCGGTGAAGCCGCCGTGAGCCGCCGCCTTCGTTTCGGACTCGATGTCGCCTTTGTACTCGAATCCGGGGTCACGCAAGTGAACGTGCATGTCGACCAGGCCGGGGACGATGATCTTTCCCGAAAGGTCGCGCTCGATGCCCTTCGGCATCTCAAGGTCGTGGCCAATCTCCACGATGCGGCCATCGCGGATCAGGATGTCAGCGACCTCATCGAGCCCAACCTGGGGGTCGAGAAGCCGCGCGTTCTTAAGCATCAACGCCATTGTCGGTTCCTCCTAACAGCAAATAGAGAACGGCCATACGGACGAGCACGCCGGAATAGACCTGGTCCAAGATGACGGAGCGCTGCGGGTGGTCGCACATATAATCGTCGAGCTCGACGCCGCGGTTTACAGGTCCTGGATGGCACACGATGGCTTCGGGCCGCATGAGTTTCTCGCGCTCCTCGGTCAGGCCGAAGAGCAGGTTGTACTCGCGAAGGCTCGGGTACGGCGCGCCCTCGAGGCGCTCGCGCTGGATGCGCAGCATGTATACCACGTCGAGCTCGGGCAGCGCCGCGTCGAGGTCGCACGTGATTTCATCGGCCCCTAAGATTTCGGGAGCTGCCGGCATAAGCGTCGGCGGCGCGATGACGGTGACATGGGCGCCCATGATCTTGAGCGCGGGGATAAGCGAGCCGCAGACGCGCGAATGGCCGATGTCTCCGACGATGCCGACGCGAAGGCCCTCGATGCGGCCGAAACGCTCGCGAATGGTGTACAGGTCGAGCAGCGCTTGCGTAGGATGCTGATGCTTGCCGTCACCTGCGCAGATGACGGACACGCCGGAAACATCGGCGACCTTGCGCGGCGCTCCCGCGTGCTTGTCGCGCACGACGATGGCATCGATCTTGTACGAGCAGAGCGTCTGCACGGTGTCGCGCAAGCTTTCGCCCTTCACCGTGGAGGTGGAGGACCCGCCGAAGTTGAGCGTATCGCACGACAGGCGCTTCTCGGCGAGCTCGAACGACGAACGCGTGCGGGTCGAAGGCTCGTTGAACATGTTTACGACGGTGAAGCCCTTGAGCGTCGGCACCTTCTTGATACGCCGCTCGTTCACCGCGCGGAAGCTTGCGGCGGTGTCGAGGATCCGCGTGATGTCTTCCGCGGAGTAGTCGGAGATGTTGATGAGGTGCTTGTGGTTGAAGGCCATAGCTGCTACGCCTCCTTTTCCTGGGGCTGTTCAGCGCCAAGCGGGGCGGAACCCGCACGGTCCCCTGGCGCCATCTCGAGGACCTCGACGGCAGAGACGCCATCGACTTCCTCCAAAAAGAGGCGGACGTTCTCGTGCGACGAGGAAGGGACGTTCTTGCCGACGAAATCGGCACGGATGGGAAGCTCGCGGTGCCCTCGGTCGACGAGGACTGCAAGCTGCACGCAGGAGGGGCGGCCGAAATCGCTCAGCGCATCGAGCGCCGCGCGGATGGTGCGGCCGGTGAACAGGACGTCGTCGACAAGCACGACGGTCAGTCCGTCGATGTCGAAGCGGATGTCGGTCGAGTGAACCTCGGGGGAAAGATGCGTCGCGAAATCATCGCGATAGAAGCTGATGTCGAGCGCGCCGAGCGGTACGTCAGTGCCCTCGATCTGCTTGATCTTACTCGCAAGGCGATGTGCGAGCAGATCGCCTCGGGTGAGGATTCCCACCAAGGCGATGTTCGAGGCACCATGGTTGGCCTCGAGAATCTGGTGCGCGATGCGCGTGAGCGATCGCTCAATTTCGTCTGCGTCCATACAGACGGATTTCACTGTTCTAGTATCTGTCATTAGCACCCTCTTCCAATCAGGGATGCAGGCAGACCGCTCGGTTCTGCGATAGTGCGACTTCACCTGGATGAATCGCTCGCACTCCTTGTCGGTCTCTCTGTACCGCTTTTAAAGGACTGCACGCAAGTATAGGGCAGCTTCGCGCAGCGCGAAACCCCGAAATGCTACATTGGCGGAAAACGCACGATTAGATAGATTGCTGACACGGCGACGGTCGCGAGCATCGTGGGGAAGCCGACTTTGAAGAAGTGTGCGAACGTAATAACGTGGCCGTTCTTGCGCGAGATGTCGGACATGACGACGTTCGCCGACGCGCCGATCAAGGTGCCGTTGCCGCCGAGGCAGGCGCCGAGCGAAACGGCCCACCACAGGGGCGCGACGTCCATGCCGGTCGCCTCCATGGACAGAAGGATCGGGATCATCGTGGCGACGAACGGGATGTTGTCGAGGAAGCTCGAGATGATGGCCGAGGCGAAGAGCAGTACGAGCATGGCGACGAAGGTCGAGCCGCCCGTGACGTCGATCAAGGCCTGCGCGAGCATGCCGATGACGCCGACCTCCGAGAGCGCGCCCACGATGATGAACAGGCCCGCGAAGAAGACGAGCGTGGTCCACTCAACGTGCGCGAGCGCCTCCTCGATGCGCTCGCCCGAGATCAGCATGAGGACGCCCGCCGCGGTGAGCGCGACGACGCAGGATTCTATGCCGAGCGAGCCGTGGGCCATGAAGCCCACGACGACGAGCGCGATCATGACGACGCTCTGGCGCAGAAGGACGGGGTTCTTGATCTGCTCGCGCTCGTCGAGGCCCGCGAGCGCGTCTTTGTGCGCGTCGTCGACGTGGAGCTTTCGGCCGAACAGCAGGTAGAACAGCGCGAGCATCACGGCAAGCGAGAGCAGCGCCGCCGGGGTGTCGTAGAGGACGAAGTCGACGAACGAGTAGCCCGCCGCCGAGCCGATCATGATGTTGGGAGGGTCGCCGATGAGCGTCGCCGTGCCGCCGATGTTGGAGGCCATGATCTCGGCGAGGAAGAACGGCACCGCGTCGATGTCGAGCAGGCGGCACACCGTGATGGTCATGGGGCCGATGAGCAGGACCGTCGTCACGTTGTCGAGCAGGGCCGAGAGCAGCGCGGTCAGGCAGACGAACAGCACCATGACGTGCCAGGGGTTGCCCTTCGCGAGGCGCGCGCACTTGATGGCGAGGTACTCGAAGATGCCCGAGAGCTTCACCACGGCGACGAAGAGCATCATGCCCAGAAGCACGCCGAGCGTGTTGAAGTCGACGTGGCTCATGGCCTGGTCGAAGGTGACGACGTGGACGACGAGCAGGATCATCGCGCCGACGATGGCGACGAGCGCGCGGTGCACCTTCTCCGACATGATGGCAACCATCGCGACGACGAACACCACCACGGCCACAATCTGCATCAAGTCCATACTTCTACCCCACTTGTACCGTGAATTGCAAAAACATTCGACATTATAGGAGTCTTTTGTTTCGAACGTGCTAACAGTTCCTAGCGGTATTCCGTAAACGGGGGTGCCGTTTCCGAAAGGGGCGTTTTAAAGTCACCTGCGCCGAGGCAGCTGCACCTTACTCTCCGAAGAAGGCGCGGGCTGTTCGCGCTGCGGGGAGATCCTTGCCATTGTCGGCGGCGAAGCGCATGCAGCCTGCTGCCGCATCGCGGTTGCCCGCCGCAGCGTGAAGCTCGCCTTCCTTGGCAGCATACACGACGCGCAAGCGCGTGCACTGGTCGTGGTTGCCCCAGATGGAGCGGTAAAGCCCGATGAGCTTCGACTCGTCGTGGGCGAGTTCTGCCTGGGCGACCTCGCGCGACCAGGAAAGAAAGGCGCAGCGCTGCCGCGTGATAACGTCATCCCCCAAGTTTGGCAGCGAGAGCGCCTCATCGATGAGCGCGATTACTCGATTGTTGTCGAAGAGGCTCTTCACCAGGGGAACCAGATCGGCGTACAGCGCGATCTTCGCCTCATCGGTCGGCGCGTCCTTCACGCTGTCTTGAATCATGAGGCCGAACTTCGCGGCCTCCCTCTTGCGGTCGACGTTGATGAGCGCGCACGCGTAGAAGGACAAAAACCACGCGGGAAGCTCCCCCAAGGGTAGCTCGGCGGATTCCGCGATTTTCGACGAGCCTTCGAGGAAGGCCGCAACGTCGCAGTCATCGTTGTAGAGGGAGACGAGCTTTTCGAGCTTAGCCTGCGCTGCGCGAGCAAACACGCGCGTGAAGATGAACAGGCCGGCGAGCAAGAGCACGACAGATACGCCCGCGCCCGCCGCGGTAAAGCCCATCGCACGCCCCTCGATGGTCGACCAGATGAAGACCACGACGAGGGGAATGGCGACGGCAATAGCGCAAGCCGCTATCTCATAGCGTTTGAAATACGTAAGCACGAACCTCACCCTTCCCCGTGGACTGTTGAAAGGTAAGTGTAGCGTATGCGCGTGGGTTTACGCGCGATTCTCACGAGTTCGATACGCGAACCAATACGCCGTGCCGACCGCCACGCCGCCGACGATGTTGCCGAGCGTCGCGATGACGATGTTCGCGACGAGCCCCTCGAGCGCGATCGCCCCCGGGTTGCCGACGCCGAGCATGTTCATGAGAAGCCCGCTCGGAAGGAAGAACATGTTCGCCACGCAGTGCTCGAACCCGCAGGCCACAAACGCAGTGATAGGAAGAAAAATACCGAGCACCTTATCGACCACCGAGCGGGCGGAAAAGCCGATCCACACGGCCAGGCACACGAGCACGTTGCAGAGGATGCCCTTCGCGAAGATGGTGGCGGGTGCAAGCGAGGCCTTCGAGGAAGCAACGTTTACCATGGTCGTCCCGACCGCTCCCCCGTTCATCGCGCCCATCTGCGAGGCGCATACGAGGAACACGACGACGAGCGAGCCGGCAAGGTTTCCCAGCCACACGATCGCCCAGTTGCGCGCGAGCTGGCCTGCGCCGATCTTTTTCGAGAACAGCGAGCACACCATAAGCGAATTGCCGGTGAAAAGCTCCGCGCCGCAGCAGAGCACGAGCACGAGGCCTAAGCAGAAGCAAGCGCCGCCGCCAGCGCGTTGCACGGCGAAAGGAAGCGATGAATCGCTTGTGAACAGGCAAAAGAACATTGCGCCGAAGCCGATGAAGGCGCCTGCGAGCATCGCGGCGACAAACATGCGGCCAGCGGGCATCGAGCCCTTCGAGATGCCGAGAGTCTCCGCCTTCGCCTCGGTTTGAGCCGGGCTTAACGCGTCGACGGAAATTGATTGATCTGCCATAATCCCCCCCATTTCCTGGAAAAGACAACAAGCACGCAAGCACCTTGCGGCGCCGATCGCGTCGTTTCATGGAAATATTGGCGGAGATGCGTGCGAATCGAACACACCCAAGACGTTCTGCGCGCCTCACAACGGCTTTGAAGGCCGCGGGGCCCACCAGGACCCATCCATCTCCAAGAAGAAAGCTTCCTAAAGCGCGACAATCATACCGCATGCCCGCGCGCAACCCCCGACCCGTTGAGCAAAGGGCGAAAAATCCCGCCAATGACACCACGGCGGGCGCAATTACGGGGGCACCTTAGCTACACAAGATATGCTTCCGTAATGCCGAACGGCACGAACATCAGCAAGGTCCCTACGAAAGGCTCCGCAAGAAGCCGAAGCGGACAACACGAACATCAGCAGGCGAACGCAAAACGGGCAAAGCATTAGCGGCGGGCAGTGGCGAGCGCTTGTTTGGCCTTCTCCATGTCGATGGGTTTAGTAAGATGCCCGTTCATGCCTGCATCATGGGCTCGCTGGGCATCCTCGGCAAAGGCGTTCGCCGTCATGGCGAAAATCGGCACCGACCCCACATCGGCCTTTACGGACCTGCGGATGGCGCACGCGGCCTCGTATCCGTCCATCACGGGCATCATGATGTCCATCAGAATAGCGTCGAAGCTGCCGGCGGGCCGGTCGACGAAGGTGTCGAATGCCTCGCGACCGTTCGCGGCGCACGTGACCGCCACGCCCTCATCGGCAAGCAGCGTCGTCGCGATCTCGAGGTTGAGGTCGTTATCTTCCGCGAGCAGCACCCTCATTCCCGAAACATCGCATTCGCCTTCGGCGTCGGCAGAACCCGCATGTCGCTCGGGCGCGTGATCGATTTCGAACGGGAGCACGATGCAGAACGACGAGCCCTCGCCTTGGGTGCTCGTAACGTCGATCGAGCCGTCCATCTTCTCCACGAAGCCCTTCACGATGGGCATTCCCATGCCGGTGCCCTGGTAGTTGCTGCGTGCATCGCTGCCCGCTTGCGTGAACGGCTCGAAAATGCGCTTGAGGAACTCCTCGCTCATGCCGACGCCCGTGTCGCTCACCACGAAATGGTAGGTCACGATGTTGCCCTTGACTCCCAGCTCATCGACGGCGCAGCGCACCGTGCCGCCTAAGCGATTGTATTTCACCGCGTTGTCGACGAGGTTCAGCAGCACGCGGCGCACATGGTCGGGGCTTCCGATCACGTCGGTATGGACAAGATCTTCGGCACCTATCGATTCAATGGTGACGCCGAACTCGGGCGCGCGAAGCCTGCCGACGACGAGAACCTCGTCAATGACGTCGATGACATTGAACGGCTTGTGCTCGAGCACCACTTTGCTATCCTCAATCTTGCTCATGTCGAGCACATCGTTGATGAGTGAGAGCAAATGATCGGCGGCAACACGGGCCTTCTTGCGGTTCTGCGACACGTATTCCGCGTCCTCGGCGTGCGCCTCGTTCACGCCGAGGATGCCGATGATGCCGTTGAGCGGTGTGCGGATATCGTGGCTCATGCGCGAGAGGAACGCGGTTTTCGCACTGCTCGCGGCCTGTGCTTCCTGCTGCGCTTTGCGCGCGCGAAGCAGCGACCACGCAAGAATCGCCATGATGCCGAGAAACGCCACGGCCACACCGGCAACGAATACCCCGTGATAAAGTCGGACGAACCGCACAAGGGTCGTCTCGGTTTCGCCGTAGGACTGCGCCGTGTAGATGCCGGCGGTGATGTTGTCCTGGGAATTCGCGATGCTCTTGTTCACGATGGCGAGAAGCGTCGGGGCGTCCTGGCGCATCCGTGCGGTGAGCCTGACGGTACCCGGGAGCTCGGCAGTCTTGTATGCCGAAAGGTCGTTTTGAGAGCGTACGACATCGAGCGCCATCACGGGAATGATCGCAGCCTGCGCGCGCCCACTCGAGAGTGCGTCGAAGCACGCGGACGCATTGTCGCACATGATGATGTCGGCGTCGGGGTATCGCGACCTCAAAAGCGATTCCGAGACGATCGAGTTCGGTTGGACGAGGATGCTCGAAAGCGCGCTGCCGAGATCGTCGCCTTTGTAGAGCGCGACGAGCGATGACGAGGCCAGGGAGTCGCTTTGGGCATATCCTTCCTGCTCGGCGATCCAATAATCCTTGGCAAACGGGAGGGCTACATCGATTTCCCCGCGCCCGAGCGCCGCTTCCGAATCGCTGTTCGAGGAATAAGCGCGCTCGTTCACCGTGATGCCGAACCGCTCGCGCATATCGCTCACGACGGCCGAAAGCGCACCTTCCATCTGATTGTCCTTGCCGCGAAGCGAATAGGGCCGCAGATTGTCCAGATAGCCGACGGTCACGGTGTTGTCGCAGGACGCAAGCCAGTCGCGCTCCCTGTCCGTAAGCGAGGAGCTGCCGACGTTGATCGCGGAATAGCGCGCCTTGAATTCATCGTTATAGTGCGGATTCGACGTTAAGATCTGCGCCATCGCGGCATCGAGCTCAGCCATTATGTCGGGACGGCTCTTCGGCACCGTGAAATAATAGTCGCTCTCGCCCACATAGAACACCGGCATCGCATCGTCGGAAGAGAGCACGTCGTTCATGATGATGGCGTCGACCTCGCCACTCGAAAGCGCGGAAAAGACCTCGCCTCCTGTGGCGTATTCCTTATACGTGACGTCGATGCCGCGCTCGGCGAGCCATGCCTTGCCCTCCGTGGTTTGTAAGACATCGGGGTTCACGCCGATCGTCTTTCCTCGCAAAGCATCGGGGTCGCCCACGGTAAGGTCGCCGCGATCGGGCTTCACATAGACGTAATAGCACTTCTTGCCCGAAGGATTCGTCGAGTAGAGAAGGTTCTCGGCTCGTTCGGGAGTATAGGAGATGCTCGACATGAGGTCGATTTCCCCCGCCTCATGCTTGGCAATGAGCTCAGAGAACGTTCCCAGGACGTACTCGTATTTCCAACCCTCGGTGTGGTAGGAAATGTCTTGCAGGTATTCGTATCCCCAACCCGACATATACGTGTCGGGCGTTCCGGATTGGTAGCCCTGATTGTCGATGAGGTAGCCGGCGCGAATCACTTTTGAGGAAGCCGCCTCGTCCTGAGATTACCCCTACTCGTCAGCCGAAGCCGCTCCTAAGGTGCCGACGGATGCCAAGGAAAACGCGAGCATGATCGCGAGAACGAAGCGCAACGCGATAGTACGTGACCTCAAGGCACCCTCCGACCTACTGATAGCGTAATAGAAATATCATACCAGCAACTTGCAAGTAAAGAGAGCGCAGCAAGCGAATCTCGCGTGCCGCGCCTCAACTGGGGCTTCGTAACAAACCGTGCGTCTTTAAGGTTAAGAAGTTGCGGCGAAGCGTGTCCCTTTAGCGCCCCTCGCCGCGCACACTGCCCTTACGCCTCGATACCGAGCGAGAGCGCCTGCTTGTTCTTATCGAGCATCGCAGCTTTGCGCGCGGGAACGCACTTCTCGATCGCCGCCGTGAGCACCTCGGGATCGCAGAACGGATCCGCCGCGAAGAGAGCGCCCACGAGCACGATGTTGCCCAAACCCTTAAGCCCCGCCTTCTCGGCGATATCGGCGGCGGGAATAGCCTTCACCGTCACGTCACTGCGCTCGGGAATGCTCTGCACGAGCGTGGAATCGGCGATGATAAGACCACCGGGAACGACCGCATCGATAAACTTGTCGAGCGAGGGTTGGTTCATCGCAATAAGGACATCGGGCGCCGTGATGAGCGGGCTGCCGATGGGGTCTGCCGCCAAGCTGACGCTGCAGTTCGCGGTGCCACCGCGCATCTCAGGGCCGTAAGAAGGCAGCCACGAAACCTCGCGATCGCCTATAAGCCCGGTATAGGCGATAACCTTGCCGGCGAAGAGCACGCCCTGCCCGCCGAAGCCAGCGAGCACGATCTTGCGATCAGGATACGTCGTCTCAGCCATTAGTTGCCCCCTTCCGACATCTCGGGATGAGCAATGGGGCATGCCGCTGAGCGAGCCGACGCCGCCTCGGCCGCGTTCGCATAACCATCAGCGACGACGTCGCGGTAGACGCCGAGCGGATAGTACGGCAGCATATTCTCGCGCATCCACTCGAAGGCCTCTTGCGGCGTCAATCCCCAGTTCGTGGGGCAGGTGGAAACGACCTCGATGAACGAATAGCCAACGCCGTCGATCTGGTATTGGAACGCCTTCTTGATGGCGTTTTTCGCCTTGCGGATGTTCTTCTTGCAATCGACGGTAACGCGCTCGATGTACGCCGGGCCGTCGAGCGTGCTCAAAAGCTCGCACACGCGCACGGGATAGCCCGCCTTCGAAACGTCACGCCCATAGGGGCTCGTCTGCGTGACCTGGTTCGGAAGGCTCGTAGGAGCCATCTGACCGCCCGTCATGCCGTAGATCGCGTTGTTGATGAAGATGACGGTAATATGCTCGCCGCGCGTCGCCGCATGAACGGTCTCCGCCATGCCGATCGAGGCGAGATCGCCGTCGCCTTGGTACGCAAACACCACGTGATCGGGTAAAACGCGCTTCACACCGGTGGCCACCGCGGGAGCGCGGCCGTGAGCAGCTTCAATCATGTCGCAACCGAAGAAATCGTAGGACATGACCGAGCAGCCGACGGGCGCGACGCCTACGGTCTGACCCTCGATATCGAGCTCGTCCATCGCCTCGCACACGAGGCGATGGACGATGCCGTGCGTGCACCCCGGGCAATAGTTGGTCACCACCGGCAACAGGGAATGCGGGCGGGAAAACACGAGTTTCTCGTCTTGCGCCATTAGAGAACCCCTCCCCTCTTCGCAGAATCCTTGATAGCGGAAAGCACCTCTTCGGGCGTTGGGATGACGCCGCCGGTGCGGCCGTAGAAGTCAACAGCCGCACGCCCGTTCACCGCGAGGCGCACGTCGTCGACCATCTGTCCCATGTTCATCTCAACCGACAGGAACGCCTTCGCATGCGAGAGCGCGCCTTCGATTGCCTTCGTCGGGAACGGCCACAGCGTGATCGGGCGAAGGAGACCGACTTTGATGCCCTCCTCGCGCGCGGCGACGACCGCGCTTCTCGCCACGCGGCTCGATGCCCCGAACGCGACGACGACGATTTCCGCATCATCGAGCATGAAAGCTTCCGAGCGCTGCTCCTTCTCGCGGATAACCTCGTAGCGCTCGAAGCGCTCGATGTTGAGCTTCTCGAGGGCGTCGGCGGTCAAGTAGAGCGAGTTAACGATATTGTGGGTGCGCTTGCCCTTATGTCCCGTCGTTGCCCAGGGCTTCTCGGGGAGGCTCTCCTTAGGCTCCGGCAAAACGACGGGCTCCATCATTTGCCCCAGCATGCCGTCGGCAAGCACCATGACAGGCGTGCGGTACTCGTCGGCCAAATCGAAGGCGCGGTAGACGCAGTCTGCCATCTCCTGCACTGTCGAGGGCGCGAGCACGGGCATAAAGAAGTCGCCATGCCCCGTCGCGCGCGTGGCCTGCCAATAATCCGACTGGGAAGGCTGGATGCCGCCGAGGCCCGGGCCCCCTCGCTGCACGTTGATGATAACGCCCGGCAAATCCGAGCCGGCCATGTACGAGATGCCCTCGCCTTTAAGCGAGATTCCGGGGCTCGACGAGGATGTCATCGCGCGAGCGCCGGCGGACGCGGCGCCGTACACCATGTTGATTGCCGCGATCTCGCTTTCAGCCTGCAGATACGTCCCGCCGATCTTCGGCATGCGCTTGGACATGTAGGCCGCAAGCTCGGTCTGCGGCGTGATGGGATAACCGAAGAAGAAACGGCACCCGGCGCGCAGCGCGCTTTCCGCAAGCGCCTCGTTTCCCTTCATAAGAACCTTTTCAGCCATAACTCACCTCCAAACCGAGATGGCGACATCGGGGCACATGACCGCGCATGAGCAGCACCCAACACATTTTGATTGGTCGATGCAGTGCGCAGGATGATAGCCCTTGGCCGTTATCCTCTCCTGATCGAGTTCGATGATGTGGGTCGGGCATGCATTTACACAAAGGCCGCAGCCCTTGCAGAAGCCCTCGTCCACGCTGATTCTTGCCATTTGACGTTAACCCCCGCCCTCTTGACTATCAGTTACTCCACGGCGTTTGCCGATAGGGATCTATTTGATAGAGCGCCACGTCAGCGCCCTCTTGGGAAAGCCGCTCCCTCGCCACATCCGCACAAGATGCGGGAACGCAGACGGCCGCAAGCGGCAGACCCACCGCACACGCCACCTCGCGGGCAAACGGCAGCGACTGGGAAATCGCATCCTCGTCGGTGTCGCCCATGAGATGGGAGTTCGCAACGATTGCCGTCGCGCGAAGGCGCGATGCGCGCTCGATTTCGCAGAGCACCTCCCACGCTTCGTGCGGATCGCGAGTAAGCGCTCGGTAGCGGTTCACGACATACCACATCTCGTAAGGTGCCGAAGCGATTGTACGCGAGAACCGCCCAAGCGCCGCCGCACCCGCATCGTCGCCACCGACATCGATGATACACAGCTCGTCTGCATCGGAGCTCGCGCGCTCGATCGCAGGAGCAACCGCACCCGTGAGCGCTGGCATGTCGATGTTGCAGTCGGGGCCGGCATAGACCGGCGTTATCACCGAGATGCCCGCCGCCCGAAGCGATTGCGCCTGGTCACTCGACCTGAAGTAGGGATTCACCACATCAAGGTCGACGAGCGTGACGTGTTTTCCCACGCGGGAGGCATCCTTTACGAGCGAAAGCGAAAGCGCCGTCTTCCCCACACCGTAGTGACCGCACACGACAAGCACGCCGGCCAGCTGCGAAACGTCGAGGTCGCGAACCTGCGCCATGCTAGATAAGGCCCTCGGGAAGCTTCGGCGACTTCAGATCCGCCCCGTCCTTCTGCCTGATGGCGACGCGGCGGATCTTGCCGTTCACCGTCTTCGGAAGCGCGTCGACATATTCGACGATGCGCGGGTATTTATAAGGAGCCGTACGATGCTTCACCCACGCCTGGAGCTCGCGCGTCAGCTCGTCGGAGCCCTTAAAGCCATCGGCGAGCACGACCGTCGCCTTGACGGCGAAGCCGCGAACGGGGTCGGGCACGCCGGTGACAGCGCACTCGCGCACCGCCTCGTGCTCGAGCAGCTCGCTTTCGATCTCAAAGGGCCCGATACGGTAGCCGGATGACTTGATGACGTCGTCGTTTCGACCGACGTACCAGAAGTAGCCGTCCTCGTCGACCCATGCGGTGTCACCTGTGTGGTACCAGCCGTCGTAAATCGCGTTCGCCGTCTTTTCGGGGTCGCGGTAGTATTCCATCATGATGCCCGCAGGACGCGGTTCCATACGGATGCAGATCTCGCCCGTCTCGCCGGTGTTGCAGCGCGAGCCGTCGTCGCGCTGGATCTCAACGTTGTAGAGCGGCACGGGCTTGCCCATCGAGCCGGAACGGGGCGTCGAGTGCTTGAGGTTGGCGATGGTAAGCGGCGTCTCCGTCTGACCGAAGCCTTCGAAAATCGTAAGCCCCGTGTGCTCTTTCCAGAAGTTGAACAGGTCGGGGTTGAGCGCCTCGCCCGCGGTCGTCGAATACTGAAGCGACGAGAGATCATAGGCGTCGAAGTTCTCAGACATCATGAGACGATACATTGTCGGCGGGCAACACAAAGTCGTGACCTGGTACTTTGAGATAAGCGAGAGAATCTCGCCCGCATTGAAGCGATCGAAATCGTACGTGAGAACGCAAGCTTCCATAAGCCACTGCCCGTAGTACTTGCCCCACACGGCCTTGCCCCAGCCCGTGTCAGCGATGGTGAAGTGAACGCCGTCGGGCTGCACGTTGTGCCAGTGCTTGGCGGTAATCAGGTGCGCGACGGCATAACCGGAGTTGTGAAGCACCATCTTTGGATTACCGGACGTGCCAGAGGAGAAGTACATGAGCATGGGTTCGGCAGCTACCGTGTCACGACGCTCGAAGACGTCGCTCGCCGCGCGGACGCCGCTGTTGAAGTCGACCCAACCCTCGCGCTCGATGGATGCCGCACAAATGCCCTCCTCGCCGGAAAGCGCCGCACCGACGGTGCCCGCAACAGCGATAAGGTTGCCCTCGTCGTCGCATTTCGTCGTGCCGCCGCCCGCGCCGTTCACGAGAATGCGCGAGGTGACCGTGGGGCATTCATCGATGACGTTGTCCGCGATCTGGGAGATTTCCCCGACCGAGGTGCAGATGATGGAGGAGATGGAGGCACCGTTCAGACGATACTCCAAGTCGTGCTCCTTCAGCATGAAGGTAGCGGGGACCATGACCGCGCCGATCTTTGCCAACGCCGTCGCGACGAACCAGAACTGGTAGTGGCGGCGCAGGACGACAAGGACGTAATCACCGCGCTTGATGCCCTGATCGACCAGGAAGTTCGCCGTCTTGTCGGACCAGCGCTTCATATCGGCGAACGTGAAGATATGCTCCTCGCCTTCGGGGTTGCACCAAATCATTGCGCGGCGATCGGGGTCGTTCACCGCGATGTCGTCGACGACGTCGTAGCCGAAGTTGAAGTTATCGGGATAATGGACGCTGAACGTCTCGAGCTGTCCATCGGGAGCGTAGGTCTCGTCAACGTAGCGCAGATTGATATTCCTCATGGGATAAAAAAACCTCTTTCAGTGCAAGCAGGGCTAAACGCCCTTGAAGTCTCATAGGATCCGAAGAGTGGCGCAACCCGGGGCAAGCCCAGGCGCGCCTACATAATCTCGATATCCTGCGGCTTCAAAACGATCGCGTAGAACACGCACGGCTCGCCACCCGTGGCGATCATGCCATGCCCGCGACCCGAATCGTACATAAGCACGTCGCCGGGGCCCAGTTCCTCGACGTGGCCTTCGTAGGCGAAGCGCATATGTCCGGAGACGATGCAGTCGATTTCCTGACCGCGGTGATAGGACAGATGGATAGGTTTGTCCTGCTCTTCGGGAAGATAGGGCATCGTGACCAAGAACGGCTCGGCGAGCTTGTTCTTGAATTGCGGCGCCTTGTGCAAGTATTCGAAGCCGGCACGGCGCTTCACGGACAGCCCGTCGCCCTCGCGGATAAGCGAATACCCAGTCAGGTGAGGGTTCTCGCCGATAAGCAGCTCTACGATGTCGACGCCGAAACGCTTCGCACACTTCGAGAGAAAGCTGAAGCTCAAATCCTGCTCGCCCGATTCTTGCGCGGCGTATTCCGAAAGCGAGCGACCCGTCGCCTGGGCCATTTCCTGCATCGAGATGTCGAGATCCTCACGCAGCGACCTAATTCGCGAAGCCACCTCTTCGATCTTCGGTTCCATATGCGACTCCCCCTTTCATAATGCTCGAACGATGCATCTAAAACGATGCCTAACGCATGAATTGTATCGCAACGTTGCGAAATGGAAGTAGTTTGATATGCAAACGGCGGCTAACCGTCATATGGATAGCCGCCGTTTCGGGCAGGCCCCCGCGATTGGGGGATTATTTTATTCCGCCGCCTTCACAAGTCGCACGGCGAAGTGGGCATCGGGCGAGCCCGGTTTGAGCGCGGGGTTGAAGCACGGCGCCCCGCCGATCGGGGCCAAGGCAAACGAAGCCCCCTCGTCGCTTGCGAGGAACGCCTTCACGACATCGATGTTCTCCGCACGCGTGATGGTGCACGTGGAGAAGACGATGCTGCCGCCCGGGGCAACATGGGTCGAGGCGGACTTCAGAAGCGCCAAGCCGGTCTTTGCGAACTCGTCGATCTTCTCGGGGTTCAAACGCCAGCGGATCTCCGGGTGGCGGCGCAGTGTGCCCAAACCCGAGCACGGAGCGTCGATGAACACGACGTCGAAGGCGCGCTCGCCCACCACGTCGTCGAGTACCGTCGCGTCGCCGGTGATCGATTCGGAAACGTGTATGCCGTATTCCTCCGCGCGCTCGGCGGTGATGTTCGTCTTGAACTCCAGGTTGTCGACGGTCACGTACTCGTCGATCTGCGAGCCGTAGCGTCGCTGGGCGTCGCTTTGGATGAGGACGGTCTTCGTCCCGCGGCCGGCGCCGACTTCGAGAAGCGACGCGGGCTTTTCCTCGGTGAGCACAAGGCGCGCGATCTGCTGGGAAGACGCGTCGGAGACGAGAAGCTGCCCAGTCTGAATCATATGGCGGACGCGCCCGTCGAAGAGCACGCGCCCCTCGGAGAGGCAATAGCAACCGGGGATGTCCTCGCCGTTGACCGACACGGCCACTGGGTCACCGTGAGCCGCCACGATCGTCTCGACGACCTCGGACTCGTCCGCCTTCGCCGCATTGATTGCGACGAACAGGGGTGCCGGCTCGTTCGACCCCGCGAGGTAATCGCGCGTGGCCTCGGGACCCAAGTCGAGAAGCGCCCGCTTGGCAAGCCACTCGGGGAAGGCGTGCAGGCGTGCAAACGCTTCAATGTCGGTGCGAGGGTCGCCGAAGGGGAACTTGTGCGCCTTGTCGGCGATGCGGCGCAGGACGGCGTTCGCCAGGCCGGACGCCTTCGGAGCGATCGTCTTCACCAGCTCGACGCCCTGGCTCACCGCAGCATGCGGCTCCTTCTTCAGGAAGATGATTTCGTAGGTCGAGATGCGCAGCGCGTCGCGCACGTCGTCGTTGATGTCGCTTACGCGGTCGAGACAACGGTTGATGACGTCGTCAAGCGTGCCATACGAGCTCACAACACCGAGCGTGAGACGCGTCGCGAACGCGCGGTCCTCGCGGGACATGCGGGAGGAATCGATGTACTTGTGGATAAGCTCCTGGGCGAAGGCATCGCGCTCGCGAACGATCGACGTCACGCGCAAAGCCGCCTGACGGGCCGGGGAGGCACTGCGCTCGGAATCTTTGTGGACAACGCCGCTCGTGCGAGGCTTGTCGCCGAAGGAGTGCTTCGCGCCGCGACGCTCGCCGCCCTTGGGGCGGTTGCGGTACTTGAGCTCACCGTTCTCGTCGAGCTCAAGCTCGCCGCGATAGACGCCTTCCTGCGGCTCGCGACCCTCGGCGAGGGCAGCGTTCTGTTCGTTGGGACGCCACGGCCCGCGGCGCTCGAAGCCGCGATGCTCGCCTGCGTCCTTGCGCGAGAAGCCGCGATCGTCCGCTCGATCTTTCTTGAAGGGGGCGTCGCCGCGAGGAGCGCGCTCGAAATCGCGCGTTGCGCCTTCGCGCTTATCAAAGGGCTTGCGGTCGCCATCGTGCTTATTGAATGGCTTACGCTCGCCGTCGCGCTTCTCGAATTTGCGGTTATCGTCGCGTTTTCCGTAAGGCTTGCGGTCGCCTTCCCGCTTGTCGAATGTGCGCTCGCCGTCGCGCCTGCGATCGTCATCCCGCTTGCCATAGGGCTTTCGGTTATCATCGCGCTTGCCGTAAGGCTTGCGGTTGCCATCCCCTTGCTTCGAGAAGGACTTCCCGCCCGAGCGACGATCATCGCTTCGCTTACCGTAAGATTTGCGATTGTCAGAGCGCTTGTTGTCGAAGGGTTTGCGAGAGCGATGCTCGCCATCACGAGAGGAACCGCCGCGCGAGTCGCGCTTGCCATAGCCGCCCTTGCCGCCCTTGCCGCCGTCGCGCGAGCCCTTATAAGAGCCCCTGTGGTCGCCGCTTCCCTTCGAGCCGTAGGAACCTGAGTTCGAACGGCCGCGGCGATCTTGTGATCCCTGGCGCTTCGCGCCGCCGTTGCCGCGATGTTCTTCGTTATGTTGGTTGTTGCCATCAGGCATGTTGTGCCGTCCATTCTCCGTCGTGCCCATGAAGCGCCGCAGCTCCAGCCGCGAATGCCTGGGCATCCATTTCTTTCTTTCCATCTGGTTTTAAGCGGAAGACCTCGAGCGCGCCGTCTGCACACCCAAGCAGAAGCCGCTTCGAGGCGAAGCGCACCTGCCCCGCACCAAGGCCGCTTGCAGCAACTTTCCCCTGCTCATCGTAGTCGGCGCGGCATGCGTCAATGATTGTCGCGCCTTTGCCGAGCACCACGCATTTGCTCGGATGACCCGCGCTCGATGCGCGGACGCGACGCGCAAGCAGGTCAACGCCGAGTGCCGGATTCAAATCGAGCTCGCCCTTCTCGATTTTGTGGGCATAGGTTGCGTCGGATTCCTTCTGCACGACCCAACGCTCCTGCCCGCGCAGAATCTGCATGATAGCCGTCAGAAGAGCATGTGATCCCAAATTCGCAAGTTCGTCGGCAAGCACGGGAAGGGTCTTCTCCCCCACGTCGAGCGTCCGGCATACACAGAAAGGACCGGTATCGAGGCCTTCCTCCATGCGCATGATGCACACGCCCGTCTCCTCGTCGTCGGCGAGGATCGCGTGCTCGATTGGAGCCGCACCCCTCCAGCGGGGCAGAAGCGAGGCGTGCACGTTCAGGCAATGATACGTAGGGCACTCGAGAACATCGATAGGCAGGATCATACCGTATGCCGCAACGATGATGAAGTCGGGCCGATATTGCTCGAGCGTGGCGATAGCCTCGGGGGCTTTGAAGGTCGTCGGCTGCTCGACAGGAATACCGAGGCTCATCGCGGTTTCCTTCACGGGAGATGCGACGAGCTTTTTGCCCCGTCCGCGAACCGCATCGGGACGCGTGTACGCGGCGACGACGTTATAGTGCTGCGAGAGATCCTCAAGGATGGTTGCCGCGAAGTTCGGCGTGCCCATGAAGACGATGCGCATTCAATCCACCTCGATGGAGGTGTCGCCCGGCTTGGCGCCCTTCTTGCGCGCCTCATCGTAGGCTTCGAGCGCGCGGATGCGCGTCAGGGGGTCGCACGACTCGAAAAGCGTGCGTCCGTTCAAGTGATCGATCTCATGCTGAAGACAGCGCCCGAGAAGGCCATCGCCTTCGATTTCCCACATCTCTCCGTCGAGGTCGTAGTAGCGAACGCGGGCCCAGGGCTTGCGGGAAACAGGAACGGTGATGCCGGGACAGGACAGGCAGCCCTCGCCCTGCGTTTCGGGCTCGCCTTTGAGCTCCATGATCTCGGGGTTGACCAAAACGATGGGATTTTGCTCATTGGAGTCGTCAACATCGATGACGACCAGGCGTTTCGTCACGCCGACCTGGGGAGCTGCAATTCCGCAACCGTTGTTGTTGTACATAGCTCGCGCCATCTGCTTGGCGAGCTTTTTCAAGCTGTGGTCGCCCGGCGTGCACGGCTCGCACACCTGGCGAAGAAGCGGGTCGGGGGCAATAACGATACTGACCACTGGCAACACGTCCTTTATTCGATTGACATGCGGGCGCGCCGATAGAGCGCGCCCGACTATTTCGCTTGCGACATTGTGGCAAGCACGCCCGCGCCTGTCCACCCAAAGTGCCAGGTTGAGCGGGAAACGAACACAAATCTGCGGAATGCGGGCCCGATGGGCCCAAAACGCACCTACGCGTTCGGCGTCTCGCTTTGCTTCGGGGCATTAGGGTCGTCGGTCACAATCTCCTTGATCGACGCCGCAAGGCCGGCGATTCCCTGAATATCGGAGGGGATGATGAGCTTGGTTGCGCGGCCATTCGCGACGCACTTCAGGGCCTCGTATGCCTGAAGCGTCAAAACGGCATTGTCGGCACCCGCCTCGCGCACCATCGCGATGCCCTCTGCGGTTGCTCGCTGGACGTTGCGAATCGCCTCAGCCTCACCTTCTGCCTCGCGGATCTGCTTTTCCTTCTCAGCTTCCGCGGCAAGGATGATCGCCTGCTTCTCTGCTTCGGCGGAGAGGATCTGCGCCTGCTTCTCGCCCTCGGCGACCGTGATGGCGCTCTGCTTCTGGCCCTCTGCCAAAAGAACTGCCTCGCGCTTCTCTCGCTCGGCCTTCATCTGCTTCTCCATCGCCTGCTGGATGGCGGCGGGCGGCGTGATGTTCTTCACCTCGACGCGGTTGACCTTGATGCCCCACGCATCGGTCGCCTCGTCGAGGATGGAACGCATCTTCGCGTTGATGGTGTCGCGGGAAACGAGCGTCGTGTCAAGGTCGAGCTCGCCGATGATGTTGCGGATAGTGGTGGCGGAGAGGTTCTCAATCGCGACAATGGGGTTTTCCACGCCGTAGCAAAAGAGCTTCGGGTCGAGGATCTTGAAGAAGACGACCGTGTCGATCGAGATCGTGACGTTGTCCTTCGTGATGACCGGCTGCGGCGGGAAATCGAAGACCTGCTCCTTGAGCGAGATCCCCATGCGCACATGGTCGATGAAGGGAACCTTGATGTGGAGGCCGTTGTTCCAGGTGGTGAGGTACGATCCCAGGCGTTCGACAATGGCGGCTTCAGCCTGCGGAACGATCTTCACGCAGGTGACGGCCAAGACCACCACGATGACGACGAGCACGATGAGGAAGGTGAGCAGTGGCATAGCGTTTCCTTTCGATAGCGGACGGTTTACGCTTCCGGTTCACACGGTTTGACGATGAGCTTGATGGACTCCTGGGCAACGACCTCGACGCGCATGCCCACAGGAAGGACCTCCCCCGTAGCCGACCGCGCCGACCAGGTCATATGGTCGGAAAGCTCGACCCTGCCCGTCAGCCCATCGTTGTCGATCGTCTCGCACACGACGCCGCGCTCGCCGACAAGCGTAGGCTCAGCCGAGTGACCGCGGTTGCGGTGCTTCACGACGACGGGACGGAGAAGAACAAGGCAGAGCACCGAGACCACGAGGAACAGCGCGACCTGCACGACGAAGTTCGCACCGAGCAGATCGGCGACGAACGCAACGAGCGCGCCGACGACGAACCACATCGTGATGAGCCCGAACGAGAAGGCCTCGATAAGCGCCATGACGGCGGCCACGACGAGCCAGAGAACCATATGGGACATTGGTGCACCTCCTTATTCACAAGCATGCCTAATTATACCAGAGCGTATTTACGCATCGGTGTACCGCACGCAAGACTTTACGAGGTTTTGCAAACTACAGACGGCCCTCGTGCGCGACGGGCTTGTGGGCGAGACGCTTCTCGAGCAGCTCCTTTTGAAGCGCCGTCGTTGCCTGGAAAAGGAAGTCGTATTCCTCGGTTCCTTTAAGCGACTCGTTGGCAAGCTGGCAGCGAAGCTCCTCGATGGCGTCCTCGGCGTCGCCAATGGCGAGCTCTTCGGCGAGAAAGCGCGCAACCTCTTCGGGAGACGCCGTTTCGGTGGAGCTGCCCCCTGCGGTGAGCACACGACCAGCGCGGCCATCGACGGCAGCCGCGTTCGACACGATCGCCGCAGCGCTCGCGGCAGGGTCGGACATGAGCGTATCGAGGATGCTCGACGCGATGGCGGAATGCAGCGGGTCGTGCCACTTTGTCTGCGCGAGGGAGTCCGCGTGGGCAAGTGCGATAAGCGGGTTTTGGGCGAGCACGCTGAGAAGCTCGCGCTCGAGACGCAGTCGGTTGAGCTCGGTCTTCGAAAGCGCCCGACGCGCCGGACCTTGGGCGGGAACGGGGGCTTGAGCCGCCGCCTCCTCGGCCGACGCTTCGCCGTAGCGAACGGGGGGAGCAAGCTTTGAGAGAGCCTCGAGCACATCCTCCTCGCGGGCACGGGTACGCCCCGCAATTTGGATAGCGTAGTCCTTCGCAAGCAGGGAGTCCTTGATGGGAGCGAGCACCGAGAGCGCCGATGCGAGTGCGGCGGACCTGCCCTCCGCACTCGAGAGGTCGTGTGCAGCAAGACGACGATCGATGCCGTATTTCAAAAGCGGCTGCGCGTGCTCGATAAGTTCCTCAAGCTCGGCGGCGCTGTGCGAGGCCATGTACTCAGCAGGGTCGAGGTTGTCGGGCAGGGTGACGGCGCACAGCTCGATCCTCGTTTTGCCCGCCTCGGGCGTCATCGAGGAGTCGATGAACTCCAGTGCTCGGTCGGCTGCCTTCTGACCTGCAGCGTCACCGTCGAAGAGATAGACGATCTTCTTTTGCGCATGACGTCCGAGGATGCGAATGTGACGCATGGTGAGCGCCGTGCCGAGCGTGGCCACCGCGTTGCGCACTCCCCCTTCGTGAAGCGCGATGACATCGGTGTATCCTTCGCACACGATGGCGACGCCGCTCGACGCCATGGCGACTTTCGCCTTGTCGAGACCGTAAAGCACCTGCGACTTGTGGAACAGCGGCGTCTCCTGGGAATTGAGGTATTTCGGCTCCCCTTTCCCGACGACGCGCCCGCCGAACGCGATGCAGTCTCCCGTCACGTCGTTTATGGGGAACATGATGCGGTTGTAGAAACGGTCGCGCAGCTTGCCCTGGGAATCACGGCTGCATACGTTCGCCTCGACCATCTCGTCGGCCTTGAAGCCTTTCGATGAAAGATGGCGCGTGAGCACACCGCGCCCGGGGGCGAACCCAAGGTTCCAGTCATGAGGGACCTTGCCGCCCAAGTTGCGCCCCGAAAGGTACTCGCGCGCGGCCGACGCCTCGGGCGACTTCAAGCGCATGAGCTGGAGATGATAGAACTCGGCGGTCGCCTTGCATATATCTTTCAGGCGCGCTTTCTTGCTCGCGGGTGCGGTAGGCTTTCCGCCCACTTCGACGATATCGATATGCGCGCGCTCAGCAAGCCTATGGACCGCCTCGGGGAACGAGAGGTCCTCAGCCTTCATGATGAACGCGAACACATCCCCGCCCTCACCGCAACCGAAGCAGTGCCACAGCTGCAAAGCAGGGTCGATCTTGCACGAAGGCGATTTCTCGTTATGGAAGGGACAGCAGCACCAGAAGTCGCGGCCGCGCTGCTTCACGGGAACGCGCTCGCTGAACACGGCGACGATGTCGCTCGCGTCGCGAACCTTCTGGATGTCCTCGTCGGTTATGCGCCCGCCGGGCATAGGGCACCCGCCTACTCTTCGTTTTTGCGCGAGGGAGGCTGAGAAGCAGCAGCAGGAGAAACCTTGCTGCGCTTCTCGAGGCGCTTCGCCTGTTCTCTCACGTGCTCGGGGACTTCCCATTCCTTGTCCTGCAGATCGAGCAGGAGCGCAGCCGCCGCCGTACGCTGAGAGAGGCGCACGCAACCGACGGTCTCGTCGGCGAACTCGCGGGCGAAGGTGACGCGCGCAGGAAGGATCGCAGCCCCCACCGAGGCACCCACGGCCCCGAAGATGGCCGTGAAAGCGTTCACCTCGGCGGTGGAGACCGACACGTAGGCGCGCGTGATCAGGATGAGGACGGTGCAGGCGATTCCGAGACCCGCCACCGCATAGCAGAACGCGCGGCCGGCGTCGCTTTTCCCGCAGACAAGGGTCGCGATAACAAGCGATGCGAGAAGCGATGCCACGGTAAGCACGTTGCCGTAGGAGACGACGGGCCCGAACATGGTGAGAACCGCGCAGACGGCAGCGATGACGATGCACGGAAGCAGCACCTTCTTCGCGATCTCGCCGCGTTCGTGTTCCTTTTCCGCAGAAAGAATGCGCGTGCGAACGACCTTGCCGTGCGGCCAGCGGAACGATCCCGCGGTATGCTCGCGGCCGATTCCAGAGAGCTCGTCGACCTTAGACGACAAAAACCCGAACAGGCCGATCGCGACGACGACGATCAGTATGATCAAAACCCAAGGCATTGGCACATCCCCTCACCTGGTATACGGTGCTTGCTAATCAATGGGATATGGTAGCACGACCAACGAACGCCCGCCCCGCGAGCGCGGCCAAATGCGCAGTGCGCCTACAACCCGAGCCGAATGCGCACACCACTGCTACAATGGCGGCAAACAAGGAAAAGCGCAGCGAGCGCTCATCTTTGCGACAGGGTCGCACCTGCCGCGAGAAGGAAGGCAACTATGTCGAAGGATTCCATACCCTATCTGACGATAGACCCCGCAATCGAGGAGCAGATCCGCACCGACCGCGAGGCGGGGCGGATGAGCCCCTACCGCTTTCGCGACGAGGACGTGGCCAGGCGGGAGCCCAACCCTCACGACACAGCGACGATCGCCCGTCCCGCGTTCGCACGCGACATCGAGAAGATTGTGAACATGCCCGCCTACAACCGATACGCGGGCAAGACACAGGTGTTCTCCTTCGTCGAGAACGACGACATCTGCCGACGCGGCCTGCACGTGCAGCTGGTAAGCCGCGTCGCACGGGGAATCGGGCGGCTGCTCGGACTGAACTGCGACCTCATCGAGGCCATAGCGCTCGGGCACGATCTGGGGCACACGCCGTTCGGGCATGCGGGCGAGCGGTTCTTATCCCGTTGCTACCACGAGCGCACCGATCGCTACTTCAACCACAACGTCCATTCCGTACGCGTGCTCGACCAGCTCTATCGCCGCAACGTGAGCTTGCAAACGCTCGACGGAGTGCTCTGCCACAACGGCGAGTTCGCCCAGCAGGAGCTCAAGCGCGGGCACGTAGGAACGTTCGAGGCGCTCGACGCGCTCGTCGAGGAGTGCACGGCCGACGAGCAGGTCATTTCCACGCTGCGCCCCTCCACGCTCGAAGGTTGCGTCGTGCGCGTAGCCGACATGATCGCATATGTGGGCAAGGACCGCCAAGACGCGATGGACATGGGCGCGCTCGCCTCGCTCGACGAGTTTGACTCCACGGTGATGGGCAAGGCAAACGCGCAGATCATAAACAACCTCACGGCCGACATCGTGAACGAAAGCTACGGCAGGGACCGCATCGCCATGAGCGAGGCGATGTTTAACGACCTCAAGCGCGCGAAACGCCAGAACTACGAGATCATCTACAACAAGGAGGGCCTTGCCGCAAGCGACGGCATCACCGTCGGGGAGATGTTCGAGGAGGTCTACGAGAAGCTTCTACGCGATTTGACTGAAGGACGCGAGGAGTCAGCGATATTCAGGCACCATATCGATTATCTCGCGAGAAAGTCGCGTTCGATCACGCGTGAGCGCTACGTGGGCGCGACAGAGCCGAACCAGATCGTGGTCGACTACATCGCCTCGATGACGGACAGCTACTTCATGGCGCTCTACGCGCACCTGTTCCCCGAGCACGCAACCCAAATCCAACTGCGCGGCTACTGCGCCGACCTGCACTAACAGGTAAAGCCGGTATCCTCGAGAAGGTTATTTCCGTCGGCTGCGGCGGTCGCAAGAGTATCGCAGCGCTCGTTTTCGGGGTGGCCCGCATGACCCTTCACCCACACGAAGGTTACGTCATGCGGCTTTTTCGCCTCGAGCAGGCGCCTCCAGAGGTCGGAGTTTTTGACGGGCTCCTTCTTCGCGTTCTTCCAGCCGCGCTTGAGCCAGCCATCGACCCAATGCTGGTTGAAAGCGTTCACCACGTACTGCGAGTCCGAATGGACCTCGACGGTGCACGGACGCTTGAGCGCCTCGAGCGCGACGATCACCCCGAGCAGCTCCATGCGGTTGTTCGTCGTGGTGGCATACCCCTGCGAGAGCTCGCGCTCGTGCAGCTTGCCCGTCGAGTCGACGAACTGCAGCACCGCGCCATAGCCGCCGGGGCCGGGGTTTCCACGCGAAGAGCCGTCGGTGTAGATCGTGACTTTCATGCCGTCCTTTCGTCGTAAGCAAAGCGAGGGCGGGTCCCTTTGCGGGTTCCCGCCCTCGCCTACGATACCCGAGCCATCTTGCGATGGGAAGGGCACAAAGCCGAAGCTCTAAAGATTGTACGCACGCGAGCTGTGCATGCTGAGCGCGATCGTCGACGCGTTGTGCAGAAGCGATGAGACCTGCGGCGTGATGATACCGCCGATGCCCAGCGCCAAGAGTGCCGAGTTGAAGGCGATGGTCTGCGCGAACGAGGTGTCCATGCGTCCCATGAGGCCACGTGAGAGCATGCGCATCTGGACGAGCGAGTGCAGGTCGCCCTCCGAGAGCGTGATGTCGGCGACTTCCTTGGCAATCGCGGTGCCCTGCCCCATGGCAACGCCGACCGTGGCCGCGGAAAGCGCGGGGGAATCGTTCACCCCGTCGCCCACCATGACCACCTTGCAACCCTCGGCTTTCAGCTGTTCCACGAACCCGTGCTTGTCCTCAGGAAGCAGGTCGGCGCGGAATTCGGTGATACCCGCCGCCTGTGCGATACGGGCGGCCGTCTTCTCGTTGTCGCCCGTCAGCATGATGATCCGATCGAAGCCGAGGTCGCGCAAGCTTCCGATCGCCTCCGAGACACCCGCCTTCAAGGGGTCGTCAATGCCGATGACGCCCACGAGCACACCATCGACGGCGAGGTAGAGCGTCGAGAGATCGCTCGCCTCGGCGTCGATTTTGCGCTGGTCCTCGTCGGTGACGACGACCTTCTCGTCCTCGACGACGAAGTGCCTCGACCCGATTACCGCCCGCTTGCCGTCGATCGAGCTCGCGATGCCGTGTGCCACGATGTACTCCACAGCGGCATGACGTTCACGATGCTTGAGGTTCTTCTCGGCTGCGGCGCGAACAACGGCACGCGCGACGGGATGCGGGAAGTGCTCTTCCAGGCACGCCGCGAAGCGAAGGACCTGGGTCCGGTTCCATCCGTCGAGCGCGATAACGCATTTCACCTGGGGTTGCGCCTCGGTAAGCGTGCCGGTCTTGTCGAAGACGATCGTGTCGGCCTGGGCGAATGCCTCGAAATGCTTCGACCCCTTCACCGTGAAGCCCGCCTTGGCGGCCTGGCTCATGGCGGACAAAACCGAGATTGACCCCGTGAGCTTGAGCGCGCACGAGTAGTCGACCATGAGTGCAGCTGAAGTTTTCACGAGGCTGCGCGTGGTGAGGGCGACGACGCCCGCGAGCAGGAAGTTCCACGGCACGATGCGGTCGGCCAAGCGCTCGCGCTTCGTCTGCACATCAGCTTTCATGCTTTGGGACAGCTCGACCAGCGAGACAATGGAACGAAGCTTCGTCTCGCCCGTCGCCGCCTTGACGCGGACGAAGATCTCGCCGTCTTCGCACGCGGTACCCGCGAAGACGTCGTCCCCCACCGTTCGCTCGACGGCAAGCGGCTCGCCGGTTAGGGTCGACTGGTTCACCATGGCCACACCGCGCTCGACCACACCGTCGACGCTTACCGGCATACCAGTGCGCACAGCAATCAGGTCACCTGCCTTCAGGTTGGCGGTGGGAACGGTCATTTCCTCGTCGCCGCAGACGAGCTGCGCGTTCTCGGGCGCGCCGAGCAAGGAGTAGATCAGCTGGTTCTCCGAGCGCGCACGCGTGTAGTCTTCCAGCGTCTCGCCCAAATCGAGCAAGAACATCGTTGACGACGCCGTCACGAAGTCGCCCATCACAAACGAGATCCCAATGGCCGCCGCATCGAGAACGGGCACATCGAGTCGTGCATGCAGAAGCGAGTTCACGGCAGCCTTCAGGAAGAGGCGATAATGCCAAATCGTATGAATGGCACGCAAGGGCGCAGGAAGGAACCATTTTCGTGCGAAGTGGGAGCCGACGAGCAACGCGATGTCCATCAGCAGGGAGTGCGTCCTGACCGAAAGCGCCGTCGGGCACGCGAGCTTCGCCTTCTCGATGGACTTCGCGTCGACGGCGTCCATCGCGGAAAGAACGGCAGCACGCGCGTTATCCCCACCTGCAAAAGTGACCGAGAGCGACCCGATGCGCGGATAGACGTTGACTGACGACACGCAGGGGCATGCCGTCATGAGCGACTCGAGCGCATCGACGTCCGCTTCGGGCACGCGACCGTAGAGCCTAACGCGGATCCGCCCGGGTATCTCATGCTCTATCGTATATTTCATCGAGCGGCTTCTTTACTGCTCGTCCTTGGCAGCTTCAGCCTTCTCGGATTCGGCGAGGTTAATGTAGTTCGCCTCGGCAACGATGTCGTCGACCTGAGCCTTCGCCTCTTCGACGATGTTCTGATAGCCTTGCTTCACCTGCAGGCCCTTGGCGACACCCAGCACGTAGCACTTCCTGGCAGTCTTGGAGGTGAGTGCCTTCACACCGACCGTGCCGGCAAGAAAGCCAGCGCCAACGAGCAGGGAGTTGAACGTCTTCTTCTTCATGATAGAGTCCTTTCTGGTTATGGGCAGACGCATAGTTAGCCCAAGGTAACGACAAGAAAGGATTGTAAACTGACGATAACAAAAAGTGATGAGAATTCACAAAAAGTTAACTATGGCTTTCGGCGAAATCGATGAGCTCTTGGCGGTTATGCACCCCGCATTTGGCATAGATGCGGCGCAGGTGCGTGTCGACCGTGCTCTTCGAGATGCAAAGCTCGCTCGCGATTCGCTCGCCGGTGCGGCCTTTGAGGGCAAGGGGCAGAACCTCCGCCTCACGGGGGGAAAGCCCTGCTTGTTTGCTGATCTTGCGGCACGTGGCATCGAAGCGATCGAGCGTGATGGCAACTTGCGAGAGCGCTGAGAAGTCGCGCTCGGTGAACAGGTAAAGGTAGGCGATCAAGGCGCATAATCCGGCGAGTGCGCACATGAGATGGGAGGCCGCACTTCCGAAAAACGCGATGTCGAAGAAGTTGCCGACGACAAGCCCCATGAACTCGCCGAGGATAAGCGCGGCGAAGCCCCGCCCGAATGTGACGGCGGCGTCTCCCCCGTCGATCTTGCCCATGACGAGGAAGAGCGAGACCATGACGACGATGAGGGCGAGAAAACCCGACATGGCGACTGCCTCGCCGGGCACGCCGATGTCACCGAGGACCTCAACGAAGAGGAAGCCGCCCATGAGCAAAAGCCCCGAGAGCCGATAGGTGCCGCCAAGCGGGCCTGCATCGCCGCCCTGGACGAAGGCGACACCGCGCGAGATAGCGGCGAGCATCCCGCCTTCTGGGCGGGGCGCGTCCTTCGGGGCGGGTTTGGCCCCCTCGCCTCCGAAGAGCTGTAGCGCGGCAAGGCAGAACAGGATGAAGAGCACGAGCGTGACGGGAAGCGTCGGCGTCGCGTCCATACCAGGGTCGGATCCGTACGTCTGCATGATTCCTGTCGCCAGACCGAAGAGCAGCGTTCCCAGAAGAAGGCGTCTTGTGAAACGGTTCTTCTTCGACTCGTCAGGCTTGATCGCCGCATCTTTTGGTTTGGGCAAAGTGGCACCGATTCGCTGGAGCGCAAGCAGAAACGCGAGCGATGCGAGCGGTAAGAAGCAGATGAAGAGCTCAGCTTCGGAGGGAAGGGCCTTCGAACCCAAAAGGAAGCAGACGGCAGCGCCGAGCGCGGACCCGATAAGGGCACAGGGTACGGACTGCTCGATTTCAAAGCCTCCAAGCGCACGACCCCAGGCGGCGAACACGAGACCGCTCGGAGCGCCCACAAGCAGGCCTTCGAGGGCAAGGAGCGTCCCATCGTGGGTGCCGAGCAGTTCCTCGGCGAGCGAGCCCGCCACCATAAGCAGCGAGCTCGCAATGATAACGGGAGATGAAAGCAGGCGTGCACGCACCGAATTGGGGGCGAAAGCACATGCGGCGAGCGTGCAGACCATGAACAGCAGGGGAAACAGAAGCTCTCCGCGCTCCAGTTCGAGATTCCCGAGGGAGAAAGAGCAGTTGGACCCCATGTAGAGAAGCGAGATGACGCAGGCCTGGAAGGATGCGAAGCCCAGAATGGCGAAACGAGCGCGCCTCGCGTCGCTTAAACCTTGGATCACGCTAACTTCCCTTCGGTCGAACGGCCATCTTTTCAGACTCCATTGTAAAGCACGGAGCTCAGATGATACCCCTCCGCGAAATCAGAAAGGGCGCATAGCAGATATCCATGCGCCCAAGGGAAGGTTAGGTTTGTTTGGCGGTTCGCTATTCAGCGGCAGCAACCTTTTTCACAACGCGCTTCTTCGCGGTCTTGGGTGCCTCCTGCTCTTCGGTGTCCGACTCGGACTCAACAAGATTCTCAGCGACCTCTTTCTCGTCGCTCGCCTCTTCGGCTTTCTTGCCCGACCCGAGGCCCTCGCGCAGGCCCTTCATCGACTTGCCGATCGCGCTACCGAGTTTCGGGAGGTTCTTCGGCCCGAAAATCAACAGAACGACGACGAGGATGATAAGAAGTTCAGGGGTTCCCATTCCGAGAATTTTCATTGCGATGCTCCTTTTGCATTGCCTTGCCAACGTGTTGCCACGACTATGCGACGGGAAGGACCTCTTAGCCATCACGCAAACCCATGATTTTGCCGCATGACAAGAAAATCCCCTTGTCATGTATTTGCATGACAAGGGGATTTATCCAGGTCAAATAGGTAAATTCGAAAACCAGATCAAAGATGCTCGCGAACCCATTCAATATTCGACATGATAGCGGCGATCAATTCATCGACATCGTCGAAGGCGCGCATCGGGCGCAGCCACGCGATGAACTCGAGCTCAATCTCATGACCGTAGATATCTCCATCGAAGTCAAGAAGATGAGCCTCGCAATTCGAAGTCGTGCGATCGGCAAACGTCGCCGCAACGCCCATGTTGACCGCAGCCTTGTAGCGCTTTCCGTCAACGATGACGTAAGCTGCATAGACGCCGTCACCGATGGAGCGAAGGTTATCGGGAATGCGGAGGTTGGCGGTGCGAATGCCCATCTGAGCACCCTCGCCGCGACCCGACACGACCGTGCCGCGCACCTTCCAAGGCTTACCGAGAAGCCTTGCAGCTTCTTCGACGGCGCCCTCGGAAAGAAGTCCCCTAATGCGCGTCGCGCTTACCGGAGCCCCCTCGAGGCAGAGAAGCTCATGTGCGGTGACATCGCACATATTGCGAGAACCCCACGCAGCAAGCGTCTCATCGGTGCCCTTCGCACGAGCCCCGAAGCGGAATCCGCAACCGACATGAATGCTCGCAGGCGCATGTTCCCCAAAAGTCCACGCAAGGAACTGCTCGGGAGGCAAGGACGCGAACTCGCGTGTGAAAGGCAAAACCGCGACGAAATCGACCCCCGACGCGGCAAGCGCTTGAATGCGATCCCCATTGGTCATAAGCTTTTTCAACTCGTTCGGGCGAAACATCTCGTCGGGATCGGTGTCGAAGGTAAGCACGAACGAGGCGCTTCCCCGCTTCGCAGCATCCTCTATCGCGCACGAGAGAAGCGCTTGGTGTCCCTTATGGACACCGTCGAACACACCGAATGCACAGCACGCGCCGTCGAACCGATTTCGGTCGAACGACTCGTCAACGTTAAATATCTCCGCCACGTCTCACTCCTGTCTGGAAGATGCAACATGCATTGTAGCGCTGCCGTTGCTCCTCGTAAGCATATATGCCCACAAGCTTGTTGCCGACGATTACCGCGATCCGCTCGCCGTCTTCGGGTGCAGAGCAACTCTGGCGCACACCGGCCGTGCAGGCGCACAACTCGCTCGCGGCACTTGCATGGCGGCGCTCGCAAAGCTCAACCGTCGATGCGGGCAGCTGATTACCGTTCGCCACCAAACGTGCACCCGCCTCATCGAGAAAGGCGAAGCGGAAGCCGAGCAGTTTCACTGGGTCGAGCGAAGCATCGACGCCCATGCGCTCAAGCACGTCGAGGCTCACGCAGTCATCGAGCGTCAGAAGGCCCGCACTCGTCCGTCGGAGCGCGGCCACATGGGCGGGGCAACCTATCGAGACGCCAATATCGCGAGCGAGCGCGCGGATATAGGTACCCTTCGAGACATGGAAATCGACATCCCAAAATACGGAGACGTCCCCGTCACCAGGGACGATCGCAGCAAGCTTCGCCGAGTACACTTCGATATCGCGAGGCATCAACTCGATTATTCTGCCCTTTCGCGCGGCATCGCAGGCCTTTACGCCGCCAACCTTGACAGCGGAGTACGCCGGGGGAAGCTGTTTTTGGGGTCCGATGAAGCGCGCAAGCGTCTCTAGCGCGAACGGCTCCTCGAAAGCACCGCTCGGCACCGAGCTAAACTTAACGGGCTCGCCGTCGACATCGTCGGTGTCGGCACCGACCCCGAAGGCGATTCGAACACGATAGTGCTTGTCATGCCCGACCATGTAATTGTCAAGCCTCGTCGCCGGCCCCACGCAAACGCAGAGCACCCCCGACGCCAAAGGATCGAGCGTCCCTGTATGACCGACACGACGCTCCCCGAAAATACGGCGAACCCGATTGACCACGTCGTGCGAGCTCATACCCGAGGGTTTGTCCACCCCAACGATGAGCGAAAGGCCCGATTGTCCCCTCTTAGCTGCCACGAATATCCCTTCAATACAACAAGAAAGCGGGTGATCCCGCTTTCCCGATTTTCATTTCATACCCTGAAATCCCCTGGTCGAAAGCACCCCGCAAAAAGATACGAGCCAGAACAGGGACTCAACTCGATTAGTTCCCGAACTTCTCTCGAAGCGCCCGCTCGACACAGGGCGGCACGAACTCCTTGATGTCGCCGCCCATAGATGCGATTTCCCGCACCACCGAAGAAGAGAGGTACATATGCTGCGGGGTCGACATGATGAAGAGCGTTTCCAGGTTGCGGTCGAGCTGATAATTGATCGCCGTCATTTGGAACTCGTACTCGAAGTCCGTGATTGCTCGCAAACCCTTGACGACCGCCGTCGCACCAACCTCATGGGCAAAATCGACGAGCAAACCGTCGAAAGGCACGACGCGAACGTTGTCGAGGTCCCGGGTCGCCTCTTCCGCAAGCGCCACGCGCTCCTCAAGGGTGAACAGCGGTTTTTTCTTCACCGACTCAGCAACGGCAACGATGACTTCATCGACAAGCTGCGACGCACGGGTGATGACATCGAGATGTCCCACCGTAATCGGGTCGAACGTGCCCGGTGTCAATGCGCATTTCACCATAAAGCCTCATCCTCACTGTATATCGAGTTTACTTGAGAGCCTGCTCGATAGCCTTCTCGACTCTGGCAAGGGCACCTTCGATAGGACCCTCGATGGAAAAACCTGCGGCAGCCTTGTGCCCGCCGCCGCCGAAGCTGGCAGCGATGGCCGCAACGTCGGTGTCGTCCTTCGCGCGGAAACTCCCGCGGATCGAGTCACCCTGCTCGCGCAGCATGCAGGCAACGCGTACGCCCGCGATGGAGCGAAGCGTGTCGATAAGCGCTTCGGAATCCGCCTTCACCGCATGGCACTTTTCGAAGTCTCGACGCGTGACATAGCTTATCGCCGCCTGCCCGCCGCAGAAGAGCTTCATATGCTTGATGGAGCAGGCCTCAAGAAGCACCGACGCCTCGCTGCGATTCTGATACACCTCGCGCGAAACGAAAGAAGCATCAACGCCGGCGGTAATCATCTCGGAAGCCGATGCGAATGCGCGCGAGTCGGCGTTTTGGTACTGGAAGCGCCCAGTATCGGTAACGAGGCCGGTGTAGGCACACAGCGCAATGTCGCCCGAGTTGTCGACGCGCAGGCACTTCGAGAGTTCCCAAATCAGCATCGATGTTGCCGCCATCGATGGATTGCAATACGTAAGGGTGCTCATTGTCTCGGGATACGCATGATGATCAATGGTGATCGAATATTCCGCCTCGTCGAGCAGGCGCGATGCATCACCGATCCGCTCACGGTTCGGGACATCGACGGCCACGAACGTCCCGACCTCCCCCATGAAGTCGCGTGCGTAGACCATATCGGCAAGCCCCGGAAGGAAGGAGAGACGAACATCGGGCTTCTCGGGTTTCGCCAAAACGCACGTCACCCGCTTTCCCAGGCGTCGCAAGATTCCCGCCAAGGCGAGCTGTGAGCCCAAACAATCGCCGTCGGGGCTCACATGTCCGCAGATCACATAGTCATCGCGCGATTTCAAAACCGCGGAAATCTCCGTAAGCGAAACATTCGTTTGCGGGGTGACCGGCATGCTACTCGCCCTCTTCTTCCTCTTTCACGATGACCGGCGGACGCTGCGACTCGCGCGCCAAGGCACCGGCGATGCGCTCCGCCGTGTCGACGCTTCGATCGAGCATGAAGCGCAGCTCAGGGGCAACGCGCCAGGAGAGACGGCGCGCCATGAGCGAGCGGATGCGCCCGCTCGCGCGCGTGAACGCCTCGCCCACCTTGTCGTAGCGCTGCCTGTCCGTCGAGTAGTACACGTTGCACACGCTGCGGTCGAAGGACACCTCGCAGCCGGTGATCGTGACCATCGACAACTCGGGATCGGATATATCGAACAGGAGGATGCTCGCGATGACCTCGCGCGCCTGCTCGTTAACTTTGCGGCTGGAAGATCCCTGCTTCATGCCGACCTCCTATTCCGTGCGCTCGACCTCTTTGACGATGTAGCCCTCGATGGTGTCGCCCACCTTGAGGTCCTGGTAGCCGCTGATGCCGATGCCGCACTCGTAGCCCTGCTTGACCGACTTGACGTCGTCCTTGAAGCGACGCAAGCTGGCGATCTCGCCCTCGAAGATGACGGTGCCGTCGCGAACGATGCGAACCTTGTCGTCGCGATGGAGCTCGCCGTCGGTGATGTAGCAGCCCGCAATCGTGCCAACCTTGGGCACCTTGAAGGTCTCGCGAATCTCGGCGATGCCGGTGTCCTCCTCGACGATGTCGGGCGAGAGCAGGCCGACGCGCGCGGCGTTGATGTCCTCGATCGCCTGGTAGATGACGCGATACAGGCGGATGTCGACCTTTTCCTTCTCGGCCTGCTGCTTCGACTTGCCAGTCGGGCGAACGTTGAAGCCGATGATGATGGCATCGGAGGCAGCTGCGAGCGTGACGTCGGTCTCGGTGATGCCGCCGACGGCGGAGTGCACAATGTTGATGCGCACTTCGGACTGGTCCATCTTCTCGAAGGCATCGCGCAAAGCCTCGATCGAACCCTGGACGTCGGCCTTCACGATGAGGTTCAGGTCGGTCTGCTTGCCCTCTTCGATGCGGCTGAACAGGTCGTCGAGGCTCATGTGGGACTTCGTCTCCTGCTCGGCGAGGCGTGCACGCAGCGCACGCTCCTCGGCAAGCTTGCGGGCATCGCGCTCGTCTTCGAACACGCGGAACTCGTCGCCTGCGGTGGGAACGCTGTTCAGGCCGAGGATCTCAACAGGATCGGCCGGACCTGCGGAATCAACATGATTGCCGCGCGGGTCGATGAGCGCACGGACGCGGCCGTAGGACGTGCCCGCGACGACGGTGTCGCCGGTGTGCAGCGTACCGCGGTGGATGAGCACCGTCGCAACCGGGCCACGGCCCTTGTCGAGGTTCGCCTCGATGACGTAGCCGGATGCCTCGGCATCGGGGTTCGCCTTGAGCTCGAGCACGTCGGCCTGCAGAAGGATGGTCTCGAGCAGGTCGTCGATGTGGAGCTTCTTCTTCGCGGAAACCTCGACGAACATGTTCTTGCCGCCCCACTCTTCGGGGATGACGCCATGTTCGACGAGCTCCTGGCGGACGCGGTCGGGATTCGCGCCGGGCTTGTCGATCTTGTTCACCGCGACGACGATGGGCACATCGGCAGCCTTGGCATGGTTGATTGCCTCGATGGTCTGCGGCATGACGCCATCATCAGCGGCGACGACGAGCACGATGACGTCGGTAACCTGAGCACCGCGAGCACGCATGGCGGTAAAAGCCTCGTGGCCGGGCGTGTCGATGAAGGTGATCTGGCGACCGTCGATGTTCACGATGGATGCACCGATGTGCTGGGTGATGCCGCCCGCTTCACCTGCGGCAACGCCAGTATGGCGAATCGCGTCGAGCAGCGAGGTCTTGCCGTGGTCGACGTGACCCATGACGGTAACGACAGGCGGACGCGGCTTCAGGTCTTCCTCGGAGTCATGGTAGACGACAGCGTACTCCTCCTCGGGGGAGACCACGCGGACCTTGCGGCCCATGTCGTCGGCGATGAGCTCGATGAGGTCATCGGACATGGATTGGGTGAGCGTCAGCACCTGGCCGAGCATGAACAGGCGCTTAATGACGTCGTTGGGCTGCACGCCGAGCAGCTCGGCGAACTTGGCGACGTTGGCACCCTGGGGAATCTCCACGACGGAGTCGTCGAGCACGAGCGTGGGATCGAGACCCTTCTGGATGGCCTCCATCTCCATGCGCTCGCGAGCCTCTGCCTGGCGCTTCTCCTTGCGCTTCTTGCGGCGGCCCTCACCCTCATGCGAGTTCGCGGCGGCTACAGCGGCGCGCGCCTCGGCAAGCACCTTGTCGCGCTGGAGCTTCTCCGCCTGTACGGCCATCTGGGCATAGCGGTCCTCGCCCTGGGTCTGGTTCTCGAGCTCGGGAACGACCTGCACGACGTTGCCGCGCTTGCCCTTCTTGCCGCCACGCTCGCCCTTCTTGCCGCCGCGCTCGGAGCGCTCGGGCTTGGGCTTGTTGGCATGCTCGGCCTTCTGCGCCTCGATGCGCTGCTTCTCAGACTCGATCTGGGAAAGCAGCGAGCTGAAGTTGGAAGATTTCTTGGGCGTGAGCACGGGGGCCGGACCCTTGTGCTGCGTCGCCGGCTTGGAAGACTTCCTCCCGCGGGAGCGAAGCGCTTCCTCGACCGCCTGCTTTTTGGCGACTTCGGCCGCCATCTTCGCAGCGCGGGCCTTGGCGCGAGCCTCGGCTTTCTCGCGCGCGACGCGCTCCTTCTCAGACTCAATCTGGCTTGCAAGGCCCTCGAAGCCGCTGCTCACAGGCGCCTTCTTAGGCGTATGCTTCGGCTGCTCGGAGCGAGCCTCGCCCTTGGGTGCACCGCCCTCGCGGCGAGCGCGCTCGGCTTCGCGAAGCGCGCGCTCCTTCTCGACAGCAGCGCGGCGGTTGGCCTCTTCCTCGGCCTTCTTGCGCTCTTCTTGCGCCTTCTCCTCGGCAAGCTGCTTTGCTTCCTCCGCATCGATCTTGCCAGCGCGCTGCTTGATTTCAGGAGACAGGTTCTTTCGAATCTTATCGACGTAGGCATCGGCAAGCATGCTCGCATGGCTTTTCGCCGGTATCTTCATCTCGTGCAACCGGTCGAGCAATTCCTTGCTCGTCATATCGAATTCTTTCGCCAATTCATGTACTCGCATGCTGGCCATGTACCACTCCTCTTATTCTCTTCCGACGCAACGGCTCGTGTCGCGAGACATCTCGCCGGCGATGCGCTCTAAATCCTGCTCACCGAGCTTCGTGCGAAGCGCTCGGTCAAGTTTACCCGCCTTGCGTGCAGCGGCAAAGCACTCCGCGGAGCATACGTAGGCACCGCGTCCGGGAGCTCGACCCGAAGGGTCGAAGGACACGACGCCCAAAGGCGAGCGAACGATGCGCAGAAGCGCGCGCTTCGTGTCGGTCGCACCGCAGGCAACGCAGGTACGCTGCTTTTTCTTTGCCGGTGTCGTCTGGTCCATTGTACGCTCCCGCAATCCCCGCGCGCTTAGAGCGCGTCTTCCATTTCGGCGTGGATACCGCAGAAACGGCTGTTGGGTCGTGCATGGTTGCGGCAACGGTTGCCGTCTTCGTCCTCGAAGGCGCACAAGCCCTCTTCATCGTCTTCGATCTCGTCTTCGTCAATAAGAATGTTCTCGTTGCGAAGCGGCGCTCCGGCGAAGCTCGCGCTCTTGATGTCGATGTGCCAGCCAGTCAGACGCGCCGCGAGGCGGGCGTTCTGACCCTCCTTGCCGATGGCGAGGGAAAGCTGATCGTCGGGGACGACGACAGTCGCGTAGTTGTTCTCCTCGTCGATGATGACCTTCGTCACCTTCGCAGGGGAAAGCGCGTTGGCCACATAGACCGCCGGGTCCTCGTTCCACTGGATGACGTCGACGCGCTCGTTGCGCAGCTCCTCGACGACCATGCGCACGCGGCTGCCCTTCGGGCCGACGCAGGCGCCGACCGGATCGAGGTTGCGCTCGCGGGAGGCGACGGCGACCTTGGAGCGGGCACCGGGCTCGCGGGCGATCGACTTGATCTCGACCACGCCGTCATAGATTTCCGGGACCTCGATCTCGAAGAGGCGGCGGATAAGGTCGGGGTGGGTACGGGACACGATGATGGACGGGCGCGCCTGGTCACCGCGCGCCTTGGGAAGGTCGCTCGCGGGGTCGCGCACGTCGATGATCAGCACCTTCAGGCGCTGGTTGTGGCGATAATGCTCGTTGTTCGGACGCTCGTTGCGCTCATTGGGAAAACGCTTCAGGTCGTAGTGCGGAAGCTCAGCCTCGACGCCATCGCGAATCTTGATGATGGTGAAGTCGGGGGTTCCCTGAAGCACGGTGCCCGTCACAAGGTCGCCCACGCGGCGCGAGAACTCCTGGTAGATAGACTGACGACCCGCTTCGCGAACAATCGTGGAGATGACGCTCTTGGCGTTTTGCGCGGCGATACGGCTCACGTCGTCGGGGGTCACGTCACGCTCGGTGAACTCGGCATACTCGCCGGTCTCGGGATCGGGCTCTCCAACGGGAACAAGCTCGTAAACATAGATCTTGCCCGTCTGACGGTCGATCGTGACGCGTGCGTCCCATTCAAGGTCGAGAATATGCTGATAGCTTTTAGCGAGCGATGCCTCCAAGCGCTCGATCAGGTAGAACTCGTCAATCTTGCGTTCATGAGCGAGAGCCTGAAGCGCTTCGATCAGTTCAGAGTTAGCCACGTCCAGTCGCTTCCTTTCTTAGCTGAAGTCAACGGCGCCCACCACGTGAGCGCGCTTGATGAGCGAATAACCAATAGCGATGCGCGAGCCGTCAACCTCGACGATCACGTCATCGCCTTCCATACCTTCAAGCGTGCCTGTAAACGAGCTGCGCCCATCGATAGGAGACGACGTCTTCACCACAACCTGCTCGCCGGCAAAACGGGCGAAGTGCTCCTTCGTGCGAAGGGGCCTGTCGATTCCAGGAGAAGAAACCTCGAGCATGTAGGCTCCCGGGAACGGGTCGATCTCGTCCATGATGCGGTTGATCCACACCTGGGCGCTTGCGAGCTCGTCGAAGCTCACGCCCTCCTCGGTGTCGATGAAGACGCGAATCGTCGGGGCCTTCTTCGACCCCATGATCTCGAGCGTCACGATTTCGACCCCGCTGGCAGCGGCCGTCGGCTCGAGCGCATCGAGCAGTTTCTGTTCTTTGGCGGTGAGCATGTCGCCTCCTTCCTTCAACGCTTTCGCTGCACGCTTCGTTGCCCAGCGGCTTTTTTCGCCCTAACATACAAAGAAAGCGGGCAAGGCCCACTTTCTCAAATAAGCGAAAGTATGATGCGCGCCGCTGCGCACAGTAGTTATTTTATACCACAGAAACGGCGCCTCTGGCTAGCGTCATCCCCCGCACCGCGCAAGTTCGCCACAATCTGGGCGGCAAACGGTGCCGAACGCTTAAGCCTCGCGGCCCCACATGCGCACCTCGGGTTCGAGGGCGACCCCCGACGACTCGAGCACGCGACGCTGCACCTCGGCGATGAGCGCTTGCACGTCGGCCGACGTCGCATCACCCGCGTTCACGACGAAGCCGGTGTGCTTGGTGGAAACCTGGGCGCCTCCGATAGAAAGCCCCTTAAGCCCCGCCTGATCGATGAGCGCTGCAGCAAAATGGCCCTCCGGACGCTTGAAAGTGCTTCCCGCAGAAGGCATGCCAATCGGCTGCTTCGCCTCGCGCTTGGCGGTAAGCTCGTCCATGCGCGCCCTGATGTCAGCGGGATCAGCCGGCGTAAGCTCGAGCGTTGCTGCGACCACGACGTAGCGCGCAGCGTCGAACATGCTGTGGCGGTACGACCACTCGGCCTCCTCGCGGGGCACCTCGACGATGCGCCCCTCGGGAGTCACGCACGTGACGCACGCGCACACCTGCGAGAACTCGCCGTCGTAGGCGCCTGCGTTCATAATGGCCGCGCCCCCGACGGTGCCGGGGATGCCGCAGGCGAACTCGTAGCCCGAAAGCCCTGCGGCGCATGCCGCCTCGGCGACCGCTGCGTTTGTAGCACCCGCGCCCGCAACGATTCGCGTGCCGTCCACACGAATCGCTGAGAGGTTGTCGCGAACCTCGATCACCACGCCCTCGACCCCTCCATCGGAAACGAGCAGGTCGCTTCCACAGCCGATGACGCGCCAGGGCACGCTCGCCTGCTCGCAGGCGCACACGACCTGGGACACCTCTTCAACGCTGCGCGGCGATACGAAAGCGTCGGCGGGTCCGCCGATCTTGAAGGTGGTGTGCGGCGCAAGAGGCTCTAAGGGGCGCACATTCTCCTCGCCGACGATTGTGGCAAGCGAGCCGAGCAGCGATTTGTCCATTTGCGCGTCCTTTCCGTTGTGACCGATGCGGCGCTAGAGCGCCCGCTAAAAGGGCGGCGTCCGACAAGAGCGCCGCCCAAAACTAGAGTAAATGATAAGAAACCGGAAGGCTACTTCTGCTGGTGCTCCCGCTTGTCGTTGAGCAGGCGGTTCAAGGCGTTCACGTACGCGCGGGCGGAGGACACGACGATGTCGTTGTCGGCGCCGCGACCCGTGTACACTTCCCCATCAGGTGCGGTGACGCGGATGGTCACCTCGCCGAGCGCGTCGATACCGCGGGTCACGGACTGCACCGAGAACTCGGTCAGGTCGTTTTCAACCTGGACGATCTTGTTAACGGCCTTGTACATCGCGTCGATCGGGCCGGTACCGAAATCGCATGCAGTGACGACCTGGTCAGCCTGGTTGCGCAGCGTGACGGTCGCCGTCGGAATCATGTCGGTGCCGCAGGAAATCTGCACGCCCTCGAGCTGGAAGATAGCGCTCACCTGACGGTCGCGCTCGTGGATGAGACTCTCAAGGTCCTCGTCATAGACTTCCTTCTTCTTGTCAGCAAGGTTCAAGAAGTCCTCATAGACCTTGTCGAGCGCGTCGCCCTCAAACTCGTAGCCGAGCTCCTCGAGGCGATGCTTCAATGCCGCGTGCCCGCTGCGTGCGGTAAGGACGATCTGGCTCTGGCCTGCTCCGACGTCTGCCGGGTCGATAATCTCGTAGGTGTCGCGCTTCTTAAGTACGCCGTCTTGGTGGATGCCCGAGGAATGCGCGAACGCGTTGGCGCCGACGATTGCCTTGTTCGCCTGCACGCTCATGCCGGTGATGGAGGAGACAAGACGGCTTGCCTTGGCGAACTCCCGCGTGTTGATGTCGGTATGGGCGTTGAGCTCCTCACCATGCATGCGGATGCCCATGACGACTTCCTCGAGCGCCGTGTTGCCCGCACGCTCGCCGAGGCCGTTTATCGTGCACTCAATCTGGGTCGCACCGTTCTTCACGCCCTCGAGCGCAAGCGCGGTCGCCATGCCGAGGTCGTTGTGGCAGTGAACCGACACGGTGACGTTCTCAATACCGCGCACGTTCTCCATAAGGTACGCGATACGGCGACCGAACTCGGCGGGAAGGGAGTAGCCCGTGGTGTCGGGGATGTTGACGACGGTCGCGCCCGCATCGACGACGCGCTGGATGACCTTCACGAGGAAATCGTAGTCGGAGCGACCGGCGTCCTCGGCGTAAAACTGCACGTCGTTCATGTATTTTTTAGCATAGCGCACGCAATGCTCCGCGCGCTCGAGGCACTGGTCCTCGGTGATGCGCAGCTTATCGTGCAAGTGGCTCGGGCTCACGCCGAGACCGGTGTGGATGCGCGGGCGCTTGGCATACTTGAGCGCCTCGGCCGCACGGTCGATGTCCTTCTCGACAGCGCGCGTGAGGCCGACGACCGTCGCGTCATCGCCGGCGAGCTCGGCAATGCGGCGGACGCTTTCGAAGTCACCGGGACTTGAGATGGGGAAACCGGCCTCGATGACGTCGACCTTCATACGTAGTAGCTGACGCGCGACCACCAGTTTTTCTTCCGTGTTCATGGAGGCGCCGGGAGATTGCTCGCCGTCGCGCAATGTGGTGTCAAAGATGTCGATCTTGCGCGTCATTTCGTTGTTCCTTTCTAAAACACTTGCGGCCTTATACCGCGGCGAACATTCTAGCGCAGGCGCTGCACATCGAAGAAAAGAAGGGCCGCTGCCCTCGGGTTTCACCCGAAATCGGCAACGACCCTCCACATTTTCCCCGAAGTTGCGGCGCGCTATTCCCCTAATCGAACAGGCTCCTCATGTCCGTATCCTTCATGGGAGCGCCAGCCGAGGGAAGGCTTTGGGCGCGGAACTTCTCGAGCGACGCTTCCCCGCCCAAGAATTCCTCCGCCTTGCCGACCATGGCCACCGTGCGGCTCCCCTTGACGGTGAGCGCCTGCACACCCTGCGTGCTGTTGGTGGTCTTCGTCCGCAAAAGCGAGGTATTGAAGTTGACGAGGCGATGGTCGCTCGACACGAGCGCAAGGTCGCGATCCTCCTTCAGCACCTGGGCGTAGAGCAGCTTGGCTCCGCCGTAAATCGCGTTCTTCAAGCGCTTGCGGTTCGTCTTGGTGGCGTACCCGGACAGCGCGACGCGCGCGACACGACCGTTCTCGAAGACGAATAGCGCGTCAGCCTTGTAGTCTTCGGGATCGATGACCCAGGTCACAACTTCACCGTCATCCATCTCCAAATCGGTAGGCAAATACGACCCCAGCTGCGCCGACTTGGTGTCCTCGAACGCAGCGACCTTGCACTTGTAGACCTGGCAGTGGTTAGTGAACACGAGCAGGTCGTGAGTGTTGGAGGAGTCGAACTCGATGAAGGGCTCGTCGCCGTCCTTGTACTTCAGCGTCGCGGCCTTGCGCAGCACGCGGTCGGTCATCTTCTTCAGATAGCCGTCGCGCGAGAGCATCATGGTGACGGGGTATTCCTCAACCTCGGGCTCAAGGTTCACCTCGACGATCTCGGAAGGCTCGACGAGACCGGTCTTGCGCGGCATGACGTACTTCTTGTTCACCGCAGCCAGCTCGTCGTGGATGACGTCTTTAATCTTCTCCTCGCTAGCGAGGATATCGTTGAGCTCGGCGATGTCGCCCTCGAGCTTCTCGATGTCCCGCGTGCGGTTCATGATGTATTCCTCGTTGATGTTGCGCAGCTTGATTTCCGCCACAAACTCGGCCTGGACCTGGTCAATCCCAAAGCCTTTCATAAGGTTGGGGACAACGTCGGCTTCAAGCTTCGTGCCGCGGATGATTGCGATGGCCTTGTCGATGTCGAGCAGAATCGCCTCGAGGCCGTGCAGCAGATGCAGACGGTCGGTCTTCTTCGTCAGATCGAAGTTCATGCGGCGACGAGTCGACTCGACGCGCCACGTGACCCACTCGTGCAAGATCTCGCGCACGCCCATGACGCGCGGATAGCCGTCGACAAGCACGTTGAAGTTGCACGCGAAGGAATCCTGCAGCGTGGTAGAGCGGAAGAGCTTCGCCATGAGCTGCTCGGGGTCGACTCCCCTCTTCAGGTCAATCGCGATGCGGAGGCCGGAAAGGTCGGTCTCGTCGCGGATGTCGGCGATCTCGCGCACCTTGCCCTCCTTGGAAAGCTTCACGATGCGCTCGATGATGACGTCGGTCTTGGTCGTGTACGGAATTTCGTACACCTCGATGATGCGCTCGTCGGGCAGGTAGCGCCAGCGCGAGCGAATCTGGAAGCTGCCGGTGCCCGTGTTGACGATGCGCTCAATCTCCTCGCGGCGGTAGATGATCTCGCCGCCGGTGGAGAAGTCGGGCGCGGGCATGTATTCCAGCAGGTCGCAGTCGGGATCGCGAAGGAAGTGCATGGTTGCCGTGCACACTTCGTTCAGGTTGAACCCGCAGATGTCGGACGCCATCGCGACACCGATGCCCTTGTTGGCAGACACAAGGATGTTGGGGAACGTGGTGGGCAGAAGACGCGGCTCCTTCATGGCACCGTCGTAGCTGTCGACGAAGTCCACTGGGTCCTTATCGATGTCCTTGAAGATCTCAGCGCAGATCGGCGAGAGTTTGGCTTCGGTGTAGCGCGAGGCCGCATAGCTCAAGTCGCCGGAATAATACTTGCCGAAGTTGCCCTTGGACTCGACGAACGGAGCGAGAAGCGCTTCATTGCCTGTGGCGAGACGGACCATGGTCTCATAGATGGCGGCGTCGCCATGCGGGTTGAGCTTCATCGTCTGGCCAACGATATTCGCGCTCTTCTGGCGCGCGCCGTTCAAAAGGCCCATCTTGTACATGGTGTAGAGCAGCTTGCGATGCGAGGGCTTGAAGCCGTCGATTTCCGGAAATGCGCGCGACACGTTGGTGCTCATGGCGTAGGGCATGTAGTTCTGCTCGAGCGTCTGCGTGATGGGCTGCTCGGTAACCTCGGAGTGCAGGCCTATCACGTTGGGATTGTCCACATGCTTTTTCTTCGGTGCGGTTTTGGTCTTCTTCTTTGCCACGGTCTCCCCTTGGTGCGTGTATCGGGCTCCTCTATCGAACCGCAGGGCGGTTCAGGTGGTTTTCAAACGGCGTTACTGCAGGTCAAGCTGGTCGAGGTATTCCTTGCCGTGCTCGGCAATGTGCCTTTTTCGGCCTTCGTCATCGTTTCCGAGCAGAAGGTTGAACATGCTCTCCATGATGGTGACGTCCTCAGGCTCCACCTTGATCAAGCGGCGCGTTTCGGGGTTCATGGTGGTGAGCCACATCATGTCGGGGTCGTTCTCGCCAAGACCCTTCGAGCGGTTGATCGAGCACTTCTGGTCGCCGATTTCCTTCAGAATGTTGTTCTTCTCGAGCTCGGTGTAGGCGAAGTAGGTCTTCTCCTTGCAGTTGATCTCGTAGAGCGGCGACTCGGCGATGTAGACGTAGCCCTCATCGATGAGCGTCGGCACGAGCCGGTAGAGCATCGTGAGGATAAGCGTGCGGATGTGGTAGCCGTCGACGTCGGCGTCCGTGCAGATAATGACCTTGCTCCAGTTGAGGTTTTCCAAATCGAAGGTGCCAAGGTTCTTCATGCGCTTGTCTTTAACCTCGACGCCACAGCCCAAGACGCGCAGCAGGTCCATGATGATGTCGGACTTGAAGATGCGCGGGTAGTCTTCCTTGAGGCAGTTCAAGATCTTGCCTCGAACAGGCATGACGCCCTGGAACTCGGCATCACGCGAGGTGCGGATGGCGCCCGCCGCCGAGTCGCCCTCTACGATGTAGATCTCGCGGCGGCCCTTGTCCTTCGAGCGGCAGTCGATGAACTTCTGCACGCGATTGGCCATGTCGGTCTTCTGCTGCAGGTTGGTCTTGATGCTCTGACGGGTTTTCTCCGCGTTCTCGCGCGAGCGCTTGTTGATGAGCACCTGATCGACGATTTTGCCAGCAGCGTCTTTGTTCTCAATGAGATAGGTCGTGAGGCGCTCTTTGAAAAACGCCGTCATGGCCTGCTGGATAAAGCGGTTGTTGATGGCCTTCTTCGTCTGGTTCTCGTAGGAGGTCTGCGTCGAGAAGCAGTTCGTCACGAGCACGAGGCAGTCCTGCACGTCCTGCCATTTGATAGCGGACTCGTTTTTGGTGTACTTGTCCTGCGACTTGATATAGGCATCAAGTGCGCTGGTCAGCGCGCTGCGAGCTGCCTTTTCGGGCGAACCGCCGTTTTCGAGCCACGACGAGTTGTGGTAATACTCCTGCATCTGGAAGGTACGGGAGAAGCACAGGCACGCAGTGATCTTGACGTTGTAGTCGGGCAGGTCCTCGCGATCGCGGCCACGGCGGTCTGCTTGGATGAAGAAGGGCTCGGTCAGATATTCGGAGCCTACCTTTTCGAGAACGTAGTCCTCGATGCCCTTGGGATAGCAGAAGTCTTCTTCCGTGAAACCCTCAGGTCCCTCGAGGCGCAGGCGAAAGGTGACGTTGGCGTTGACGACCGCCTGACGGCGCATGGTCTCGCGATACCACTCGGCAGGGATGTCGATAGAGGTGAAAACCTCGAGGTCGGGACGCCATTTGATGGTGGTACCCGTCCACTTCTCGCTAACAGGCTCAACTTCGAGCGCCTTTTTCTTGGCGCCGACGACCTTGCCCTTCTTGAAATGCAAAGAGTACTTGTTGCCGTCGCGCCATACGGTGACGTCCATGTATTCAGAGGCGTACTGCGTGGCGCACGAGCCCAAGCCGTTGGTGCCGAGCGAGAAGTCATAGTCGCCGCCCTGGTTGTTGTTGTACTTGCCGCCTGCGTACAGCTCGCAAAAGACGAGTTCCCAGTTGAAGCGCTTTTCCGTGGGGTTCCAGTCAAGCGGGCAACCGCGGCCGTGGTCCTCAACCTGGATCGAGCCGTCGGCAAACGCGGTCAGCGTGATGAGGCTTCCATAACCTTGACGGGCCTCGTCGACCGAGTTGGACAGAATCTCGAACGCGGCATGAGCGCAGCCGTCAAGGCCATCGGAGCCGAAAATGACCGCAGGGCGGAGGCGAACGCGCTCCTCGTCTTTCAGCTGGCGAATGCTATCGTTGCCGTAATCGGCAGTGGTGTTTGCCATTCTCGCTCTTTCGATGATAGTGTTTCCTCTTGCGCAGCTTCCAAGCCCCTCAGGGCAAAGCCGCCTTCCCGCTCGGTTTGCGCGGCGTGAGAGACGCGGCGCTGCTGGCGGGTCTTGTGGGCCAGTCTCGCTGGCGTGATGTGCAATGACCGACTTTACCACATGCATCGCCCACAGCATGACGACGACACAGCAAATTCATCGGACATACGTTCGTGTATAGCGGTTTGCTCGCACGGGCTCGAGGCATCAAGCTCGCTCGCCCCGACAGGAAGCAAAAGATGCCCGAGCAAAAGCGTTATCCCAGATAGGCGCCCTGCACAACAGGAGCGCCCGACCCTTTGGCGACATCACCTCGGAATCGGGCGCCCACAGAAGCGCGCTTAGACGCAGGAACCGAACGCTTACAGGCTGAACGACCACACGTTCTTGAAGTCAAGCGTGCTCGAGAGCTTCTCGAGCAGTTGGTCGTTCACGCTGCCCTCGACGTTCATGTACACGAGCGCCGTCTTCTCGGAGGGCTTCGTGCCGATCTGCATCGTCGTGATGTTCACACCCTCGTTGCCGAGCAACGTGCCAATCGCGCCGATGCGACCGGGGGCGTCGACGTACTCGAACACAAGCGATTGCTTGGCAGGCGCGATGTCGATCTTGTAATCGAGCAGCGACATGATGCGCGGGCGCTGCATCGAGCCGAAGAGCGTCGCACCGACTTCGACCCCGTCGGCGACGACCTTCACGGCCGACGCGTACTCGTCGGCGTCGGCAATCGAGGCAGTGTCAACCTTGATGCCATGGCGCACGGCGACCGACTCCACGTTCACCGGCGTGACCGATCCCGCGCGGCGATATGCCAAGATGCCGTCGAGCGCGCCTGCGACCAGGATGGACGCATCCGCGTTCGCAATCGTTCCCGCCGCTTCAACGCGCAGCGTCTTGGGGATGCAGCCTAAGATCTGCGCCAGGATTCGGCCCATCATCTGGCAGGCGGGGACATAGGGGCCCACCGCGTCCATCATCTCGGGCGGAACGAGCGTCATGTTGAGCGCCGTGGGGACGATGGAGCCCTCAAGGCCGCTCGAGACGTACTCCGCGATCTGCACGCCGGCGCGCACCTGCGCCTCGTGGGTGGAAGCACCCAGGTGAGGCGTCAAGAGCACGTTGTCGAACTCGTGCAGGGGGCTGCCCGTGCAAGGCTCTTCCTCGAACATGTCGATACCCGCGGCGAAGATCTTGCCTGCGGCAACGAAATCGGAGAGGGACTTCACGTTGTAGATGCCGCCGCGCGCCGCGTTGATCAGCACGACGCCGTCCTTCATGGCCGCGAATTCTTCGGGACCGAACATGCCGATGGTCTCGGGCGTCTTCGGCAGATGCACGGTGATGAAGTCGGCGCGCGCGAGCACGTCTTCCACGCGCTCGAAAAGCTCAACACCCAGCTGGTCGGCGCGCTCGGGGCTGCAATACGGGTCGTGCCCGATGATCTTCATGCCGAAGGCGCGCGCACGCTCGGCCACAAGCCCGCCGATGCGGCCCAGGCCGAAGATGGCGAGCGTCTTCTCGTAGAGCTCCTTGCCCAAAAACTTCGAGCGCTCCCACTTGCCCTCGTGCATGCTCGCGTTCGCCTGGGGAAGCTGGCGCGCGCAGGCAAGCATGAGCGCCATGGTGTGCTCCGCTGCGCTCATGATGTTCGAGGTCGGGGCGTTGCACACGATGACGCCGCGCTCGGTCGCCGCGTCAAGGTCGATCGTGTCGACGCCCACGCCAGCACGGCCGATGATCTTCAGGTTCTCCGCGGCCTCGATGACCCGACGCGTCACCGGCGTCGCCGAGCGCACAACGATCGCATCGTAGGGGGCGATCTGCGCCGCGAGCTCGTCTTCAGTCAGGTCGAGCTTCACGTCGACGTCGTAGCCCTTATCGCGCAGGACGTCGATACCCTCCTTCGCGATCCGATCGGCTACGAGAACCTTCTTGTGCGTCATGGCGAATTCCCTTCTCAGACAAGGCCGCTTATCGCGCGCTCGATTCGCAAATTCGACCGCGAGGGAACGCTCCCCCGCGGCCGAATTCGTTTCTGTCAGCACAACTATACGGCTTTATGCGTTGTTTTTCTCGAACTCTTCCATGAACGCGACCAAAGCTTCGACGCCCTCACGCGGCATCGCGTTGTAGATGCTCGCGCGCATGCCGCCCACGCTGCGATGGCCCTTCAGGCTCTCGAGCCCGCGCGCCTTCGCCTCGGCGATGAACTTCGCGTCCAGATCGGCATCGCCCGTGACGAAGGGAACGTTCATGAGCGAGCGGAACTCCTTTTGCGCCGTGCCGCTGAAGAGCTTCGACTGGTCGAGGTAGTCGTAGAGCAGCGCCGCCTTCTCCTGGTTGCGCTTCTGCATAGCTTCAAGTCCGCCCTGCTCTTTGAGCCATTTGAAGACAAGGCCGCAGACGTAGATGCCGTAGGCGGGCGGCGTGTTCGACAGGCTGCCCGCGTCGGCTTGCGTCTTGTAGCGCATGATGGTGGGCGTGAAGGGCAAAACGTCCTCGCGGATAAGGTCGTCGCGCACGATGACGATGACCACGCCGGCAGGACCGACGTTTTTCTGCACACCGCCGTAGATGAGACCGTACTTGGAGACGTCGACGGGTTCGGAGAGGAACATCGAGGAGACGTCGGAGACAAGCGGGATATCGCCCGTCTCGGGAAGGTGGGTGTAGCGCGTGCCGTAGACCGTCTCATTCTGGCATATGTAGACGTAGTCGGCGTCGGGCGAGAAAGCGGCGCTGTCGAAATCGGGAACGCGCGTGAAGTTCTCGTCCTCGGAGGAAGCGACAAGGTTCGCGGTGCCGTAGAGCTTCGCCTCCTTGAAGGCCTTCTTCGACCAGTTACCCGACACGATGTAGTCGGCAACCTTGTTGCGCATGAGGTTCATAGGAATTGCCGCGAACTGCTGGGTAGCGCCGCCCTGCAAAAAGAGGACGCGGTAGTTGTCGGGGATGGACATGAGATCGCGGATGTCCTGCTCGGCGGTCTCGATGATGCCCTTGAACGTCGCCGAGCGATGGGACATCTCCATGACCGACATGCCAGACCCGTTGTAATCGAGCATCTCCGCCGCCGCGGTCTTCAAGACCTCCTCGGGAAGCATTGCGGGACCTGCAGAAAAGTTGAACACCCTACCCATAAGCGCACTCCTTTACTCGCGAGAGTCAGATATATACTTTATTCTACTAAAGCGCTCAAGCGAAGGGCCCGAAACGCCCGCTCATTCGGCCGCGCGGGCGCGCATCGTCGGCAGAAGGGTTTACGCGCCTTGGTGGGACACCTTGGCCCGAAGATGCACGCCACATCCCTTTTCAGGGCCGTGTGGCGCAAAAGTGAATGTGAATTCCTTGTATAATTTCACGTTAAGGAAACCCAGCACGCCACGCCTTAGACGCGCCGACATTCGGCGGGAATGCGCCACGAAAGGGGGACGCATGGAAAACGCGATCACGAGAAGAGACGCACTCAAGCTCGGAGCCGCCGCAACAACGGTCATTGTGTCGGGAGGTGCACTGACCATGTTCGCAGGTTGCGAGGCAAATAGCACGGCGGACTCCCCCCGCTACGGTGCGCCCGCCCCAAGCGAAACAAGCTTTCACGTGGAAGACGGGAAGTGGTTTTCCGACTGGACGGAGGAAACCAAGCAGGGAATCGCGTTCACCGGCTCGAAGCTCGGCATCGTCCCGAGCGGCGACGGCGAAACGCTCGCCATCGCCTACTGCGACGCCGACGGTATGAAGCAGGTGACGCAAATCGGGCAAGCGAACGTGCCCGTGCGCGTACACGGCGACATCGAGATGCTCGCCGCAGACGACATCGCGTCCCGCTACGTGGTTTTAATCGATGAGGACGCTACGATCGATGCGCTATTCTTGGGCGGCATCGACCGCGCGGAAGTCTCGGGCAGCATCGCCTCGCTTATCGTCGTGGGAAAAGCCGATGCTGAGCTTCGCTCCGAATCATCGGTGCAATCGGTGATCATGGGCGACAGCCGCGCGGACGTGCACGTAGACGCAGGCGCACTCGTGAGCGAGGTATACGCGCCCTACGCAGAGCAGGTCGAATTCGAATCGGTCCCCTGCGCCGTTCGCACCGTCGACGCCGATTACGCATCGCAGGCGAACAAGGCCTTCGTGCAGGTGCTGACAGGACAGGGGACCGAAGACGAACGCGCCTTCGTTTTGGGCCTTTGCGCTGACCTTGAGCTTCCCCCCGTCGTTGCTGAGGCGGCGGGCAATGCGAAGACGAGCGCCGCCGCCTTCCCCGTTTCGTTAGGTCCCGAAAAGGCATATGCGGACGAAGCCGACGCAGCAAACTCGGATTCCGCTAAGGGCAGCCAGGCGGACACCGCCACCGACAGCGATGCCGATATCACCTTCTCCGACAAGCCCGAGCTCACAAGCGAAGACCCCGAATGGAGCCGCCTTGAAGACTTCCAACCCGACCCCGACACCCCCATCGACGAGAACTGCATCGAGCTTCCCACCGATGATGAGCTAGCGGCCGCGAACCAAGGCGCCGAAAACGACATCCCCTTCGTCCAGGGCGACATCGACACCATCTTGAAAGGCGTTGCCAACCTCACGCTCAACAAGACCGTCACCTACGCCACGAACACACTCCTATCTGCGATTTTCGGCTCGAACAACGGCGTCGAGCGCGCCCTTGGCGAGATCAGTGCGCGCCTCGACAACATCGAGCGGGAAATCCAAGCCGTGTACACGGCGATTCAGGAAGCTGAGCTCTGCTCGATAATCAACGAACTGATCAAAACGTATTTCCGCAACACGACCGATTTGGTGGATATCATCGAGAAGTTCAACCGCGATTACATGAAGGATTTCCAGGAGGGAACCGATGACTACATCGCCGCGCGCAAACGGGTCGCCATGTACCTTGCGACGGCAAGCTCCGCCGATAACCCCAAGCTTACCGTCGACGGGAAGACCGTCGACGCCTACGCCATCGATTACTGCAGCGCGCTTTTGGCGGAGCAGGTCGGTGTCGCGCTGAACCCGCTCGAGGCATACTTCAAGTTATCCCTGCTCAAAAGCCCTTGGGAGCAAAACACCATTGCGGGTCGAGTGGGCTTTCAGGATGAGGTTGTCAACAAGTTCGGGCTTTTGTGCGGATACGCAGCCTTCGCGCTGAGGGGATACATGGACTATCTTGCCGATGATGTCACGCTATCCGACGAGCAGAGAAAAGTCGAGCTCAGTCAATGTATCGCAAGCTGGGAACAGCTCTTCGGAACCGACTCAGCGAACGAGATCGCCAACGATTACGAGGTGACAAACGAGTTCAGCCGCATTCGCGCAACAAGGGACAACGCAAGCAACAGCGAGGAAGGCTACGCCGCGCGCGCGTCCCGCCTGATCGAGAGTTACAAGGTGGTTCCACATGCGGATAAGTGGCGTCACTTCATGGTGCCCGGCAAGGAAGTCACGCTCATGACGCAAGCGGCCGTCCTCAAGGTGAACAAGAGCACAGGCGCAAACCAGCCGCAGCTCACCGTGAGCAGCGATGCCCATCTTGTGGCGGATATCGACAGTTTCCGAAAGATCTACGACTACTACGGCGGGAAAAAGACACTGCACCAGATACTCTTCGCGCAGGACGAGGCCAGCATCGCGCTCCCCGACGCTGGTAAGAAGGAAGACTACAGCTTCTCAGTCTCCGGCGTCGAGCCTAAGGCCGACCGCTACATCAAGTCGAAGGGCGCCATCGAGCACAGTCAGTACTACACGCCCGTTGTCTCGGGAAAGATGAAGCTCAGCCAGAGGAACTACTACAACTACGACAACAACCGCGGATCCAAGACCGAGAAATACTTCGACATCACGCTGCTCGGCGTCTACGAGAAACTATCCTTCGAGGATTAAAGCGCTTTTGCCCAAGCGCAAGCGGGGCCCGCTCACACCGAGCGGGCCCCGCTTAATTCAATCAGCTTGCGCCGAACTACTGCTCGTCAGACTTGATCCAGGAGAACATGCCGCGGATCTTGGTGCCAGTGGTCTCGATGAGGTGGTTGTTGATCGCCTCGCGATGCTCGATAAGCCACTTGTGGTCGTTCTCGCAATCGGCGACGAATTCCTTCGCGAACTCGCCGTTCTGGATACGCTTCAAGATGAGCTTCATGGCCTCGCGAGATTCCTCGTTGATGACCTTCGGGCCCGCGTAGTACTCGCCGTACTCGGCGGTGTTGGAGATGGAGTAGTTCATGAAGTGGATGCCGGACTCGTACATCAGGTCGACGATCATCTTCATCTCGTGGTAGCACTCGAAGTAAGCGAGCTCGGGCGGATAGCCGGCATCAACCAGCGTCTCGAAGCCGGCCTTAACGAGCTCGACGAGGCCGCCGCAAAGGACTGCCTGTTCACCGAAGAGGTCCTCTTCGGTTTCCTCGGCGAACGTGGCCTTGATGATGCCGGAGCGGGCACCGCCGACGCCCCAGCAGTAGGACATCGCGATATCCCATGCATCGCCAGTCGCGTCCTGCGCCACGCACGCGAGGTCGGGCACGCCCGAGCCCTCGGTGAACTGACGACGGACGATGTGGCCCGGGCCCTTAGGAGCACACATGATGACGTTCACGTCCTCAGGGGCCTTGATGTAGCCGTAGTGGATGTTGAAGCCGTGGGCGAACGCGAGGGTGTCGCCAGCCTTCAGATGATCTTTGATGTGCTCCTCGTAGACCTTCGGCTGTGTCTCGTCCGGCGTGAGGATCATGATGAGATCGGCTTCCTCGGCAGCGGTGTCCATGTCAACGACCTTAAGGCCGGCCTCGCGAGCCTTCTCGGCGGACTTGGAACCCTCGCGGAGACCGACGCGCACGTCGCAGCCGGAGTCCATGAGGTTGAGCGCATGGGCATGACCCTGCGAGCCATAGCCGATGATGGCGATCTTCTTGCCCTGGATGATCTTCGGGTTGACGTCCTCTTCGTAATAGATTGTCACAGCCATGGTAGTTTGTCCTTTCTTTTTGGCTGGTTTTACCTTGCTCTATGGCAACCGCGTTCGCGGAAATACCCTGGTGGAGTACGGGTTCGCTCCCTACACTTCCTTGGAATTACGGCTCATGGCTATCTTGCCCGTGCGCGTAATCTCCTTGATGCCGTAGGCGCGGAAGAGATCTTCCATGCCCTTAAGCTTGCTCTCGTCGCCCGTCGCCTCGATCGTGAGCGAGCTTTTGCCCACGTCGACGATCTTCGCACGGAATACGTTCGTGATCTCGATGATCTCGTTTCGCCGCTCGGGCGACGCATTCACCTTGAAGAGCACAAGCTCGCGCTCAATCGCGGACTCCTTTGTAAGGTCGCTAATCTTATAGACGCTGACCAGCTTGTGCAGCTGCTTGGTAATCTGCTCGTATGCCACGTCGTCGGCCTTCACGATGATAGTGATACGCGACATCGTGGGGTCCTCGGTCGGGCCCACCGACAGCGAGTCGATGTTGAACCCGCGGCGTGAGATGAGCCCGGTCACGCGGGAGAGCACGCCCGGCTTGTTCTCGACCAGGATAGACAGGATATGCTTCATCGAACATCCCCTTCCTCTTCAGCGGCGCCTTCCCCGTCCGGCTCCTCACCCTGGTGCGAGCCCTTGTCCTCAGGGTCGGACTCCCAGCGGCCGCCGAACTGCGCGTCGATCTTCGCACAGGGCGACTTCTCGCGCACCACCGGCGCCGGCTCACCCGGCACATCGGTGCGCACGGCGCCGACCGCCACGTCTATCGCGCCCATGACGTCGTTCATCGCCTTGCCAGGCGCGACCATCGGGAACACGTTCTGCTGGTCGGAGATTGCAACGTCCAAAAGGAAAGGACCGTCGCAGGCGAGCATGCGATCATAGGCCTCGTCGAGCTTCGCGGGGTCGGTCACGCGCTCGGCCTGCCAGCTGTACGCGTCGGCGAGCTTCACGAAATCCGGGTTCGCATCGAGTTCGGTGAACGAATAGCGCTCGCGGTAGAAAAGCTTCTGCCACTGGTGCACCATGCCAAGCGCGCGGTTGTCCAAGATAACAACCTTCACCGGCACGTTGTGAATGGCGGCGGTCGCCATCTCCTGGCTGTTCATCTGGAACGACCCGTCGCCTGCGATGCAGACCACCTGCGCGCCCGGGCGCCCGAACGCGGCGCCGATGGATGCGGGGAAGCCGAATCCCATCGTGCCCAGGCCGCCCGAGGAGATGAAGCTGCGCGGCTCCTCGCGGTCGATGAACTGCGCGGCCCACATCTGGTGCTGGCCAACCTCGGTTACGACGACAGAATTGTGCGGGTCGAGCTTCGCGGAGAGCTTCTGCATGGCGATCTCGGGAACGATCTCGTCAGGGTTCTCGGTGATCTGCGCGTCATAGAACGGGTAGCGCTCACGCCATTCCGCGATCTGCGCGTTCCACGCCTCGGTGCGCGGCGCGCAGGCTTCCTTCTCGATCGTGGCGACGATGCCCGCGACAACGCCCTTCAAATCGCCGACGATGGGCACTTGCGCCTCGCGGATCTTGCCGATCTCGGCCGGGTCGATGTCGATGTGGATGACCTTAGCATGCGGCGCGAACTCGGAGAGCTTGCCCGTCACACGGTCGGAGAAGCGCGCGCCCGCCGCGATGATCAGGTCGGACTCGGTCATAGCTAGGTTCGCAAACTTCGAGCCGTGCATACCGACAGGACCCAAGTTCATCGGGTGCGACGCCGGGAAGGCGCCTTTGCCCATGAGCGTCGTCACCACGGGAATCTGCATCATGGTCGAAAGCTTCACGAGCTCTTCGGTGGCACCGGATGCAATCGCGCCGCCGCCGACGTAGAGAATCGGCTTGCTTGCGCGCCCGATCACGCCGACCGCCTGCTTGATCTGCTTGGCATTGCCCTTGTACGTAGGACGATACGACGGCAGGTTCACCGCATCAGGATAGTTGAAGACAATCTGCTCGCTTTGGATGTCGGAAGGCACGTCGATGAGCACGGGGCCGGGACGTCCCGTCGAGGCGATATGGAACGCCTCGCGGAAAGTCGTCGTGAGCTCTTCCGCCGACTGCAGAAGGAAAGAGTGCTTGACGATCGGCATCGTGATGCCAACGATGTCGGATTCCTGGAACGAGTCGGTGCCGATGACGCCACGCGGCACCTGGCCGGTGATGATGACGAGGGGCACGGAGTCCATGTAGGCCGTCGCGATGCCCGTCACCGTGTTCGTGGCACCAGGGCCGGACGTGACGATGGCCACACCAGGACGTCCCGTCGCACGCGCATAGCCGTCGGCCTCGTGAACCGCACCCTGCTCGTGACGAGCGAGGATATGCGTGATCTGCTTGCTGTCGTAGAGCGCGTCGTAGAGCTTGATCGCCTGCCCGCCGGGATAGCCGAACACCAAATCGACGCCCTCGGCCTCGAGCGAGGCGATAATCGCCTCGGCACCGTTCATGCGAAGGCCCTGCTTCTCGGTCTTGCTGCCCAGGCCCAAAGGCCCGCCAATCTGAGGTTTCTTGCTTTTCAAAGTGTTACTCACGAGACATACGCCCCCTTATCGGCCGATGAGACGAGCTTTGCATACTTGGCGAGAACGCCATGGTTGTGCTTCGGTGCGGGTGCGACGAACGCGGCGCGGCGGCGGGCAAGCTCCTCGTCGTCGACATGGAGATTGATTTCTCCCCCTTCGATGTCGACCGTGATCTCGTCGCCGTCCTCGATAAGGGCGATAGGGCCGCCCGCCGCGGCTTCAGGACTCACGTGTCCCACGCAGGGGCCCTTCGAGGCGCCGGAGAAGCGCCCGTCGGTGATGAGCGCCACGGACTTGGAAAGCCCCATGCCCACAATGGCGGACGTCGGCGTGAGCATCTCGCGCATGCCAGGGCCGCCAGCCGGGCCCTCATAACGGATGACGACGACGTCGCCCGCCTTGATCTCGCCCGCGAAGATTGCCTTGCAGGCTTCCTCTTCGGAATTGAAGCAGCGCGCAGGACCTGTGTGCGTGAGCATCGAGGGGTCGACGGCCGACTTCTTCACGATGCCGCCATCGGGAGCGACGTTGCCGTGGAGCACGCGCAGCGCACCAACCTTCGAGAACGGGTTGTCGTGCGTGCGGCACACCTCGCCATCGGCGGGTTTCGTGCAGTTCTTTATATACTCGGGAAGCGTACCCATGCAGGTAAGTGCGGACTCGTCGAGAAGCCCCAGCTCATTGAGCTCGTGCATGACGACAGGCACGCCGCCCACGGCGTAGAGGTCGATAAGCGGGCGCGGTCCCGAGGGCTGCAGCTTCACAAGATGAGGTGTGCGGGCGCTCGCCGCATCCCAGTCGTCCATCGTGATGGGATGCCCCGCCGCCTGGGCGATGGCGGTCAGATGGAGCACCGTGTTGGTGGATCCGCCGAAAGCCATATCGCATTCCATGGCATTGTGGATCGCCGCCTCGGACACGAGGTCGCGGAAGCTGATACCGCGCTCGAGCAGCTCCATGACCTTCATGCCCGCATGCTTGGCAAGGCGAAGGCGCTCGGAGTACACGGCGGGAATGGTGCCGTTTCCAGGAAGCGCGATGCCGAGCGCCTCGCACAGGCAGTTCATGGAGTTCGCGGTGAACATTCCCGAGCAGCTTCCGCAGGTCGGGCACGCGGTGTCCTCGTAGTACTTCAGCTCGTCCTCGCTCATCGTGCCGGCAGCAACCTTGCCCGCTCCGTCGAAGAGCGTGTTCAGGTCGGTCGTAGGGCCGCCCGTGCAGCCAGGCTCATGGCCGGGAAGCATCGGGCCGCCGGAGACGAACACAGTGGGGATGTTCACGCGAAGGGCGCCCAAAATCATGCCAGGGACGATCTTGTCACAGTTGGGAATGCACACGATGCCGTCGAACGCGTGGCCCTCGACCGCGCACTCCAGGCTGTCGGCGATGACCTCGCGCGACACGAGCGAGTAGTGCATGCCCGCATGGTTCATGGCGATGCCGTCGCACACGCCGATGGTGGACACCTCGAACGGGACGCCGCCTGCGAGGTAGATGCCAGCCTTCACGGCCTCGCAGATCTTGTCGAGGTTGTTGTGGCCGGGGATGATGTCGTTGCGAGAATTGACGACGGCGATAAGCGGGCGGCCCATCTCCTCGTCGGTGATTCCGTCAGCCTTGAGCAGGCTGCGATGCGGGGCGCGCGCGGCACCCACCTTGATGGCATCGCTGCGAAGCTGCATGTTCCGTGTCCTCCCTTCGGGCGTCACCGCCCATAAAAAAATCCTGGCTGCAAGCACCTGCACCAGGACCTCTTGGGAACAACGGAGTAAACCGCGGACCGATAACGGAGTCGCCGATTCAGGCTACTTGCCTCACGCGATTGCGAAGGTCATTCGCAAAGCACGCAAAACGTTCGCGCCGAACTGCTCGGAGGTGGCATTCGGGGCCGCCCACCACCGGCTCGCAGCATCCGCCGGCTCTCTGAGAGATGGGTTCGTCCTTACTTTCCTCGTCAACGCATTTCGTCGTATTTGGTTTTGAACTGGCGTCAGTATACCCCCGCCGCATCGCAGCGCAAGGGGTAAATCCCCTAAACGCCGCAATGTGGCGATAAATGCATATTGCCGACAAATTCCCAGATGAGACGCCTTCGTGTAGGCCCCTTTCCTAGGCTTCCTTCACCTCTTTGGGAAGCTCACCTTCAAGCGGGAAGCGCATCTCGGGTTCGTCTGCGCGCTCGGGGGCTTCACCGCCGAAGGAATACTCGTCCTTGCCAGGAAGCACCGCGTTCAGCACGATGCCCGCAAGCGAGCCCACGGCGAGACCCGAAAGCGAGATGGTGATGCCGCCGACGGCGAACACGATGGCACCGGCCGTGGAGTAAGCGATGCCAATGGAGAGCACGAGGATGAGCGCCGCGACGAGCACATTGCGGCTCTTCATGAAGTCGACTTTGTTCTCGACGAGGTTGCGAACACCGACAGCCGAGATCATGCCGTACAGGACAAGAGACACGCCACCGATGACGCAAGCGGGCATGGCCTCGATCACCGCTGCGAACTTCGGGCAGAACGAGAAGCAGATCGCGAACACCGCGGCAATGCGGATAACGCGGGGGTCGAACACCTTGGTGAGCGCGAGCACGCCCGTGTTCTCGCCGTACGTAGTGTTGGCGGGCGCCCCGAAAAGCGAGGCGAGAATAGTGGCCAGGCCGTCGCCGAGAAGCGTGCGATGCAGGCCCGGCTCGGCGATGAAGTTGCGGTTGACCGTGGAGCTGATGGCCGAGATGTCGCCGATGTGCTCGATCATGGTCGCGAGCGCAAGCGGCATGATCGTAATGACAGCGGTGATGGCAAGCCCCGCATCGAAGTTACTCGAGAGCGCGAAGACCGTGTTCTCGAAGGCGACAGGCAGGCCGACCCAAGGAGCGGCGGCGACGCCCGAGAAGTCAACTTCGCCGAGCGCAACGGCGAGCAGGTAGGACAAGAGCACGCCGAGCAGGATCGGGATAATCTTCACCATGCCGCGACCCCAGATGTTCGCGACGATGATGACAGCAATCGCCACGACAGCGACAAGCCAGTTTGTCGAGGCGTTCGCGATAGCGGAGCTCGAGAGGATAAGGCCGATCGAGATGACGATCGGGCCTGTGACCACGGGCGGGAAGAACTTCATCACGCGAAGCGCGCCGAAGCCGCGGAAGAGCGCGGAGAGCACGAGGTACAGAAGACCCGCGCACGCGACGCCCAGACAAGCATAGGGCAGAAGCTCGGCCTCGCCGTTCGGTGCAATAGCGGCATAGCCCGCGATGAAGGCGAACGACGAGCCAAGGAATGCCGGCACTTTCCCCTTCGAGAGGAAGTGGAACAAAAGCGTGCCCAAGCCCGCGAACAAAAGCGTGGCAGAAACGGAGAGGCCCGTGAGCACCGGAACTAAAATGGTTGCGCCGAACATGGCGAACATGTGCTGCAGGCCAAAGACAATCATCTTGGGCTTGCCAAGCGTGGTCGCATCATAGATGGCGTCGGGGCTGTCCTCGGCTCCCATTGTCGGTACCGGTTTGTCGTATTTCGCCACGAAGCTCTCCTTCTCTGGAAATTATCACTGGGAGGCATTTTACACGCGCGGGACGAAAGGTCAGGCGTGCAAAAGACAAAAAGGCCGGAAGCTCGTGACTTCCGGCCTTTAGGTTTTATGGTGGTCGCTACAGGATTTGAACCTGTGACCCCCGCCGTGTGAAGGCGATGCTCTCCCGCTGAGCCAAGCGACCAAGTAATTTTTGCATCAAAACTTGTTCCTGATGCGAGTGAATATAATAGCGCTCATCACGAGTGGACGCAAGGGGTAATTTCAACATTTTCAGCGCGTCTATACTGCTATACTTTCGAAACATGCATTTCCGCACGTGACGTAATTAGGGAGAGAAGAACCCATGAGCAACGAAGATAGCTTCCTCGCATCGAAGAAGCGCAGTGACGAAATCCGCGCCGACCTGGCCGTGCATCCCGAGAAATACCTCATGCTCACCGGCGACCGACCCACGGGCCGCCTGCATCTGGGACACTACTTCGGCACGATCAGGGAACGCGTGGCGTTGCAGAACCTCGGCGTCCCCACCCGCGTCGTCATCGCCGACTATCAGGTGATCACCGACCGCGACACGACCGCCAACATCGCCGACAACGTGCACAACATGGTGATCGATTACCTGGCCTGCGGAATCGACCCCGAGAAGACCATCATCTTCACGCATTCGCACATTCCCGCATTGAACCAGCTCATGCTCCCCTTCCTCTCGCTTTGCACCGAAGCCGAGCTCGAGCGCAACCCCACGGTGAAAGCCGAGCAGGAGGCGTCGGGGCACGCGCTCACGGGCCTGCTTTTGACCTACCCCGTGCACCAGGCGTGCGACATCCTTTTCTGCAAGGGCAACATCGTGCCCGTCGGCAAAGACCAGCTGCCGCACATCGAGCAGACGCGCCAGATCGCGCGCCGCTTCAACGAGCGCTACGCGCAGGTGTTCCCCGAGCCCGAAGGCCTTCTGACCGACGCCGTTTTGATCCCCGGCCTTGACGGCCGCAAGATGTCGAAGAGCTACGGCAACGCCATCAGCCTCTCGGCGACGGCGGAGGAGACCGCAAAGCTCATCAAGAAGTCGCAGACCGACTCCGACCGCAACATCACCTTCGATCCCGACAATCGCCCCGGCGTGTCCGCGCTGCTCACCACCGCAGCGCTTTGCACCGGGCGCACGGAAGTCGAGATCGCGGAGGAAATCGGCGACGGCGGCTCGGGCACGCTCAAGAAGTACGTCACCCAGAGCGTGAACGACTACCTCGCACCCATTCGCGCGCGCCGCGAGGAGCTTATGCAGGACCCATCGTATATCGCCGACATCCTGGCCGACGGCAACCGCCGCGCGAACGAGATCGCGAACGAGACGCTTGGCGAGGTTCGCGAGGCCATGGGCATGGTCTACACCGTCTAGACCGCAAGACATCAAGCATGAAAAAACCGCCGTCGAGGTTTCTCGGCGGCGGTTTGCATTTTGTGGTGGGCCCACCCGGATTCGAACCGAGAACCAAAGGATTATGAGTCCCCTGCTCCACCGTTGAGCTACAGGCCCGTTTTGCACGTGGACTATTGTACCCGAAAGCTGAGCAGTCAAGGAAATTTCATATATCCGTATGCAGACAGACGCCTCTCCCACCGTCTTCGCGACCGAGTCGACCAGCGCGGCGCGCGCGGACGCCAGCCTCTGAAACTGGCGCGTCTGCCTGTTCCGCCACGCCCCGATGTAATAAACTGTTGTTACGGACGCGCACCCTGGTTAAGAACCGAGGCCCGCGTCCTTTTTATTTAGGGTTTCGATTATCCCGTCGCTATGTATGACATGAAGGTTCTTGATTGTTCCGTCGACCTCGAAGCTGGGGACCACCTTGCAGTCGCAACCGCGGTGGAAGCGCCCCCACTCGCCTGCCGTCTTGCGCGAGTGGTAGACAGCGCCGCGGCTCGCGAGCATGAGGCAGAACGCGCAGGTCTCGAAGCCCGTCGGCACGCGGGCGAACATCGCGCCCCTGTCCCTGTCGCGCCCCACGTTGGCGATGATCGTCTCGTTGAGGCTGCGGAAGGCGTCGTTCCTGGCGAACTCGCCGCACGCCCTCGCGAACGCCGCGTCGCCCTCCTTCGCGAGCTTCTTCGCCTGGTAGCGCGCCACGTCGTCCACCGACCCCGGCTCGTAGGCCGTCATGGCGCTGTCTTTGGCGCTCGCGTCGCTTCAGTACTCGGCAATTCTCTCAAAAGTTGTGATGCCGAACACTATCGCGTCAGCCAAGATCGGAGACGACGCGGCCTCCGCAGTGGAGCAGCGTGTCCTCGGATGGTGCCGCTCCCACAAGGGAGCTTCCGTCGCCGAGAGGCGCGAGGCGGCGAAGCTCATCGTGGAGGGCTTCATGCAGACGTACGACGACAAGGCGGCGGAGTTCGCGCCGCAGTGGTACGACCACCCGCACAGCAGGGCCGCGCGAGGCTCAAGTAGGCAAGCGCGTCTTAACCCGCACCCCCGTTTGGCCCACGTATATCACGAACGGTTTCTTTTCTTGGAGGTTTGCGATGCCCGTCAGCTGCAACGCCGCCAGGCGCGGCAAACTCACAGCAGGAGGAATCGCTAGCCGCGTCGCTCTCTACGACAGCTACGGCATCATGGAGATGAATTCAGCTCAGAATACAAAAAGAACTCGTTTCGAGCACCTATACCCTCCACGAGTTCGAACAATTAAAATGGCTCCCCGGGTAGGATTCGAACCTACAACCCTCCGGTTAACAGCCGGATGCTCTGCCGTTGAGCTACCGAGGAATCTGCCAATCAGTTGCGTTCTTTCCGAACGCGCAAGATAGTATTATACCCATCTCATCAGTCGGCGCAAGACCCAATTTCAACTTTTTTGACAAGCGCGTGCATTCGGAATCCCAAGCCTTCTCACCAGACGGCCCGCTCGCTCTTCAACCTCCTGTCAGGCGGCGCACTTGCTTCCTCCCTCTCGGCCCTTTGAGAACTTCGGCCTTTCCGCCACTTCTGCTCCTTGTTCCAAGATGAGACGAAATGAGGCGCATCGCCCGTCCCTCGCCTCGCACGCAGGGTAAGACAACTCGCGCTCTATCCCGCATCCGAACCAGTGACGAGGAGAGTTTCATAGCTTCTCGCGGGACGCCGGGACAGCGAAACCAGAGGGCGGACAGGTGGCTGCGACACGAGGACCAACCGCGCAACCCCTTCTTCTCGATGATTGGCCCCTCATGGATAGATATCGGCGAGGCAGTTTGACGGGTTCCGACGATGGACTCCAATGCTCTACAGCACCATTGAACCAGGTCACAACCTCATACCAATGGGCTGACCGCCTATTGGGGGTAATTCCAACCTACTGAAATCCATCTTCTCATCTTTTATCGGGGGTATGCCCTCATGCGCGCGGCGTAATTTCGCAGTCATCGGAATCGCGCCGATCGTGAACGCAATCAGACGAGTGCGTGCGACGAGCGACAGACCGCCGAGGAGAGCGGCAGCATAGAAAGACGAAACCGATCACGTATTCCGATTATGAAGGAGGAAACCCAATGGCAGACTCTACCGAGTCCACGGTGCAAGAGCACTGGGGGGAAACCAACGGAAAGAAGTATCGCCGAGGCTCGCGTCTTCCCAAAAAGACCGACACCGTCCCGGCAGCGCCTGCGGCTGAGACGCCGAAGGTGCCCTGGAAGTGGGAAGAGGACGGCATGACTGTCATCCGCGGCACGGCACGTTCTGCACCGGGGTGCCACAACGTCTGCGGCATCCTGTCCTACGTGAAGGACGGCAAGCTCGTGAAGGTCGAAGGCGACCCCGAGGACCCCTACAACCAGGGCCGTCTTTGCAGCCGTTGCCTTTGCATCCCCGACTACGTCTACCACAAAGACCGCCTTTTGCACCCGATGAAGCGTGCGAAGGAAGATCGAGGCAAGGACAAGTTCGTCGAAATCTCCTGGGATGAGGCCTACGACATCATCGTCGAGGAGTTCAAGAAGGTCGCCGATACCTACGGCCCCGACAAGATTGCCATGTGCCAGGGCACGGGCCGCGATATTCACCAGGTCACGCGCTTGAACGCGTGCATGGGCTCCCCGAACGAGGGCGTCCCCTACTTCGCCGGCAACTCCTGCTACCTGCCCCGCATCGCGTCCATGGCGTGCATGCTCGGCGGCTCGTGCGTTATGGACTGCTCGCAGTTCTTGCCCAAGCGCTACGACGACCCCCGCTACACGGTGCCCGAGTACTGCATCGTGTGGGGCCATCAGCCCTTCTACTCCAACGCTGACGGCTTCTACGGCCATTGGATCTTGGACCTTATGAAGCGCGGCATGAAGGTTGCCGTCGTCGACCCGCAGCTCACCTGGCTCGCGGCTCGCGCCGGCAAGGACTGGCTGCGCGTCCGCCCCGGCGGAGACGGAGCACTCGCCATGGCCATGTTGAAGGTCATCTGCGACGAGAAGCTCTATGACAAGGAATTCTGCGACAAGTGGGTCTACGGCCTCGAGGCAGTCTGCGAGCGTGTCGCCGACATGGACCTCGACGAGCTGTGTGAGCGCGCCTGGGTCGACAAGGAAGACGTCGTGCGCGTGGCCCGCACCTACGCGACGAGCCATCCTGCGGCCATCCAGTGGGGCGTCGCCCTCGACCAGCAAACCGGCGGCCAGCAGGCTGCTCACGCCATCACGGCAATGTGGTGCATCACCGGCAACCTCGACATCCCGGGCGGCAACGTCATGGCTGACGCTTGCTGGGGCATCGAGCAGCCGAACTGGGTTGGCACCTGGGGCTGGGATGAGCTCATGACTCCCGAGGAGCAGGCAAAGCGCATCGGCATCGAGCGCTACCCGATGTTCGCTGTGGGCTTCAAGAACCTCTCCTCCAACGCCACCATCGAAGCGTGGCAGCGCGGCGAGATTCCCATCCATGCGGCCTACATCGTGACGAACAACTTCCTCGCGACCATGGGCGCCCAGGCCGAGCAGCAGCTCGAGTGGTACAAGCAGATCGACTTCATCGTGGTCGAGGATCTGTTCATGACGCCGACCATGATGGCACTCGCCGACGTGGTGCTGCCCGCAGCAACCTACGAGGAGCGCGACGGCTTCGGCGGACTGAACGCCTACCGCATCAGCTGCATCAACAAGGCGATCGAGCCCGTCGGCGACTCCAAGCCCGACAACACGATCTTCCTCGAGCTCGGCAAGCGCCTCACCCATGCGATCAAGCCGGAAAACGACGACATCGCGTGGCCTTGGGACAACGTTCAGGAAATGTGGGACTACGCTCTCGAAGACGGCGGTTTCACCTGGGAAGAGCTTCGCGACGCCACCTGGAAGTACCCCGAGTTCAAGTACCGCAAGTACGAGACGGGCGACCTTCGCCCCGACGGCCAGGTGGGCTTCCGCACCGAGACCGGCCGCGCCGAGATCTACTCGATGGTGTTCCATCACACCTCATGGTCTGGCCTCGATCCGCTGCCGAGCTACGTAGAGCCCGTTGAGAGCCCCTATTCGGCGCCTGAGGATGTCGAGGAGTACCCCTACATCGTGACCTCTGGCATGCGCGTGCCTCACTTCTTCCACTCCGAGCAGCGCCAGATCGAGAAGCTGCGCGCCCTGCATCCCGACCCGCTGTGCCATATCCACCCGGAGACGGCGAAGAAGCACGGCATCGAAGAGGGCGACTGGATGTGGCTCGAGAACAAGCACGGCAAGTGCAAGTACAAGGCCACCTTCGACGACGGCTACGATCCGCGCGTCATGCAGTGCGAGCACGGCTGGTGGTTCCCCGAGCGCAAGGACGAGGCAGAGGAGAACACCGAGGACGAGAAGAAGGGTCTGTTCGGCGTTTTCGAGTCGCAGATCAACAACCTCGTTCCCTTCGACGCCGGCGTGTCGGGCTTCGGTTCGAACTACAAGGCCATGATGTGCAAGATCTACAAGGCCGAAGACTAACAGGCCGCGCGAGAGGAGTTTAACAATGGCAATTCAGGGAATCCTCGTCGACGTGGATTACTGCACCGGTTGCGAGGCGTGCGTTCTCGCCTGCCAGCAGGAGCACGGCTATAGCGAGAAGGAATTCGGCATCAAGATCACCAAGCTGGGTCCCTTGCATATCGACGAGGCCAACAAGGTGTTCCAATACGATTTCATCCCCCAGTTCACGCAGTGGTGTGACCTGTGCGAAGAGCGCTGCGGCAAGGGCAAGAAGCCCACGTGCGTTCAGCACTGCCAGGCACAATGCCTCGACTGGGGCCCGATTGAGGAGCTGGCCGCCAAGGTCGACTCGCCCAAGCAGATGATCGTCGCCATCAACGAGGCGTAGATCATACAAGGCTTCCTCCGGCGGGGGAAGGCGGCATTCACGCCTATCGCTTGCCCAAGCGGAGGAAAGACGAGAGGGGGAAGGAGGAGAACATGACTCAGCAATTTGCCGATGATTTCGGGGGACAGTGCGCATCGCATGTCATGAACATCGACGTGCGCGCTCCGCGCGAGTTCTCTCACGAAGTCACCGAGTACCAGCGTGAGCAGGGCCGCATCGACTGGCGAGTCCGTTGCAACGCCAACATGAAGAAGATGGCGAAGCACGAGATCAACCAGATCTATCAGTAAGCCCGATGCGGAATCTTGTCGGGGAAGCGAATACCACACCCGCTTCCCCGCCCCGCATCACCCTTTAGACGATCCGCCGCCCAGGTGGTTGTCCCTACTTCCATCCCCAGGGCTTCCCTCACCACCTGGGCGGATCTCCCCATACCTATCAATGGGCGCCGGCAAGGCAGATAAGGAGGGTTAAGCGTAGCTTGGCTCCCGTTCATACATTCAAACCTACTGACAACCGACAACAAAAAAGGAGAGAAAATGGCTGAAACTCGCGTTATCGACGATAACATGCACTTCCTGCCGACCAACCTGTTCACCAACGAAGAGGTGCTTCACGGCTTTCTGTACTCCGCGCCGGTCACCTTCGGCATGAAGGCTTATCTGGGCAAGACCCCGGACGGCACGAAGGACCAGGTCATCCTTGAGTACCCCGAAGGCAAGCAGATCCTGAACTACGTTGACGGCGACTATACGCTCGAGACCAAGATCAAGGCAATGGACGAGGCTGGCGTCGACATCGCGATGCTGCGCATGCCGGTGTGGCAGGAATGGCTGCCCCTCGACATGTGCAAGATCGTGAACGAGCAGGCCGCCGAGATGTGCAAGCGCTCCGAAGGCCGCCTCGTTGCCAACGCCGTTCTTCCGCCGTTCGGCCGCAAGGAAGACGTCGACGAGCTCAAGCACTGCATCGAGGACCTCGGCATGGTCGGCGTGCAGTTCGCTTGCTGCTATGGCGATCGCTTCCTCGACGACGAGCTGTTCAAGCCCTACATGAAGGTCCTGAACGACATGAAGATTCCGGCTGTCGTGCACCACACCCCTGGCCAGAACGCCTTCCAGAACTTCGATGACTACACGATTCTGCGTCGTGAGCTCGGCCGCATCCATGCCCAGGCAGCAGCTGTCGGCCGCGAGATCTACTCCGGCATGTTCGACGAGTTCCCGAACCTCAAGTTCGTCCACACCATGTTCGGCGGCAACTGGTTCGGCCTGCAGGAGATCCTCGCACCGCACAAGTCGACCAAGAAGAAGGAGGCCATGAACCGTCTGGCCACCAACGTCGACCACGAGGCCTACACCCATTACCTCGAGAACAACATCTTCTTCGACATGACCCACCCGATGTCTTGGGGCAAAGACCAGATCGAGTGCGCTGTGAAGGTTTGCGGCGCAGACCACCTGCTCATGGGCTCTTCCTTCCCCGTCTTCTACGAGTGGATGGCTCGCTCGGTCGAGTCCATCGACGCGCTCGACGTCACCGACGAGGAGAAGGCGCTCATGAAGGGCGGCAACGCTGCTCGCATCTTCAACCTGTAAGCACTCAAGGCACTATTTTATTGATTAGAGGGGATCGGGTCTCGATTCGGCGTACCACCCTCCACTCGCCCGAGGCCCGACCGTTTGTTGCGCGACGAACGCCGCGCAACTGAAAGAGGGGAAAAATGAGCAATCCCAATGCCGCGGCAAGCGCACAAGAGAAAACCCCGAGCTACGCGTGGATCGCGCTCGTCGTCTCGTTGCTCGCCGCAATATCGATCGTTTACGCATGGATGTGGCTGCCCGCCATCACCTTCCCGGTGTTCAAGGGCTGGCTCGGAGCAAACTGCGCATCCGTGCAGGCCGACCCTTCGCAGTTCGGCCTCCTGTCCAACGTCATGGGTCTCGTGCCCATCGCAGCGCTCATCATGGCGTTCCCGGCATCGTTTGTAGTCCGTAAGTTCGGTCCGAAGGTCGGCACCCTCGTCGGTCTTGGCCTTGCGATCATAGGCTCCGCAGTGTGCGCCCTCACGATCACCTCGAGCTTCATGGCGTTCCTCGTGGGCCGCTTCATCTTGGGTCTCGGCCTTGCACAGACGATTGTCGCAGGCCCCACGTGCGTGTCCATCTGGTTCCCCAACACGACCCGCGGCCGCGCTATGGCCATCTGGTCAATCTGGGCACCGGTCGGCATCTTTACGGTGAACGTGTTCGGTGACGGCATCTACCACGCCGTCGGGCAGAACCTTGTTACCCTGTTGTGGGTGTGGACTATCGTCATCGTGGTCATCGGAATCCTGTTCGCCGTTGTGTTCCGCAAGCCCCGTGCCGATGAGGCCTCCGAGGTTTCCGCCGAGACGAAGTCGTTCCGCGAGGTGCTCCCGTTCTTCAAGAAGCGTCAGCTTTGGTGTCTCATCTTCATGTTCGCGATCTTCAACTACATGAACTATGCCTTCAGCCAGTACCTGAAGACCTGGCTGCAGCTCGATCCCACGGCCGGCGGTCTTGGCTGGGACCCCGCGATGGCAGGCCTTATCGGTGGCGCGCTGACCGCATGCGGCATCCTCGCCCCCATCGGCGGCTTCATTTTGGACAAACTGCCGCGCAACCTGAAGTACATCGCAGTCGTCTCCGGCATCACCGGCCTCACCGTGTGCTCCGCGCTTGCCTTCCAGAACAACATGGTCGTGTTCGTTTTCTACGCCATCTTCTTCTGCATCGGCAACATGTTCCTGAATGGCTGCTGCCGACCGATGATCCCGACCTACGTGTTCAAGGGGGGCGCAACTGCAGTTGCTCTGGGACTTTCGTTCCTCACGTTCGGCCAGTACCTCGGCCAGACGATCACCTCCTACGCGCTTGAACCGTTCAACGCGTCCATGTCCGCAGGCGCTTGCGACCCGATGCTCGCCTTCTGGGCATTGGTGCCGATCGGCGTCGTGGGCATCATCGCCTCGCTGTTTATGAAGCCTTCCAAGCAAGACCTCGCAGGCGGCAAGCCGCAGGGGAAGCCGGCTGAAAACGCGCAAACTAAATAAGCGCACATCAGGCTCGGTTTCCGTACTATTCGGCACCCGTGTCGCCCAAACGGCGCGCGGGTGCCTTTCGTTATCCAGGGACACACCATGAAAAACGGCATCGTTACGCTCACGTACGGCAAAATCGCCCACCTCGACGCCACAACCGGGCCGACGGATTGGGCGGGCCGCTCGATAGAGCTCGAAAGGAAGATGGGAATGGAAGGCCACGCCCCCGCACCGCCAAGCGAATCGAGACGCCCTGGACAGATTGAAGCGGGATACGAGATAGACGCGACGACGGGCGCAACCGTCCACGCCACTACAGGAGCTACCGTTGACGCGATGACGGGCGCAACCGTGGACGCGACATCAGGTGCGACTCACTCGATTAGCCATGACAACGTTCGGGAAAGCGCCGCAGAAGCCCATGGCGACGCGCATAAGGGCGAGGAATGCGAAGCGGATACTGTCGACGCCACCACAGGCGCAACACCTGGCGTATCCGCCGCCTGCAAAGAGCTCGGGATGGCGAGCCTGTCCGACGTGATCGCCGATATGGGAATCAAACCACCGGGCCAGGTTTAGGGCAACGTGTCCCGACCAACCATAATCGCGTTAGGCACGAAGCTCATCTGAGCCGTTTTCAAAGGGATAAAACCGCATTTTGGAGGGGAAAAGCTTTATACTGGATGTTGGGGATTTTGGGGCGCACCGTGCGATATGCCGCTTCGCGTCGTGGTCAGTTTCTCTTGCATATCGGTATCTTATTCAAGGGGGAAAGATGGCGAAAGAGACGCAGCGCAGTGGCGCTGACGGCGCAATGGAATTGCTGGGGGTAGGCGGCTTCGCCCTCTTTTTCGGATGGATGCTCATCACGTTCTACTGGCTGTTCGCAATCTTCTTGCAAAGCCTTCCCACCGGCGAGCGCGACACGATCCAACTGTTCATCTTCATCGGCATCGCGCTCGGATATACAATCTGTCACTTCCTCGGCAAACGAGCTTCCTATACGCCGTTTAGCGCGCCTGTACTCGCAATCGAGACCGTTTTCGCCGCAATCGTGCCCTTGACGAGCCTCGGACTGCTTGCAGAAGCCCCGATACCGACCCCCATGCTCTGCGCGGCCAACCTTCTCGCCGGCATCGGCGGAGGCTTCTTCACCGTGAGCTGGCTCGACGTGTGCGGCAGGTCCAAATCGCGTGCCTATGCCCGATTCTGCTCTGAAGCGCTTTTGGGCGGGGGCGCCCTTTTCGCACTCGCAGCGCTTATGCCAACTGAGTTCCAGCCCGTCTTCTGTCTCGTTTATCTCGCATTGTCAGTGGGATTGCTGAAGTACACAAGTGAGAACTCAGACAATTCGCAGGCCGCTCCGCTCAGCGCCGTTGAACACAAACCGTGGAAATTCGCGCGCGAAGTCGAGCCGTCCTTTATTGCCTTCGGTATCGTTTTCGGGATGACCTTCGTCTTTTTGTTCAACTACGGCTCTCATTATGTCTTCATCGGCCTTCTTGCAACGATCCCCGGCGCTCTTGTCTTAGTTGTGCTCTCCCTGAAGAAAATCTTCTTGAACATCACTGTTCTGCAGCGAATCCTGCTGTTCATGACGGTACTCGCTTGCATCTGCATCCCCTTCTCAACTGGATACGTCCAGATTGTCTGCGCGTTTCTTGTCATCGCATCGTGGGCACTGTTCTTGCCAACGACCTATGCACATCTCGTGCGTAAGAGCGTCGAGCTCGGAGAAGCGGCGGTATTTCGTCAGGTTCCTCGTCGCCTTTTGGCAAGCGCGCTGGGGTTTCTCATCGGATGGGCCGTCGCTAGCGCGGCGACCGTCATCTTCGGCGCCCACTCCGACGCTTTCACGGTCATTCGCCTGTGCACCGCATGTCTCGTCGTCCTCGCCGTCACCGTGTTCTTCCCGCAATCGGAGCATCATGATGAGAATGCCGACCGTGCGCCTGCCCCAAGCGAAGCTGTTGCAACCCCTGCACAGCCGGCGCCTGCGGGCATGAGCGAGCACGAGGTGTTCGAAGCACGCTGCAACGCCCTTGCCGAGATGTACCAACTCTCCCCTCGCGAGACCGACGTGTTGCGCTACCTCGCCAAGGGCCGTAACGCCGCCTATATCCAAAACAAGCTGACCATCTCTCCGCACACCGTCAAAAGCCATATCTACAGCATCTACCGCAAGACGGATATCCACTCCCAGCAATCGCTCATGGACTTCGTTGAGGATTACCCCGTTTCCGTTCCGCAACAATCTCCAAAAAAGAAGTAGGCTTCCCTTTTGATTGCGTGACGAGTCCCTATTGTCATGTCATTTGGCAAAGTCGCAGCTCACTGTCTCATACCACCATACTGAATTCCGCTATTGCATACCCGCTATACGATAGCGTCATCATCGCTTCGTGGTGAACTGTTCTCAACGTATAAGGGGAATGCCGGTACAGGGGAATTGAAGGCACCGGCATCAGACGGAGCGTGTAAGAGCGCTCCGAAAGGAGAGGCAACCATGACGGTGCGTAGCGCAAAAGACGTGAAACTGGTGGTTAAGCCGGTGTTCTTTGCAATGGAGCACAAGTACTACTACGAGGGACCCTGCCGCATGTCATCGGGTGACGCGCTCGAGCCTGGCTTCGACGCGATTATCAACGGCAAGATCTATGAGGGGATGCAGAAGGCGCTAGATTTCAACTTGCGCAACGACGCGCGGTTCGAAGTTTTGGAGCCGGCCGTCATTCGAACCACCGACGATTGGGACATCAAGGAAGAGTGGTTCGAATCGGCGCTCGCAGACGACCATATCGTTGACTTCTATCTCGTCAACACCGCGTTCGGCGCAAACACCGTCATCGAGGAGTTTGCGCTGCGAACCAAAAAGCCGATTGGCCCCAATCCCTTCAAGATGTACGGACAGTTGGCACTCGCTTCGAGCGTGCGACGCGGCGCCGACATCATCTTTTCCCTAAGCTGGCCCGAGCTGAAGGACAAGCTGCTCTGCCTTCGCGCCGAGAAGGCGCTGCGCACTGCAAACATCCTGCTCGCCCCGCGCTTCGGAGGCGACAAGGCAATGGCCGGCGGTACCGATACCTTCGACAGCCTCTGCCTCGCGCGCGACACGTTCGGAACCAATTTCCGCTACGTGAACGTGCACGAGCTTATGGACTACCTCTCTCCCCTGCCTGAAGAAGGCAACCACACCACCCCCGGCCGCAAGACCATGAACGTCACGCCGGAGGAAATCGCCTGGTGCGAAGAGCTTGCCGAAAGCCTTATGGCCGACGCATCCGAGTGCCAGATTGAGAAAAAGTACCTCGTCAACAGCCTTAAGGCGTACAAGGTCGTCAATAAGGTCATGAACGCATACGATTGCTCAGGATTCGCGGCGCCCTGCCCCGACGCATGCTCGACGAGGCGACTCAACGAGGAACAGTTCACCTTCTGCCTCACGCATAGCCTCAACCTCGAGCGCGGCGTGGGCTCCGCGTGCGAGTACGACGTTACCTCGGTTTTGTGCATGATTCTCGAAATGGCGCTCACGGGGAAAGCGGCCTACATGGGCAACACCCTACCCGCACCGCTCGGGCCCGACGGAGAGGTTAACTTCTCCGACCCGAAATATTCGGCACCTATCGAAGGAGACAAGAACAACCTCTACCTGGTAAGCCACTCGACGCCCTGCCGCTGCCTCCACGGCTTCGACAAGCTCGACGACTTCGCCTTGCGCCACTTCGCTTTGGACGCTGGGTTCGGAGCGATTCAACGTCACGACTTCAACGACGACAAGGGCCAGGTCATTACCATGATTCGAATTTCCTCGGATTGCAAGGAAATGTTCATCGGTCGCGGAGAAATTGTCGCAGGGTTCGGATACGATTCCGACAACTGCAACGGAGGCTTCATCTTCCGTGTTGCCGACGAGCATGATTTCTTCCAGAAGCACGTCTCGTTCGGACTGCATCTCCCCCTCGTATACGGCGATTACGTCGACCAGTTCGTGTTCATCGCGAAGCGCCTCGGCCTCACCCCGGTCGTGGCCTAAGGGGTCCACGCGATGCCCGATAAGGCCGTTATGGATAGGCTCCTCGCTGCGAAGCGGGGAGCCTCCCTCGTCTGCGAAGAGTTCGAAAGTGACCGCGCGGCAGGAAAGCTCGATGAACCGCGCGTCGAGAGCCTGGTCAGGCGCTTCATCTTGGCCAAGTTCCGCCTTGACGAAAAGGAAGCCGAACCAGCAGGGGACAATTTGGAGAAGCTGGCGCAGGCAAGCCTCGCCAAGATGCTGAAAATAGCACCCGACTTGGTCAAAAGTGAGGACAAGGCCGCAAACTGCGACGGTGCCGACTCCGCGACGGTCAAACAGGCTCTTATGATCATGGCGCTGCAAAAGGAATTCCACGTGCAGCTCGATTGCTTTAGGGCCGGGCTCTGCCATAGTGTCGGCGAGCTTGCCGCGCTCGTATGGCAGGCGACTCGATAGCCGAAACAAACTGGCAATCGCCTGCCTCGGCAGACTCGCTCGAAACGAATGGGGGGGATTTCAATGAGCGCCCAACACGAAAGCGGCAATGGAGCCGCATCGATAGAGGCTCGGGAAGACGAGTTTCTCGGCAACTTCGAGCTGCTCGACGACACCCTGCTGCAATTCGAGTACATCCTAAGCTTCATCGGGGACCTAAACGCGATTCCAGAAGAAGACCGCACCGACGATTGCAAGGTGGAAGGCTGCGCAAGCAACGCCTGGCTGATACTCGAAGCGCGCAACGGCCGCCTGAAGCTAAGCCTTGAATCGGATTCCCTCATCATCGAGGGGCTGCTTGGGGCACTCACGTGGATGCTCGATACGCAGCCCCTCGAAGACGTTGCCGCATGGCAGCCGCGCTTTCTCAAACATCCGCAGATGAAACCGCATCTCAACAGCGACCGCAGCCACGGCATAGCCTCGATCGTGAAAGCGATACAAGCGTTTTGCAAAGTGGAATCGGGCGAGGAGGCACGTTCGGGATGCTCCCCCGCAAACGACGCGACGTCCCCAATCCGCTGCCGCAACGAGGGCGTGCAGCTGATAAGGGAAACCAGCGAAACAAAGGGGATATCGTGAAAACCAAAGGGCTCGGGTTCATGCAGCTCACCATCGTCGTGGGATTCTGCCTGTATTACGGCTACTACCTGATCGCCTTCTTCGGGGCATTTGCAGAGCTCCCACCTGGCATAGATTTCATCAAAGCCCATCTGGGACAATTCGTGTTCTTCATCGGAAGCATCATCGGCACGGAGGGCTTGCTGCTCTGGTTCAGACGCCGCGACAGCGTGGCGCTTTGCCACAAGAAGTTCTTCTTCCTCGCAAGCTTGCTACCCGGTTCGCTCTCACCCCTGATTATGGCGCTCGACGCCCTAGGGGAAACGCCTCCGCTCCCCCTCACGTACACATGCCTCCTTCTCGCAGGGTTTTCAATCGCCATGGGATTCATGCTATGGGACGATTTCATGGTCCATGGCGGCCTGTGCCACAACCAATTCGCCCATGCAGCGGTCTTCTGCACCGGCGGGCTGCTCTTCCTCTTCTGCACCGCGCTGCTTCCCAAGCTCGCTCTCGGCGTCGTCTGCTGGCTCATGCTGCTCGCAAGTATGCTGCTCGTCATGTTCATAAACCCCCGCCGCCGCCCCCAGCCCGACAGGTCCGTCAAGCCCGTGGCGACATTTTTTAAGGGAACCCGCCATCTCGACATCCTAAGCGCCACTCTCAACGTGGCGTTCGGATACGCCTTCATCCTGCTGTTCTGCACCGGGACCGCGAACGTGCTCATTGCGGGCGCAGCGGCGATTCTCGTCGATGCCATCATCTCCTCGGCGATGGGAAACCGTCGATCAATGCTCTACTCGGGCGCGCTTCGCCTCTTCTCCGCCATCGTCGCGTGCGCGCTGCTTCTCTATCTCGCGCCTGGCGGCGCGCTCGCCATCGTGGCCCTCGGCGTAATGGTGGTATGCTGGTTTCTCTTCCGCACCATTCACTGCGGCTGTCTGGCGGTTCTAGCTGCAACAAAAGAGTTTCCCGTCCTTTACACCTCCACCCGGGGAAAGCTTGCCGCCAACTGCGGATTCGCCGCAGGCCTGCTCATCGGCACGCTCACCGTGGCAAGCGAGGCGCAAGATGCGAGCCTTGTCGTCACCTTGGCCATCGTCGCATCCTTCATCTTGGCATCCCTGTTCTTTTTGCCCTTCGACGAGGAATCCTCCGTCCCCGGCTACCGTACCATCACTTTTGTCGACATGCCGACAAAAGCCGCACAGGACAGCTCGCTTGAAAAGCGCTGCGCCCGCCTGGTAAAGCGCTGCAAGCTATCCCCGCGCGAAGCGGAAGTGCTCACGTGGGCCGCGCAAGGGCGCAATGCGAAGGCCATCGCTGAGAAGCTCTTCATTTCCGAGAGCACCACAAAGACTCATATGTCGAACATCTACCGCAAGGCGGGCGTCCACTCGCAACAGGAACTTATCGCGCTTCTGGACCAAGAGCAATAACGGTGTCGGTCCAAATAAGCGCACCCTCTGGACCGCTATTTCAAGGAAAAGGAATTTCTCCAGCTCAATACCTCATACGTAGCGTACCGCCCCTCATCAAGCGAGTTCCAATCTCACTTTTGGAACTCCTGCGGTCAAGCCATCCTCGATTTTGCGTCCTAACGTGTGAGCCACCGAAAAGGTAGAAGCGGAGGGCGCTAAGGAAGGAGGCCTTACCACTCTCGACTTCTATCACGGCGAGTGAGCCATTAGTGGAAAGCTCTAGGAGAGGGAGAGTGACTCAAATGACAATGAGAATCGACATTCCCCACGACAGCGACGAGTCGAAGGGGATGCGCCCCACGTTCTTCAACGAACCGCCTGTCATGTACACCGGCGGAGACGTGCCTTGGCAGTGGGAAGAGGACGGCATGATCTGCACCAGGTCGGCCGCCTGGTCTGCGCCGGGCTGCCATGACGGCTGCGGCGTCATCGTGTATACGGACAAGGAGACCGGCAAGTTCATCAAGGTCGAAGGCGACGAGGAGAATCCGTACTACCAGGGGCGCCTCTGCATGCGCTGCCTCGACGTGGCCGAGGCGATCTACCATCCCGACCGGCTGCTCCACCCGATGAAGCGCGACCCGAAGTTCCGCGGCAAGGCGGACAAGTGGGAGCGGATCACATGGGAAGAAGCCTACGACATGATCGACGAGAAGTTCACCAAGATTCGCGACGAGTACGGCGGAAAGGCGATCATCTTCGCATCCGGCACCGGCCGCGTCACACCGCCGATTAACGCACGCCTGGGATATGCGCTCGGCTCGATCCAGTACTCGTATTTCCATTCCGGCAACGCGTGCTACGTTCCCCGCGTTGCAGCCGCGAACACCATCCAGGGCTGCTACACCTGCCCCGACTTCTCGATGCAGTTCCCCGACCGCTACGACAATCCCGAATGGGTCGCCCCGAAGAACATCTTCGTCTGGGGCAACAACCCGCTTATCGCCAATGCTGACGGCAACCTCGGCCATTGGGTCGTCGACTGCATGAAGCGCGGCTCGAAGCTCATCGTCGTCGACCCGCGTTTGACCTGGCTCGCTGCGAAGGCAGACCTCTGGCTGCAGATTCGCCCCGGCACCGACTCCATGCTCGCACTGTCCATGGGCAAATACATCATGGAAAACGGCCTCTATGACCACGAGTTCGTCGAGAAATGGTGCTACGGCTTCGAGGAGTACGAGAAGGCTTGCGAGCCCTACAACCTCGACTGGGCCTCTGAGGTCACCTGGCTTGACAAGGAAGACATCATCGCCGCTGCGAAGTACATGTCCGAGAAGCCGACGGCCGTGCAGTGGGGCCTGGCCATCGACATGAACCTGCAGTGCGTCACCGCTTCCCAGGCACTGTGCAACCTGTGGTGCATCACCGGCCAGATCGACATCCCCGGCGGCATGATCACCGTGCACGACCCGTACAACACCGAGGTTTGGCTGCCGCCCGATCCCCGCGAGGTCTTCACCCCTGAGCAGGAGAAAGAGCGCATCGGCTCCAACTACGAGATGATCACCAACTCCGGCATGGTCCAGTGCCAGGCGGACTCCATGATCGATCAGCTGGTCACCGGCCGTCCGTTCAAGATCCGCGCAGCATGGATCCAGTCGACCAACCCGCTCGCCTGCTGCGCACAGGACCCCGAGCCCCGCGTCGAGAAGGGTCTTAGGAACTGCGAGTTCGTCGTCGGCGTCGACTGCTTCATGACGCCAACCCTCATGGCAAACTGCGATGTCGTGCTGCCGCTGTGCTTTTACCCTGAGCGCGAGGGCCTGCGCTCGGTGTGGTACTACATCCAAAACACCAACAAGGCCTGCGAGCCGATGGGCGAGTCGAAAGACGACTTCCAGATCAACTGGGAGCTCGGCCGCCGCTGGAACAAGGACCTCTGGCCAGGTGAAACGCTTGAGGAGTACTTCTCCTACCTCATCAAGGAGGCCGGCATCACCTACGACAAGTCCCGCAAACTCAACTGGATCTACCCCGAGTTCCACTATCGCAAGTTCGAGAAGGGCGAGCAGCGCCCCGACGGCAAGGTGGGATTCAACACACCGACCGGCCGCATCGAGCTGTGGTCGACGCTGCTGGCATCCTGGGGGCAGAAGCCGCTGCCCTACTTCGAGGAGCCGCCGATGAGCCCCTACAGCCAGCCGGAACTCTACAAGGAGTACCCATTGGTCCTCACCACCGGCGCACGCCACTACGAGTCCTTCCACTCTGAGCACAGGCAGATGAGCCGCCTGCGCTCCAGACTTCCCCAGCCGCTGTTCGAAATCCATCCCGACAAAGCGGCAGAGCTCGGCATCGAAGACGGCGACTGGTGCTGGATCGAAAGCCCCATCGGCCGTTGCCGCGAGGTGGCGAAGGTGACCCCGATCGTCGACCCGCGCGTGGTGCAAGCCGACCACGGCTGGTGGTTCCCCGAAGCCGACCCGGAGGACCAGGGCGAAGGCTGCTTCGCAACCTATGCCCGCAACATCAACGTGTGCCTGCCGTCGGAATGCGGCGACACCGGGTTCGGCAACCAGAGCAAGTGCTATCTGTGCAAGGTCTACAAGTGCACGCCGGAAGAAATCCCCCTGCCTGAACCGGCACAGCCCAAGGACCGCTTCGCCGAGGGCAGTTTCCGCAACTCCACCCTCGAAGCAGAAATGGAGGACTAGCCATGGCTGAGAAGGCATACGGACTGCTCATCAACTACGAGTTCTGCACCGGCTGCGGCACCTGCGAGATGGCCTGTTCCGTCGAGCACGACATCCCCATCGGGCGTTACGGCATCCAGATGGCCACCATCGGCCCCTGGCAGATCGACAAGAAGAACTGGCAGCTCGACACGGTGCCCATTCCCACCGACGAGTGCGACCTGTGCGCCAAGCGCGTTGAGAAGGGCAAGAAGCCAACGTGTGTGAAGCACTGCCAGTCGCTGTGCATGGAATACGGGCCCGTCGACGAGCTGACGGCGAAGCTGGCTGGCGCCACGACGAAGCACGTGCTCTTCGTACCCAAGGCGGGCACGGCAGCAAAGCAGTAAGCGTTTAACCCTGGCGCTGAGCAGATTTCACTGAAATATTCCGCGAAAACAACCGCTCAGCGCCGGGTCAAAGTGCAAAGAGGAAAGGGTGGGGGCCTGTGTGCGGTGGGTATACGCGCGTATGCGTACGTTGCGGTCTATGCGGCAAGGTCGACCCTCGCCCGCTCAACACTGCAGGCGCCTGTCCGATGTGCGGGCAGGTCGCCGAGCCGGGAGCGCAGCATTGCAGCGTCTGCGGCGCCAGAATCCCCCGGGCGCCCGGCGAGGAGGCACACCCGAGCAATGCTCGTCCCGACATTACGGGAATCAACGGGAAACAGGCCGAAGAGGCCGGAAGGGAGAAACGATGATCGCGATGGAAGACGTCAAGCCGATTGAAGTGGAAGCATCGATCCCAGCCGAGCAGGCGGCCGCCCCAAGCAACTCCCTCAAACGCAAGAGGCCGGAAGGCGAAGGCGCGGTCGAGATCTACTGCACCAAGTGCGGCGAGTCGGCGACCGACGGGCGCTTCAGCCCCTATGGCCCGAGCATGGAGTGGTGGTACACCATCGCCGGAACCCTCGACGAGATCCAGTGGGTCTATCAGACGGACAAGAACTACTGGGCGAAGGTGGTCGAGCCGACCGTTCGATGCGGATGCGGTAGCGGGCGCGAGTGCAACCCCATGCTGTGGTCCGTGCGGCAGATTCCCGCAAGCTAGGCGCAGGGCGCTCGGTTGCCAGCGGCTGTGCCTGCACCCCCCGCTGGCAACCGAGCGCCTTCGGCCTGCAAACCATCCCGTCCTTTGCGAGGACGGCGCTCCTCTGCACGCTGTATCTGGATTCGAATCTAGAGAAGGTGAGAACAATGGAGAAAGACAGCGCTGCTCTCAAGCAGCCAAGACCGTACGCTGAATCGGATATCAACCGCTATGAGGAAAAGACCCCGCGCTATGCCTGGGTCATTTGGATCGTCACCTTCCTCGTGAGCTTTGCGGCCCCATTAGGCCAGTTCAAGCTGGTGAACATCCCCCTGTATTTCATCTATGTCCCCAACGTCAGCCCCGCTGGCGGCTTCATGCTCGACGGAGCGGGATTCGGCATGCTCATGACCTGCGTCTCGCTGATCGGCATCGTGCTCGCGTTCCCCGCCGCCTTCATCTGCCGCAAGCTCGGCCTGAGGTGGACCATCACCATCGCCACGCTCGGCGTTATCGTGGGCGGCCTCATCCCCGCCTTGGCGGGCACCAACATCACGGCTCTCTACATCGGGCGCTTCATCGAGGGTCTGGGAATCGGACTTGTGGGTGTGTCAGCACCGACGCTCATCACCTTGTGGTTCCCGGACAAGACCCGCGGAGTCATGCTCGGCCTGTGGTGCTGCTGGGTTCCCCTCTCCATCACGCTTGATGCGCTCGTCACGCCCAGTATCGCCGCCGCAAGCGGGTGGCAGGGCGTTTTCTGGTTCGTCATCATATTCGCCACCGTGGCGCTCATCCTGTTCAACATCTTCTACAAGGTGCCAGGAGGCGAAGGGGCAAGCTACAACGTCGAGAGCAACTTCAAAGAGTGCATCGTGCTCCTGAAGAACAAAGACATCTGGCTGCTCTTCATCGTCTTCGCCGTGTTCATCGCGGGACAGACCGGCATCGTCAACACCTATCTGCCGACGTTTCTGCAGACGTCGGTCGAGACGGGCGGATGGGGCTTCACCGAGCAGGCAGCTGCGATGGGTCTTTCCGTCGTCACCACGATTGGCTTGGTCGCGAACCCCGCCGGCGGCGCCATCACCAACAGGCTGCCGTTAAAGCTCAAGAGAATCATGCCTGTGCTCGTTGCGGTGATCTACCTCTTCTGCTTCTACATGATGTTCCAAACCGAGAACATCACGCTCGTGTGGGTCGGCATCGTGCTGATGGGCCTGTGCGCCGGCATCGGAGGCGGTGGCTTGCGCCCACTCGCTCCGACGATCATGAACAAGTCGGCCATGGCGGCGACGATGGGTATGGCCGTCCTGCAGTTCGCGCAGTGCATCGGCAACTGCTTCAGCCCCGTCTACGGCGGCATGATCGACGCGGGCTACACGTATTGGGACGCTTGTTTGTTCACCATCATCCCGCTTTCCGTCGTGATGCTCATCGCCGCGATATTCATCAACCCGAAGCCGAAGGGCAAGCCTTTAAGCGAGGAGCCCGAGAACCACAGGTAACTTAGGTCCTCTCATCGCCCAGATGATGACTAATTTGCGAAATTCCAGGTAAACGTCTCATACCAACGTACTGATTTCGCAATACTGCATACCTTTCACGCGATAGTGTCAGCATCGACTCATGGTCAACTCTCAGTACCCGTTAGGGGGCGGGATTCTCGGGGCGGACACCCGTTTTCATGTCCCGCCGGGCCGACGCAGGGAAGACACCTGCACTCTTTTAGGCCCTACGAGAGGAGGATCGATGGCTGACACTATCGAGAAAGTCGAGACCAATATCGAGGGGCGCGACCGCGACGATATTGGCAACTCCAAAGAGGAGAATCAGTTCAACTTCGGTGCTGGCGTGCATCAGGAAGTTGACCCTCGCTGGAAGCATCCCGGCGAGTGGCAGTACGAGGAAGACGGCATGATCGTCACCCGTACGTCTGTCTGGTCGGCGCCTGGCTGCCACGAGGGCTGCGGCGTGCTCGTGTACTCCGACAAGGAGACCGGCCGCTTCATCAAGTGCGAAGGCGACCCGGACGATCCGTACAACCGCGGCGCCCTCTGCCCGCGCTGCCTCGCTTTCAAGCAGGTCGAGTTCCACCCCGACCGCATTCTCTACCCGATGAAGCGCGCTGGCGAGCGTGGCGAGAACAAGTGGGAGCGCATCTCGTGGGACGAGGCGCTTGAAACCTGCTACAAGGAATTCCGCCGCATCTCAATGACCTACGGCGGCGACTCCATCCACTGCCTGCGCGGCACCGCTCGCGACAACCAGTGGCAGGTCGGTCGTATGGCGAACACGTTCGGCAGCCCGAACGAGTATGGCTTCCTCTCCGGCACCGCGTGCTATCTCCCCCGCCTGTCGCTCATGATCATGACCTACGGCGGCATGCTCATCGCCGACTTCTCGCAGTTCTCCGCGCTGCGCTACGACGATCCCGAGTGGACGTGCCCTGAGTGCACCATCGTCTGGGGCTGCAACCCCACCATCTCCAACCCCGACTTCTTCATGGGCCATTGGGTGACCGACGCCATGAAGCTCGGCTGCAAGCTCATCTCCGTCGAGCCGCGCGTCACCTGGCTTGCCGCGCACGCCGACATCCACCTGCAGCTGCGCCCCGGCACCGACACTGCTCTCGCCCTCGCGATGATCAAGGTCATCGTTGACGAGGACCTCTACGACCATGACTTCGTCGAGCGCTGGACCTACGGCTTCGACGAGCTGGCCGAGCGCGCCCGCGAGCTCTCCCTCGATGAGGTTGAGAAGATGACCTGGGTTCCCAAGGAGAAGATCGTCGCTGCTGCTCGCATGTTCGCGAACGCTCATCCGGCAAACGTCGTCTGGGGCCTCGCTGTCGACATGCAGTCTCAGGGCACCCCGTGCGCTGCCGCTATCGCTGCGCTGTGGACGATCACCGGCAACCTCGATATCCCCGGCGGCATGTGCTACACCGCGTCCCCGATGGGTGTCGACCAGCCTTCCGCAGGCGCGTGGGGCATCTACGACCTCATCAACGAGGAGATGCAGAAGAAGCGCGTCGGCTGGAAAGAGTTCCCGATGTACCGCTACGGCCTTACCCAGGCAATGCCCGACATGTGCCTGGAGTACTGCGAGGCAGGCAAAGTGAAGGGCATCTGGATCCAGACGTCCAACGGCATCGCCTGCATGAGCTGCGAGACCGAGCGCTGGTATGAGGCCATGAAGAAGGTCGAGTTCGTCGCTGCGTGCGATATCTTCATGACGCCGACGATTCAGGCGTACGCCGATATTGTCCTCCCTGTTCAGACGTGGGCTGAGAAGCACTCCGTGCGCGCCCACTACTACTTCCTCTCCGCCATCACGGGCGGCTGCGCCACCGAGGGCGAAGCGAAGTCCGACTGCGAGATCAACCGCGAGCTCGCCCAGTACTTCGACAACGACGACGAGTTCAACCGCGTGATCGAGCGCCCCGAGGGCAAGCAGAAGACGTGGCCGTGGAAGACCGAGGACGAGGTCTACGACGAGATCGTGAAGCCTTCCGGGTTTACCTTCCGCGAGCTCATGGAGCATGGCCCGGCTTACCAGAAGTACGTCTACAAGAAGTACGAGAAGGGCCTTATGCGCCCCGACGGCCAGCCCGGCTTCAACACGCCGACCGGGCGCATCGAGTTCTGGTCGACGCTGTTCCAGAAGTTCGGCTACGATCCGCTGCCCTACATCGAGGAGCCGGGCATCGGTCCTGTGACCACGCCCGACCTCTACGAGGAGTACCCGATGATCATGATCACGGGCGCCCGCACCACCTCGTTCTTCCATTCCGAACATCGCCAGATTCCTTATCTGCGCCAGCTCACGCCTGATCCGTGGGTCCAGATTCACCCGCGCGACGCCGAGCGCCTGCACATCTGCGAAGGCGACTGGGTGTGGCTTGAGAACCATCGCGGACGCGCACGCCAGCGCGCTCGCGTCACCTACGAGGTGCACGAGGGCACCATCGCCGCACAGCACGGCTGGTGGTTCCCCGAGCAGGATGGCGCTGAGCCGAACCTGTACGGCTTCCGCCAGTCCAACATCAACCAGCTGCTTGCCAACAAACCTGGTACGACCGGCTTCGGCGCTGACCTCAAGTGCACGCTTGCCAAGGTGTATCGCTGCAAAGAGGAGGAACTGTAATGGCTAAGAACGGAATTCTTGTCGACTACCAGTACTGCACCGGCTGCTATTCTTGCGAAGTGGCCTGCCAATCCGAGCTCGATTTGCCGCTTGGCCAGTGGGGCGTGAAGGTCATGCAGAACGGCCCGTGGCCCATCAAGGACAAGGAAGGCAACGAGACCGACCAGTACGTGTATGATTTCATTCCAGCGTTCACGAAGCTGTGCGATCTGTGCGCCGAGCGCCAGGAGAAGGGCAAGCTGCCTTCCTGCGTCTTCCACTGCCAGGCAAAATGCATGGAGTACGGCCCTGTCGACGAGCTTGTGAAGAAGCTCGACGAGAAGCCTCAGCAGTACCTCTGGGTGCCGCCTTGCGCATAGGGCGCTAACAAGCTGAAGCAGTAACAACAACTGGGGCTGCCTGCGCTGACATCGCTGCGGGCAGCCCCTTGCAACATCGAAACGCGTTTCAAGGGGAGCGCGGTATTTCGCATACGAGGGGATACGACTATGACAGAACCAACTGCGAGCGACATCGCCCAACAAACCAAAGTGAGCGGCAAGGCATGGGGTATGCTTGCCGTCACGTATTTCGCCAGCATCTGCGCACCGCTTTGCCAATTCAAGATCCCGCCTTTGGCGTCATGGCTGTTCCCCGCATTCCATGGGGCATTGGACTCCGTGACGTTCGGCACGCTTATGAGCGCGATCGCCCTGATCGGCGTCGTGCTCGCCTTCCCCGCCGCCTTCATCGCCCGACGCATGGGGTTAAAAAACGTCATCTTGCTCTCGGTAGCCTGCTTAGGTGTCGGCAGCGCGCTTGGCGGCGTGGACGCGAATCTCACGTTGCTCCTGGTGAGCCGCCTTCTCGAAGGCGTTGGCATCGGGCTTATCGGCGTTGCGGCACCGTCGTGCGTGACCATCTGGTTCCCCGAGCGCAAGCGCGGGCTCGCACTCGGCCTTTGGGCGACATGGGTCCCCGTCGGGTCGGTTCTCGCGTTCAACACCGTGCCGATGATCGCAGGAGCGTTCGGGTATCAAACCGTCTTCTTCTCGCTTGCAGGCGTCTGCCTGGTGGCGTTCGTGCTGTTCTGCGTCGTGTACCGCATGCCTGAGGGCGCAACCGGCGACATGGGCATCGAGGGAACGTTCGTCGAGTCGCTCAAGTACTGCAAGAATCGCCGCATCTGGATCCTTGGCGCTGTGTTCTTCCTGTTCTCGATGACGACGATCGGCATCATGAACACCTACTATAACACGTTCCTCGAGACGCAGCTCGGCTTCGATGCGCAGACCGCCTCGTCGCTTTCCTCGATCATCATGTTCATCTCGCTGTTCGTGGCTCCGCTGACCGGGCTTGTGTCCGACAAGCTACCGCTTGGGCGCAAGTACCTCGTCGGCATCGTGATGATGGTTCTCCTCATCCCCACCGGCTTCTTCATGTTCTATGTCGGAGACGGCGCGACGGCGGTGATGTGGGCGACGATCGTCCTGCAGGGCATCGGTGGCGGCATGTGCGGCGGTTCGCTTCGCCCGATGGCCCCCATGCTCATGCGCAACACCGCGATGGGCGCCACCATGGCGATGGCCATTATGCAATTCTGCCAAAACCTCGGGTCCGCGATCGGCTCTCCGCTGTTCGGAGCTGTGATGAGCACGCAAGGCTGGGAGACCGCGAGCTTCATGCTGCAGCTTCCGGCATATGTGCTCGCGCTCGTGCTGTGCTTCTTCATCCTGCCGAGAGGGAAACACGTCACCTCCCTTGACGATGTCCCAGCCGACAAGGCATGGCCGAAGGGCTTCTAGCTCGCAATCGCTCCTCGCAATTTAGAAAGGGACCTCATGAAAGCACAAGACATGATCGCCGAGATCAAGAAAGCACCGCTGACCTCGGCACTTGAACTCGACCGGCTGCGCCTGGCGACGACGATCGGCGATGCCGTATTGCCCGAGTTCGAACAATACCTCGACGGAGCCGAAAGCTATCGCGAGTTCTTCGACGCCATTTACGCAGATGACAACAAGAAGAACACGAGCGTTTGGGCCGCCTGGGCCAAGCAGTCGAGAAAGCCCTGGATTGAGCGTTTTGACGCAAAGCTCGCGCTCACCGGCCTCCGCATCAAGAGCGACGGACTGCCCCTGGAGTTCGGTACGGGCATCGTGCTCGCGCCGACGGGAAGCCGCGACCGCATCTGCAACCTGTACGTGTTCCCGTCGAATGGGTTCAACACCGAGGCAGCCGACTTTTCGACTTCTGTGGGCGGATCGTTCACGGTGGCGAGATACGACTTCAAGGGCGTCTACGGCGTCTACCGCTACCACGGCAGCGTCATCTTCGAGGAGTGGGAAGTCGAGGGCGACCCCGTTCCCCATAAAGGTTAGCCTCCTCTGCTTCCTTCAATTTACAACTTACCATTTTCAGGCAATTCTCCCCGTTTCATACGCGTGACAACCTGTATCCGCATGCACTTCGCATAAGAGAAAGGTACGACGATGAATGAGAAAGATAGGTCCGTCGAGAGCAACCGAGGGCCACGACCCCTCGCCGAATCGGAAATCACGATCAAGGAAGAGAAGACGCCCCGCTACGCGTGGGTGATTTGGATCATCACGTTTCTGATAAGCTTTGCCGCGCCCATGGCGCAATTCAAGATCGTCTCGATTCCGCTTTATTTCATCTACGTGCCGGGGGTCAGTCCCGACGGCTGCTTCGGCCTCGATGCAAGCGGCTTCGGCATGCTGATGACGATGGTGTCGCTTATCGGCATCGTGCTCGCCTTCCCCGCCGCCTTCATCTGCCGCAAGCTGGGGCTGAAGCAAACGATCGCGCTTTCGGCCATCGGCGTGATTGTCGGAGGGCTCGTCGAGATTCTCGGCGGCGACAATATCGCGACCATGATGGTCGGGCGTTTCCTCGAGGGCACCGGCATCGGCCTTGCGGGAGTGTCGGCCCCGACGCTGATCACGCTGTGGTTCCCCGACAAGACGCGCGGGCTCGCATTGGGCCTGTGGTGCTGCTGGGTTCCCCTGTCGATCACGCTCGATTCAATCATCTGTCCGATGATTGCAAGCTCGATGGGTTGGCAAGGCGTCTTCGGCGTCGTCGTCGCTTTTGCGGTCGTCGCGCTCGTTCTGTTCTTGGTGTTCTACCGCGTTCCCGAGGGCAACGTGGCCGGGTACAGCGCCGAAGGCAGCTTCATCGAGTGCGTAAAACTGCTGAACAACCCTCAGATTTGGCTTCTCGGCCTCGTGTTCTTCATCTTCATCATCGGGCAGACCGGCATTGTGAACACGTATCTGTCCACGTTCCTCCAAAGCGCTCCCCCGGTCGGCTGGGGCTGGAGCGAGGCGGCGGCGGGCATGGGCCTTGCCGTCGTCACGGGCATCAGCATTATCGCCAACCCGCTCGGTGGCTCGGTAACCGCGAAACTGCCCCATCGCCTGAAGCGCATCGTGCCTGTCGGCGTGGCCGTTTCCTACCTCATTTGCTTCTACCTGCTGTTCCAGAACTCAAATGAGTCGCTTATCTGGATCGGCATCGTCCTGATGGGCATCTGCGGCGGATTCGGCGGAGGCGGCCTTCGCCCGTTCGCCCCGACGATCATGAACCAGTCCGCGATGGCGGCGACGATGGGCATGGCCGTTATGCAGTTCGCGCAATGCCTCGGCAACTGCTTCAGCCCAGTGTACGGAGCGATTATCGATGGCGGTGCCACGTATTGGGAGGCATGCATGACCACGATCATCCCGCTCAGCGTGGTGATGCTCATCGCGGCCTTCTTCATTCGCCCTGGGAAGAACTCCCCCGTCCGCCGCAAGTAGCGAGGACGAGCGTCCCACCACCGAACACCGCACGCCGCTGTCGGGATGCTCCTGATGCTGCCTCCATGCTCCCGACGCTGCCCCCTCGGGAGCAGAGAGGCAAGTTCGTGGTCAACTGGACGAGTTGTGCGACGTTTTTCGCCCGATTCTCCCCTTCATGAGGGCTTGGGGCGTCCTTCGAAAGAAAAGCCCGAGGTCAGCTTAAGGTAAGTTAGATTATTCTGAGAAATGACAGTGCACAACTCTCCCAACTGACCACGAAGTAAGGCTCCGCTCCACAGCAACCCCAAATCTCCTGCTCAGAGTGAACTCGCCGTGGACATATTAAGACGATTTCCCAGAGCCGCTCCAGCTACTTTCTGCGAACGATGAAGCACTTGTGAATGCGCGGGTTGCGCTCGAAATCGTGCGGGATGGTTTGCGCCGTGATATCCTCGATTTCCACGCCGTATTTCTCAAGCGATTCGAAGTCGGGCTTGAAGGTGCGCAGATTGCACGAGAAGACGGCCCGCCCGCCCTCGCGGAGAAGGCGGCTCACACCGATGAGAAGCTCCACGTGATCGCGCTGCACATCCCACGTGCGCCGTCCCATCGACTTCGAGTTCGAGAACGTCGGCGGGTCGACGAACACCAGGTCGAACAGGCGACGATCGCGCCGCGCCGATGTGATCCACTGCATCACATCGGCGCGCTCGAAGCGATGCGCCCGCCCCGAGAAGCCGTTGTTCGCCATGTTGCGGCGCGCCCAATCAAGATACGTCGCCGACATATCCACCGTGCACGTCGTGCGCGCACCGCACGCGGCGGCATGCACCGTCGCCGTGCCCGTATACGCGAACAGGTTCAGGAAATCCCCGCCGGCCGCCATCTCGCCGACCATGTGGCGCGTATCGCGATGGTCGAGGAAGATGCCGGTATCGACGTACCCGGCAAGGTCGACCTCGAACAGCGAGCCGTCCTCCTCGACGGTCGCCACAAACGAGCGTTCGCCGGCATCGCGGTACTGGCTTCCCCCGCGATCGCGACGGCGCGTCTTGGAGAACACGCGCTCGGGAGGCACGCCGAGCACAGCAGGGGTGATCGCCAGGATATCGCTCATGCGATGGCGGGCCTTCAGCTCGTCGATCGACGAAGGGGCTGCGTATTCGGCAACATGAACGAAGGTTTTTCCCTCGTCCTCGCCCGCGCCTGCGTACAGGTCGATCGCGGCCGCGTAGCCGGGCAAGTCAGCATCGTAGACGCGGTAGCAGCTGACCCCTTCGCGACGCGCCCACTTGCGTCGTTCCTTATACACCTTGCGTAAACGGGAAGCGAACTGGGAGGACGTCTCGTCGTGCACGTCGACGATGTGCTCGGCCCCGCCGAACATGTCGGGAACGACGATCGTCACAGGCGCAGCCGGGGGCGTATCGAAGAGGCGGACCTTGATGCTCACGCGCCCCCGCCCAAGCTCCTCACAAAGCGAAGGTTCGGCACCGAAGCGCTCTGCCGCGCCCTCGCCGCCGATGCAGGCGAAAACGGAGCGCGCGGGGGCATCGGCGGCTGCGCGCACAAAGGCAGCGTCCCCCGCCGCGGAGACCGCGTTGTCGTTCGCCGGGTCGATCAGCACCGCGGCAACGAGCTGCGGCGCGGAAGCGTCGAGGGGACGCAGCGACTCCTGGGCGCGCTCGGCACGCTCGTCGGCTTCATCGAGAAGCGCGTTCCACGTCTCCTCGTCAAAGCGTCCCCACGAGAAGAAACCCCATCGGGAACGCGCCGCGCCGGGCGCCTCATCGAGGACGATCGCCCTCGCCTCGCGCTCGAGAACGCTCAAGCCCCGCGACTTCTCGTCTTCGCCGCGAAACTCTGCGAGCGCATCGACGAAGCGGAAGCCCTCCCCCGCTCGCTCGCCCCATTTCGCATACGCGAGAAGCGCCGCCGCATACGAGCACAGAAGCGGCATCGTGTCCGGCGCGTTGCGGCCGAAGTAGGCTCGGTCGTTCAAGGGCGTACCGGAAAGATCGACCGACACCGTCGCCTTCCCCTCGTGGATGCGCACGTCGATGGCGATATCGGGGTGCGCAACGCTCACGTCAGGTCGCTCGCCGCGAACCTCGCGCAAACGATCGCAGATCGCATCCTTCACGCGCATGCCCGTGAACTTCGTGTTGCGAAGTCCCTCGTTCGTCCCGCGGGCGCGCACGGCGATGCTCTTGCCGGGAAGCAGGATATCCTCCCAAGGCAGCGCATAAACCCCCTGGTAGAGCGCATCCGAGTCCGCTGAACCAACGCGCCCCTCAACGCAGAGCACGCGTGACGCCAGCCGCGACCAAAGACATGCGCGCAAGGCGGCCTTCGGAGCGCCGAAAAACGCCACGCCGCCGCCAAGAGGGCGCGTGCGGCGGACTCCGAGCGCATGCAGCTCATCGGCGAGCAAGCCTTCCAACCCAGGAAGGCAGCTTGCGAAGAACTCGAGTTCTTCGGAGGTATGGTCGGACATATAGGTTCCTTTCCCGTGGGCTGGGTAAGCGATTCGACAAGAAAGCCCCTCGTCGCACCAGCATCGCACAAGGCTCCCGAAGCGCTCAGTGCGCAAGGGGCAGCCTCAAAGCGATCGAGTCGGTGACGAGGGGCTCTCGCAGCATCGCATCAATCGACGTTTGTCTAAGCGGCAAGGATTAATCTTCCAAATAATCCTTCAACTTGCTCGAGCGGCTCGGGTGGCGCAGCTTCGCGAGCGTCTTGCTCTCGATCTGGCGGATGCGCTCGCGCGTGACGCCGAACTCGCGTCCGACCTCCTCAAGTGTGCGCGGATGGCCATCTTCCAAACCGAAGCGCAGGCTGATGACCTTGCGCTCGCGCTCCGCGAGGCCGTCGAGCACCTTGCCGAGCTGCTCTTGGAGCATGCTGAAGCTCGCGGCGTCGGGAGGCACCACGGCGGCGTCGTCCTCGATGAAGTCGCCGAGCTGGGAATCCTCTTCCTCGCCGATCGGCGTCTCGAGGCTCACCGGCTCCTGCGAGATCTTCTGGATCTCGCGGACGCGCTCCTCAGGCAACCCCATCACATCTCCGATTTCCTTCGGAGTAGGTTCGCGACCAAGCTCCTGGAGAAGCTGGCGCTGGATGCGCACGAGCTTGTTGATCGTCTCGACCATGTGCACGGGAATGCGGATGGTGCGAGCCTGGTCGGCGATGGCGCGCGTAATGGCCTGGCGAATCCACCAGGTGGCATACGTGGAGAACTTGAATCCCTTGCGGTAGTCGAACTTCTCGACAGCGCGGATAAGACCCAGGTTGCCCTCCTGGATAAGGTCGAGGAAGAGCATGCCGCGGCCCACGTAGCGTTTCGCGATGGACACGACAAGGCGCAGGTTTGCCTCGATGAGCTGCTGCTTCGCGTCGAAACCGACTTCCTCGATGCGAGTCAGGCGGCGAAGGTCGCGCCTCTCGAGCTCGATTTCGCCGGCGTCGGCCTTCTCAAGCTGCTCGCCCGCAGCGACGCCCGCCTCGATCTTCATGGCGAGGTCGATTTCCTCGGCAGCGGTGAGCAGCGGCACCTTGCCGATTTCCTTCAGGTACATGCGAACCGGGTCGCCTGTGAGCATGGTCACGCCGCCGTCGTTTGCGCGCTTGCGGGTCGCACGGCGCTTGCTGCGGGCCGTCGTCACCTTCGGCAGCTGCACATCGGTGGTCGCTTTAAGTTCTTCTTCGGGAATGCCCTCGAGCAGGTCTTCCTCCTCGTCGATGCCAGCCTCAATCTTGTCTTCGTCGAGCGTGGTGTCGGAGGCTTCGGAAACCTCGCTTACAGGAGGCTCTCCCTCTTCGGGATCCTCATCGAGCTCGTCCTCCTCGAGAATCTCTTCGGGATTGGAAAGGTCTTTCGGTTCTTCGGCAGTCTTCTTCGATAATTTCTGGGAATCCTTTGCCACGTGATAGTCCTTTCTGGATAAGAACGCCCGGGGCTAAACCGCAACCGGGCGCAAATACACAGCGATAAAATATACCATAAATCGAGCCGAATGTGTTTGAATGTCACAATAAATCGTTCGGGTCGATGTCAACGGCAACGTTCACGTCCGCCTCGGGCGCACGAGCGCGGAACAGCGGGGCTATCACGCGAGAAAGATCGTCCTCGGGCGGGCATTTCACCACGACATGCCAGCGGTACACGCCGCGCAGCTTCGCGAGAACGCACGGGCTCGCGGGAAGGACGGACCACCCGTCACCGCCGAAGTCGCGGATATGCGACTCAAGCTCGGTGAACAGCCTTTCGGCGGTCGTGCGCACAGAGGGCTCGTCCCTTCCCCAGACAAGAACGTTGGCCATTCGGACGAACGGCGGGTAGAGAAGGATGCGCCGCTTCGGGAGCTCCGCGCGAAGGAACCGCTCGCGGTCGTAGGTGGCGGCGGCGCGGATGGCGACGTTGTCGGCCTCGTAGGTCTGAACGAGCACGCGCCCCGGCAAGTCGGCACGCCCGGCGCGACCTGCCACCTGCTCAATCAGGGAAAACGTGCGCTCAGCAGCTCGATAATCGGGAAGGTGGAGCTGGGTGTCGGCGTTGATCACGCCCACAAGCGTCACGTCCTCGAAGTCGAGCCCTTTCGCGATCATCTGCGTTCCCAAAAGCACGGCAGCATCCGATCCGGCAAACTGCTCGAGGAGGCGCTCGTGGGCCCCTTTGCCGCTCGTGGTGTCGGCGTCCATGCGGATGATGGGCACGTCAGGGCCGACGCCCGGCATCCCGTCGAGCAGTGCGCGCAGCTCGGCCTCGACGCGCTGGGTTCCCGCGCCGAACTTCTTCAGGTACGGGCTTCCGCACTCGGGGCAAACGGCAGGCGCAATCTCGGTGTGCCCGCAATGGTGGCACACGAGCATGCGGCCGCGCTCGTGATAGGTGAGCGAGGTGTCGCACGAGGGGCAGGCGGGCACGAACCCGCAGTCGCGGCACAAAAGGAACTTCGCGAAGCCGCGTTGGTTCAAGAGCAGCACAGCCTTGCGCCCGAGGGAAAGCTCGCTGCGAAGCCCCTCGACGAGCTTGCGCGAGAACATCGCCCGCGAGCCACCGCGAAATTCCGCCGCCATGTCCACGACCTCGACCGCCGGCAGGGGCTTGCCGTTCGCGCGATCGGGCAGATCGACTTTCGTCCAGCTCCCGCCCTGCCCACAGGCATAGAGCGCCTCAATGGAAGGCGTGGCCGAGCCCATGACGAGCACGCCGCCCGAGCGCTCCACCATCCAGCGCGCCACCTCGCGCGCATCGTAGCGCGGCGCAGAATCCTGCTTGTAGGAGCCTTCGTGTTCCTCGTCGATCACGATGAGCCCGATGTTCGAAAGCGGCGTGAACAGGGCGCTTCTCGCCCCCACCACGACGCGCGCCGCGCCGCTTTTGATGAAGTCCCACTGGTCGTAGCGCTCCCCCTGGCTCATGCGCGAGTGCATGACCGCGACCAGATCGCCGAAGCGGCCGCGGAAGCGACCCACCGTCTGCGGCGTAAGCGAGATCTCGGGCACAAGCACGCAGGCCGTGCGCCCCTCGGCAAGCGTCTTCTCGATGGCGCGCAGGTAGAGCTCGGTTTTACCCGAACCCGTGACGCCGTCGACAACGACCACCTCGCCGCAGGCACGCTCGCGCGCGCGGTCGATGACCGCGAGGGCACTTTCCTGCCCCGGCGTGAGCACAGGCTTCGGCGAGGGGGTGAAGCCATCGGACGCGATGGTGGACGCGATAGAGATTGAAGCAGAAGGCGTGCCGTCGGAAGTTTCGGCGAGCGTGCCGCTCACCGCAACACCCGGCAAACTGCCGAGCGCACCGTCAGCCCCCCGCATGCGGCGGCGGCGAACGATGCGCACGACGCCTTTCGACTCGAGGGCGCGCAGGGTGGACGAGATTGCTCCCATCTGGGCCGATAGCTCGGACACGCGCAGCTCGCCCGTCCGCACGGCCGCCACGATCGCCTCCTGGCGAACGGCGTTCTTGCGCGGCTCGAACGTGGAAAGCTCAGGACCGGCGACGACCCAGCGGTCGTCTACTTCCCCAATCTTTTGCTCCTCCAAGCGCCATCGGCCATCGCGGCCATGCACCATCCGCGGGATGCCCCCCGGAGGCGTGAACAGGCGAACGCAAGAGGAAAGCGGCGCGATGTAGCGATTCGCAAGCCATTGGGCGCACGCTGCTCCCTCCTCGTCGAAGTAAGGCTTCGATAGGCCTCGAACGATTGATTTCAACTTGCGCGCATCGAGGCTGGAAGGCCACGTTTCATCTCCTGGGAGCCCCGCCTCGAAGACATCGATGACGAACCCCACCGCCTGGCGCCTGCCGAAAGGCACAAGCACCGCGCAGCCGACTTCAACGGGGTAGTCGCGAGAGCGAGGAGAAGCATCGTCGACGCCTGCGCCCAACCCACAGGTGCCCTCCGCCCCGCCACTCGCTAAACCGGAGCGCTCGGCCGCACGGAGACCGACCTCAGAAGCGGCATCAACCGCGTCTGCGTCCACAACGCCGCCCGTGAGGGCATCGTCCTCAAACAAGCTCTCCATCTGGGCAGATGCAGAAGAATAAGCGCATGCCGAATCCTCCCCGTCCGTGGCGGGCAGAGCATAGGTATAAGGCGCGTCAAGCGCTTGCGTTGGAATATCGAGAATAACGGAGGCAAGTTTCATGCCGTCAAGTATAGCGAAAGCACCGCGGGCGCACGACCCGAATCGCCGCCTTCAGCAAAACGCCGCCTTCCCGATCCTGCGAAGGTGGGAAGGCGGCGCGAGGAATTGAAAGGCTGTCGCGGAAGAGCGCAGCTAGGCGAGACCGCACGCAGCGCGAAGCGCATCCGCGCGATCGGTTTTCTCCCAGGTGAACTCGGGAAGCTCGCGGCCGAAGTGACCATAGGCGGCCGTCTTGCGATAGATGGGGCGACGCAGGTCGAGGTCGTCGATGATGGCGCCCGGGCGCAGGTCGAAGACCTCGTTCACCGCACGCTCGATATCGGCCTCGGGAACGTGCGCCGTGCCGAACGTCTCGACCATGATGGAGACCGGCTTCGCGACGCCGATAGCGTAAGCAACCTGGATTTCACAGCGATCGGCCAGGTCAGCAGCCACCACGTTCTTCGCAACCCAACGAGCGGCGTAAGCAGCGGAGCGGTCAACCTTCGTGCAGTCCTTGCCGGAGAACGCGCCGCCGCCGTGACGGCCCATGCCGCCGTAGGTGTCGACGATGATCTTGCGGCCGGTAAGACCACAGTCGCCCATAGGTCCGCCGATGACGAAGCGGCCGGTCGGGTTGATGTGGATCTCGGCGCCCTCGGCGAGCTCGACCCCCTCGTCAGCGAGCACGGGCTTGATGACTTGCTCGGTCACGTCGCGGCGCAGCGTGGCGTTGTCGATGTCCTCGGCATGCTGCGTGGATACGACGACCTTCTCCACATTCACGGGGGCGCCGTCGACGTAGCGCACCGAAACCTGCGTCTTGCCATCGGGACGCAAGTAGGGCAGCGTTCCGTCCTTGCGCACCTTCGCCAAACGCTCGCTCATGCGCTGTGCCAGGTAAATCGGCATCGGCATAAGGGTCTTTGTCTCCTTGCAGGCATAGCCGAACATCATGCCCTGATCGCCCGCACCGACCGTCTCGTAGACGTCTTCCACCTCGCCGTGCTGCGCCTCGAACGACTCGTCGACGCCCTGCGCGATGTCGGGCGACTGCTCGTGGATGGCGTTCAGAACGCCGCAGGTCGTGCCATCGAAGCCGTACTTCGCGCGATCGTAGCCAATCTCGCAGATGACGTTGCGCACGATGGCCGGCACGTCGACATAGGCCTGCGTGCGGATCTCGCCCGCCACGACGACCATGCCCGTCGTGGTCATGGTCTCGCAGGCGCAACGTACCTTCGACACGTCGGCGGGCTGACCCGACGGCGAGATGTAGCCCTGTTTTTGAAGCTCGGTTTCCTTCTCGAGAATCGCGTCGAGAATCGCGTCGGAAATCTGATCGCAGATCTTGTCCGGGTGACCCTCAGTCACCGATTCGGACGTGAATAGATACGTAGAATGCTGTTCTTCGGCCATGAAGCTCCTCCTTCATCGTTGTCGGCCGGACCACCTTGGCACAACGCCAGGTTGGTGTCGGGATCGCAGAGCCAACTCTCTCCCCCGACTCTTGATAAACGGATGTTCGCGGACGCAATTTGTGCGCCCTCGTTTATGCACGCGGTACTTTACCACATCGTTGTCTATTCTAATTGAGAACAAAAAAGAAACAATTCTCAACCGCAGCCGTTTCGCGGAGCTTCTCCCCGCCACCCTTCCCAATACGTCGGGCTCATGACGCCCGCAGCCCCATCAGCATTCCATCGGCATCCCGCCGCCTCGCCGGGGCCTTGCAATGCTACACTCATCACGACAGACCGACACCCCCTCGGAAGGAGCGGGCATGCTGAGCAACAACGCCTACACGCAAGAGTATTTCGACATCATGGAGAGCTTGGGCGGCGACATCGAGAGCCGCCGTGCCGCCTATGATTACATGAAGAATTCCACCGCTATCGTGCACCATCAGGTGATTTCCACCTCTTTCGTACCGCGCCTCTACGATCGACGCACGCGCGAGATCATGCGCACCACGGTCGAGACGACGCACCGCATTCTTTGCAAGGTGATCGAGCACTACCTCGAAGACCCCGACTACCGCACCATCTTCGACTACGACCCGCGCTTAGCCGAGCTCATCTTGGTGCCGCGCGGCTATGACGCCGTGCTCCCCTTCGCGCGCTTCGACATCTTCCTCGACGAAGAGACCGGGGAAGTCGCCTTCTGCGAGTTCAACGGCGACGGATCCTCGGGCATGAACGAGAACCGCGAGATCACCAACTCGCTCGCGAACGCGAAGACCCTCCAGGAGTTCGCGCGCCGCCACAAAGTCGAGCCTTGCGAGCTCTTCGATGCCTGGGTGGAGGACTTCACCAGCATCTACAATACCTACAAGGGACGCGTCGAGCATCCCCGCTTCGCCATCTGCGACTACCTGCAAAATGGCGTCGTAGACGAGTTCCACCTGTTCGCAAAGAAGTTCGAGGAACACGGCTACCCGTGCTGCGTATGCGACGTGCGCGACCTCACCTTCGACGGCGAGGTGCTCCACGATGCGCAGGGCCAACCCGTGCATGCCATCTGGCGCCGCTGCGTCACCAACGACGTGCTCGAGTTCTGGGACGACTCGCAGGCGCTCATCGAGGCCGTGCGCGCGCAGAAAGTGGCGCTCATCGGCAGCTTTGCCGGGCACATCGTGCACGACAAACAGATTTGCGAGGCGCTTTTCCACCCGAAGACGCAGGCATTCCTCACCGACGAGGAGAACGCATTCGTCGCGCGCACCGTCCCCAAGACGCGCTACCTCGACTCGAGCGAGATCGACCTTGACGAGGTGCGCGCGAACAAGGACGCCTGGATCGTGAAGCCGACCGACGCCTACGGTGCCGCCGACGTGTACGCCGGATGCTTCCAAACGCAGGAGAAGTGGGACGAGATCATCGACCGCTTCGCTAACGGTGCCGCAGGCGCGCCATTCCTGGTGCAGCGCTACATCACGCCGTACAAGACGCACATCTTAGAGCCCGACCACGACATCGAGAGCCTCTCCGACGAGGAAGTCGACCGCGCGGGCGCTCTGTACAACAACCTGGAGGGGCTCTACTGCTACAACGGGCGCTTCCAGGGCGTGTTCAGCCGCCTGGGGCCTCTGCCTACCATCTCGAAGCCCATGCGCGGCATCACCGCGGCAACCATCTGGGTCGACGAGTAGGAAGGCGCTCGCATGGGCTTGGGAAACCGCATCGTGTCGGTGGTGTGCGCGATCTGCCTTGCGACAAGCTTCGTTGCTGCCGGGTTCGTCGCTGTCGCCGTCCCCGACGACGCGACGGCTTCGCTTGCCGATGCATATGCCGGGACCACCAACCCGACGACGCCGTTTTCGCACGAGGAGCTTTGCGACATGGCGCTCGCGGGAAAGCGCTATACCTTTGATAAAAACGACAGATTCGCCCTCAACCAGGCCATTTACGATATCAACGCGCAAGCGGAAGCCGACGGGCGCGCACACCGCGGCTCGCTTGACACCGCCTTGTGGGACGAGATGGCAGCGCGAGACAAGGTGAGCGGAGCCGACGCGGCAAACGCTGCTTCGACCTCGCTGTTCTTCGGCCTCGCGAACACGTTCGGGGGATCCTACGACGAGGCCGACGACCTGGCGCGCATGCGCACGCTGCAGCCGAGCAGCGAGAACGTGGACATGCTGCTCGCGCAGGCGTCCGACACCTACGTGCTCGACCCCGAGGCGATCGAACACCTTGACGACGTATTCGGCGTTCTTGCGACAGCCGAACCCGTCGTGCTGGGCGTGTTCATCGCGGCCGCGCTCACCGCCGTGGGCGTCGGGTGCGCGAGCGGAAGAAGAACGCTCGGGACGGTCTTGCTCTGCGCGGGTTTGGGAACGATTGCGATTTTCGCCATCTTGGGAATATGGGCCGCTATCGACTTCGAAGGGCTGTTCGCCGTGTTCCACAGCTTGTTCTTTGCGCAGGGCAGCTGGGTGTTCAGCGCCGACTCGCTGCTCATCACCATGTACCCCGAGCCCTTCTGGATCGGCATGGGAGCAATCTGGCTTGCCACGACGATCGCCGTGAGCGCCGTTTCGGCAATCGCGGGCTTCGCGCTGCGCCACGCCTAGCTTCGCGCCACCTTCGCCGAGATCCCGACGTAGATTGTCGCAATACGGTGCAATCCCCGCCATCAGGCGCGAAAGCGAGTATCATATGCAGGTTGAAACGACTTCCAAAAGACGAAAGAGGAATCCGTGACTGACAAACCCGTACGCGTACGCTTCGCACCCTCGCCCACGGGGCGTCTGCATGTCGGCGGCGCGCGCACCGCAATCTATAACTGGGCATTCGCCCGCGCGATGGGCGGCACCTTCATCCTGCGCATCGAGGACACCGACCCCGAACGCTCGACCGAAGAGAACGTCCAGGTCATCCTGAACGCCATGAAGTGGCTCAACCTCGACTGGGACGAAGGTCCTGAAGTCGGCGGCGACGCGGGCCCTTACTTCCAGACCCAGCGCTTCGACACCTACAAGACCGCGCTCGAGCGTCTGAAGAACCGCGGGGCGGTCTACCCCTGCTTCTGCTCGAAAGAACTGCTCGACCAGAAGCGCGCGAAGGCGGAAGCGGAGGAAGGCGGCTACGCGGGATACGATCGCACGTGCCGCGACATCGACCCCGCCGAGGCGCAGCGCCGCATCGACGCAGGCGAACCGCATGTTTGGCGCCTGAAGGTGCCGCTTGACCACGGCCCCATCGAGTTTGACGACGCCGTGTACGGACACGTCTCCTTCCCCGCCGACGTTATGGACGACATGATCGTCGTGCGAACCGACGGAACGCCCACCTACAACTTCGCGGTCGTATGCGACGACGCGAACATGGGAATCACGCACGTTATCCGCGGCGACGACCACCTCTCGAACACCCCGCGCCAGATCCTCATCTACGAGGCGCTCGGCTACGACGTGCCCACCTTCGCGCACCTGTCGATGATCTTAGGCCCCGACGGGAAGAAGCTCTCCAAGCGCCACGGCGCTGCGAGCGTCGAGGAGTTCCGCGACCGCGGCTTCCTGCCCGACGCGATGGTGAACTTCCTGGCCCTTCTCGGTTGGTCGCTCGATGGAGAAACGACGCTCATCAGCCGCGATGTGCTGTGCAGCGAGTTCTCGCTCGACCGCATCACGAAAAAGGACGCCGTGTTCGACGAAACGAAGCTCGAGTGGATGAACGGCCAGTACATCAAGGAGATGAGCGCCGGGGACTGGATTGACGCGAGCGTTCCTTGGCTTGCGCGCGCCCGCGCGGGCGTTGCCGCCGATGCCGAGATCTCCGAGGAGGAAATCCGCGAGACTGCGGCGGACATCGCGAACCGCCCCGAGTTTTACGAGAAGCTCTATCCGCTCGTTGCCGAGCGTGAGACGCGCCTTGTCGACGCTGCCGACAAGCTGGCATACATGTTCTGGGGCCCCCGCGTTGAGGCGCTCGACGAGAAGAGCGTGAAGAAGGTGCTTCTGAAGGAAGGCGCGCGCGCCGACGAGGCGCTTGCAGCCTGTCGCGCCATCCTGGCCGACGAGAGCCGCGCATGGGAAGCGGGAACTCTCGAGGCCGCATGCCGCGAGCTCGGCGAGGAAGACGCGCTCAACATGAAGCTCAAGCTCGTGCTGCAGCCGCTGCGCGTGGCCGTCTGCGGCAACATGGTCTCCCCGCCGCTGTTCGAGTCGATCGAGCTTTTGCCTCGCGAGGACGTGATCGCGCGCATCGACCAGGTCACCGCCGAGGTTTTCGGTGGGAACGAATAGCGACACCGAACAGGGCGCTCGCGACGCACAATCCGCCGCGAGCGCCCCTTCTACCTTGCGCGTCGCCTTGGGCGCTCCGCGCAAGGTGCTCTTCCTGCGCGATTTCTGCACGCGCCCTCAAGGCTCCAGCTGCATGAAGTGCATCGAGGCATGCCCGAAGGGGGCTATCGCCATCGCGAACGCCTCCGCTGCCGTCGATGCGCACGCCTGCACCAAATGCGGGATATGCGTTGGTGCGTGCGACGGGTTCGCGATTCCCGGCGCCTCAATCGAGGCGGTGTTCTCGCAGATGCGCAAAATCGCGCTCATGGGCGAGAAGGTCATCCTGACGTGCTCGTACCTGCTCCCTTCCAGCTTTACCCCAGCGGACAATGTGATCGTGCTACCATGCCTTGCGATGCTGCCGCCCGAGCTTTGGACCTGCGCGCTCGCGCTTGGCATCGACCTTGCCGTCGCCGTCATCTTCGAGGAATGCGAGGCATGCAAGCGCACTAACTCTCAGGGACTTGAGCGCTTTTCCCGTGCAATCGAGCAAGCAGAAGACGCCACCGAGTGCACCGTGGCGTTCACCGGCGACGTTCCCGAAGCACAGGTCGCCCTGACGCTCATGCAAACGCTTGGCGACGCATCGGGCAAGGACCGCCGCGAAGCGCTTCTCGACTTGAAGGACCAGGCGGAAGACATCGCCTCGGGCGCATACCGCATGAAGCGCAACGAATCGCTGCGCGCCTTCCACGAGCAGCGCGACCACATGCTCGCCGACGAGCGCATCGGGGGCGCGGTCGGGACCCCCGAGCAAAACGCATACGCCGAGGGGGGCATGACGCGATGCACGCTCTCACCTCGCCAGCGGATGCTGCTCGAAGCGGCGGACGTCTCCGACGCCGTCGCCGTGCGCAAGCGCGTGATGCTCTCCGCCACCGACGCCTCTCTTTGCGACAACAGCCTCGCCTGCGCGAAATCGTGCCCCACAGGCGCCCGCAGACCAAGCCCCACGGATGGGCAACTCGTCTTCGAAGCGCGCCTGTGTATCGGCTGCGGGCTGTGCACAAACGCCTGCCCCCAAGGCGCCGCAAGCCTTCGCGAGGCATATGCCGGCGAGCTGCTCCCCCAACCTGACGACGAATAACAAAGAGAAGAAGGCGAAAATGCTCTCGGACAATCCAACACTTGAAGAGGTGGCGAGCTATTTCGCGAACGACCAGTTCGCCACGCGCGCGGCAGGCTGCACCGTCGTCGAAGCGAGTCGCGGACACGCGGTCTGCGAGATGAAGCTCACCGAAATCCACCGCAACGCAACGGGGAACGTGATGGGCGGCGCCATCTTCACGCTCGCCGACTTCGCGCTCGCCATCGCCTGCAACATCGGTGAGTCCCCGAGCGTATCGGTGAGCAACACCATCGAGTACTTCTCGGCAACAAAGGGCGAAAAGCTCATCGCTACCTGCGATGTCGATAAATCGGGCCGCCGTCTGGGGTTCTACACTGTAGAAATCACCGACGACACGGGGCGGCGCATCGCGAAGATGTGCGCTACCTGCGCGCGGTAGACTTTTCCTTCCCGCCCGCTACGGAGACGAACAGGATCATCGACACCATGAGCAAAAAGCCGGCCCAGTCGAAGCCGGTGAACGAAGTCCCGAGCCACAGCGCGGCGAACACCGTCGCACTCACCGGCTCCATGGCGCCGAGCAGGCTGCCCGTCACGGGACCCACGAGCGCGACGCCGTGCAGATACAGCGTGAAAGCCGCGAACGTTCCCAAAACGGCGATGGCGGCAAGGACAAGCCATCCCGTCGCATCGAGGGCAGGCATGACGACGGCACCGCCCCACGCGGCAGGCGCCGCCCACGCGATTCCCGCGGCAACGCCCCCGATAGCCATACCGATGCCCGTCGTCGGCAGCGTTCCCCACACGAACATAAGGCGCTTGGGATACATGATGTAGATCGCAACGGTAAGGCTGTTGACAAGCCCCCATGCAAGCCCCGCAGCAGGAAGCGCAAGGCTCGACGGGTCGCCTTGCGTTGCAATAAGGAAGGTTGCGGCCAGGGCAAGCACAAGCCCTAGCGCCTCTCCTACGCGTGGAGGCTTCTTTGCGAGCGCGCACGCGGCAAGCATGACCCACACCGTACCGAGCGATTGCAGCACTGTGGCTGTACCGGCATTGGTGCAGCCAATCGAGGCGATGTAGGAAAACTGGCAGGCGAAGAGCCCGAAGACGCCGAAGATGACGAGGTGCCGAAACGAGGCTCTATCGCGCAGCATCGCAACAAGGCGCTCGCGGCGCGTCGCAAGCAGCAACACCAAGAACAGCGCACCCGAGCCGAGCATGCGGGCCGCGGTGATGAAGGAGGCGTCGATGTCGTAGTGCGCGAACAGGTACTGCGAGCACGCACCCGAGAAGCCCCAGAGCGCACCGCCCGCGAGCGCGCACACCACGCCAAAGAGAAAGCGCTCTCTACTCCCCTTCCCCACCGCTGAGCTCCTTTAAGAAATCGAGGACCGCGCCGAAGAGCGCATCGCCTTCTTCAACTTTGAAATACCTAGTGGGAAGCGTGAGCTTGCGTTTCTCCGCAAGATAGCGGCCACCCGCTCGGCGAATCGGCACCATCTTGTCTCGCGGCACGGTGACCGGCTCGACGATGAGCTTTCCGCCGGCAACCGTCACTGTACTCATATGATGCTCGTTCGCAAACGCCTTCACGCGCGCCTTCGCGAACAAGTTCCTTGCCGCAGCGGGCATCTCCGGCCGCTTGGCGAGCATGTCCTGCTCGATGGCCTCGACGTCCTCCATCGTCGCCGCCGACGCGATCTTTCGGTACCACAGCACGCGCTCATCGGTATCGGGGACATATTCTTCCGGCAGGTAGGTGTGGCCCGGCAGGTTCACGGTGATGTCGGAAAGCGCAGGCGGAAGCCCGTCGGCGGCGCCCGCGTCGCCCTCGCGCGTGGCGGCAACCGCTTGCTCGAGCATTTGCGCGAACAGGTCGAAGCCGACCGCGCTCATGTTGCCCGACTGCTCGGCGCCGAGCAGGCTTCCCGCGCCGCGAATCTCGAGGTCGCGCATAGCGATGCGCATGCCGCTGCCGAGCTCGGTGTGCTCGTCGAGCGCGGTCAGGCGCGCTTCGGCCTCCTCGGTCAGGTTCACGTTGTCGGGGAACATGAAGTATGCGTAGGCCTGGACCGATGAGCGCCCGACGCGCCCCTTCAGCTGATACATCTGTGCCAAGCCGAGGCGCTGGGAATCCTCGATTACAAGCGTGTTCGTGTGAGGATTGTCGATGCCACTCTCGATAATGGTAGTCGCCACGAGCACATCGAGCTCGCCTGCGCTGAAGTCCTCCATCACGCGCTCGAGCTCTTCGCGCGACATCTGCCCGTGCGCGATGCCGACGCGCGCCTCGCCCGCCGCTGCCTGCACGCGTGCCACGGCGTCCTCGATCGAATGGACGCGGTTGCTCACATAGTACACCTGTCCACCGCGCGCAAGCTCGCGCCTGATAGCGCCGGAGACGATGTCGGGATCCCATTCCCCCACATGCACCTCAACCGGCCTGCGATCACCCGGCGGCGTCAAAATCAGGCTCATATCGCGCACGCCCGACAGCGACATTTGCATGGTGCGCGGAATCGGCGTCGCCGAGAGCGTCAGCACGTCAATCGACTCGCGCAGGTTTTTCATCTGCTCCTTGTGGCCCACGCCGAAGCGCTGCTCCTCGTCGATGATCACCAGCCCCAGGTCATAGGGGTTCACATCGCGCGAGAGGAGCCGATGCGTGCCGACGAGCACCGACACGCTGCCGTCGGCGAACCCCGCCAGCGCCCGCGATTGCTCAGCCGGCGTACGGAAACGCGAGAGCACCTCGACCGTCACGCCGAAGGGCGCGAAGCGATCGTGGAAGTTCGCGAAATGCTGTTGCGCTAGGATTGTTGTCGGGCAGAGGACCATGACCTGCTTGCCGTCCTGCGTCGCCTTGAAGGCTGCGCGCAAGGCGACCTCCGTCTTCCCGAAACCGACGTCGCCGCAGATGAGACGGTCCATCGGGCGAGAGCTTTGCATGTCTACCTTCACATCGGCGATGGCCGCGAGCTGGTCGGGCGTCTCCTCGTAGGGGAACGACTCCTCCATCTCGCGCTGCGCTGCGGTATCCGGGCCGAAGCTGAAGCCCTGCGTCGCCGCGCGGCGCGCGTACACGTCGACCAAATCGAACGCGAGCTTTTTGGTCGCCTTGCGCGCCTTTGCCGTCGCACGCGACCAATCCGACGTGTTCAGCCTAGTGAGGCGCGGGCTTGCCCCTTCGGGACCCACGTAGCGCGTCACGCGGTCAAGCTGCTCGACCGGAACGAACAGCTTATCACCTTCCGCATACTTCAAAAGCAGATAGTCGCGCGCCGTGCCGTCGATCTCGCGCCTTACAAGGTCCTCGAAGAAGGCGACGCCGTGGGCAGCGTGGACAACGTAGTCGCCCGGCTTATAGGGGAAAGTCACCTCCGTGATGTCGGTCCGCCTGCGGGCGCGGGCCGTCGACTGGGTGCCCTGGGTGTCTGAGAGCGCCACGATCGCGAGCTTCGCCTTCGGGAAGATCATTCCCAAGGGGACGTCGATATCGACAACATTAACGACTGACCTGCGAAGACGACGCTTCGCCGACCCGTCACCCGAAAGGCCGTCCGACTCCGAGAAGTTCGCGTCGAGCGCCTCCTGGAAAGCAATGCCGCTATCGACGAGCGCGAGCTCGATGTCGTGGCGCGCGCGTGGCTCCGGCGCGCAAAGGGCCACCGTGTTGCCCCCCTCGACGAGGCTCACCAAGCGACCGAACAGCTTGTCGGGATGCCCGGCGACTTCGACCCGCTTCACGGGAAGCTCGACGTCAATCGTGCCGCCGACGCGCATGATCGACACGTACGTCGCGCGAACGCCCCTGCCGAAGTCGAGCGCGGTCGGCCCGGCGTAGAGCCCCGCCGCGGGAATCTTCGTCCCCTTCGCGCGCGCCTCTATTTCCTCGTAGGCGTGCGTCGCATCGTCGAAAAGCGAGCGCGGCTCGATAAGGCACGTCATCGTATCGGGGCCCGCCCATGCACCGAGCGTCACCGGCTTATCGTAAAGATACGGGAGCAGCGCGTCGGCACCCTCGAAGCGAAGCCCGCCATCGAGCTTCTCGAGCATGTCGCGCAAAACCGCGTTCGATTTGGCAGGCGCTGCGATCTTCTTGCGCGCACGGGCAATCGTCTCCGCTGAACAGGAGTACTCTCGCACAGGATATATCTCGACGCGCGAAAGTGGGGAGATGGTCTGCCCCGTCGAGGGGACGATGCGCCTGATCTCGTCCACTTCGTCTCCGAATAAATCGATGCGCACGGGGTACGTGAGGTTACCAGGGAAGACGTCGATCGTGCCTCCATGCACGGCGAAGGTGCCCGGCCCGTCGAGCTCGCCGGTGTTCGCGTAGCCGCGATCCTCGAGCGCGCGGGCCACGTCCTCGAAAGCCTCGACGCAGCAGCGCTCGCGCATCGCGCTTGGAAGCGCCGCCTCACCTTCCCGCGCCGTATCGGCAAGTTCAACCCCTGCCTCGAACACGAGGGGCGCCGCCACAAGGCTGTCTTTCGGCGGCATCATCCTGATAAGCGCACGGGCGCTCGCCACGACGACGCATGGCCTGCTGCATGCAAGCGAGAAGGCGGCCTCCATACGGCGGGCGACCTTGCGGGCATCGGGCGTTTTCGGGGAAAAGGGGGTATCGGAGCGCTCGGGGAACAGCAGCACGCGGTCTTCCCCCAAATACGCTGCCATATTGCGAGCAAAGGCAATAGCGGCATCCTCACCTGCGACGACAACGAGCGTCGGGCGTGGTGTGCGGGAGAACTGAGCGCTCGCGAGGAAGGGACGCGCAGATGACGCGACTCCGAGCGTCGCATCGGTTCCCGCATCGAGCTTTCCCCAAAAGTCATCTAACGCGCCCGATTTCTCGAGCACGAACGTCAGCGAATCGATGAGCATGCGCGTCCTTCCAAGCATCTGCGGGGCGAAACAGCCCGCAGACAGCACAAAGAGCCGCATCGCGCACCTTTATGATGGGAAACGCGAATACGGCTTCAGTTTTGATATTGTTCCCAACAGGGAGTTTTCCAAGAGCAAGTGTATCACAGCGGGCCTTCGCACCCCAACCGCCCATGCCCGCATCTCCCAAACCATCACGATGATTCAAAAAAGTACACGCTTCGTGCCAGAATTCGGGTTCAGGCGTGCACTCATTCCCTCGAGCCCCGAAGAAGCCGCTATACTTTCAGCGGAGAGGAAAGGATGAACCATGCCCCGTGAGACCGTCGCCGCGAAACGCGAGCGAGCCATCGAGATCGCCCGCCGAATGAATGAGCGCTACCCCAAGGCGGAATGCGCTCTGCATTACGATGGCGAACCATTTCGACTGGTCATCGCCGTGTTACTTTCCGCGCAAACGACCGACAAAGGCGTGAACAAGGTGACGCCCGCGCTCTGGAAGCGCTACCCCACCCCTGCCGACCTTGCGTCGGCCGACGTCACCGACGTCGAAGAGATCATCCGCGCCATCGGCTTCTATCGCACGAAGGCCGCGAATTGCGTAAAGTGCGCCCAACTGGTGGTCTCAGAGTACGGTGGAGAAGTCCCGCGGGATATCGACGAGCTGCAAAAGCTTCCCGGCGTGGGAAGGAAAACCGCGAATGTCGTGCTCAACGAGGCATTCGGAATCGTCGAAGGCATCGCCGTGGACACGCACGTCTTTCGGATCGCGCACAAGCTGAAACTCGTCGGCCCCTCGGCCGACACGCCCGCGAAAACGGAAACCGCCCTGCTCAAGCTCTACCCGCGCGACTTATGGGGGCCGATCAACCATCAATGGGTGCTCTTCGGGCGTGAAACGTGCATCGCGCGGCGGCCAAAATGCGAGGAGTGCTTCCTTGCCGACCTGTGCCCGAGCTGCGGCAAGAAATAACGATTGGAGCCGCCCGCGAGCGAAGACTCCCCCCGCAAGCACTTACCGAACGTTGCCGTACGCGAGGACAAGCTCCTCGGGCGACGCCCCCTTCACATAACGCGAGCGGAGGCGCGCCATGTTTACCCACACCCGAAGGCGATTGACCTCCCCATCGGGAAAACGCCGCGCCGACGTGCGGATGCGATGCTTTGTCATACCAAGCGGCTCGCCGAGGCGCTTCAGGTTCAAGGCGAATTGGAAATCCTCCATAAGCGGCACATCGGGAAACATCCCTGCCTTAAAGAATAGGTCCCTCTCGATAAAGAGACCCTGATCGCCATACGAGATATGGCGGAACCTCACCCGCAGGTTCGACATCGCCTGGCAGAGTATGAGCACCGGCGCCGCGTCTGCCCCCTCCTTGCCGCGTGATGCATGCTCGCGGTAGAGCTGCCGCGCCAAAACAGCGAGCGCCGCGAGCGCAAAGAGAATAAGCAGGGCTGTGACCAGCATCTTTGTACCACCAGTGAGCATACCGCCCACATAGGAGTACACAATCGTCGCCGGAAGCTGTCCAATACCCGTCGCGACCATGAAGCCCTTGAAAGGCATCGAAGTCAAACCCGCAAAGTAGCTCACGAAATCGAACGAGACGAACGGGAGGAGACGCGCGATGAGCACGCATTGGTCTCCATGCCGCTCGAAAAACCGCTCGATGGTCGCAAGTCCCGTTTTCGAGCACAGCTTCTCGACCGCTTCGCGCCCAAGCGACCGAGCAATCCAAAAGCAGGCCGCCACGACGACGACCGCGATGGCGATTCGCGATACCCAAGCGTTGCGCTTGGAAGCCATGTATTTCTACCTGGAGAAACTAGGCTTCAGTTGCGCCGGTCCAAGCCTTCATGCCGCCCTCGAGGGTGAACACGTTGTCCATGTTCGCGCCGATGACGGAAAGCACATTGGTTCCGGCCTGGGCATAGGTCTTGCCGGAGTAGCAGATGAGCACAAGCTTCTTGTCCGCGCCGCTCTCGGAACCGGTAGCGTCCTTAAGGGCCGCCCTCATCGTGTCGACGCCGTTCTGGAAGTCGCCGCCCTTGCAAGCGTCAACGTCAGCCGCGATAGCGCCCTTGATGTGACCCGCCTTGTAGTCATCGGCCTTGCGCAGGTCGATGAACACGTAATCGGAGGAATCAAGATTAGCCTCGGCATCTGCCGGGGTGATGTACTTCATGGCGACGTCGGACTCGGGAGCCTTGATCTCGTCGGTGGCCTCAGCCTTCTGCTCGGTAGCGGCAGAATCGGACTTCTTCTCGGCGTTGTCGGAATTGCCCGAGCAACCAACGAGAACACCGCCCGCGAGGGCGAGAGAAATGAAATCATGCGACACTCAAATAACGCAAATCCAACCTGCGCTATTCGGAAGCAAACGGCCTCTTTTTCAGGTAGAAGCCGCGGCGATGCAACTCGGCGACGAGCGTTTCCACCAAAAGGGGGAGCGCCGAGCGCACAGGCTCGGTCAAATCCATCGCATACTCGGAAGGGGACATGTTGGCAACCTGCATCCCCAGGCAATAGCCTTCGGCCTCGTACCCAAGAAGCGACGCAGCGTCAAAAAGGTCGACGAGCTTCAAATCGTGCAGCGAGGCCATCGCCCCGGAATGCCTGGCCATGGCGTCGGGCGAGAAGCGGTACACCGTGCCCGGGGCATCGCCCGTGCCATCAACCGCATCGACCGTGATGATCACGTCGTAGCTCTCCACGTAGGGAAGCATGTCCAGGCTCATGCAACCGACATCGAAAAGTCGCACGTTTTCAGGGACCTCGTAATCGTGCAGCACGGCATCGTACACAGCAGGCCCCACTCCCTCATCGAGCATAAGCCGGTTCCCCACGCAGAAAACGGCGGCTTTCTTCTCCCCCATACGCTTACGCCCCCAATCCCGGACGGATGACAAGATTGTAGTAGGTCGCGGCGGCAATCATCACGCAGCCGACGATGACGGAAACGACAGCCCAAATCCTCTGGCGCGAGAGATACTTCTCGCGCGAGACACCGCGCTCCGCCGCACGATGCGCCGCAAACGGCTGGCTCACGATGGAAAAGGCCACCGTAGCCGCAGTCAGAAGCACGAACACGATCACCGCGAACATAATGGAAAGCGCGCTTGGGGTCGCAAAAGCCGCGTAGAAGGCGTTGTCGGCGAAAAGCCAGATGGGGTAAAACAAAATGGCAGCCCACATACCGTGCGCCGGCCCCCAGATGGGCGGCAAGAAAAGCGCGCCAATGTTCACGCGCGGAACGCCCTTCAGGAACTTCTCTTCGCGGGCAATTTCCTCATCAGTGAGCTCACGTGCCATGACGACGCGCACCTCTCTCTACTCCGTCGGTTTCGAAACAATGGGATTGCGATGTGCAGCATATGCCGCGATGCACGCGCTTTCGAAAAGCGCGCGCATCGCCTGCAAGCTGCGAAGATAAAAGGAGCCCGCTTTTGACGGCGGGCTCCCTCACGTTGCAAACGCCTAGTGCTTCTCGGACTCGCCGAGGTCGTCCTCGCCCACGATGGTGTGGGTATCGGGGTCGTACACCAGTCCGCCATGCTCTTTCCAGAAGAACATGAGCTTGGTCGGGGCAATACCTTCGATGTTCGCCAGGTAAACATGGATGAACATGAAGATGATGAAGATGTACATCATGAAGTAGTGGATGATGCGCATCGACATAAGACCACCGACGAGGTTCGTACCGGCAGCGAAGAACGGCAGGTTCATCGTCGGCACCCACAGGCACATGCCGGTGTAGAACATCACGATGATGAGCACCGGAATGAACAGGTAGGAAATCTTCTGAGGAACGCCAAGCTTCGCTCCCAGCGGATGGTCCTTCTTCAGGAACAGGTAGTACTTGATCCAGATAAGGCCCTGATGGCGGTTATCCTTCTGCGGCAGCCAGGTCTTGTAGTCGGTGACCTGCTTGCGCGTGCCGCCCGTCGGCGCCGTCTTCACGAAGAACGCGGCGATGATGCGGAACACGCAGTTCAGGAAAATCACGAAGCCAAAGAACACGTGCATGCCGCGCGCCAGGCTCTCGAAATAGGGCCAGAACGGGAAATGGATGCAGAAACCGGTGACGATCAGGACGATCATCGCAATAAGGTTGATCCAGTGGGTGATGACGAAAACGAGAGGATGCGCCTCACGGTAGTGTGCAAGATGTGCCATCCTACTTCACCCCCCAAGGGCTCGTAACGGTTTCAAAATGCTTGCCCGTGGCAGGCTCGGTCACATGCACGGCGCAAGCGGTGCAGGGATCGAAGCTGTGAACAGTGCGCAGCGCGTTGATCGGTTTCTTGATGTCGCCGACCGGCACGCCGATGAGCGCCTGCTCGAGCGGGCCGTACTCGCCCTTCTCGTTGTGAGGAGCGAGGTTCCACGTGGACGGAATGATAATCTGATAGCCCTGGATGCGGCCGTTTTCGACCTTCTCAGCATGGTAGAGTGCGCCGCGCGGTGCCTCCCAGAGACCCTCGCCCTCGCCGGAGATGCGGGCGGGCTCGCGGAAGTACTCGCTGTCGCCGCTCTTCACGGCCTCGATGAGCTCATCCACCCATTCCTTCATGAGGCTTGCGATGTAGAGCGTCTCGACCTGGCGGATGCCGGTACGACCGAGCGTGGAGCCGAGCGCATTCAGGTTGCCCGGCGCGCCGAGCGCCTCGAGCACCGCGTCGACGTGCTTCACGATGAAGGGCACGTTGCGCTTGTATGCAACGAGGATACGGGAAAGCGAGCCCGCCTCCATCGGCTTGCCGTCGTAACCCGGGCACTTGACCCAGGAGTAGCGGTCGTTGACTGTATCCGAGCCGTCCTTGTAGTACTCGGTGTATTCCGGTTCGGTGGTGTAATCAGGAGCCTGACGAGTTTCCTCGCCCTTGTACCAGGAATGGCCCACGTACTCGGCAATCTTCGAGGTATCGACGTCCTCGAGCTTGAGGCCGTCCTGCAGGACGCCTGCCGGCATGTAGCGCTCGTTCAAGAGCATGCTCTTGTTCTCGAACACACCCCAAGCGATATAGCGACCGCAGCCCTTGCCCCAGTTGAGAGCGTCCGTGTAGTACGGCGCGAGGGCGAGCACGTCGGGAAGCATGGTCGCTTCGACCCAGTTGTACAGCTCGTCGACGAGGTACTTCAGGTCATCGAGCTTGCTCGAGGTGGGAACGAACGCGGTGCCGCCCGGAACGATGGTCATGACGTGGGGCATCTTGCCGCCGAGCAGAGCCGCGATCTCGGAAGCCTTCGCCTGCATCTTGAGAGCCTCAAGATAGTGCGCGGTAAGGATGAGGTCGAGCTCCGCAGGAAGCTTGTAGCCCGTGCCGTCCTCGGCATCGAACCAGTTGCCCGAGAAGATGGACAGCTGACCGTTGTCGGCGAACTTGGAGAGACGCTCCTTCAAGGCGTACATATCGCTCGCGGTAGCGCATCCCTTGGCAGCCGCCAGGTCGTACGCGTCGCCGACGTTCGCCTTCAGGGCGTTCAGCGGGTTCACGTAATCAAGGCCGGCCAGGTTGTAGAACCACAGGATGTGGCTGTGCAGGAACTGGGCGCCCTCGATCAGGTTGCGGATGATGCGCGCGTTATTGGAGATCTCGATGCCGTAAGCCTTCTCAGCGGCGATCGAGGAGGCGTGAGCATGGGAAACCGGGCAAACACCGCAGATGCGCTCGACGATCTGAGCCGCATCCTCGGGAGTGCGGTCCTTCACAACGAGCTCCATGCCGCGGAAGCAGCCGCCCGAGACCCACGCATCGGAGACCTTGCCGTTCTCGACTTCCATCTCGACGCGGAGATGGCCTTCGATACGGGTAATCGGGTCAATGATAGAACGGGTCATTTACTCCTGACCTCCTTCCGTATCGTTTTTCTTCATGTCGGGACGAACGCCGATGGTGTCGTAGAGGCGCTCTTTCTGGGTAAGATTGCCGGAATTCTCCTTGCAAGCCTGCGCCTTCTCCTCGTCGGTAAGGTCGTAGGTGCCGATGGAGTTCTCGGGATGGTCCTTATCCCACTTGCGGATGGTCTCGAAGTCCGCGCCGCCGTCCATGCGTCCGGTGGCCTTCATGCCGAAGCCGTGTACGACGAGCGCTGCAGCGACGAGGCCTGTAAGCGTGAGAGCGATCGTGCCGGGCTGAACCATCCAGTCGCCGATGCGCAGGTCGCGATGGCGCTTGTAGAACGGGGTGTTCACCTCGACCCAGTTGTCACCCGGGTCGTTGGGGTTCGCCTCGCAGCAGCCGATGCAGGGAGAACCAGCCTGCACGCACCAGCTGCGGCGGTTGTTCCACATCGTGATGCCGCACGTGGACTTCGTCTGCGGACCGCGGCAGCCGAGCGGGTAGAGGCAGTAACCCTTTGCCTCTTCTTCGGAGCCGAACTTGTAGACGAACTCGCCGTTCTCGAAGTGGCCGCGGCGCTCGCAGTTGTCGTGGATGGTCTGGCCGAAGATGCCCTCGGGCTTGTTGTCGCTCGTGAGCTTGAGCTGCTTGCTGTCGAGCATGATCACGTCGACGAGCACGGAAACGAGCCACTCGGGGTTCGCCGGGCAGCCGGGGATGTTCACGACGGGAACCTCGATACCGGACTTCTTCAGGAACTGCTCGACGCCGAGCGCATCGGAAGAGTTCGGGTGAGCGCCCATCCAGCCGCCGTTCACGGCGCAAGAGCCGAGCGCGACAACCGTCTTCGCGTTCTTGGCAGCCTCGATCAGATGCTCGGTGCCGGGCTTATCGGCGACGCGAAGCGCCTGGCCGCCCCAGCCCTCGAGCACAGCGCCCTCGTACACGAGAACGTAGTTGCCGGATTCGATCGTCTGCTCCTTGGCTTCCTCCATCGACCAACCTGCCGCCGCAGAAAGGGTCTCGGAGTAGTTGAGTGACAGAAGTTCAAGCACAACCTCTGCCGGATCGGGAGTCTCAACCTGAGCGAAGGACTCCGTGCAGCCTGTGCACGATGCGCCCTCGATCCAGATGACAGGATACAGGTTACCCTTAGTTGCACCGATAACGGAGTTTTCCAATGCGGAAGCAACGCGCGGAGCCGCGAGCTCGGAAAGTCCTGCTGCGACCGCGATCGTACCGCAAAGCTTCATGAAGCTGCGTCGCGTAACCCCCCGCGCTTCGAGCATACCGGAAAACTCGGAAGCAGTAGCTTCGTTTACCATGTGCACACCTCCTCTTTCTCTCTCTCAAAAATCGATTACGGAGTGCCCGCGCATACCGATCCGTGCATGCGCGAACGTTCCTTGTATAAAACCTAGCCATTGTATGCGCATTATGTTACGGAATAATCGCAGAGGGATGAAAAAATAGGTGCTTGTACTGAAAATGTTACGCCAATATCGCTATGTAACACCGATTATGCCTGCTCAAGCATTGCATTGCGCATCGAATGTTTAACCGAGAATCAGCAAACGAAATAACACGGCCCAAAGATTGCGCAACGGGAAGACTCCCCGTTCAAAGACTTTTTCAGGGAATATCGCCCTCTATCGAATGCGACCGCTACAATGTTTGCGCACGTGAAAACCGCTTCCAAGGAGTTGCCCACCTATGAAATCGCCCGACAACACCATCGCATTCCTCGGCCCAACCGGCACGTACTCTCACGAGGCGACGCTCGCCTTCGCGAAGCGCCTCGGCATCGAGAGCCCCGACTTTATCGAGTGCACCTCCTTCGACGAGGTCTTCGATTGCGTCGACCGCGGCCGCTGCGAGTTCGGTGTTGTCGCGAAGGAGAACTCCATCGAGGGGCCGGTTACCGCCACACTCGACGGTTTCGCGCTGAAAAGCACCTCCGTTATCTTGGGGGAAGAAGTCGTCGATATCCACCACTGCCTCGTCGTGAACCCCGACGCCAAGCTCGAGGACATCACCACCGTGGCGTCTCATGCGCAGGGGCTCGCCCAATGTCGCCGCTTCATGTCGGAGAAGCTCCCCGGCCGCACGACCGTGACCACATCGTCCACCGCCGAGAGCGCGCGCCTCGCGGCAGCTGATATCCATACGGCGGGCATCGCGAACGCCTTCGCCGCGGAAATCCACGGCGCGAAGGTTTACGCCCACGACATCGAGGACCACTTCGGCAACCAGACGGTCTTCGCGCTCATCGGTCGACAAGGACATGCGCCCGTGTTCACGGGGACGAAATTCAAGACGTCGGTCGCGCTTTTCCTGAACATGGACCGCGCGGGCACGCTGAACATGATTCTGTCCGAGTTCGCCTATGCGGGCGTCAACCTGTCGCTCATCCAGTCGCGCCCGACCAAGCAGGCTCTCGGTGACTACATGTTCTTTATTGAGTTCGAGGGCAACGCCAACGAGCCCAACATCCAGACCGCGCTGAACTGCCTGCGTTTGAAGCTGCGCGAAGTGAAGGTGCTCGGAAGCTATCCTATCGGGTAGTAAGCAGGCGTTCTTTCCCGATTTCCGCCTATCGTGGACAAATAATGGCGATATGTGAGTCGGTGTAGCTCCCCGAACGCTTTCCCTAATTGCTTTGCCTGAGAAAGCCCAGGCCGTAAATCGACGGGTATGCAAGATGGACGACGCTTCACCTGGGCTGACTCACATATCGACCAGTTTTGTCCACGGCGACCCGTTTTTCAAGAAAAAAGCCATGCAAGCTGTGGCGGGGGCTTCAGCGCCGAAGGATGCGGGATACAGTACGTAGCTCGCAGCGCTCTGTCAGCAAGCTGTGGCACCTGAGAACTAGAGCATCACAATTCCCAAGTGCTCGAGAAGAATCTTGCAGCCTATCAAGATGAGAACGATGCCGCCCGCGATTGTCGCACCCTTCTCGTAGCGCGCGCCGAAAACATGCCCCACGGCGACGCCCACCACGGAGAGGGCGAACGTCGTCACGCCGATGACCGCTATCGCCCAAACGATGTTCACGCCCAAAAACGCGAAGGTGATGCCCACGGCAAGCGCGTCGATGCTCGTCGCAATGGCCAGCATGAGCAGCTCTTTTAAGTCGAGCCTCGTATCCTTTGGCTCGCCCGCTTCCCCCTCATCGTCCCCACGGAAGGCGTCAAAGAGCATCTTCCCGCCGATAAGCGCGAGCAGGATGAAAGCAATCCAGTGATCGATCGGCGTAATGAAATCGGCGAGCTGCGTGCCGAGCGCCCAGCCGATAAGGGGCATAAGCGCCTGAAAGCCCCCGAAGAAAAGCCCGATCACGAGCGCCTGCCCCATGTTGAGGCGTTTCATTCCCAGCCCTTTGCAGATGGAAACAGCGAAGGCGTCCATCGACAGCCCAACGCCGATCAAAAACAGCTCGACGAAGCCCACAGCCTCATTCCTCCCGTCTTAGCGCCCCCCGACTAGGCGCGCGCAATGCCGTCTTCGACGACGAAAAAACCTTCTCGTTCGAGATCGGCCGCAATCGATGCGAACAACTCGTCGTCGACGCCATCGCGCCCGCGGTCGCGCTCGAAGCTGTTGAGAAGCGAATGGGCTTCCTCAAGCGAAATCGCCCCCTCGGCCGCAAGCACGATGCGCACCACTTCCGCCCGCTTCTGACGACGCGACCCCTCGAACGCGCTTTGCCGCGTGTAGTGCGCACTGCGACGAGAGGCGTTGCCGAAGGTGGCCTTCAAATGCGCGCCGTAATCGAGCAGCGCGTAATACCACGACCGGGGGTTATCCGCAGGGCATGTCGCGCGGACAAGGGGCTCGAGCTGCTTGTCCCGAATGGCTTCTTCATCAGGGAAAAGCTCATGCAGAAACACGGTGCGGACGTTGGTCTCCAGATACATCGCAGGGCGGTTGTGCGCGAACGCGACAACGCCTGCCGCCGTTGCAGGACCGATGCCTGGAAGAGCCTTAAGCTCGTCGACCGTTTCGGGCAGCTTCCCCCCGAAATCTTGCGAGCAGATCTCGCATGCGCGTTTGAGAGCGAGTGCGCGGCGATTGTAGCCAAGCCCCTGCCATTCGCCCACAACGTCCGACGTGCTCGCGCTCGCCAAGGCATCGGGCGTGGGGAACTTCGCCAAGAAGCGCTCCCAGCGGCCGAGGACGCGCTTCACCTGCGTTTGCTGGAGCATCACCTCGGAGACCAGCACCGCATAGGCGTCATCGATATTCCGCCAGGGCAGATCGCGGTAGAGCCGCGCGCCCTCGCGACTCACCAAAGCAACAAACGCCTCCAGGGAGGGGGCGTTCGCAGGCCACGCGCAGGAAGGCAGCTCCATGCTAGCTGGATGCCTTCCCATGGCAGGATTCGGTTAGGGCGAGGTTGATGCGGCCCGCGCAGGCGTTGCAACCGCCTTCGCAATCGCCGAGCGCCTCGCGCACTTTCGGATGCTCGCCGCCCATCTCGAAGAGGTCCTTCAGCGTGATGGACCCCAGGTAGTCGCTTAAGATGCGATCGGCACCGCGCCAGACTTTGTTGTAAGCGCAGGTGTCGCTTTGGCCGCACGGCGCGCTTCCTGCGCCACATTCAGAGACGCTTACCGGCCCCTGCACAGCCTCGACCACATCGCGAACGGTCACAGTAGCAGGGTCGCACCCAAGGCGCAAACCGCCGCGGGCACCGCGCGTCGTGTTGACGAAGCCGCACTTCGTGAGGTCATGCTGGATGCTGCGCGCAAACGCATAGGGAATTCCCTCGCGCTCGGCAAGCTCCGCAACGGACATACGCTCATCGCCATTACGGTATGCGGCGCGCAGGATTCTGCACGCATAGTCGCAGCGTCGTGTGATATCCATCGATGAGCCCTCCCCCTATTGGCCCGAAAGTAGGTCTTCGATGTTTTCTAAGTCAGAGCGGAAATCACGCACTACCTGATCTTCCAGCTCGCGGTACTCCTTGGAATCGAGCGGCTGGTAGGCAGCAAGCTTATCGAAGAGGTTGTCACGCGTGACCGGAACGTAGCGGCGAGCGAAGAGGCTTTCCTTGTAGGCCTCCTCGATAGCCTCGCGCGCTGCCATATAGATGTCGAAACGGGGCATGTTCACCGAATAACGCACCAGGTCGGCAACTCGAATGCTGCGAATCGAAGGGTGATCGCGGGCGATTTCCATCCAGATTTCGACGCGCTCCTCGGCCGTCGGGCATTCGATGTCGATAAGCGACAGCGGCTCAAGAAGCTCCAGGAAGAACGGGTCGATATCGGCGTTCTTCGAAGCCGAGGCCAAGACGTAGACGTCAGGATTGTCCACCGCCGAGCGAATAAGCTCGATTGCCTCGCGGGCGCCGCGCGAGAGCGAGGCATACACGAAACCTTCGAAGTCGTCGCCCCCGTCCGCCTGGGGAGCACTCCACAGATCGATGTCCTCGAGCACGAGAACGCCGCGCCCCGAGAAGACGCTGTCCGCGCGCACCGCCCGCGTTGCGTTTCCCGAAGGCCCCATCACGCAAAGAATTGGCATACCCGAGAGGTTCTCCTCCATGCGCATGCGCATCGCCGGGAGCTTGAGCTCCCCGATCGTCGCCTGCACGAAGCGACCAGCATCCTCGCGCGCCGGCGAGCGGAACACGAAGGTGTCGGTCACTGGAAGACGGTCAAGCCCATGGCGCGCGTTCAGCATAGTGACGAGCGACTTGAAGTCGGGGTCATCCTGCATGCCGATACCGAAATCGCGCATCGTGGCAACTGCCGCGTCATATCCCGCAAGGTCGTCGTAGGTGAGCTTTTCCTTTTGATCGCCCGGGGACTTGACACCGGCGTCGACCGCAAGCTTCGAAAGCACAGACATGCCATCGCGCTCCGCACGATCGGATGCGCGGGAGACATCGCCGTCAGAAGAGGGTTCCCCTTCCGCCTCGGCCTTGCCCTTCCCTGTCAAAAGAGACGACAGGTCCCCCGACGGGAAATCGCCGAGAGGTTCCACTTTGAGCAGCTTGGCGTCAAATCCGAGGAGATCCCTCGAGATCGCCTCCGCCACATCTTGAAGATCTCCCCTGGAAAGCCCGAACTCCTCGAGCTTGTCGAGGGCGAGCTGCTGAAGCCGCTCCGAGCACTCCGAGGACTCACCCGCACTCAGGAACGGGTCGAGCTTGCCGAAAATGTACTCAGCGAGAGAGCGCTCCTTAAGATCGCACGCCAAATCCCACGCCTTCTTCAGCGCATCAACAGCCTCGGGGCTCGGATCGCCGGCAGCTCCCGCTGCCTTTTCGAAGGCGGTCAAATACAGATGCATGCCGAGCACGGCGTCACCTTGCGCGCACGCGTCCTTGGCGCGAAGCAGATAATCGACATCGCTTCCATCAGCACCTTCACCACAGCTTTGCTTGTCAGCGTTCTCCAGCATGGACCCACCTCCATTCGTAAAAAGCGGATGCGCACACGCATCGCATTCTCTATGTTTAACCTCTTATATTAAACTACGGGAGGCGAATCTGGCCCCAAGTGACGGTATTCCCACGATTCTTTACACGGACGAAAGAAAACGGGAAGACAGCTCCGCGACATGCCAGGGAAGCTACCACTCCGCGATGCACCATCCTTCGCTTTTCGCCGTTCTCGCAAGGGGACGATCGGGAGTCACGGCAACAGGATTTCTTGCAGCCCCGAGAAGCGTGCGGTCCGAATGGTGATCGCCATAAGCGGCATCGAGAACCCAGCGGCCCGCGCCGAAGCGCTCATCGGCGAACTCGCGCAGGCGCACGATCTTCTGGTCGCCTTCCACGGGAAGCCCCTCGACCTCGCAGGTGTAGGTGCCGTCCTTTGCCGCACGCATGCGCGTCGATATCTGAAAGTCAATCGGATGGAACTCCATCGCGCGGGAGACGATGGGTTCGAAGGTCGCCGACACGAGTATGACAACGCGGCCCTGCTCCTTTTGGCTTAGCAGTTCCGCCGTGGCCCGCTCGCGGAACAGCGACGCCACGTCCGAGTCGTAGAAATCCCGCAGGAACGCATCGACGTGCGAGACCGGCTTGCCCGCGAATGCGCGGAAGACGAGCCCGCGTACCCAGCTCTCGTTCTGGGGAAGGCGCAGCTTGTAAGCAATCCCCCACAACATGATGCGCGCAAGGACGCTTTTTTCCAGCATGCCGAGCTTCATGAGCCGACGGACCAGAAGCACCGGCGAGTTACCCGAGATGCAGGTCCCATCGAAATCGAATGCGGCGATATGGACCAGCCCGTCTTCCTGCACGAAGGGCGACGGGTCGTCAGATGAGTCGGCAGGCGATGCGACCGAACCGTCGGCCTCCGACAAAATTTGAGAATTATCAGCGCTTTCTTCCACGAACACTCCACTGAGAATCTAGTAGCGAGCAAACAAGGGCGCCCCAGGAGGCGCCCTTGCAAAGCATACCTACTCTTCGCCCTCGTCGAACTGCGAATTGTACAGTTCCGCATAAAAGCCACCGCGAGCGAGCAGCTCGTCATGAGTGCCCTGCTCGACGATGTCGCCGTGCTGCATAACCAAGATCAAGTCCGCCGAGCGGATCGTCGAGAGGCGATGCGCGATCACGAACGACGTACGGCCCTCCATAAGGTTATCCATGGCCCGTTGGATGCGCTCCTCCGTGCGCGTGTCGACCGAGCTCGTCGCCTCATCGAGAATGAGCATGCGCCGGTTCGCCAAGATCGCACGCGCAATCGTGAGAAGCTGGCGCTGGCCTTGGCTTATGTTGGTCGCGTCCTCGTTGATCACGAAATCGTAGCCGCCGGGCAGGGTGGTGATGAAGTGGTGCGCGCAGCCCGCGCGCGCCGCAGCCTCCACCTCCTCGTCGGTCGCGTCGAGCTTGCCATAGCGGATGTTCTCGCGAATCGTGCCGCTGAACAGCCACGTGTCCTGCAGCACCATCCCGAACATCGAGCGGACGTCGGAGCGCGAGAAGTCGCGCGCATCGACGCCGCCGATACGGATAGCGCCTCCGTCGACGTCGTAGAAGCGCATGAGCAGCTTCACCATGGTCGTCTTGCCGGCACCCGTCGGACCCACGATGGCGACCGTCTGGCCCTCGGAGACCTTCGCCGAGAAGTCGTTGATGACAGGCTTGTCGGGTGAGTACCCGAAGCGCACATGGTCGAACTCCACGTTGCACGGGACCTGCGAGGTTTGAGCCTTCGGCTCCTCGGGTGCAACCTCCTCCTCTTCCAAGAAGGCGAAAATGCGCTCGGCTGCGGCCGCCATCTGCTGGAGCACGTTGCTCACCTGGGTCAACTGAGTGATCGGCTGCGTGAAGTTCTTCACGTACTGGATGAACGCCTGGATATCGCCCACCGTGATGGCGCCCTGCACCGCGAACACGCTGCCCGCGAGCGCCACCGCTACGTAGCCGAGGTTGCCGACGAAGTTCATGACCGGCTGCATGAGGCCCGAAAGGAACTGTGATTTCCATGCGCTCTCGTAGAGCTTGTCGTTCGTCTCCTCAAAGCGCTCCTCGCACGCCTGTTCCTGGTTGAACGCGCGCACGATCGCATGGCCGGAGAACGTCTCCTCGACTTGCCCGTTGATTTCCCCGAGCTTCTCCTGCTGAGCGCGAAAGTGCTTCTGCGAGAGCTTCACCACGACCATGATGAGCACAAGCGAGACCGGGAGCATGACAAGCGTGATCCCCGTCATCACCAGGTTGATCGAGAGCATCATCGCGACGACACCGATGAGCGTGGTGATCGACGTGATCATCTGCGTGACGCCCTGGTTCAGGCTCTGCCCTAGGGTGTCGACGTCGTTGGTGATGCGCGAGAGCGTGTCGCCGATCGAGTTGCGCTCGAAGTAACCGACGGGAACGCGGTCGATCTTCTCGGCGATGGCGCGGCGAAGCCCATAACAGGTGCGCTGCGATACGCTCGACATCATCCATCCCTGCAGGAAGCTGCAAGCCGCGCTGACAAGGTAGAGAGCGAGCGTCGCGCCGATGATGCCCGCGATGGCGTCGAAGTTGATGCCGCCCGTGCCGCCGATCTTCGCGACGATGCCGTTGAACAGCTCGGTCGTCGCCTGCGAGAGCACCTTCGGACCCACGATGCTGAAGGCCGCAGAGAAGATGGCGAACACGATGGCGACGGCAAGCGAAACCTTGAATTGGCCCATAAAACGCACGAGCTTCGCGATGGTTCCCTTGAAGTCCCTCGCCTTCTCGCCGGGCATCATCCGCGCGCCCGGTCCGTGCGGAGGACGACGGCGCTGCGTCACTTTCTTCAAATCCTGAGCGTTCTCGCTCATCGCGCACCACCTCCCGCAAGCTCCTCTTCCGATAACTGGGACATGGCGATTTCGCGATACTCCTCGCAGCCGTCCATCAACTCAGCGTGCGTGCCCTTGCCGACAACGCGTCCCTCATCGAGCACCACAATCTGGTCGGCAGAGAGGACGGTCGAGATGCGCTGGGCGACGATGATCACGGTCTTGCCGCCCAAGCGGGCACCAAGCTCATGGCGAAGCGCGGCGTCGGTCTTGTAGTCGAGCGCGCTGAAGCTGTCGTCGAAGAGGAAGACGCGCGCGTCGGTCGCAAGCGCACGCGCGATAGCGAGGCGCTGCCGTTGGCCGCCAGAGACGTTCGTGCCTCCCTGAGCGATGGAGCTTTCAAACCCTTCGGGCTTCTCGCCGATGAACTCGCTTGCCTGAGCGATGTCGGCCGCGCGGCGAATCCGCTCGTCGTCGGCGCCTTCTGCCCCGTAGGCAATATTGCTCGAAATCGTGCCGCTGAACAAAAACGCCTTCTGGGGAACGTAGCCGAGCTGCCTGCGCAGCGCGTGCTGGCTCACATCGCGAACGTCGACGCCGTCGATGGTGACGCTTCCCTGGCTGACGTCGTAGAACCGAAGCACCAGCTTCACGATGGTCGATTTCCCGCTGCCCGTGCTGCCAATGATGGCTGTGGTCTTTCCGGGCTTGCACGTGAAATCAACGTGGTCGAGGACGTTCTCGGCGGAATCGGAGTAGCGGAAGCACACGTCGTGGAATGCGACCTCGGCACCGGGCACGCAAGAGGCCGAAAGCTCAGCATCCTTGGAATCGGCAGGGGCGGGATCGCAGATCGAGGGCTCGCATTCGAGCACTTCCTCGATACGCTGGGCTGCGACGTCGGCGCGCGGGAGCATGATCGAGAGCATGCCGATCATAAGGAAGCCCATGATGATGACCATCGAGTAGGTGATGAACGCGATAAGGTCGCCTGTCTGGAGCGTGCCCGCGTCGATTGCATGGCCGCCGAACCACACGATGCCAACCGACACGAGATTCATGATGAGCATCATGAGCGGCATCATGAACGTCATGACGCGGTTCGTGAAAAGCTGCGTTTTCATCAGGCGCGTGCTCGCCTCGTCGAAGCGCTCCTCCTCATGCTGCTCGCGGTTGAACGCCCTCACGACCGAAAGGCCCATGAGCATCTCACGCGACACAAGGTTCACGCGGTCGATCAGCTTCTGCATGATCTTGAACTTCGGCATGGCGACCTTGATGAGTACCACGAGAATAAGCGCGATTGCGAGCACGGCGACGATGACGATCCAGCCCATCGAGAGGTTGGTGCGCGCAATCATGATGATGCCGCCTATTGCGAGGATGGGCGCATAGAGAACCATGCGCAGCAGCATCACGGTAACCATTTGCACCTGCTGGACATCGTTAGTCCCGCGCGTGATCAGCGACGCCGCGCTAAACGATTGAATCTCGGCGTCGGAGAAGGTGACGACCTTGTCGAAAAGCCGCCCGCGCAGAGATCGACCCACCTTTGCCGCGGTTCGCGACGCGAGGAAGCCGATTGCGATTGCCACGACCATGCCGAGCGCGGAGAGCATGAGCATCTTGGCGCCCGTGAAGAAGAGATAGTCCATCTGCATGGCGTCCATGTCAACACCCAGCTGCTCATATTCCGCTCGAGCTGCGGCGATGCCTTGCTGCGCGATAAGCGTATCCGCCATATCGCCCAACGACTCACGAGACTCATCGAGCATGGACATCACGTCGTCTTTGCTCACAAGCCCGGCATCGAACGCTGCTTTCACCTGGTCAAGGTCGAGATCGGGAATCTGGTCGGCGTAGTGGACGACAGAGAGCGGAAGCGCCATCGCCTCGTCGAGGTCCTCTCGCCGCTCATAGCCCGCCTCGGTGAGGGTATAGTTCCCGCTTGCAGCCTTGTCGTACGCATCGGCGAAGAGCTGCTCGTCGGATTCGGGAAGCATCATCTCCACGAGGTCGTGGGTGCGTGCGGACAGCTGCGACGCGGACGCGTGCTCCACACCCGATTGCTGGATTCCCACGTCAACGATGTCGGAGGTGTACCTCGGAAGCGACAAGTCGCAGAAAGCCTGCACGGCCAGAAGAGCAACGATAAGCAGTACCGCGATTTTATGATGAGCAAGGTTTTTGGCTATTCGCATCGCTCGCCGCCTTCCCCCGAACTGCTTCCTGCGAAAGCCTCTTGCGAAGGCTCCTTCCGCGTAGAATCGCCCTTAAGCTCGCAAGGTCCCTCGACATAGGCGCTCCAAGGGTGGGTGCTCTCGAAGTCGGACAAGCGCTCGGCGATGCGAGCGAACTCGCGCGCATCGTCTGCCCCGAGAAACTCGAGAAGGTCCTCGAGGCGGCGATCGTGCATACGCCTGTTCATCTGCTCGTATTTCCAGCCGAGCTCCGTCAGCCGCACCGTGACGCCGCGGCTGTCGCCCTCGTCGCGATGCCTTGTGATGAAGCCCTTCTCCTCAAGCGACCTCAATGCCTGCGACGTCGCACTCGGAGTGTTGTGGCCACGCTTGGCGATATCGCCCGACCGGACGCGCTTTCCGTCAGACATAAGCTGCGAAATCGACATCAAAACGAAGCCCTCGGCCGGTGTGATGCCCTCAGGCAAAGGCCGGTGCGATCGGCTTTTGCGCACGCGCCTCGTGGCCTCAAAGAGCCGCTGCTTCAATTCCTCAATGGATTGTTCCACGCAGCAAACCCCCTTACTTCCTCATCTTTTTCATCCTAAATATTTTAGCTGCGAAAATATATCACAGCTAAAACACTCTGCAAGGAATAAATGGTTCAATGCATCTTTTCATCAAACATGTGCTACCCTTCCAAAGCAACCACCAAGGAGAGAGCCATGTCGAAGCAAAAGGAAACGAAAACGAACGCCATGAGGGAAATCGAGGCCGCAGGAGTGCCCTTCGAGAGCCATCTTTTCCCATGCGAGAAGGCACTTTCAGGCGTCGAGGTGGCGAAACTCCTCCAGCAGGACCCAGATCAAACCTTCAAGACGCTTGTCACCGTCGCGAAATCGGGCGAGCACTACGTGTTCATGGTGCCCGTCGCCGAAGAGCTCGACCTGAAGAAGGCGGCAGCGGCTGTCGGCGAGAAAGCAGTGAGTATGCTGAAGTCGAAGGAGCTCTTGCCTCTGACCGGCTACGTGCACGGAGGATGCTCCCCCGTCGGGATGAAGAAGCTGTTCACGACCACCATCGACGAAACGGCACAACTCTTCGACACGATCATGTTCTCGGGCGGACGCATCGGGTGCCAGGTCGAGCTTGCCCCGAGCGACCTCGAGAAGGTCATCCCGCTTCACTACGCCGACATCACAGTAAGCTAGCCGCATCGCGCTGGCAAAACCCGCAGCAAACGAAAAGAGCCTGCCCGCGCATCGACAGAACTGCGCAGGCAGGCTCTCTTTTTCTTACCAGTGCGACACCACGACGTCGCCCATAGAGCAAAGCCCGTGCAACTCGGCAGCTTTGCTCGTCGGAAGGTTCACACACCCATGCGACCCCGCGCCGTCCCGATATCGCGTTCCGCCGAACGCGTATTGCCAGCTGGCATCATGCAGGCCGATCAAATTCCCAACGAATGGCATCCAGTAGGTGACGGGCGTCTTGTACTTCGATCCATCATCGTTGGTGCCCTCGAGCGTCGATCCGCCCGAATTCGAGTTGATGACGTACACGCCCGTGGGAGTAAGACTTCCCGAACCGCCGCGCGGCTTGCCGCTCACGATGTCAGATTCCCAGATAGCCTCGCCGTTCTCATCGAAGAGGCGCGCATGTTGCGCCGACAGGTCGATATCGATGTAGCGAGCGCCCCAATCGCGACCGCCGACCCCGTTCCACGCGTTCGCGGTCTGGCTGCAAGGCAAGTCAGCCTCGCCCGTCTGGTCAGCCTCGATCGCCGCCTTCGCCCAATCGAAGAGCGCGTCGCGGTCGACCTTCCAGCCATACGAACCGCCCGACACGCTGAACTGCGCGCCGTCCGCGCGCGTGTAGGAGCGCGTGGAACCGACCGTCGTGTAAGCCGAGGCGACCTCGTCCGCCCAGGCGCCGAGCGCGTCCTCGTCCAACGACACCGAGCAATCCTCCCCAATCGAGATGCAGGGACCGATAACCGACGCGTCGAACACGAGAGCGCTCTTCCCCGCCATCATGAGCTGCACGTTGGCGAGGATCATGCTGTTCGCCTGCGACGTCGCATCGATCACGCGCTGGTCATCCGAGAAGATCGTCGGCTGCGAGAGCGCGCGCTCGTCGAGCACGACCTCGCTCTCGAGCGTGGCGACGGCCCGCTCCACGTCCTGCATCACCACGTCGGTGTTGATCTGCGTGCCGTACTTCTCCTTCACGATCTTGAACATCTTCGCGTCCTCATCGAACGCCACCGTGGCGTTCACGGGAGCTTCCGTGTTCTCATTCACCGCATCGATCGCCTGATGGAGCTTGTCGGCAACGCCGGACTTGTCGAGGGTAGCGACAAGGCTTTCGGTCTCATCGTGCTCACGGAACACCTCGACCGGCCAGGCCCATTCGTTCGCCTGCGCGAACATATCGCTCACGATCTGCTCCGCATTGAACCGCACGCCCGCTTCATCAGCAGAAAGCGTCACATCCAAGCCGTCGCCATGAACGCGCAACGAGTACTTGTTGATTCCCTGCTCGAGGACCGATGCGACCTCGTCGGGCGTTTGGAAGGAAATGTCGGAAGAGCCGATCGTCGCCTTCGGCCAGAAATGGCCTGAGAAGGCGGCAACCCCCACAAGGTAGACGACGAGCAGGACCCCGAAGACGACACCGAGAACGATTCCCGCAATGCGGGCAGCGCGAGGCTTGCTGCCGAGAGTCGGCGCGTCGGCGATTTCGGGGGCAAACCCGTTGCCGTTATGCGGCGCTGGGACGCCAGATGTCTTCATGCCCGCAGGAACCACAGGGGGAATCGCCTGAGTCTTCCCGTGCGAAGGCGCAACGCGAGGCGGCTCATTGGGAGCCTTTTTGGCGTGTGCTGCATGTTTTCCGTGGGAAGGAGCGGGTTGCTCGTTACGTTTGGTCATTCCTGATTCATCCGGTTCAGCTTGCTTCTTATATCCGGCTCATTGTAGCAAGAGAACCCGCCTTGGCAGGACACGTTCTGGCACGTTGCACGAATACTTGACGCACGGCCCAAAAGTGAGCAGAAAGCCAGGCTTGTCGTCCTAATCAAAGCCGCGGAAATAAAACAGGCAGACCCGTTTTCGGGCCTGCCTGGCATGTTGTGGTGGAGGCGCGGAGAATCGAACTCCGGTCCATACTATATTCTCGCTGAGGCTCTACAAGCTTATTTCGCGTTCAGGTTCAAGGCCGTCTCGGTCCGCGAACTAACGTTGCCGACCCGGATCGGTTCGATCTTTACCAAAGCCATACCGATTACGTGCTTTGATGCAGTCCCCTAAAATGACGTCGCACCCGAGTCGGGGACAACTCGGGGTTGACGTGCCAGGTGCTGATTAAGCAGCCATGGCGAGCGCAGGAGCGCTCTGATAGTTCTTCTTGCCAATTAACTTGACGTTACCCCTGTTTTACGTGGCGAGGAGACCACGACCTGCTCCTCAGTTCAAACATACCATGTCGAAACCAGTCGCCCCCGAATTCGTCGGAGCCAATCGCCGACGGGCGGGAACTCATGCGTTCCACCTTGTCAAAGTGCGCAAGACGTGCTCTTGCAGAAAAAATATTTTAGCCGAGCAGCTTGACCTGTCAAGGCAACACGGAGAGGTTATTTCTTCTTCGTCGGGAGGATGTCCGAGAAATCCAGTGCCTCTTTGATTTCGGAGAGCGCGTCTTTCAAGTCGACCGCAATCGCGACGCCATCGCGATAGATGTCGTTCATGTCGCTCGTCGCCTCGGCAACACCTTCTCGGGTGATGCCCAAATCATAGGGGTTGTCCTCATCGGATTCCCCCTTCGCGGCTTCCTCGTCGTCATCGTAGTAGTACTCGATCTCGTTGCCATCCTCGTCAAGCAGGATAAACCCGATCTCGTTGTCGTCCTCGTCGACGATATAGGCCTCGATGTCGTCCTCGGAATACTCAATCTCGACGGTTTCGTACTTTTCGGCCTCTTCGGTCTCTTCTTCTACCACGTTTTCCGAATCAGCAAGCTCGTCTTCGCCCTCGGCTTCCTCGACGCCTTCGGAGTCGACGACTTCCCCCGCCCCCTCGGACAGCACCTCACAAACTTCTTCCTGCGTCTCCTCCGATGGCGAATCAGCCTCGTCAGCTGCGGTTTCGATCCGATTCTCGCTCATGGCAGTAACCCTTTCTAACGAGAGCGCGCCTTCAGTGCTCGATCGATTTCCCGTTTGGTGTCGCGCTCTTTCATGCTCGCGCGCTTGTCGTAGAGCTTCTTGCCGCGGCAAATCGCAAGCTCAACCTTGACCAGCCCGTTTTCCTTGAAGTACATCTTCAGGGGAACGAGCGCCATGCCCTTTTCGCGCGTCGCCTCCGCAAGGTAGCGGATCTGCTTTTTATGGAGCAGGAGCTTTCGCTTGCGATCGGGGTCGGGATTGTTAATGTTGCCGTGGGAAAATGGCGTGATGTGCACATTGTGCATCCATACTTCCCCGTTGCGCACAAGTGCGAAACAGTCGGTCAACTGGCAGTTGTTCTCGCGCAGCGACCGCACTTCCGTTCCCGAAAGCTCGACCCCCGCCTCAAACGTCTCCACGACCTCGTAATCATGGAACGCACGGCGATTCTTCGCGATTGTCTTCTCTTCACGTTTCATGGGGCGACGTTACCTCACGTTCAAGCGCCTCGACGCTTTATGCTCAATCGCCGAGACGCTTCATTCATTCCTTCACAGCCTGCGCGGCCGTGGCCAAAACTTCCATATCATCAGCGCATATGCGCCTTGCTTCATGCACCCATGATACACCATGCCCGCAGGTTATGCGCGAACCTTCACGACGACCTTCTTCACGTGGACAGGCGCGTCCTCCGCGATGCAACCCGGCTTGTGCGCGTCCTCAGGAGGGAGCACCGCAATCTCGCCCGCATGAAGCACAACCGATGTTGCCGGCATCGGAGACTCGAACAGCGCGTAATCGTCAGCTTCATCATATTCCTTCGCGCAAACAAGCCCTTCGAGGGGCGCCACCTCGACACGTTCGATTCCGGAGGCAACGCACTGCACGTCGTAGTAGAGCTTGTGGGCCTCGAGCTTCTTCGCCTCCGCGGAGACAGTGTCGTACTCCATGACGTTTGCGAACACGTCTTCCCCATCGATGTCATGGCGTCCACAGGAAAGTGCGCCAAGGTCGTTTTCGCGCAGGAAAGCATAGGCCTTCTTCAGGCGTTCGGACAGGTAATCGTGCGCTTCGGCGTTTTCAATGGAAGCTACGAGCATGGTATCAAGTCCCTTCGATGCGATTCGTTTGAACGTCACGAAATTGTAGCAGAGCAGCACACGGCAGCAGGCCACGGATTCGCATCGACCCATCTTGTCCATTGCAGTAACTGGTTTATACTGAATTCAGGTGAAAATATCAGCATGCAATCAAAGGAGTTCTGTTATGGAGCACACGCCGGAACCTTCGACCATCGTCTTTCCTGGCACCGATGACCCAGCCTCACCTTGGCGGCTCTACAACCACCTCATCGCGGGCATCCCCGAGGACATCTTCGTGCGCGATTACTGTCTCGGGCTCAACTGGTCTTACGTTGAGGCAGATTGCGGATGCGGCGTCGCCTTTACCGCACGCAATGGCGGAAAGCGCACGTACAAGGGCGATCTGCGCGGGAAGTCGCTGCGCGAGGTGGCCGAGCTGTCGAAATCATGGTGCTTCGAGGAGGCCACACTTGGCATCGCGGCCCTGAACGCCTGGTATGCTCGCCGCGAGCTGCTCGACCCTCTGGGCGCGACATACGACACCGAGGAGGAAGAAGACAAGGGAAAGCGCGGCGGCACGTCGTCGAAAGACGCCTTCGAGACGTATCGCCCTCGCATCGAGCAAGCGGGCGGCGACGCCCACGTCGTCGTTGTCGGGCACTTCCCCCACGTCGAGAACATCGCGGAATACGCCAAGCTCACCGTGCTCGAGCGTTCCTGCCGCGATGAGTGGGATACCCCCGATCCAGCCTGCGAATACGTTATGCCGACCGCGGATTACGCCTTCATCACCGGCGTCACGCTCATCAACAAGACCGCGCCGCGCCTTCTGACCCTCGCCAAGGACGCTACCGTCTGCATGGTGGGTCCCAGCGCGATCATGACGCCGTACCTTTTCGAGTGGGGCGTCGAATCGCTTTCGGGCAGCGTCGTGGCCGATCCGGAAGCCGTGAAGTTCGCCTGCAAGAACGCTGCCGGCAAGCTGTTCGGCAAAGCGCTTCAGATGACCACCATCAACGCGCAATAAAGGCAAGCAGCTGGTCGTGTACGAAATCGACGATAAGTTGTGAAGGCTTTGCGAAATACATCGAATTCAGTGTTGAATAATCCCCAATCTTCTTAAGTTTGGGGATTATTTTTTGGCGGAAACCCTGATAATCCGCTCATTTGACGAGTTCTCCACAACTTATCGTCATTCTTGTACAGTTTGGGTCCTAACCAATAATCGCCCCGCCCGCGAAAACGGGACCTACACGCTATCCTCCACGTCCATCAGCATAAGGTTCGTGTTGTCGCGCATCCGTTTCGCCTCGCCACGGGTTAACTCGCCTTCTTCGTAGCGCGACTGAATCTGCTCGAGCTCAAGCAGGTAGCCAAGCCGTTTCACGTCCTCCGCCTTGTCGGACGCACGCATGATGACCGTCGCCGAAGGGGCTGCAAGCTCGGCGGCAAGCATGGCAACTGTGCGCTGATATTCGATGAGAAGCTTGCTCACATACTCGCTCGGGACGTTGCAGTCGGAATCGGCGAGCATGTCCTTCAGACGTCCAATCACGCACTCGCCTGCCTTCTGCTGAATCTTGCGTATCTCTGCCGCCTGGTCGGCAGCCGTTATCGGGGACGACGACATATGCGAAACGTAGCGCAAGACAACGCCCTTCGCGCGCCTCAAAAATGTGCGCAACACAAGATAGATGTTTTGGATGGACCAACGTCCCGAGCTATGTTTCCTTAGCTCCTCGATATGCTTCAAACGCTTCAGGTACTTAAGCGCAATCTCGCTGTCGATATCGTCTTGTTCAGCGAGCTTCTTGACAAACTCCCGCTCCCATCCGATTGCGCGGATGCGCAAATCGGAATAGGCCTCATCCTCGTCCTCGTCGAAGCCATGCTGCTCTTTGATGCGCTCGATGCGATCGTTGTAAGAGCTGACCACGCTTCTCGTCGCGCGGCGAGTATCCGGCGTCTGCCGTGCGGTGAGCTCTTCGACGACGCTTCTGAGGATATCGATTTTCAACTCCGCCTCGCGCTCGCGGGCCGCTTCCTCGCTTTCGCTCACTTTCTTCGGCGCGATGAGGGGCACAATGAACGTCGCCACAAGCAAGGTGCATACGATAACGCCGCACCCAAGGAAGATGATCAGATCACGCTGCGGGAACCGAGCGCCATCCATGAAATACGGGATGGTGAACAGGATCGAAAGCGTGATGGTTCCCTTAGCGCCCGCAAGGGTCGTGATGAGGCTCTTGCGAAGGTCGAGCTTGAACTTCTCACTATGCTTCTTACTGCGTCGGCGCGTGTAGAGCCAGTCGCTCGCGCAGACCCACGCGAATCGAACAACATAGAGAAGCAACGTAAGCGCGACAACATAACCGATGAGTGTGAAGTTGCTGAAGGTGACATCATCCCACGTATGAACCATGGCCTGCGGCAACTGTGTGCCCAGAAGCACGAACACAAAGCCGTTCAAGGCGAAGGTGAGCACACGCCACACACTCGAAGACACGATGTTCATGCGCGAGATGGAAGGTCCGATCGCATGCGGGGAGATCACGTTGATGAGGCCCGCAACGACAACGGCGATAATGCCGCTCACGTGAACGGCATCGGCAATCGAATACACCAGAAGCGGAATGAGGATTTCGAAGAGCACATGGAACGTCGTGTTCTCAACGCCAAGAGAGCGCGCCTTATTGACGAGGAACTTGCCGATATAGGCGAGAAGCGCACCGACCGCGATACCGCCAAGAAACTCAACGAAGAAATTCCCCGTCGCATTGAGAAGGGAGAACGACCCCGTCACCGCGGCGGCAATGGCGAACTGGAACGACACGATGCCGCTCGCGTCGTTTAAGAGAAGCTCGCCTTTGAGAATGCTCCCCTGCCTGTCAGGGATGTTGACCTGCTTCGAAAGTGAGGTGACGGCAACGGCATCGGTCGGACCGAGCGCGGCACCAAGGGCAAATGCAGCAGCAAGCCCGATTGACGGGATGACCGCATGCACAGCAAACCCAATCGCGAGTGTCGTTGCAACGACCAGGCCGATCGCAAGAGAAAGCACAGGACGCTTATGGTGCCAAAGCGCCGCCTTGTCGGCGGACTTCGCCTCTTCGTAGAGCAGCGGCGCAATGAATAGCACAAGGAACAGTTCCGGGTCGAGTGTAACTCGAATTTGAGAGGAGGCGAACAATGCGATGAGAAGACCCAGGCCAATCTGTATGAGCGGCGATGACACCCTCGGCACCACCTGGTCGATGATCGAGGATGCGAGAATCGCCGCAAAAATCAGCATGACGAGCGTAAGGGTCTCCACCTAGCAATGACCTCCTCAAATAGGAAACTTACATATGCACTACATCTTTTCAGGTGCGCTAACCCCCAGAAGACTCAGTGTTAGGGCGAGCACGATGCGCGAGGCATCGCAGAGCGCCAAGCGGGCACGGCGAGTCGCTTCGTCGTCGGCGAGCACATGGCAGTTCGTATAGAACTGGTGGAACAGCGCTGCGAGATCCTGCGCGTAATGCGTCAGGCGAAACGGCGCGCGATCAGCTGCCGCCTGGGCAACCATGTCAGCGAAATCTCCCATCTTACGCATGAGGGCAAGCTCCGATTCCTCGCACAAAGGCGAGAGGTCCACGTCGGCGCCGACCGTGCGCTCGGCAAGCTCGTTAAACGTGATATCGCCCGCTTCCGCTGCTGCAAGATCGCCTTCGCAGGCAGCCTTGCGCAAGATCGAGCAGATGCGCGCGTGGGCGTACTGCACGTAATACACCGGGTTAGTGGCATCTTTCTTCTTAGCAACCTCGATATCGAAGTCGATCGGCTGGTCGGAGGAGCGCGAAAGCATGAGATAGCGCGTCGCGTCGACGCCCACTTCCTCGATAAGCTCCTCGAATGTGACCATCTCGCCCGTGCGCTTTGACATGCGAACCGCGCTACCGTCACGGAAGAGATTCACGAGCTGGCCGAGAACCACTTCAAGCGCGCCCTCGTAACCCCATGCGGCGAGCATTGCCTGGCAACGCTTCACGTATCCGTGGTGATCTGCTCCCCAAATGTCGATCAGGTGGGTAAAGCCCCTCTGGATCTTGTTGTAGTGGTACGCCACGTCGGAGAGGAAGTACGTGAACTCGCCGTTCTCCTTAATGAGGACGCGATCCTTCTCGTCACCGAAAGCGGTCGATTTAAACCAAGTCGCCCCATCTTTCTGAAAGACATAGCCCTTCGCGTCCATTGCTTCGAGTGCGCGATCGACAGCGGACTTCCCGTCCTCGTCGGGAACGTAGAGCGTGCGCTCGGAGAACCAGGTATCGAACGTTGTACCGAAACCGGAGAGCACAGCCTTGTTATGCTCGAGCATCTCGACATACGAGCGCTCGCGGAATGCCACGACGCGCTCTTCCTCGGGAACATCGAGCCACTTCTCGCCATCGGCATCGAGAATCTCGCGCGCGATGTCGATTACATAAGCTCCACCGTAGCAATTCTCGGGCATCGGGACATCGCGGCCGCAAAGCTGCTCGTAGCGCACCGACACCGAGCGACCGAAATTATCCATCTGCGTGCCATGGTCGTTGATGTAGAACTCCTCGGACACGTCAAAGCCCGCATGGCGCAAGACGCGCGCCATCGAGTCGCCGAGCGCCGCCCAGCGCCCATGGCCGACATGCATGGGGCCCGTCGGATTTGCAGAGACATACTCAAGATTGATGCGCCCCGCATTCGCAGGAGTCTCACCACGTCCGAAATCCATGCCCTCGTGACGCGCCTCGGCGATAACGCTCGCAAGCGCAGCGTTCGTAAGACGAATGTTAACGAACCCAGGGCCTGCGATCTCGGTCGAGGCGATAAGATCGTTCTTCGGCAAATGAGACACGACCACTTCCGCCACATCGCGAGGCTTCATGTGCGCCGCTTTGGCTGCGCGAAGGGCGACCGTCGACGCCCAATCACCATTAGCCGCATCACGCGGACGCTCGAGCGCTGCTGCGGGGACCTCCTCCAAGGGAAGCGACTCATCTGCCACAGCGGCGCTCAAAGCCGCATCGACAACTTCTTCAACTTGCTCACGTAAAGTCATTGCACTATCTTTCAATCAGTCTTTATGCCGCTCGAAAAAACGAGGGGCTGCGAATTTCACAGTCCCTCATGATAACATCAGCCGTCGAGAAAACGGAGCTACTTCAAGGTTGCATAGATAATCGCCTTGATAGAATGCATCCGGTTCTCAGCTTCGTCGAACACTCGGGAGCGCGAGCCGCGGAAGACCTCATCGGTCACTTCCATCTCGGTGATGCCGAATCGCTCGGCAATCTCGGCCCCGATGGTCGTCTCAGTGTCATGGAACGCGGGAAGGCAGTGCATGAAAATGCCCGTTGGAGCCATAAGGTCGATCACGCGGCTGTTGACCTGGTATGGGGAAAGAAGCTTAATTCGTTCTTCCCACAGTTCCGCAGGCTCGCCCATGGAAACCCAAATGTCGGTGTAAACGACGTCGGCGCCCGTGCATGCCTCCTCAACACTTGAGGTAAGCGTCACTGAACCGCCAGACTCGCGCGCGAGCTCCCTGCAAGTAGCCACAAGATCCGCCTTAGGCATGCGCTCCTTGGGGCCACAGGCAACAAAGTGAAGCCCAAGCTTCGCACAGACGACCATAAGGGAATTAGCAACGTTGTTCTCAGCATCGCCCATGAACACAAGCTTCTTGCCCTTGATTCCCTCGGGAAAGTTTTCCTCGAGCGTGAGCATATCGGCGATCATTTGCGTTGGATGGAACTCGTTAGTCAAGCCGTTCCAGACAGGGACGCCCGCATGAGCAGCGAGGTTCTCGACGATTTCCTGGCCGTATCCGCGGTACTCGATGCCGTCGAACATGCGGCCAAGCACGCGTGCAGTGTCTTCAATCGATTCCTTCTTCCCCATCTGAGAGCTACCAGGATCGAGATAGGTTACGCCTAGCCCAAGGTCATGACCGGCGACTTCGAAAGAGCAACGAGTTCGCGTCGAAGTCTTCTCGAACAAGAGCACGATATTCTTGCCTTCGAGATAACGATGCGGCGTGCCAGCCAACTTCAAAGACTTGAACTGTCTAGCAAGCGAAATAAGGTAGCGAATCTCGTCAGGAGTGAAATCGAGAAGCTTCAGATAGTTACGACCGCTCAAACTAATCGGCATGAGAATTCCTTTCGCTGAGAATAGGTTTCAAGAATACCCTTCTTCAAATTCATTGAACAGAAGAAGAGCGGGTAAATCCGCAAAAGGAGATTAAAACCAGAAGGTAACAGAGAATAAGAAAGCGAATTGCTAGCGGTAAGAAGAGACCAGCATCTAGAAGGAGCCCACGACAAGGAACTGCCACCCTCCCGGGCGCAGGAAAAGGGCCGTACCACAAAGCATAAATGAAAGAGCTGACTTCCCACTCGAGCGCAAGAAGAAGGGGGGCCGCGGCCCGGGGTTGCCCGGGGCCGCGGCCCCCCTGCGCAAAAGAAAAAGCGCCGCCCATGAGCGGAACGCCCTATCCTCCCACGGACTTCCTCCGCAGTACTTTCGGCGAGGAGGGGCTTAACTTCCGAGTTCGGAATGGGATCGGGTGATCCCCCTCTCTACGGTTCCGCTCATGGGGGGCGCTCCCCCCGCGAGGCTCTATGTTCAGGTGCCTCTTCCAGGTCGCCCGCGGCGACCCTGGCGGCTGCATGCGCGCTCCATGCCTCGATTCCGATACCCGCACTAAAATCGGTGAAGAAGAGCTCGGGCTATCAGCACCGCTCGCCTGAGCGCCTCGCGGCGCTTGCAGCTGCGGCCTGTCGACCGGGTGTTCTACCCGGGCCCTTACCGAACAGGGAGCTCATCTCGGAGCCGGCTTCCCGCTTAGATGCTTTCAGCGGTTATCCGTTCCGGGCGTAGCTAGGCGGCGGTGCCGTTGGTCGACAACCGCTCCACCAGAGGCCCGTCCGCCCCGGTCCTC